>CAYTJD010000059.1:0-28818 GCA_964438005.1 uncultured Solibacteraceae bacterium | reverse complement strand
GTCCTTGCCACCTTCATGGGCTGGGCCGACGAGTTCCGCGGCGATTTCGGCGTGCGCGCCAACGCCGACATCGGCCGCGACGCCAAAGCCGCGCGCAAGTTCGGCGCCGAAGGCATCGGCCTGTGCCGCACCGAACACATGTTCTTCGCCGAGGACCGGCTGCCACACATGCAGGCGATGATTCTGGCGCGCGATGAGAAATCTCGCCGCAAGGCGCTAGCCAAGCTGCTGCCGTTCCAGCGGAAGGATTTCGCCGATCTGTTCCAAGCCATGGACGGCTTCCCCGTGGTGATCCGTACGCTCGATCCGCCGCTCCACGAATTCCTCCCCAAGCGCGAAGACCTGATGGTCGATATCGCCCTGCTGCCGCGCGCGGATGCCAAAACGAAGAAGGAATTCGCCGCCAAGTACGCCCGCCTGGGCGCCGAAGTCAAAAACCTCAAGACCAGGCTGCCCGAGCTTCTGCATCGCGTCGAAGAGCTGCACGAGTTCAACCCGATGCTGGGCCATCGCGGCTGCCGTCTCGGCGTTACCTATCCCGAGATCACCGAGATGCAGGCGCGCGCCATCTTCGAAGCCGCCGTGCAGATGGCGAAGAAAGGCGTCAAGGTGATTCCGGAAGTGATGATCCCGCTCATCGGCGGCGTCAAGGAGCTCGCCAACCAGAAGAAGATCGTGGTGGATGTCGCCGAGCAGGTGTTGGCCGACGCCGGGATGAAAGATCTGAAATACATGGTAGGCACCATGATCGAGATTCCGCGCGCCGCCCTCACCGCCGATACCGTTGCGCAAGAAGCGGAGTTCTTCAGCTTCGGCACCAATGACCTGACCCAGACCACCATGGGCATTTCGCGCGACGACTACGGCAGTTTCCGCAAGGACTACGAAGACCGCAAGATCTGGCCGAGCGATCCGTTCGCCGTCCTCGATCAGGAAGGCGTCGGTCAGCTGGTGAAGATCGCCGTCGACGCCGGCCGCAAGACGCGCAAGGATCTCGAAGTGGGCATCTGCGGCGAGCACGGCGGCGAGCCCAGCTCCGTCCAATTCTGCCACCGCGTGGGGATGGATTATGTCTCGTGCTCGCCCTACCGCGTGCCCATCGCGCGTTTAGCGGCAGCCCAGGCGGCGATTTCGAAGGGGGATCAATCCGAAACGAAACGGACGGCGTGAGGAAGCGCGGGCAGGTCGCCGACCTGCCCCCACCGGGACGCGTTACCGCGCCGCCATGCCCTTGATCATCGAAGAGAATTGCTGATACGCTTCGGCCGGCATCCGCTTGATGGCTGTGTTGCCCACCGTCTCCAGATTCTTCATGTAGTTCGGATTCTTGTTCTGCTGCCGCATCTGCGGCACCAACTCGCGCACCTTTTCCCAGACAAACAGCAGTTCGCCGTTAGTCTGCAGGAACAGCTCTTCATTCAGAACGCCAGCGGTCACGAACGAGGCCGCCATGTCCCAGTAGCTGGTCACCATCCGGAGATAGGCGTTCTCCTGTGTGCCCATTTGCGGAAAGTCCGCCGGCGTTTTGGCGGAAAACGTCGCGAACCACTGCCGCGCCTTCCGCATGGTTTCTTCGCGCCGCAGCTCATACAATCTCAGACACAGATTTGCATCATCATAGGTTGCTTGTGGATTGGCCATAGGTCGTATTATAGCGGCGCGCACGGCGTTACAATGATGGCGGAATCGGTCATCGAGTTGTTATGAAAACGTTGGCCGAACAACTCGCAGAACAGACCCGGGAAGCGGAGTTGTACCGCCCTCTCGACCGCGGGCGGGTCGAGTGTTTTGCCTGCGGCCACCGCTGTCCGATCTCCCCCGGCTTCTCCGGTGTTTGCAAGGTCCGTTATAACCGCGACGGAAAACTGTACGCCCCGTACGGCTACATCAACTCCGCGTACTGCGATCCCATCGAGAAAAAGCCGTTTTTCCACGCCTTGCCGGGGACCAGGGCTCTGAGCTTCGGCATGCTGGGTTGTGATCTGCACTGCGGCTACTGCCAGAACTGGGTGACGTCGCAAGCGCTGCGCGATGTGCGCGCTTCGGTGGATTTCCATACTGTGGCGCCGCGGGACCTCGTCGCGATGGCCGCGCGGCAGGGCGCGACGAGCCTGGTGAGCACCTACAACGAACCGCTCATCACCTCCGAATGGGCGGTCGCCGTTTTCCGCGAGGCCAAGGCCGCCGGCCTGGTCACCGGTTTCGTCTCCAATGGCAACGGTACGCCCGAGGTGTTAGAGTATCTCCGGCCTTGGGTCGACCTCTACAAGATCGACTTGAAGAGCTTCAGCGATCGCCGCTATCACGAACTGGGCGGACGCATCGGCCCGATCCTCGAAACCATCCGGCGCGTGCACGATCTTGGATTCTGGCTGGAAGTGGTGACGCTGGTGGTGCCCGGCTTCAACGATTCAGACTCAGAGTTGCAGCAGGTCGCGGAGTTTCTCTCGGCCATCTCGCCCGACATTCCCTGGCACGTGACCGCGTTTCACCAGGATTACAAGATGACGAGTCCGGAGGACACGCCCGCCGAGACGCTGGTGCGCGCGGCGCGTATCGGGCGCGCGGCTGGGCTGCGCTTCGTCTACGCTGGCAACTTGCCCGGCGAGACCGGGGAGCTGGAAAATACCTTTTGTCCCGGCTGCGGCGCCGTGGTGATCGAACGCCTCGGCTTTCGAGTGTTACGCAATCATCTTTCCGCCGAAGGATTGTGTCCGGCGTGCCGGACGCTCCTCCCCGGCGTCTGGATGCCGCTGCATGTCCAGGGAAAGGAAGCGGCCGATCTCGTTCACCTCCGCTGCGGATAGTCTATGGATGCGGTTCATGTCTCACCCTTCAGCGGCACTTGGTATCCGGCCCAGGCTAGCCGGCTCGACCAGCTGCTCGAAGAGCGGTTTGAGTCCTCGCGGGCGCGCACCGGACCGTACTTGTTCCGCGACGGGTTGGGTTTCGTGGTGCCGCATGCCGCGCCGGAATATTCGGGCGTCGTTGCCGCCTCCGTATATCGCTCCCTGCGGCAGCAGAATCCCGAGCGTATCGTCTTATTGGCGTTCCCGCACCGGGGCGGGTTGCGCGGCGTTGCCGTACCCGAAGTCGGAGCGGTATCCACGCCGCTTGGACCGGTTACGATCGACAGCTTCCTTTCCACTCGGTTCCCGCGCGTGGCGGAACGGCTGGTTTGCGACCACTCCTTCGAGATCCAGCTGCCTTTTCTGCAGAAAGCCGCGCCGCGCGCCCGCCTGTGCCCGTTGTACGTCGGACCAATGAATGATGCGCAACGCCGTGAGTTCGCGGAGGCATTGGCGGCGGAATGGCAGCCCGGCACCGTGTTTCTTGCGTCCTCGGATTTCACCCACTATGGCGCAAACTTCGCCTATGTGCCGTTTCCTGCCGATGACCGGGTTGCCGGCAGGTTGCGAGATCTGGACGCCGCATGCATGGAAGTGGCGGGCAGCCTCGACGCCGGCTTATTCTTGCAAGCGCTCAGCGAGACCGGCTCTACCGTCTGCGGCACCGATCCGATTGCGCTGCTGCTCGCGACTCTAACTCTCGTTTATCCGGACGGCCTGTTTCAATCCACTCTCGACTATCAGACTTCGGGCGAAATCACCGGCGACTACCAGCACACCGTGAGCTACGCCGCGCTGGGCTATTTCCCGCGTTCTTCTTTTGAGCTGACTGCCGAAGATGGCGCGGAGCTTCTGCAGAGCGCCGAGCTGACCTTGCAGCGTCTGCGCGATACCGGCTGCCGGAACCCGGTGCGCGGGCACGGGAGCCCGGCTCTGGAATCGCGGCTCGGCGCGTTCGTCAGCCTTCACCGCGGCGGCGAGCTGCTGGGTTGCATGGGCCATTGTGAGGCGCGCTCCGCTCTGGCCGAGGCAGTGCCGGATCTCGCCTTGGTCGCTGCGCTGGAAGATCCCCGCTTTCGGCCCGGTGACGCTGTCGCTGGCCCATTTGATGTGGAGATCTCGATTCTTACCCCCATGCGCCGGATTCGCGATGTTCAGAGTTTCCAGATCGGCCGCCATGGCGGGCTGCTCCGCCAAGGCCCGATGCGCGGCGTGTTATTGCCGCAGGTCGCGCGTCCTGAATGGACGGAGGCGGATTTTCTCCACGCCCTCACCCGAAAGAGTGGCCTGCCGGCGCACGCTTACCTCGATCCGTCCGCAACGCTTTCTGTGTTCGAGGCTCAGGTCCTGCGAAGGCCGTCCTGATCTGGCATGACGCGCTGGACGTCGATTGCGCGGGTTTCGTCTTCGGCGACAGTGATCCGGATTTCCGTTCGGGCCGCGGGCAGGATCTGCGGAAACCGCTCGCCCCACTCGATCAAGACCACGGCTTCCCGCTCGAACAGATCTTCCAGGCCGAGCGTCGCCAGCTCGCGCGGTTCCTCGAGCCGATAGAGATCGACATGGAAGACCCGGCCGTCGCGGCCATATTCATGGATGAGCGTGAAGGTCGGGCTGGAGACTTCCTCGGGGCTGGCCGCGCCGAGGCCTTTGACGATACCTTTGGCGAGCGTGGTCTTGCCCGCGCCGAGCTGGCCGATGAGCAGCACGACTTGCTTGGCGGGGAATTCGCGCGCCAGGCGTTCGCCGAGCGCCAACGTCTCATCTTCAGAGGCCGTCCGATACGCCGGCACACGCCTCCATGGCACGGGGAAGATAGCGGAGGATATCGGTGGCGATGAAACCCTTCTCGCCGATTTCGCGCGCGCCGATCTCGCCCGCCAGGCCGCCCAGGTAGATCGCGGCGGCGATAGCGGCCTGCGGGTCTTCCGGGAATTGCGCCAGCAACCCGGCGATCATGCCGGTCAGCACGTCGCCGCTGCCGCCGGTGCCCAGCGCGGGCGTGCCGGTCGGGTTGACCCAGACCGCGCCATCGGGAAACGCGATCACAGTGCGCTGGCCTTTCAGCACCAGAACGACTTCCTCCTGCATCGCGAACGCGCGCGCGACGCCTACGCGATCGTTCTGCACGTCGGCGGTTGTTTTTCCAGTGAGACGCGCCATCTCGCCGGGGTGCGGCGTCATCACACGGAGCTTGCCGGCGCCGCCGAGACCGGGGATCAAGGCATCCGCATCGATAATCATGGGCTGCGGAAGGTCGGCGGCTGCGTCCGAGACCAGCGTCTCGATATCGGATTCGCGGCCGAGGCCCGGGCCGATCGCGACCACCGTTTTGCCTTCGGCGAGCGCCCGTAGCTTCGCGTGGCGCGAGATGCCGCCGGCCGGAGTCTCGTCCAGCGGTTCCGTCATCAGTTCGGCGGTATGCGCGGCGATGATGGGAATTGCGCTTTGCGCCGACGCGACGGTTACCAGGCCCGCGCCCGCACGCAGTGCGCCCAGGCCCGCCATCGCCGGCGCGCCGGTTTTTCCGCGCGAGCCGCCGATCACCAGGACGTGGCCGAACGTGCCCTTGTGCCCCGCGCGCGGACGCGGCGCCAGAAGATGCCGGAACATAGACGGCTCGATCACGGAGAGGAAGATTTCGGGGTTGTCTTCCCAAAGCGAAGGGGGACTGCCGATGGGGCGCACGATCAAACGGCCGACGTGATCGCAATTCGGAGGCAGCACCTGGCCGACCTTCGGCGCGGTGAAGGTCACGGTCGCATCGGCACGCGCGAATTCCCCCCCAGGTTGTCCCGAATCGCTCGGCAGGCCGGAGGGGATGTCGACGGCGACCACCTTGGCGAGAGGAAAGCCGGTATTGATCTCGCGAATGCCCGCGAGCATGCGGCCGGTGGCGGGGCCGCTGATGCCCGTGCCGAGCAGCGCGTCCACCACAAGCGTGGCGTTGCGCGCGGCAGCCGGAATCTCGCACACCACCGGGCAGCCGCATGCCTCGAGCATCCGGAGATTCGCGGCGGCATCGCCCTTCAACTCCTCCGGACCTGCGAGCAGCACCACGTGGAGCGCGGCCGGGCGCACGCGGGTGTGGAGCTGCCGCGCCACCACCATCCCATCGCCGCCATTGTTCCCTTTGCCGCAGAGCACGACGATGCGCTGCGCGGCGAGCGGCGCCAACTCCGCTTCCAGAAATTCCACCAGCCGATGCCCGGCGTTCTCCATCATGACGGTGCCGGGAATGCCCAACTCGACCGTTCGGCGATCGACGTCGCGCATCTGCGCCGCGGTGAGAACCTTCATACGCGGCGCGCCACCAGCATGGTCATATCGTCCTGCAACTCGGAGGAGCCGGTCCACTGGACCACGGCTTCCATGACGCGAGCCATCATCTCGGCAGAATCGGCGTGCGCGTACTTGGCCAGCAGGTCCTGGAAGCGCTCTTCTCCGAACATTTCGCCGTAGGTGTTTTCGGGCTCGACGATGCCGTCGGTGTAGGCCACCAGTATATCGCCCGCCTCGAGGTGCACGGTCGCTTCGCCGTATTTCGCCATGGGAAAAGCGCCGACGACTGTGCCGTTCGGATCGAGCTTTTCGAACTGACCGTTGCGCATCAGAAACGGCGGGAGGTGGCCGGCATTCGTGTAGGTCAAGGCTTGCTGCGCTTCATCGTAGAGCGCGAAATAGAAGGTGGCGTATTTTTCCGGAGAGGTGTTGGCGTAGAGCTGGCGATTGAGCGTGGCGACGAGCGAGGCAGTGGAGAAATGATCCGGCCGCGCGCCGTTGGCCGCGTTCAATTGCGTGCGCATGGTGGATTGAATGGTGGCCATCAACAGCGCCGCGGAGATTCCCTTGCCGGCGACGTCGCCGATGGCGAACGCCACCGCGCCTTCGGAAATCGACATGTAATCGTAATAGTCGCCCGACACGGCGCGGGCCGGGTGGCACACGGCGGCCAGGCAGAGGGTTCGGTTTGCGGGCGCGGCCTTGGGGAAGAGTTGCGCCTGCACCTCGCGCGCGATTTCCAGCTCGGATTGCAGGCGCTCCTTCTCCTTGGCCACCACCAGCAGCCGCCCCAGGTTTTCCGTCATGGTGTTGAAGGAGGCGCTCAGGTCGGCAAGCTGGTCGACGCCGTTGACGGGAATTCGGTAGGCGAAGTCGCCTTCCTTGACGTGTTGCGTGCCGGCGTAGAGTTCATGGACGGCGCCGGTGATGCTGCGGCTCAGCCGGATGCCGCCGACCAGGGACGCCAGTTCCACCAGCAGAAACAGAATCGAGACCCCTACGAACGCAACGATCAGACCCTCGAAGTATTGCGACTTCTCGCCGAACATGGTTTCCAGGACGGCAAAAAAGCGCGTGTTGACCAGCAGGATGCCGTTCCTGGTGACGGTGGGAGACTCCCAATGCTCGATGGACACTGGATACGGGAACGTAAATTCGAAATCGATCGGATTCTGTTTGGCCGGGACCAGGCTGGCCTGCGAGCGCGCCGTATACGGCACGAGATCGACATCGCCGAGCCCGGTGATGAGGTGGCTGAGCAGGTCGTGCGTGATGGGTGCCAGCAAGGTAAGCTCGTTGCCGTTGGCGGCCGTGTGCACCCAGGCGAAGACCTTGTCGCCTTTCAATACCAGCCCGTTGGCCTCCTGCCGGCCGATGGGTGGGGGTTCGAGGCGCGAAGCGGCAGGGAAACGGATATCATTGCGGCCGCGGATACGCAGCTCAAAAGTGGGAAACCGGCGCTGAATCAGGGGCGCGAATTGCGCGACAAACGTCTCGGGGTTGGTTCCCGGTAACCGCAGCAAACCTTCTACCGGCCCGCTGAGAAAATTGATGCGGCGCTCGAGTTCGCTGTTCACCAGGTAGACCGCCATCTGGCCGATGACAGCCCACGACGTGATGAAGACGAGCACGAGGCCGAGGACTATCGGCACGACCGCGATCATGAGGTAGGCGAGCAGCAGCCGGTTGCGGAGCAGCCAGATAGCCCGGCGCAACGAGCGGCGCAGCAAGCCGACGAGCGAAAGGAGGCCGAAAAATAGAGCGGCAAACGCGATCAGCGATTGCAGATTCGGCGAAAGGCCGGCGAAATACAGAACCGCATACACGATCGCGAGGACGTAGAACGTCTTCGTCACCCAGCGGAGGCGGCGCCAGTGATCCCCGGGCAGAACTGGCATACTTCCAGACTAGCGTAACGGAGGCGCACGAATGCCGAACCAGCAAGAAATGACGTTGCCGGCGGCCGGGCTGCGCGATCTTCAAAACCCCGCGGACTTCTCGCCGGGCGTTGTCGCCCGGCCAATGCTTTGAATCGCATCTACGGGGCAAGCGGACTCCCCGGTGTATACTAGCGATTTAAAGGAGAATCGAGTGAAGAGTTTCTGTATTCTGACGCTGACTGCCGCCTTTGCTGCGACTGCGCTGTACGCGCAGAACCCCTTTAGCACCGAAACCAAGAACTCGTATAACGGGATCAAGAATACGCTGACCCGCGCGGCCGACGAAATGCCGGAGGCCGACTACGCCTATTCGACCGTGCCGGGCAAGACCCGCACCTATGGCGAGATCATCAGCCACATCGCCGACATCCAGATGATGTTGTGCGGGCTGGTGAAGGGCGAGCCGCAGCAGCCGACCTTCGAGAAGACCAAGAAAACCAAGGCCGAGGCCACCGCCGCGCTCAAGCAGTCGTTCGACTATTGCGACGGCGTGTACAACGCGATGACCGACGCCGATGGCGCGACCATGGTGAAGATGTTCGGCCGCGACTTGACCAAGCTCGGTGTGCTCAACTTCAACGTCGCGCACGATAACGAGATGTACGGCACCGCCGTGGCGTACCTGCGCATGAAGGACCTCGTGCCGCCGTCGAGCCAGCCGCGGCGCCGGTAAACGCCGGCCAGACTGGCGGTCCTGCTACACTCGAAGAAGTGTCCACTGCCCCGAGCGTCAGCACCCCTACCGGTGTTTCTTCGCCCCTGAAAACAGGGGAAACGGCGTACCGTGTCCTGGCGGCCCTCGGTTTGTGTCACCTGCTGAACGACGCGCTGCAGTCGGTGATTCCGGCCGTGTACCCGATTCTGAAAAGCTCCTACCACCTGGATTTCGGGCAGATCGGGCTGATCACGCTGACCGCGCAACTGACCGCGTCGCTGCTGCAGCCGGTGGTCGGCCTGTACACCGACCGGAAGCCGATGCCATATTCCTTGCCGGTTGGGATGACGTTCACGCTGGCCGGGCTGCTGCTGCTCTCGGTGGCGCCGAGCTATGTGATGATTTTGTGTGCCGTGGGCCTGGTGGGGATAGGCTCCTCGGTGTTCCATCCGGAGTCCTCCCGCGTGGTGCGCATGGCTTCCGGTGGGCGGCACGGTCTCGCGCAATCGATTTTTCAAGTCGGCGGGAACTTCGGCACCTCGCTGGGTCCGCTGCTGGCCGCGTTCCTTGTGCTCCCGGCCGGGCAGCGCAGCATCGCCTATCTCTCCGGAGTGGCTCTGGTGGCGATCTTTATCATGACGAAGGTCGGCCACTGGTATAAAGCGCACCGCAAGCCCGGAGCCAAGCGCACGGCGGCCCACGAGCACCACGTGCAGCTCGCGCCGCGGACGATCGCGGTTTCTCTGGGCATCCTGGTGGCTCTGGTGTTTTCGAAATTCTTTTACTTGGTCAGCCTGACCAGTTATTACACGTTTTTCCTCATTCAGAAATTCCACGTTTCGGTCCAGACCGCGCAGATTTACCTGTTCGTGTTCTTAGGAGCGGTAGCGGCAGGCACGATCATTGGCGGCCCGGTGGGCGATCGCATCGGGCGCAAATACGTAATCTGGGTTTCGATTCTGGGAGTGCTGCCGTTCAGTCTGCCGCTGCCGTATGTGAGCTTATTCTGGACGGGCATTCTGAGCGTGATCATCGGCATCGTGCTGGCTTCGGCGTTCACTGCGATCGTGGTCTACGCGCAAGACCTGGTGCCGGGCAAAGTCGGCGCCGTGTCGGGTTTGTTCTTCGGCTTGGCGTTCGGCATGGGCGGTATTGGCGCCGCGCTGCTCGGGCAGCTGGCCGATGCCACCAGCATTACTTACGTCTACAAGGTGTGCTCGTTTCTACCGGCGATCGGCCTGCTCACGGCATTCTTGCCGAACATCGAGCCGGCGCGTGCGCGGGCAGCCAGAGTCGCGAAGTAACGCGCGGCTCTCGGGCGGGCCCTGATCCGTCGCTAAAGGTCCCACCGCCGACCCGCGAGTCGCTCAGACCGCCGAGGCGCGCAGAATTTCATCGGCCATCCCGGCGGCAGCGCGCATCTCGCGGATATGATGCACCCGCACGATGTGGGCGCCGGCCAGAACTGCCGCCGTCACGGCCGCAGCCGTGGCAAATTCGGTTTCTTCCGGACTCGCGTGAGCCAAAAAAGCCTTACGGGACGGGCCCACCAGGATCGGTAGATCGAGTGCGGCTAACTGGCTAAGGCGGGCGAGGATGACGGAATTCTGTTCCTTGCGCTTGCCGAATCCCAGGCCGGGGTCCACCACGAGTCGGCTTCTGTCGATGCCGACGTGGCGGGCACGGCTGATCGCTGCATCGAGATCGCGCGTAATGGCGCCCATCGGATCGGGCATGGGCCCGAGCTTCGCCCAAGTCTCGGGTCGGCCGCGCATATGATTCAAGATCAGGCCGGCGTCATGGTTCGAGGCGATCCGCGCCAACTGGGGCTCAAACGTCAGAGCGGAGGGATCGTTGATGATTTCCGCTCCGAGGTCGAGCGCGCGTTCCGCCACTTCCGCCTTGTACGTGTCCACCGAGATGGGAATGCCGAGGCGGCCCTTCAGCCGTTTCAGGACGGGAATCAGACGGCGCATTTCCTCGGCAGCCGAGATGCGCTCCGAGCCCGGCCGCGTGGATTCGGCGCCGACGTCCAGGATGTCGGCGCCTTGTTCTTCGATCTCGATGGCGCGGGCAAAGGCGCGGTCGGGATCGTCGTATCGGCCTCCGTCGGAAAACGAATCCGGAGTCACGTTGAGAATCCCCATCAGCAGGGTCCTCTCGCCGACTTGTATCTCGCGCTGCTTCAGCTTCCAATAGGTTCGTTTGCGCACAGGATATTCGCTGCTCTAGCGGATGAGGACCAGGTGATAGTTCTTCTTGCCGGCGCGCAGCAGGAGGGCTCTGGGCCACGCCAGGTCCGCGGCCGAAACCGTTTTGCGCGCGTCGCTCTCGCGACGGTTGTTTACGTACACCCCCCCGCCCTCGACTAGCTTTCGCGCGGCCCCCTTGCTCTCGCCCATCCGCGTGCGCACGAGCAGGTCGACCAGACCGATGCCCTGGGCGATCTCGGTGTGAGGCAGTTCGGTGACCGGCACTTCGGCGGCGAGCAGCGAAATTGTCGCTTCTTGGGGAATTTCGTCGGATGCCGAAAACAAAATGCGGCTCTCCGCTTCGACGGCTTCCACCACCTCGCGGCCGTGCACGACTCCCGTGCACTCGCCGGCGAGCACGCGCTGGGCCTCGCGGCGTTCGGGATCGGCGTCGACCGCCTTCTCCAGTTCCTGTATGCGCGTCTGATCGAGGAACGTGAACAGCCGCAGGTAGCGCCCCACGTCCGCATCCGCCGTCTGCAGCCAGTATTGATACATCTGGTAGGGGCTGGTGCGCTTCGCATCCAGCCACACGGCGCCTTCCTCGGTTTTGCCAAACTTCTTCCCGCTCGAGGCCGTGAGCAGGGGAAACGTGATGCCCTCCGCGCGCTGCCCGAGCACCCGGCGGATCAATTCCTTGCCCGAGAGAATGTTGCCCCACTGATCGCGGCCGCCCATCTGAATCGAGCAGCCGTAGTGCTGGTACAGGTGAAAGAAGTCGTAGGCCTGCAGCAGCATGTAGCTGAATTCGGTGTACGAGATTCCCTGATCGCGCTCTTCCAGCCGCATGCGCACCGAGTCCCGCTTGATCATCTCGTTGACTGAAAAATGCTTGCCGGTGTCGCGGAGGAAATCAAGGAGATTCAGGGGTGCCAGCCAGTCGGCGTTGTTCAGAAGGAGAGCCTTGTCGTCAGAAGACAAATCGAAGAAACGGCTCAACTGAGCTCCGATGGCCGCCGCGTTCTCCCGGGCCTTTTCCATCGTCAACAGCGCGCGCTCGGCGCTCTTTCCACTGGGGTCGCCGATCAAGCCGGTGCCGCCTCCCACTAGGATGAGGGGACGGTGGCCGTTGCGTTGGGCATGCGCCAGGGCCATCACGGGAATCAGATTGCCCAGATGCAGGCTGTCGGCGCTGGCATCGAAGCCGACGTAAATGGTGCGGCGCCCCTCGGCCAGATAAGCGTCCAGGTCCTCGCTGGTGATGGCGTCAATGAAGCCGCGCCAACGGAGTTCGTCAAAAAATGGGCTGACAGCCGTGCTCATGAACGATTCGGGAAGTGCAGGCAGCGCGAAGAGCCGCTTCACACTAAATTAACATGCGAAAACCAATTCCCACGCGCGGCCGTTCTCGTGTAGAACAGAATAATGACCTATCAGATCGACCCTATGCATAGTTCCGCCCACTTCATGGTACGGCACATGCTGATTGCCAATGTTCGCGGCACGTTCGATTCCGTTGCGGGCACAGTGGAATTCGATCCCGCGAAACCCGACGCCGCGCGGTTTGACGCCACGATCGATGTAACCAGCCTTCATACGGGCGACCCAAAGCGCGACGGGCACTTGAAAACTCCCGATTTCCTCGACGCCGAAAAATTTCCGATCATCACGTTCCGCTCGAAGAAGATCACGCCGGCCGGCGGCAAAAATTACAAAGCTACTGGCGACCTGACCATTCGCGGCGTGACGAAAGAAGCCACTCTGACGGTGGAAGGTCTTTCCGACGAAGTGACGGATCCCTGGAAGCTGCAGCGCCGGGGTGTGGCGGCGACCACGAAGGTCAGCCGCAAGGAGTTCGGGCTGGCTTTCGATCCCGATGGAGCGATGGTCAGCGACGCGGTCGAGATTACCCTCGATATCGAGATGACCCGCGCCGCTTCCTGACGCCCAACTTCGCCCTCTCGTACCCCTGTCTAACTCGTTCAGCCCCGCCGCGGAAGCGCGGCGGTGTATTTCAGCGCTTCGCGGATACTGAGAGGGCTCAGCCGGTTTTCGTGAGCGCGGACGTATCGCAACACTGCCGCTGCGTCCGTTTTCGAGTACTCGCGCAAGGCCCATCCAATGCCCTTGCGGAGGAAGAATTCCGGCCGGCCGAGCGATGGGCGGATGCAATCGTAGAGAAGGCGCCGGTCGGTGCTTTTCTTGAATCCGAGCTGAGCCAGAATCGCGGCCCGGCGTTTCCAGATGTCGTCTCCGGCCGCCCAGCCGCGCAGGATCGCCGCCATTTCGTGCGGATACTGCCGCAACAGACCGCCGATCTGGTGGCTGGCGATGGTATCGACGAAGTCCCACCAGGCGCCGGATACGATCATCTCTTCATAAATCGGTAGCGCGTCCAGCGTCTGAAACGAGCCGAAAGCGGCGTGCCCGGCGAGTTCGATGGCGGCATACCGTTCTTCGCGGTAACGAGCCTGACGCCACAAGCCGAGCACCGTGTCGCGCCACGCCTCGAAAGTCTCCAGACGCTGCGCCGCGAACAGAGGCCGGATTGCCTGGCGCAGTGGAGTCGATTGAACGCCCAGGTACGGCATCTCCGATTTCATGTAGGCTTGCATGGCCGGAGCCTTCGCCGGATCCCCGGCAGCGCGCAGCGCCTGGCGGACGGCGCCGGCGAGGCGCGCGTTGGCGGCCACGTCACTTCACCCAGACTTTGGGCTCAACCGACATTCCGGGGCGAAGCTTGTCCAGGCCTGCCTGATTCTTGTTGAAACGGATCCTCACCGGGAGGCGCTGGACCACTTTCACGTAATTGCCGGTGGCGTTTTCGGGGGGCAACAGGCTGGTCACCGCCCCGGTGGCCGCCGGAAAGCTGTCGACATAGCCGTTGAAATCCTGTCCGTACGCGTCCACGGAAATGGTCACCTTCTGGCCGGGGTGAATCTGGCGGACCTGCGTTTCCTTAAAATTCGCGGTGACCCACACGTCGTTGACCTGGGCGATCAAGAAAAGGGGCTGCCCGGGTTGGACGCGGTTGCCAACCTCCACGCTGCGCTTGCTCACAATGCCGGAGACCGGAGCCGTGATCCGGGTGTAGGAGAGATTGAGACGCGCCAACTCAACGCGAGTCTTGGCGACGTTGGCGTCGGCTTGCTTGGCGGCGACGGAAGCCCGCCGAATCGCTACCTCGTGCGGCGCATTCATTCCGAGTTCGGTTAGCTTGGCTACGGTTCCGGCCAGTTGGGCGCGCCGTTGCTCCACAGCCTTCTGCCCGGCTTCGGCAGTGGCGCGGGCCGAATCCACGGCGGCCGCCAGCGCATTCGCGTTGGCAACCGCCTGGTCGTAGACCTGGCGTGGGATCTCGTCTTTGTCCACCAGCGCCTTGTACCGCGCGACATCGGCCTGCGCCTTGGCGCTATTGGCTTCCGCTTCGCGAAAACGCGCTTGCGCCGCGGCGGAATCGCGATCCGCCCAGGCCACGGTCGCCTCCGCGTTCGTCACGTCGGCACGCGCCGCGTCGATGCCCGTCTCGTTGGCGTTTTCAACTATCGGGACGCTCGGATTTTGAACCCTCACCTCGGCCTGCTTTTGCGCCATTTCGGCTCGCGCCTGTTCCAGTTCGACCGAATAATCGCCGGCGTCGAGTTCGGCCAGCAGTTGGCCGGCCTGCACCAACTGGTTCTCCTCCGCATGAATGGCCGTGACCGTGCCCGCGATACGCGCCGAGATGCTATTCACATGCGCGTCAACCTGGGCGTCATCGGTGGATTCGTATGTTTGCGCATAATTCCAGTACAAATACGCCCCCGTCCCCAACACGGCGGCGAGCAGCACCAGCACGACGATGGTTCTTACCCAGTGGCTCGCGCGTACCGGCAGTTCAGGAACCGGCGCGGGACGCGGCGTCTTTTTGATTTCTTCCGGTGACATTACGGTTTTCCTAAAAGCTGCTGGACCCCCTGATCGGCCTGTCCCATGGCGCGCGCCAGGCTGGCCTTCGCCAGGTTGTGTGCCAGCAGGCTGCCGATGTAATCCTGCTCGGCCGCCGCGACAGCTTCCTGCGCCTGAACTACCTCTATGGTATCCGCCACACCGGCGGCGAACCGGTCGCGCGCCTGGCTGAGCGTCTCTTGCGCCAGGTTGCGGCTGCTGTCGGCCACGGCGATCCGGCTGGCGGCATCCCCCAGATCCAGGAAAGCCTGGCGGATATCGGCATCCACTCGCCCGCGCAGGTCGTTGTATTCGAGACGGCGCTGCTGCAAGGCGGCATCCGCTTGTTCAATGTCGCCCCGCACGCGCCCGCCCTGCCAGACCGGCACGCGCAGCGTAGCCGTCACGGCAAAAGTGCCGTGCGAATTCTGCGGAGAAGTACCGATCACACCGTAATCTCCGCTCAATTCGGCCGACGGGTAGCGCTCCGCAATGGCGGCTTTGCGCGCGATCTCGGCCGCCTGCACCTGGGCTTGGGCAGCTTTCAAGTCGGATCGGTTTTCGTAAGCACGAGCCAGGGCCTGCTCCATCGTCAGATCCGAGAGCGGAGCGTAAGGCGCCGTATCGGTCAAAGAAAATTCCTGGGCCGGCGGCAGGCCGATGACGCGCCCGAATTGAATGCGGCGTTTCGCGACATCGGTCTCCTGCGCCGTCAGACGTTGCTGCTGCGTCTGCAGTTCGACCTGGCTGCGCGTCACGTCGATGCGCGCCGACAGACCTGCGTTATGTCGATCTACGGCCTGCTGAAAGGTAGCCTGGGCAGCCGCGACCTGCGCCCGGATCGACTCCACGCTGGCCGCCGATGACATCACGCTCAGGTACCCGTTGGTCACGGCCAGCGCCACCACGTCCCGCGCGTCCTGCGCGGAGAGGCCGGTCGCTCGTTCCGTTTGCTCGGCCGCGCGATAGTTGCGCAGATCGGTCAGGTTCGCAATCGTTTGTGTCACCCTGCCCCGAAGATCGAAGTAATGATACGGCCCCACCACGCCGGGGATGTTGAACCCGGGCGCGGAGAATCGGAAACCGTAGACCGCGAGATTCGTTTGCTGACTGTCGAGAAGCAGACTGGTGCTGACATTGGGCAACAGGTTCGCCAGTTCCGCCCAGCGGCGGCCCTGCTCCTGGCGGATGCTCTGCTGAAAGCCGGCAGCGCCCAGGTTGTACTGCAGCCCGCGCCGGACCGAATCGGCCAGCGAAAGCTGCAGCGGCGGGCCGGGGGTGTTTGAATATGGCGTACTGCCCTCATACGCGGAGGGCGGCTGTTCGATCTTGCCGGACAGCTGTAATTGAGTCGCGCGCCCTTCGCTACGCTCGCCGGCGCCCCCGCCGAACTGGGCCCGCGCAAGCGCCGGCATCAGGATCAGCAGGATCGCCAGAGAAGCTTTTTGCAGAGCCCGTCTCGACTTGGCCGCCGCCGGCCGTTTGCGCTGCTGGACGAGCCCCTCGGAGAGCAGATCAATCGTGAAATCGATCTCATCGCGGACGCGAAACTCCTGCCACCCCAGAAGCCGGCGCTCGAGCAATCCGCGCGAGATATCAAACAACGCGGCAGCCACGGGACCGGCCGGCACGGGAGCGATCTCGCCGCGTTTCGAAGCGTCCTCCACCACTTGCGCCACTTGCCGCATGTTGGCGCGGAACAACTGCATCACTTCGCGGCTGACTGGCGCCTTCACGAACATGCTGCCGTACTCGGCCAGGTAGATCCGGTAGAAATCCTCATGAGCCCTGGCGAACTCGAGGCGCACGCGGAAAAAGGCGCGAAGCTTTTCGCGGAACCCTTCGGCGCGGTCCATCTCCGTGCGCGCGTCGGCCGTCATCTGCCGCAGATCGCCTGCCAGCACCGCCATGTACAGCTCTTCTTTCGATTTGAAATACAGATAGAGCGTGCCCTTGGCGACGTGCGCTTCGTCGGCAACGTCCTCAACGGCCGTCTCCGCATAGCCTTTTCGCGAAAACACTCGGCGCGCGGCATCCAGGATCGCCGCCCGTTTCCGATCACTGACTGACCGGTCAGTCATATTCCTTCAAGATAAGGAAACGGTGGCAAAATTGTCAATCTCCGGTAAGATAGCGGCATGTTCTCGTCGCGCCTCCCCCGGGATTTTCAACCGAACCGGCTCACGCAAGTTCTCGAGGCCGAGCGGCGCGCGGGAACCCCGATCCTCGATTTGACGATCTCGAACCCGACCGCCGCCGGCTTCCAATATCCACCCGAGATCGTGCGCGCGTTCGACGACCCGCGGTGCCTCCGCTACGAACCCACCCCGGCCGGCCTGCCCGCCGCCCGCGCCGCGATCGCGCAATACTACGCCGCGCGCGGCGTCACGGTCGCGCCGGAACACCTTCTCCTCACCGCCAGCACCAGCGAAGCGTACGCGTATTTGTTCAAACTGCTGGCCGACCCCGGCGGCCAGGTGCTGGTTCCCCGGCCCTCGTATCCGCTCTTTGATTGCTTGGCGGCGATGGAATCTGTCGAGCTTTGCCCGTATCCGCTCTCCTACCACGGCCGGTGGTCGATGGATCTGGATGCGCTGGCGGCGCGAATCTCGCACCGCACCCGCGCCGTCATTCTCGTGAACCCAAACAATCCGACGGGAAGCTTCCTCAAGCAAACTGAGTTGCAAAGGCTGGCGCCCCTCTGCGCCGAACGCCGAATCGCGCTCATCTCGGACGAAGTCTTCTCGGATTACGCTTTCGAACACGACCCCGAGCGCGTGACGACGCTCGCTCGCGTCGAGGAGTGCCTGTCGTTTTCGATGAGCGGACTCTCGAAGATCGCCGGGCTGCCGCAAATGAAGCTCGGTTGGATCGCAACGTCCGGCCCCGCACCGCTACGCACACAGGCCCTCGAACGCCTCGAGTGGATTTCCGATACGTATCTCTCCGTCGGCACGCCGGTCCAGCATGCCGCGGCGCGACTGCTGGCGGCCGGAGAAACCGTCCAAAAACAGATCCGCGAGCGCGTGAAAGGGAACTTTCACTTTGCGCGCCAGCAGCTCGCCGGATCCTCGGCAAGTCTGCTGGAGGCCGAGGGCGGTTGGTATGGAATCGTACAAATTCCGCGCGTGCGAACCGAAGAGGAGTGGACCCTGGAGTTACTCACCAAGTGCCAGCTGCTGGTGCAGCCGGGGTTCTTCTATGACTTTGAATCTGAAGCATTTGTGGTGGTCAGCCTGCTCGCGGAACCGCGCGATTTTCAAGCCGGTCTCCAGCGGCTGGCTCGATTTTTACGAGCCTGAAGCGTAAAATATAAGCATGGCGAAAGGCTGGGGCAGTAAGTCGGCCGTCATACGTGCCGAGCGGGTGGAGGTGCGTTCCAGCAACGTGCCCGATTCAGCAACCTTGGATTTGATTCGTAGAAAAGAGAGCATTGTCCTTTCTCGTACGCGAGTCGCTACCGAATTAAAGTCCGCGCAAAACCCACGGTATCGGGAATTGCTAAACCGAACCTTGGCAGACTTGGACGCACAGCTGTCCGCGCTCGCGGGCAACTGAACGAAACCGTACCTACGGCAAGCCGCGGGCCGGTTTGGGCCTGCCTGATATACTCGTATTTCCCGTGTTCCATTCCATTGAAAAACAAGTGTCTCGCGCGTTCCATACGCACATTCAGGCGCGTTATGGCATAGATTTGCCGGTCGTCGTCGAGCAGCCCAAACAAAGCGATCTGGGAGAAATGGCGGTGCCGGCCGCGTTCCAGTTAGCCAGGCAGCTGCGGCAGGCGCCGAAGAAGATCGCGGCGGAATTGGTCGATGACATCGGGCCCCTGGAGGGCGTGGCCCGGATGGAAGTCGCCGGAAACGGCTATATCAATATCCGGCTGGAGCGCGGCGTGTACGGCGGCGCGTTGCTGCGCGGAGAGGAAACCGCGGCCACCCGCTCCACCGGCAAAATCATCGTAGAGCACACGAACATCAATCCCAACAAGGCGGCACACATCGGGCATCTGCGCAACGCCACGCTGGGAGACACGTTCGTGCGGATGCTGCGCGCGCTGGGCCACTGCGTCGAAGTGCAGAATTACATCGACAACACCGGCGTGCAGGTGGCCGACGTCGTCGTGGGGTTCCATTACCTCGAGAAGAAGACCGCGGACGAGGTGCGCGCGCTGATCGCCGATCCGGGTGTCCGCTTCGATTACTACTGTTGGGATTTGTACGCGCGCATTTCCGCGTATTATGCCGACAATCCCGATGCGCGAGCCTGGCGGGCCCGGACGCTGCACGCGATCGAAGCCGGCGCCGGCGACCTGGCCGAGATGGCTCACCTGGTGGCCGACGCCATCGTCGAAGCGCACCTGGCTACCATGCTGCGCCTCTACGTCGAATACGACGTGCTGCCGCGCGAAAGCGAAATCCTTCATCTAAAATTCTGGGCCTCGGCATTCGAACTGCTCAAAACGCGCAATGCCATTCACTTCGAGAACGAAGGCAAGAATTCCGGCTGTTGGGTAATGCCGGGCCTCTCCGAAGAAGGAAAAGTCATTGTCCGTTCCGACGGCACCGTCACCTACGTCGGCAAGGACATCGCGTATCAGCTTTGGAAATTCGGCCTGCTCGGCAAGGACTTCTACTACCGCCCGTTCAAGACCTATGCCGACGGCCGGGTGCTGTGGATTACCACCGATCAGCCGGCTCCGTCGAACGGGAGCTTCGGACGCGCCGCGCGCGTGTACAACGTCATTGATGCGCGCCAGTCGTACCTGCAGGACGTGGTGGTAGCGGGACTCCGCGGATTGGGCTATGAAAAGCAGGCCGGGGAATCGGTGCACTTCTCCTACGAGATGGTGGCGCTCTCGCCGCGATGCTGCGCGGAATTGGGAATTCCTCTCTCCGAGGAAGACCGCAAGCGGCCGTACGTCGAGGTCTCCGGCCGCAAAGGGCTCGGCGTCAAAGCCGACGACCTGATGGACACGCTCATCCAGAAAGCCCTGGAGGAAGTGGCCTCGCGGCATCCGGAAGCATCGGCCGAGGAGCACAAGCAGGTTGCCTCGCAAATCGCCATCGGCGCCCTGCGCTATTTCCTTTTGAAGTTCACGCGTAACGCGGTAATTGCGTTCGATCTGCAGGAGGCCCTCAGCTTCGAAGGCGAGACGGGGCCCTACTTGCAATACGCCGCCGTGCGCGCCCGCAACATTCTCCGCAAGCTCGAAGAAAAGGGCGAGCGGCTGCCGGACTTCTCTACCGAACTCAGCCCAGCCGCCCTGGCGCGCCAGTTACAGTCCGAGGATTTCTGGCAAGTGCTGCTGGCGGCGTCGAAAGCGGATTCGGCCGTGGAGCGCGCGGTGACCGCCGGCGAGCCCGCGCACGTCGCGAAGTACGCCTTTCAGCTCGCGCAGGCGTTCAATAACTTTTACCATCAATACCCGATCATTCACGAACAGGATCGCGAGAAGAAAGTCTTTCTGTTGTGGATGACCGATTTCTTCCGCCGCCAACTGGAGCGCACCGCGGACATTCTCGGGATTCAGATTCCCACGTACATGTAAAGGCGCTAATTGTGGACCAGCCCGTCCCACATGACCGCGGCGCGCTGCAGAACGGCCTGTACATCGTCCGCTCGCATCAGGTTCTGCTTGACCAGGTCGCGGGCCGCTCGTTCCACCTGATCGAGATATTCCGGGCGTCCGTTATAGCGTTCTGCGATCGACCGGCGCGTGTCGCCGGTTCGCTCGCGGTCAGCCTTGGTTCGCGGTAACGCTTCAAACGACCCCACCAGACCCGCCAGGTAGTGCAGGTCCCGCAGTTCGGGAAGCTGGACATTCCAACCGGTATACGTACCGAGGGGTGCCGCGACCTCGGGCAATCGCACGCCGCCCAAATCGTTGCCATCCGCATCGACCTGCGGCACCAGAACCGTATACGGCGCGCCGAGCGACGGAGGCTCGACGGAAATGATTCCGCGCGTCAGAAACTCGGGCCCGTAATTCATCGGCCAGACTTGTGGCATGTAAGCGGGAAAAACAAGGCTCGAGATTTTGGGAAATTGCACGCGTTCTCGCGCGACCAGCTGCCCCTTGCCCAGCAGCGGATACCGTGACGGCGGCGGTTCGGTGCCGGACCGGACCCAGGTGTCCAGATCGAGCAACAGGGCGCGCGTCACCCAGCGCTGCTCGGCGAAGTTGGCGAAGTGCTGCAAGCCTCCGCGCACTGGCGGAAACGGGCCCGAGGAATGCGCGGTCCCCGTCAAAAAATAAAGGCGCGAGCGCGCTCCCAACGCGGCGTCGCTCTTGCCATCCGGGCTTGTGGTGGTCAGGGATCCGGCGCGCGCCCAGTATTCGGTTGACGAAAACGTATAGAAGATCCGCGGCGTCACGTGCGCGGCCTCGGCTTCGGCCAGCAATCCATCGTCCGTAAACGGCGGCACATCGACCGGCCGCAGGATGGACAGAACTGAGTTGCCCGCCTGTCCCGGCATCGCGAAGCGGTGATTGACGCTGGCGCCGCCCGCGCCCGCCGACGAGATCAGCAGCGCATCGTATACAGCCCGTCCTCTCTCATCGGCGTTGAATCCCTCGCGAACGAACTGGCGTAATACGCGCGCGCTCTGCGAATACCCGTAGCCGATCACGCGGCGCAACGAAGAGGCATCCTCCCGCAGCGGCGCCGCCTTGCCTCCGTACTTCAGGTAGGAAGCGAAGTCGCGGATCGCCGCCAGCCCGAGACCCGCGACCGCCGGATTCTTTGCCTGGTAGATCGCGTCGTACAATCCCGGCTCAAACCCGGAAGGGAGAACCACCGAACAGCCCGTTGGGCCGAAACGCCACTGCGCGCGCGGAATCTCTTTTCCGGTCTGATCGATGCGTGTGCGGAAGGTCAGCCGCGCTGCCGCATCTTCCGGGTTCGCGGCGCAATACGAAAGCCCGAGAGCGCTTCTCCGGAAATTCGCCGCCGCCACCGGATAGCTTTCGCGCACAACTCCCTCGACCGGCACGGTGGGCGCCTGCAGCGCGAGGCCTTGACCCGGCGCCACGTCGAACTGCCAGCCGAGAAAGACCACCGTGAAGCCTTGCTCGAGCAGAAAGCGGTCGCCCATGTCCCATTGTTCCGGCGCCGCCCCGCCACCTTCCGCTCCGCTGATCAGGTACAACGATTGCGGCCCTCCTCGGTTCACCACCTCCAAGAACACTGAGCCCCGAGCCTGGCGCGGGTCTTTGGCGCGCCAGACCATCACGTCGCCGGAGAATTCCACTTTGCCTTCTGGATTTTTCGGAGCCAGCGCCACATCGGCAATGCCGCGGTTCGCGGCGAGCTTGGGGTCGACGGCGTAGTAGACGCGTCCGATCAGGCGCTCGTAGGCTCCGGCCTCGGTGCGGCTGCGAATTTCAATCCGCGCGACTTCCGCCGTCGCCAGCGCGCAACCGAGGAGGAAAAGGGCGGCCGCCCGCATACCCTGGTATTGTACGCGGCTTCTAACCGCCGATGGAGTACATGGGCCGCGGGGGCGGCACGAAACGCGTCGAGTTGATTTCGTGGCCGACCCACTTGGCGGCTACATTGCGGCGGACCAGCGCGGCGATCTCGTCGTCGGAAGCGCCCGAGCGGAGCAGGCTCTTGACGTCATCTTCTTCCACCGCGAACAGGCAGTAACGCAGCTTGCCATCGGCCGTCAGGCGAATGCGGTTACAGTTCAGGCAGAAGGGGCGGCTCACAGACGCGATGAAGCCAACGCGGCCGCCGCCGTCGGCGTATTCGTATTCGCTGGCCGGCGCACGCGGATCCGGATCGGGCACCACCCGCAGCGGCGCAATCTCGCGGCTGAGCAGGGCGAGGACGTCGTCGGCCAGCAGCACCTTGCTGCGATCCCAGAGATTCTGGGAATCGAGCGGCATGAATTCGATGAACCGCGGCTCAAATCCGTTCTCTCGCGCATACCGGGCCAACGGCACGATATCGGGCTCCACCAGGTTCTTGACCGCCACCGCGTTCAGCTTGATCCTCTTGTAGCCGAGTTGCTTGCACAGCTCCAGACCGGCCAGAACCTTGTCGATCTCGTCGCGCCGCGTGATCTGGAGAAACCGCGCCCGGTCAATGGTGTCCAGGTGGACGTTAAGGCGCCGCAGCCCCGCCTCGTACAGCGGACCCGCCAGTTGCGGCAGTAGCACGCCATTGGTGGTGAGCGCCAGATCTTCGATGCCGGGAAGCGTGGACAGGCGCCGGATCAGGACCGGCAGATCGCGGCGAACCAGAGGCTCACCGCCCGTGATTCTCAGTTTCCGGATGCCCAGCGAAACCGCGATGCGCGCGAACCGCTCGATCTCTTCGAAATCGAGAATTTCCCGCCGCTCGACAAATTGCACACCGGTCTCCGGCATGCAGTAGAAGCAGCGGATGTTGCACCGGTCCGTGACGCTGATGCGCAGGTTGTCGTGGACGCGGTGGAACGAATCGATGAGGGGCGCGGCAGCCATAGTTATTTCAGGGCGAGCATGCGCTCGAGTGGAACCAGAGCGCGCTCCATAATTTCCTGCGGCAGATCCACCCGCGGTTCCAGCTTCAGCAGGCACTCCCGCAATTTTTCGAGCGTGTTCAGCTTCATGTACGGGCACTCGCTGCAATTGCAGTTTTCATTGGCCACGTAATAGAAGCGCTTGTGCGGCGCCTCGCGCTGCAGGGAAAAGTTGACGCCGCTCTCGGTCATCACGATGAATTCCGGGGCTTCGCTGGAAGCGCACCATTCAATGATCGCAGATGTGGAGCCGACGAAATCGGCCAGCGCCAACACCGGCTCCGGGCACTCGGGATGCGCCACCACTTTCGCGCGCGGATGTTCCAGCTTCGCTTCGGCCACGCGGCGCGCCGGAAACGTGGCGTGCACGATGCACGCGCCCTGCCAGATTTCCATGTTTGCGCGGCCGGTCTGCCGCTTCACGTAGTTGCCCAGGTTGCGATCGGGCAGGAACAGGATCGGCCTTTCCGCCGGGATCGAGTTGACCACCTTCACCGCGTTGCGCGACGTGCAGAGAATGTCGCTCTCCGCTTTCACCTCGATGGAAGTATTGATGTAACTGACGATAACGTGATCGGGATTCGCCCGCCGGAACGCGCGGACCGGCTCGACCGGACAGCTATCCACCAGGCTGCAGCCCGCCTCGCGATCGGGCACCACCACGACCCGGTTCGGGTTCAGCACCTTGGCGGTCTCGGCCATAAACCACACGCCGCAAAACGCGATGACGTCGCCTTCGAAATCCCGAGCCTTGCGCGCCAGTTCCAGGCTGTCGCCGATGACATCGGCCAGTTCCTGAACCTCGGGCGCCTGATAATGATGCGCCAGCAGGATCGCCTTGCGGTCCTTTTTGAGCTCCAAAATCTCGTCGGTAATGGTGGTGGAAGCCAGCATGAGGGGGAAGTGACCGTTGTTAATCAGTTTAGCAAACCCTTCATAATGGGAGGAGTGCGCATCGTGCTGATCTCGACGTACGAACTGGGCCGGCAGCCCTTTGGATTGGCGTCTCCGGCCGCCTGGCTGCGCGCCGCGGGGCACCAGGTGACCCTCGCCGATCTCTCCCGTACGCCGCTGCCCCAGGAGGCTGTCCGGGAAGCGGAATTGATCGCATTTTTCCTTCCGATGCACACCGCGACCCGGCTGTTTCTCCCGGCGGTGCAACGGGTTCGGGCCGTGAACCCCTCCGTCCACCTGTGCGCTTATGGCCTGTACGCCCCACTCAATGAAGGGGTTTTACGGGAGGCGGGGGTCGGCACGGTGATCGGCGGCGAATTTGAGCAGCCGCTGGCGGAGCTCGCCGGGCGCCTGTCCGGCCTGCCGGGAACCACGATTTCGAGCCGGATCTCCTTGCAGAGGCAGAAGTTTCAGGTACCCGACCGCACCGGTTTGCCGCCTCTGGCCGCCTACGCCCGGGTTACGGTGAACGGCTCGACCCGCACCGTGGGCTACACCGAAGCCAGCCGCGGCTGTAAGCATTGGTGCCGCCATTGCCCGGTGGTCCCGGTCTATGGCGGCGTTTTTCGCGTGGTGCAGGCGGATGTCGTCATCGAGGACATCCGGCGCCAGGTCGAACTGGGCGCCCAGCACATCACGTTCGGAGACCCGGATTTCTTGAACGGTCCGCGACACGCTGAGCGCATCGTGGAGGCGCTTCATGACCACTGGCCTTGGCTAAGCTATGACGCCACCATCAAAATCGAGCACCTGCTCCAACACCGCGATTTGCTTGGCGTTTTGAAGGCTACCGGTTGCCTGTTCATTACCAGCGCCGTGGAGTCGCTGGACGATGTTGTGCTCGAGAAGCTGGCCAAAGGCCACACACGGGCGGATTTCCTGGAAGCCCTCGCCTTGACGCGAGCGATGAACCTGCCGCTGGCGCCTACGTTCATCCCGTTTACCCCCTGGACCACCGTCGACTCGTACCGCAGGTTCCTGCGGGAACTGGCCGAACTGGATGTGATCGAGCAGGTGGCTCCCATTCAACTGGCGATTCGGCTCCTGCTGCCCGAAGGTTCTCTGCTACTCGATCTGCCGGAAATCCGCGCGATCGCACAGCCTTTCGACTCCCGCTTGCTCTGTTATCCGTGGCGCCACACGGACCCGGCGGTAGATGCTCTGCAGGCTTCCGTTCAGGAATTGGTCCGAGGGCAGGACCGGCAGCGGTCTTCACGCAAGATTGCCGAACTCGCGTTAGAGGAACCGCTCGGTACGGAAAAGCCTCGCATCGCTCGCGCCGCCATCCCGTATCTGACCGAGCCCTGGTATTGTTGAGCGGAGCCAACCGAAGAGCAGTTGGCTCTTATGTGAGACATGGCAGGCCGCCTATTACTATTTGCCGCCACAACTGGTTATCAAATCCGCGCGTTTGCGGAAGCGGCGAACCGGCTCGGAGTCGATTTGACGCTGGCCACGGACCGCTGCCACGTGCTGGACGACCCGTGGGGGGATCACGCGATCGCAGTGAAATTCGACCGGGTTGAGGAATCCGTCGAGACTCTGCGAGGACAACGCTTCGACGCGGTCGCCGCGGTCGGCGACCGTCCGGCAGTGCTCGCCGCCGAAGCGGCGGCGGTGCTGGGCCGCCGGTTTCATCCGCCGGCGGCCGCCCGGGCCTGTCATGACAAATACGCCGCGCGCTGCGTTTACCAGGCTGCGGGCTTGCGCGTTCCTCCGTTCTTCCAGTGCGCTGCGGACGAAAATCCGGGCGTCGTGGCGTCGCGCGCGCCGTATCCCTGCGTTCTTAAGCCGCTGGGTCTGTCCGCGAGCCGCGGCGTGATTCGCGCCAACACGGAATCCGAGTTCATCGACGCGTTTCACCGCATCCGTAAAATGGGCGAGAGCCGGGTACACGTGGAAGGGTATATCGAAGGACGGGAGTTCGCGCTCGAAGGCCTGGTCACCGGCGGGCAGTTTCAGCCTCTGGCGCTCTTCGATAAGCCTGATCCGCTGGAGGGGCCGTTCTTCGAAGAAACGATTTACGTCACTCCTTCGCGCGAGCCTGAAGGCGTGCAGCAAGCCCTGGTGGACGCGGCCGCGCGCGCGGTGGGCGGTCTTGGACTCTACCACGGCCCCGCGCACATCGAATTGCGATACAACCGGGAAGGCGCCTGGATCCTGGAAGTCGCGGCGCGGCCCATCGGCGGCTTGTGCGCGCGGGCGCTTCGCTTTCAGCCGGCGGTGCCGTTCGAGGAACTGATCTTGCGCCACGCGTTCGGCGAGGACGTGGCCGGCGCCCGCCTGGCCGATCCGGCATCCGGCGTCATGATGATCCCCATTCCCAAGGGCGGCATCTACGAATCGGTAGAAGGGGTGGAGCGTGCGCGAGCCGTTCCTGGAGTTGACGATGTGAGGATCACGGCGAAAGAAGGGCAGCTTCTGCTGCCGCTGCCGGAAGGCTCGAGCTACCTCGGATTTCTCTTTGCCCGCGGAGACACGCCGGCGGAGGTGGAATCGGCGTTGCGCGGCGCCCATGCGGAACTGCGCTTCCACATCGCGACGGCGCTGGAGACGTTCAAGCCTTCGTTTTAGGCGGCACGAAATCCGGCGGCAGCGCGGCGCCCTCGCCGAAGAAGTAGGCTTCCATTTGCTCGATCAGAAATTCCTGGGCTTCCTTGGTGCCGAGATTGAGCCGGTATTCGTTCATGAGCATTTTCATATGCTCGACCCACATCTTCCAGGCCTCTTTGGAAATGTTCTCGAAGATCTTCTGGCCCAGCGGATGGCCTTCGAAGGGGATTTCGTCGAGACCTTCCATCTCCCGCTGGAATTTGACGCAAAATACCTTCCGGGCCCCTGGCCGAACCACATTATTGATCCCGGTCAACCCGCCGCTTCCGCACCCCATCGAAGTGTCTCCTCAGGTTCCAGGATACCTGTTTTCCGCAACGATCGTTGCGGAATCTGGAAAGCGAATGGTGAAAACAGAGAGGTTAACGCGAAGACTCCGCTTGGTACCAAGGGGAGTCGAACTGTCCGATTTCCGCCGGGCGTGCCGGGGATTGGATCCCCGGAGCGCGTTGAACTGGGGACTCGTGACCGCCAAAGACATCCTCCTCCTGATTTCATTATCGGATACGCTGCCAAAATCAGGCCGTCCGGACGATGGGTTTTCGACCTGCAACGCACGATTTGTCAGGTGGTTAGGGGAAATTTGCATTTCCCGGGACCGGCATGCGCCACGGAGGCTCGTGAGTTACTTTGCGGCCTGCGCCTCGCGCAACCGCGCGCCGCGCAGGATACCTTCCATCGCGTAATTCGCCTCATGGCAGGCGTATTCGTAGATAGGACCCTCACCCTTCGACATCGGAATCACTGCTGACCAAGGTTTCGTCCACGTGGAGGGATCGTCGACCGTGAATTCGTACAGGAGCTCGTTGTCGCCGGCGCGCGTGAAACGCTCGATCAGATGTGTGTTCGCAGTGGAGCCTTCGAGACTCGTCTCGCGCTTGAAATTGACGGTGTCGACGACCAGGGTATTACCCTCCCAATGTCCGCGCGAGTCGCCACTCCATTGACGAATGCTCCCGTGCGGACGCGCGTCCAAGGGAATGATGCGAGCGCTGTGAACCATTTCATTAAGAATCACTATCTGTTCAGGAGCCTGGAGCAGTTGAACATTATTGTTGTAGGCGCCCGGGATCATCGGCGGTCCGGCGTTGAAACCCATCAGGCAGCGCTCTTGGAGAGGCCGGTCTTCCCACGAGTCGGCCAGTGGATTTCCAAGCTGGTCGTTGCGCGAGGCGACCGCGCGGGCTTCGGCTTTCTTTTGGCCTTCCGGCGTCAGCGGGGGAAGCCGGCCGTCGGGCGGATCCACGATGAGCGACGTGCGCTTTGTGCCCGCGACCTTATTCCCCCGGTCGTACCAAAACTCGTTGTACGGCACGACGCCTCCGGCCGGATATTGGGAACCGCCCTGTTTGGGATCGATCAAATCTCGATTCTGACGGCGGTTTTGTTCCTGCTCATACTTAGCCGCTTCCTCGGCGGTAAAGAACGCTTTCGTTGCCAGGTCTTTGGATCGCTCCAGGGGCGTGATTGTGCGAAAGTCCCAGACTCCTTCCAGATCCGGCTGGCCATAGGGTGTGCGCGGTGGTTTGTAAGAGTTCTGGCCGAAAGCTGCCGTGCAGAAGAGCACCAACAACGCGGTTTTCATTCTGACTCCTCCCATCGATTCTTCCACAGGCCCACGGAGAGCATCAAGGAGGAATGACCAAGGATCTCCTCGTGGCCCCAATTGGTCTTGGTGGCCGGACTGCGGGGCCGAAGCTGCCGCCGGCCGGAGCGCAGAGGGGCGGCCGCCGCGGTGTATATTGATTTTCTGGCCTGGTTTTCGACCATTCGGCTGGAAGGGAGAGAATGATAAAGAGTAAGAGTATAGGCGCAACCGTTGTTGTGTACGGCGTGCTGACGTTGGGTTCCGTGCCGATCGCTGCGCAATGGCCGGCGGTTCCGGATGCGAACGT
>CAYTJD010000058.1:0-9187 GCA_964438005.1 uncultured Solibacteraceae bacterium | reverse complement strand
GTGCGGATAGCTAGTGTCGCCGTCCCATCGGGTTTCAGAGAGTCGAGCATCGAAACGAGGGTTACTGTAGCGCCAAAAAGCGAGACCGCTGGCCCTGTAGATGCGACTCAAACCATTGGGCGGCCGACAACGCACGGCGAAAAGTCCTCGGGATTTGAAGATCCCGTAGCCCGGCCGCCCGCAACGTCACTGTTTCTCCCGCCTCGCTCAGCCGGAGTGTCTCTACAATCGAACTTGCGGGTTGCTGTGTTGGGTTGCCGGACTGTAAGCCGGTTTCTGTACCCTTGCGGGCGGCAATCATTCCTCTGGGCTGCCCATTGCTGAGCAGCTCTAGCGACCTACCCGGAAGTTGAGCGGGACGGGCCGTCCCTCCTCCCCTATTTGGTCTTGCTCCGCGTGGGGTTTGCCCTGCCGGCCGGATTACTCCGTCCGCGGTGCGCTCTTACCGCACCATTTCACCCTTACCCCGTTTC
Organism: uncultured Solibacteraceae bacterium; assembly: GCA_964438005.1. GTDB lineage: Bacteria > Acidobacteriota > Terriglobia > Bryobacterales > Bryobacteraceae > PSRJ01. Next base: position 8,714 of record CAYTJD010000058.1, on the reverse strand, counting down.
CGGGGCGGTATCTTTTCTGTGGCACTTTCCGTCGAGCCTTGCGGCCCGCCCGGCCGTTAGCCGGCACGCTGCCCTGTGGAGACCGGACTTTCCTCCCCCAAAGCGCAAGCGCCTCGGGAGCGATTGCCCATCCGGCAACCCTACTTCCGTATTGTCCCATTTCCGCCGACCGGCGCGTGGAGTACAGTGGACGAGATGGGGATGCGGGCGGCTCTCGGATTTCGGTTTCACACCGGGTGGGCGGCTCTGGTGGCGGCCGCGCGTCACGGCGATCAGATCGAAGTGCTGCTGCGCCGCCGCGTGGAACTGCTGCCTGCCGACGGCTCGATTCCGCGCTTCGTCTATCACACGGCAGCGGAGCTGGATGGCGGCGAGTCCGCAGCGCTTGTTAGCCGCGCAGCCGCCGGCTCGCAGAAAATCGCGAAAGCCGCTTTGGCAGAAATCGTCGCCATGCTGCGCCGGCTCGATGTCACTCTCGACAGCGCGGGGATTCCGGAGGGCTCCACGCAGGTGCCGGATGACCTGTCCCGGATTCTCGGCTCGCATCCGATGATTCATGCCGCGGAAGGCGCTCTGTTTCAGAAAGCAGTCGCTGCGGCCTGCCAAAGCTGCGGCTTGCAGATCGTCACCGCAAAGGAACGCGAGGTGTTCGCCCGCGCCGCCAATGCCTGCCACAGCGACGCGGCGCGCTTTCGGGAATCGTTGGACGGTTTACGAAAGAAGATCGGTCCGCCGTGGGGCGCCGACCAGAAGACAGCCACCGCCGCGGCCTTGCTGGCCTTGCACGCGGGCGCTAGCTCCGCTCCGCGATCCGGTTCTCGAGGATCATCGAAGGATTGAAGTTCTCGATCCGAAGCACTGCCAGGTCGGCCGCATCGAGCGCCCTCTGCGGTATCAAGCCGATCAGCTCGCTGCCCACGATGCCCACGCCGTGACGCGCTGCCTCCGCGCACACCGCGTCGAACGCCTGGCGCACCGAGGTTTGCTCGAAGTCGGTAAGATTCATCGAGACCTGAGCCAGGTTCCGCGATTCGAGCGGCACGCCCAGCGCCTTCACTGCCGGCAAGCCGCCGGAGGAAAACCGCACCGTGCGCGCGATCGCTTTGGCAATCGTGAGATCGGACGTTGCCAGATTGACGTTGAACGCGATCAGGAATTTGCGCGCTCCGACGACCACGGCGCCGGCGGATGGATGCAGCGCGGGCCCCCCGAAATCCGGATGCAGCTTGCCGCCCGCGTTGCGGACGTCGGCCAGATTGCGATGCTCCGGCCGCAGCGCGGCGGCCTCATAAAGATATACCGGCACGCGAAGCTCTTCCCAAATCCGCCGCCCCGTTTCGCGAGCGAGGCGCGCGCAATCGTCCAGGGTGACGCCGGTCACGGGAACGAACGGCACCACGTCGGCGGCGCCGATCCGCGGATGAGCGCCGGTGTGTCCTCGTAAATCAATCGAGGCGACCGCCTGGCGCACCGCGCGAAACGCGGCCTCCTCTACCACGCCGGCTGCCGCAGCGAACGTTATCACCGAACGGTGATGATCGGCGTCGGAAGTGCGGTCGAGAACTACCGCGCCGGCTGAGCGTACTGCGTCCACAAGCAAATCGACTTTTCCCGCATCGCGGCCTTCGGAAAAATTGGGAACGCACTCGACCAGAGTCTCGCTCATGCATACATGGTAAACGCTGGCCGCGATTACCAAACCGGCCGCAGGTCTTCGACGGGCCGCCGTTGCACGGCGCCTTCCTCATAGACGATTTCCCCGCTTTTCATGACCATGTGCACGAGATTGGCCCCGAGCGAATCCGCCAAGTCCCGGTAGTCCGGGACGTTGAGGAACAGCAGATCCGCGAGTTTTCCGCATTCCAGCGATCCCACCCGCCCGGCGCGGCCGGCGGCGTGCGCGCCGTTGATGGTCGCGGCGCAGACGGCCTCCGCCGGCGTCAGCCCCATGCGCTGGCAGGCCAGCGCCACCGCGGCTTGCATGCTGAACAACGGAGTCTGGTGGCCATTGAAATTGGTCGCAATCGCGACCGGCACTCCGAGATCGATCAAAGCCCGTGCGGGCGCATACCTGCCGTCGCCGTAAAACGACGCGCACGGAAGCAGCGTGGCCACCGTATCCGATTGGCTCAGGATGACCAAGTCCGCGACGGTTGCGTGCTCGAGATGATCGATGCTCGCCGCGTGATGCGCAACGGCGGTGTGGGCCGCCGCCGCAAGGCCTTGGGCGTCGGCGTGCAGCTTGCAACCCAAGCCCAGACTGCGCGCAGCCTGGCCCCTCGAACCAGGCCGTGTAATCCGCCTCCCCGAGTGGCACGTCGAAATCGTCCCAAACCAAATCGGCGAACTGGACCAGACGGCGCCGGCCGATGCGCGGCAGGAATTCGCGGCAGGTCTGCCTCAGGCTTTCTTCCATCTCCTTCGGACAGAGACCTCGCGGAGGGCGAAACAGTAGCGTTGCGACAATATCGGGCGGACCTTCCTTCAACTCGCCGAGCACCCGCAGCATCTTCAATTCCGCGCTGTCGTCCGCCCCGGAACCGGTCTTGATTTCCACCGTGGTTGTGCCGTGGCGGACCATCGCCTGCAGGGAGGTCGTGGCGCGCACTTTCAATTGGCTGGCGGTGGTCGCATGCAAGGTGCGTACGGCGCCTTCGAAGCCGTCGGCCGGCGCCCCCGGAACCGGGAACAACAGATGCGTATGGCTGTCTACGAAGCCCGGCATGACCACGCGCCCGTCGGCGGCGACTTCGATGGCGCCGCGCGCCAAGGCCAGGTTCTCTACCCTCCGCGTCGGCCCCACTTCAATCAGCACGCCGTCGCGAATCAGCAGGGAGCCGTCCTGGATGATGTTAAGTTGGTTGAGTTCAGACCCGCGCCGCGGTGTCTTGGAGCCGCGCAGTGTCAGCAGTTGACGGGCTCCGCGGATGAGGATTGTAGCCGTACTTTATACACCGTTACTCTACCATGAGTACTAGTGCATTCAGGCCGGACAAACGCATGCGGAAAGATTCTACGAATGTTCCGAAGCGGCCTTTAAAGACCTTGGAACGGGCGTTTTCCAAAGCAGGGCTCGGTTCGCGAACCGATGCTCGAAGCTGGATCGGTGCCGGCCGTGTTTCTGTGAACGGTCGCGTCGTGCAGAACCCGGATCACTGGGTGGATCTCCAGCGGGACCGCATCACACTGGATGGCAAACCTCTGCGCCGCGTCGCAAAAACCTACATCCTGCTCTACAAGCCCAAGGGATATCTGACAACGTACCGCGATCCTGAAGGACGTCCCACCGTTTACGATCTGATCGAGGACTCGGGTGGATGGCTCGCTCCGGTCGGGCGCCTCGATCTGGATACCAGCGGCTTGCTGCTGCTGACCAACGATACGGATTTCGCGGAACGAGTCATGAACCCGGACCACAAAGTTTCGAAAACGTATCAGGTCAAAACGGCAACACGATTGAGCGAGGAGCAACTCGAGCATTTGCGCCAGGGTGTCTCGCTTTCCGACGGCCCGACGCGGCCGGCGACGGTCAACCGCATACGGGACAGCGCCAAATATACCTTTCTGGAGATGACGATTTTCGAAGGCCGCAACCGGCAGGTTCGCCGCATGCTGGAGGCTGTCGATAGCAAAGTGCTGAAGCTGGTTCGCACCGCGATCGGGCCGGTTCGGATCGGCGATTTGCCAATCGGAAAATGGCGCACACTCACGCCGGAGGAGGTGCGGGCGCTCGGCGGCAAGGCAGCCGGCGCCAGATGTTAGTCTGAAATCGTGCGCAGCCTCTTCTTGTTCCTCTCTCGACAGAGGCACTTGAGAAGATGGGTGGAGACTTCCCGCCTGGCGCAGCGTCTCTCTTCGCGGTTTGTCGCCGGCGAACGCCTCGAGGACGCTCTGCGCGTCGGTCAACGGATCAATTCCGAAGGCATCACTTTGACGCTCGACCATTTGGGCGAAAGCGTCACCTCGCTGGCGGAGGCTTCGCAGGCACGCGATGTCTATCTGCGCGCGCTGGAGGAGATTCACTCCAGTGGTGTGAAAGGCAACGTCTCTCTAAAGCTGACTCAGTTCGGGCTCGATTTATCCCCGGATGCCTGCCGCGCGAATGTCGCGCGCCTGGTCGAACGGGCCGCCGCGCTCGGGACGTTCGTCCGGATCGATATGGAATCGAGCGAATACACCGACCGGACACTCGACCTGGTGGAAGAATTGCACGCCCAATTCCCCTGCGTCGGCACGGTGATCCAGTCCTATCTTTACCGTAGCCAGAAAGATATCAAACGGCTATGCTCCCGCCGCATTCGGGTCCGGCTCTGTAAAGGCGCCTATCTGGAGCCTGCCGGGGTCGCCTTCCCCAGCAAAGCGGATGTCGACCGGAACTACATAGAATTGATGAAGTTGCTTCTGGATGAAGGAGAATATCCGGCCATCGCCACGCATGACGAGCGCATGATCACGGCAACCAAAGCCTATGCTGCCCAAGCAGGTATCGCTCGCGACCGCTTCGAGTTCCAGATGCTCTACGGAATCCGGCGCGATCTGCAGCGCCGGCTGGTGGCGGAAGGCTACCGCCTGCGTCTTTATGTTCCCTTTGGTAAAGCCTGGTATCCCTATCTGATGCGGAGGTTGGCCGAGCGGCCGGCTAATGTTTTCTTTTTGGCTCGCCACTTTTTCCGGCAATAATGAGTGCCCTCTTGCGGAAACGGCCGCCAGTTTTAGAAACTATAAGTAGGGATGCGAGTCTAACAAATATGAAGTATTGGGCTTGGTTTATCGCAAAGGTGGTCGCCATCGCGGCGCCTCTGTACGGCCTGCGGCTTCTGCTCGACGTGATCTGGCCTCCGCTGCCGAGCGTTTATCACAACTTTCGTCCGTCCCGATTCGCGTTTGATCTGCCCTATACTCTGGCCGTGCTCTTCTGGTTCCTGTTGTGCTGCGGCGCTCTCTACGCTGTGGTGTTGGACCAGCGATATCGCTGCCGGGTATGTTTGCGCCGGTTGCGCATGCCGGTGGAGACCGGCTCGTGGAGCCGCATGCTGCAATTTGGCCGGCCTCGTATCGAATATATCTGCCCGTACGGCCACGGCACTCTGAAGGAAGAGGAGCTGCAAATTTCGGGACGGGAGACGCCGGAGTGGAATCCGCATTCCGACGATCTGTGGGAAGAACTCTGCGCCGCCAGTAAAGAAGCCGATTCCCGCCCGTGAAACCGTTACCTCGCTGGCGTGTCGCCGCGGCGTTGGTGGTTGTGGCCGGCTTGGCAGTGTTCGGGTTCAAAGTCGTTCCCATTTACATTCACAATCTGCAATTGCAAAGTTTTGTCGGTGCGCTCACGGCGCGCTCTGAAAACCTGTCGCAAAACGACGAGCTGCTGCGCAGCCAGGTGCTCGACCGGGCGCGTGCGTTGGACCTCCCGGTGCAGCCCGGCAATGTGCAGGTTGTCCGCAGAGAAGGCGCCGTGCGGATTGATGTCCGCTATGTCGTACGGGTCGACCTGCCGGGCTACACCGTCGACTTGCACTTTTATCCTGGCGCCGGCAGCCGTTGAACGCGACGGCAATTCGCGTGAGACGATAGTCATTTATGGTCATTCTCGTCGTGAATCTCCACGTCAAATCGGAACACCTCGAGGCATTTCGCCAGGCCACTCGCGAAAATGCCCGGAACAGCGTTCAGGAGCCCGGCATCGTGCGATTCGATGTTCTTGAACAATCCGACGATCCCACGCGCTTCGTGCTGATTGAGGTCTATCGGGACGCCGAAGCGCCGCTCCAGCACCGCGAGACGGCGCACTACAAAGCCTGGGTGGCGCGGGTGCCCGATATGCTCGCGGAACCGCGGACGCGCACGTTTTACTCGAACCTCTTTCCCGCCGACTCGGACTGGTAGCCCGCCATGCGGTTCGAGTTCGCCACGGCTGCTCGCATCGTGTTTGGTCCGGGCTCGGCCCGCGAAGTTGCGCCCGCCGCTGCGGGGTTCGGAACGCGCGCGCTCGTGGTTACGGGCTCTTCGGTAGGCCGCGCCGCACCGTTAGTCCGGGACCTGGAACGCGCGGGAGTGACCTGCCTGCCCTTTGCCGTGGCCGGTGAGCCGATCCTGGAACTGATTCGCGGCGGCGCTGTCTGGGCGCGGGAGGAACGCTGCGAGTTGGTGGTTGCCGCTGGTGGAGGCAGCGCTCTGGACGCGGGGAAAGCGCTGGCCGCGCTGCTGACCAACACGGGGGATCCTCTCGATTACCTGGAAGTGATCGGCCGCGGCCAGCCGTTGACGCAACCGGCCGCGCCATGTATCGCCGTTCCCACCACGGCGGGAACCGGCTCGGAGGTCACACGCAATGCCGTGCTGGGCTCGCCCGAGCATCGCGTCAAAGCCAGCCTGCGCAGCGCCGGCATGCTCCCGCGGGTGGCCGTGGTCGATCCCGAACTTACCCTCGGACTTCCCCGGCCGCTCACTGCGTCGACCGGCCTCGACGCGCTCACGCAGTTGATTGAGCCGTACGTTTCCGCGCGCGCGAATCCCATGACCGATCAATTCTGCACGGAAGGCATGCGGCGCGCCGCCGAGGCCTTGCCGCGCGCGTGGAAGGACGGCGGCGATCGCGAAGCGCGAGAATCGATGTCGTGGGCCGCGCTCCTCGGCGGCCTCGCGCTCGCCAACGCGGGGCTCGGCGCCGTGCATGGATTTGCGGCTCCCCTGGGCGGTATGTTCTCGGCGCCGCACGGCGCTCTGTGCGCCGCGGTTCTGCCGCACGCGATGGAGGTGAACATCCGGGCGCTCGCCGCAGGGGCTCCGGAGAGCCTGGCGTTGCGCCGCTATGACGAGATCGCGCGCCTCCTCACCGGAGAGCCGCACGCCGGCGCCGCAGATGGCGTCCGCTGGGTCGGTGATCTGTGCCGCCGCCTCGAGATCCCGCCGCTTCATACCTATGGCGTGCAGCAGCAGCATATGCCGGAGTTGGTGGACGCCGCGCGCAAGACGAGCAGCATGAAAGGCAACCCTGCTGTGCTCACCGATGCCGAGTTGACCGAGATCCTGACTCGCAGCCTGTGAGCGCTACGGGCGCGGCAGGGCGCAGGAGAAATTCTGCGCGTCGTCGCTGCTCCCCGATCCCTTCCACTGCGCTTCCAGGGGATAGGGGCACAGCGGACGTGTGCGGTCGACCGCACCGCTCGCGGTCAGGTGTGAAGCGACAACACGCTCGGGGGCTGTCCCCTGCTCCACCCACTGCTCCAGCGCGCTGACCATGTCGAATTTCGAAGGCCCGGGCCCGCCCTGGCAATGCTGCATGCCCGGCACTAGAAACAGACGGTAGAAGTTGTCCGAGCCCGGCATGGTTTTCGCGACGCTCTCGTAATAGTTGATGCTGCTGAGCGGAGTGATATCCGGATCGCTGAAGCCATGGTATTGGATCAGCTTGCCGCCATTGGCGCGAAACGCGTTGAGATCGGGATTGACGTTATTGAAGATGGCCGCGAGTTTGTCGTCGAGGAACTGCACGTCGTTGTCAAAGCCAGGCGTGGTCTCGAACTGAAAAGTCCGGAAATCCCAGTTGGGGTCCTCGAAGACGATGTTCTTGAAAAAGGGGAGTCCGAGGTTGGCGTGTCCGCTCACGCCGGGACGCGTACCGGTAATCCAGTTGGCCCAACCTCCCGGGCCGCCTTCACCGCCCGGCAGAAGACCGGGGTAGATCTGCGCGCCAGGGCCTTGATAGATTTTCTTGACAGCCGCCACCTGGGCCGCCGTCAGACAGGCGGGGCCGTCGCCTTCTTTGCACAACAGGGTTTCGGGATTGAAGTGGCAGCGGCGGGGATCGTTCAGAATTCCGTCCTTAATGCCATCGAGGGCATCGCACGCATTGTTGACGGCTTCGGCCAGAGCGGGAATCTTGCTGGCCGGAATGTAGCTGTCGCCTTGCATGACGGTAGTCATCCAAAGATGGCTGATCTGATTGTGGGTCCAAAAGTTCGCGGGGTCGCCGGCGATGATGCCGTCAAAGTCGCCGGGATAGCGCTGGGCTTCAGTGAGCGCTTCCTGTCCGCCCTGGGAGCAGCCACTGAAATACGAATGCGCCGGCCGGGCTCCATAGAACGCTTCGACGAGCGCCTTGTCGGCCTGAGCGGTGACGTGCACCGCGCGGTGGGCAAAATCGATGACCCGCTCCATGTGGCCGAGAGCCCAGCTGCCGTCGTTTCCGGCGCCCTGGTGGCCGGTGTCGGTGCTGCCGGTAGCGTAGCCGCGTTCGAGCGGCTCCGCCATTTGCCGATAGTTGATGGAGCCTGCCAGGCCTCCATTGCCTACGGCCAGCAGCTTTCGGTTCCACTGCGCGGGCATCCAGAGTTCAAACTGGATTTCGGGGGCGATGGTGCCGGTCACCCGGCAAAACGCGGGAGCGTGGACCACCATGTTCTGACCGGGAGGTGTGAACGGGCCGGCGGACACCGAAGCCGCGCTGGTGATCGTCACGCGAGGCAGAGCCAGGCGGGTCAGGCTTTCGCACGGTTGTTGGGCGCCGGCGGGAGCGGTGGCAAGCGCGGCTCCGGCGAAGACGAGCAGAAGGCGGTCACGCATGGGGTACATTCTCTCACGCGCGAAGGCCGGCTGCACCAGCGGCCGCGCAGGCGATTGCAGGGGCTTACGCCGGTTTGTTCGCGGTGAGTTGTTGATATAGCCAGGATTTGGCCACCTTCCAGTCGCGCTTAGCGGTTTCCGGAGAGATG
>CAYTJD010000057.1:0-159529 GCA_964438005.1 uncultured Solibacteraceae bacterium | reverse complement strand
CGGAGATGCCGTTTAACCCCCGATCCGCCCCACTTACCTTTGGAAGCTCAACAAACCAGGAGACTTGTGGTTTAATAGAAAATTCGTATGCCGCATTGGGCCCGACGCCTTCGCAGGACCGCCATCGCCGTGCACCGGCGCGCCCGTGAACTGCGCATGATCGGTAAGGCGCTACTGTCCACGGACCACCCGATTCTCGCCCACGTCATTCCCATGCGGCGCTGCAATCTCTCCTGCGCGTACTGCAACGAGTACGACGACGTGTCCAAGCCCGTGCCGGTCGAGACTATGTATGAGCGGCTCGATCGCCTTGCCGATCTCGGCACCACCATCATCACCATTAGCGGCGGCGAGCCACTGCTGCATCCCGAACTGGACCGAATCATCGCCCACGTCCGCCGCCGTGGCATGATCGCCGGAATGATCACAAACGGCTATCTGCTCACCGTCGATCGCATCCGCCGCTTGAATCGCGCCGGGTTGGAGCACCTGCAGATCAGCATCGACAACGTCATGCCCGACGAGGTTTCGAAGAAGAGTCTGAAGACCCTCGACAAGAAGCTGCAGCTTCTCGCCGAGCATGCCGACTTTCACGTGAACATCAACTCCGTCGTCGGCGGCGGCATTCACAATCCGCACGACGCCTTGGCAGTCGGCAAGCGTGCCGTCGAGCTTGGCTTCACTTCCACCGTCGGCATCATCCACGATGGCGACGGCCAGTTGCAGCCGCTCGGCGATGCCGAACGCGAAGTCTACATGGCCATGCGCTCCATGGAAAAGCGCAGCTATGCGCAGGTCAACTATTTCCAGGACAACATCGCGCACGGCCTCGAAAACAAGTGGAAGTGCCGTTCCGGCGCCCGCTACTTATACATCTGCGAAGACGGTTTGGTCCACTATTGTTCGCAGCAGCGCGGCTATCCAGCCAAGCCGCTCATGCACTACACGCTGGCCGACATCCGCCGCGAATACCGCACAGTCAAGGAATGCGCCCCGCGCTGCACGGTTGCTTGTGTGCACCAGGTGGCCTACCTCGATTTCTGGCGCGGCACGCAAGACCTGACCCCCATCCCCGCCACTGAAGACCCGCAAGGCCTGGTGCAGCTCCAGTAACGCGGGTACCCCTCCTGCGCCGGGCTCCCCGGTTCGGCCCCGATAGACCGCGCTATCATATTTCATCAACGTGGAGGCTTTATGAATCGATATGCGCTTCCTTTGATTTTCTTCTGCGCCGCCCTGAGTGCCCTGGCGCAACCCCCGGGCCCGCGCGGAGGCAGAGGGCCTGCGCCTCCGCCCCCGCTCTTCTTCAAGGAAACCTGGAAAGATTTCTCGGGCAACGTGCCGCTCAACCAGGAGTTTGTCGTGAACCCCGACCTCCAGTTGAAGATGTACGGCAGCGGCACCGAAGATTTCCATGTCACCAACGAAGGCAACGTGCCGCACATCTGGACCGGACTCTGCGCCTCATCCTGCGCGCTGGTTCTCAGTCACAAGGACAGCCTCGTGGATCTCACTGGCAAAGCCAAAATCCGCTGGTACACCAAGACGTCCGGATTTCATGAAGTTCGGCCTGTGTTGAAACTCGCCGACGGAACCTGGCTCATCGGTGATCACTTCGACGCCAATACCTTCGACTATCACGAAAGCGAATTCTATCTTTCTGAAGTACGCTGGCTGCGTCTCGACATGCCCAAGGTGCAGACGAAGGGAAATCTGCTCGATAAAGTCGATCTCAGCAAGGTCGATGCCGTCGGTTTTGCCGACCTGACCCCGGGCAGCGGTCACGGCACCGGGGGATACTCCGATGTCGGCTGGATCGAGGTCTACGGTAAACCAGTAAAGCGAGACGCGGCGAACCCGAACAACTGAGTCACCTCGCCTAAATTTTATCCGGGTAATATTGACAAAACATATTTTATCCGGGTAATATCAGTGCATGAGCTACACGGCCTTTCACCGATCCCGCCGGGTTGCCGGCGGCAGTCTCGCGGAAGTGGCTGTTTTTGTAAAAGATAAGCCGCAGGCCGACTTCCTTGTTTTCGACGACGCGACCGGCAGCCAAGTGGATTTGGACAGCCGAGGCACCCCGGAGGAGATTTCCGTCCGTTATCCCGGCGAACCCACCGCCGAGGCCCGGGGGCCCGGCCGCCCCCGGCTTGGCGTCATGGCGAAAGAGGTCACCCTGCTCCCGCGTCACTGGGACTGGCTGAGCGGGCAACCGGGCGGCGCCTCCGTTGCTCTCAGAAAGCTGGTCGACCAGGCGCGCAAGACCAGTGGCGACAGCGATCGCGTCCGCGCCGCGCAAGAAGCCGCCTATCGCTTCATGTCCGCCATCGCCGGCAACCTGCCCGGATTTGAGGAAGCCGCGCGCGCGCTGTTCGCCTACGATCGGCGGCGCTTCGCCGAGATCATCGCCGGCTGGCCCGAAGACATCCGCGATTACGCAATCCGGCTGGCGTTCGCCGACCGCGACTAAACAAGGTCTCGAACAACCTAACGCAACCACAACGAACAGGAGAAGTGTCTATGCGCAGCATCTACAAATCGTCCGAAGGAGAACGCCTCGTGCGGGAGCGCTATCTCGTGTTTCTCGAGCGCTGGCCCGTCGCCCACCAACAGCTTCGCATCCCGACCAGCCAGGGAGAAACGTTCGTCGTCGCCTCCGGGGCCGAAGACGCGCCGCCGCTCCTTCTGCTCCACGGCGGCGCCGCCAATTCCGCGATGTGGATGGGTGACGTCCGGGCCTTCGCCGCCCGCTTCCGCGTCTACACCATCGATATGATCGGCGAGCCCGGCCTCAGCGCGCCGTCGCGGCCGCCGCTCGGTTCCGACGCGCACGCCCTGTGGCTCGACGAAATCCTGCACGCCCTCTCGATCGAGCGAGCGGCCTTTGTGGGTGTGTCGCTCGGCGGTTGGCTGGCACTCGACTACGCCACGCGCCGCCCCGATCGCGTCGAGAGAGTCGCGGTACTTTGCCCCGGCGGAGTCGGCCGGCAGAAATTGGCGATTGTGTTCCTGACGATTGTGCTGCGGCTCTGCGGCGGGTGGGGCAAGCGGAAGTTGATGGCGCGCATCCTCGGACGCCCGCCCGCCGATCCGCCGCCCGCGGTGAAGGCCTTCATGGATTTCGTGGCCCTCATCCACCGCCACTTCCGCCCCCGCATGGTGAAGCTAACTATCTTCTCCGATGCCGCCCTGCGCCGCTTGACCATGCCGGTGCTGGCAATTGTTGGGGCGCGCGATGTGCTTCTCGATTCCGCCGGAACCAAACGGCGCCTCGAACAACTGGTCCCCAAAGCCGAGGTAGTGTATCTCCCGGATGCAGGCCACTTCATTCCCCGCCAGACCGCGAAGATCCTGGAATTCCTGACCCAGGGTGTATGCTGATTTCTGGGTGAGAACTCGAAATCTCTGGAGCAGCGCCGCCGTTGTGTCGGCGCTGCTGCTCGCGAATTCCGCGCGCGCCCGCGTGATCCTGCCGGTCGAGGTGGTGGGCGATGCCGGAGCCACGGCCAGCGTCACCATCGATGTTCCCGGGGGAAGCGCGCGAGCGGTTCGCTCCTTATGGATGCAGATTCACAACCTGGCGTACGCGGACATGGCCAGTGTGCAGGTCAACGCCAGTGACTGGATAACCCTGAATAACCGAACCGCCGCGGTTGCCGAGCCGGGCCGGAGCTACGGCGGCATTGGCGGCGGTTTTTCCACTCTGAAACTGACCCTGCCTCTGGCTCCGGAGACCGTGACGGAGGGTGCCAACACTATACAGTTTCGCTTCAACCGCAGCGACGGCGTCGCCAGCGGATTTCGCGTGCTGGCGTTCAATCTGGAAGACGCCGGCGGAAGAACGCTGCTGCCGTCTGACGCATTCACCCAGGAGGACCCGGCCGCGTGGACGCCGCCGCTGAGTGATGTGAATTCGATCTCCAACGGCGCCGCGCTCTGGCTGACCGCGCCCTTGATCGCGAGCAGCCTTCCCGGGGCGCCGAAGATCCGTGCGCGCTGCGCCGACTGTCACGCGCGTGACGGGCGCGACCTCAAGTACTTCAACTTCTCCAACGCATCGATCGTAGCGCGCTGCCGCTTCCACGGCCTTTCGGAGCTGCAAGGCCGTCAGATTGCCAGCTATATTCGTAATCTGCGTGTTCCCAACCCGGGCCGGCCGTGGAACCCGCCCTACCAGCCAGGGCCGGGCCTCGACGCACAACCAGTCGCCAACTGGGCGGCTGGCGCGGGCCTCACCTGGGTATTGGACGACGACACCGCCACGCTGCCATACCTATTCGGGAAAGACATCTCCGCGTCCGCGGCGCGCAAAGTGTTCCAGCCGGACGGCGATTTGAACGCCCGCGAAATCCCCATCGCCTTCCAGCTTCCCGATTGGAACCACTGGCTGCCACAGGTGCATCCGCTCGACGCGTGGGGCGATTCATTTTCCGCCGGCGAGTTCTACCAGTTGTACGGCCGCCCCGATTCGCGCGCGTCCCTGAGCAGCGCGGCCGCGAAACCGGCGACGTATTTCGAAAAATGGCAAGAAGCCCGCCGCGCCTTCCTGAAATCTTATGTGGAGGGCGGAGCTGTGAATTGGTCTCCTGAACTCGGTACTAAAGCGTATTCAACCGAGCTCTGGCAATTGGTCAAGACCTGGGAGCTGACGCAGACGTACCAGCTGGAGGGTGCCCGCACGTGGGCCAACACGATTCCCGCCGCGACCGCGCCGGCGGCCGTCAACATACCCGACGGTCCATCCGGCATGGGAGGCAGCGCGCTCACGAACGAGTATTTCGATGCCTCCTGGTATGAACTGCAGATCCTGCTGAACAGCAGCAATCATCGGCATCGTGATCGGACGCCGGTCGACTGGATTTACCTCATCGGAAGATTTCTCGATTCGCAGCGCGAGAGCCACCTGGCCGAGCCTGCCCGTTTGTTGGTGGCGGTGATCAAATCGCTGCAATCGACCGACCCTCGGATTGGTCCCGAAGACCGCGCGCAAGGTTGGCGCCCCACGCAAGGCATTGATCCCACCATTCTCATCAGCGATGCCTGGAAACCGCAGTTTCAACCCTTGGACGCGGCCGTGAGGACGGCGATCACGGAAGGAATGCTCGCGGCGTGGCTCGACAAGAACCAGCAATATGACATTGGCCGCTATTTCACACCCGGCCTATCGGAGCGGAGCTACGCGCCGCCTGCGAGTTTCGGCGGCATCGCCGGGGGCCGCGTGTGGGAAGCCGCGCCGCAATTCCAGGCTGCCGGCGTCAGCCCCGCGGTGGTCCGGCGGCTCACCGCATGGGGTGCGGCCTATCAGGATGTCGGCGCGCGCTTTCAATACTCCGCGGCGCCCAACAAAAGGCGCCAGTAGCGCAAGCCTTCCCCTCCGTGGGGCCGCTGCGGCTGCGGGCATTATGTCGTTCGTGTGACACAGTGCAGTGTCCTCTCCCGCCGCGCGTGGAACGGAGGCCTCGCGACTGTCTGTATCTGGAAAAGAGAACAAAACTCGTTTTACTTTGGACAACACCTGGACTAAAATAAGCGCCTGTCCGAAATTCAGAGGGAGGTCGACACATGAAACGTCTACGGCTCCTCACCAGCACCATTCTCGCAGCAGTGTTCAGTGCATTCCCGGCGTTGGCCCAGAGTGCACCACCGCTCGGCTTTATCACAAAGCTCGGGCAAGACATGGATGTGCGCTCGGGCACCCGCATCGTTGCCGATGACAACGTTATTGGGAATTTCATTCTGCCGGAATCTGCCGGCGGTGTAGGCGGTAGTCCAGTGGTTCCGCAAATCCAACTGCGCGGCGGAAACGTGCAGGTCAATGACCCGGCCCAGACGCTGATTCAGATCTTCCCCGGTTTCCGTCCGTTCGTGCGGGCCACGCGTAGCGAGGTATCCACGGCTGCTTTCGGCCGGAACATAGTGGTTACCTATAACAACTCCACCGGCATTCACGTCATCCCCAATCCCAGTGGACCAGGGCTGATCACCGATCGCGTGATGATCTCCGGTTACTCGACCTCAAATGACGGGGGAAAGACATTTACGAGCGCCTTCATGCCGCTCTCGGTCCCGGGCGGCGTGACGGCCGGAGACCCGTCAATCGGGGTCGACCGGCACGGGAACTTCTATTTTGCCAACCTCGCCGCGGATGCATCCCACGGTACGATCCAGGTGAACACGTCCACTGACGGCGGGAGAACCTTTGGCCCAGGAGTGATCGTTCAAGAGGACGACGCCAGCGACAAGGAATGGCTAGCCGTCGGTCCCGACCCCGTTGTCAAGCAGCGCGACAATGTCTATGTGACTTGGACCAGCTTCCAACCGGCTGCGTGCGAACTGCGGTTCGGCCGTTCTATTGACGGCGGCGCGACGTTTACGGCCAAGACGATTTATGTGCCAACCGCCGATCCCAATCCGACCCATCCTCAGAATTGCCTTACTTTCTCGAATCCCGTCGTGGACCGGTTCACTGGGAGCCTTTACATCCCCTTCCTACACTTCAGCAACGCCGATCAGGATTTCATACAAATGCTGATCTCCGATGATGCCGGCGAGACATTTCATTTCGCGACCTTCAACGTCCCCGGCGCTCCCGATCCGACTGTGATGCCAGTTACGCAGCCGGGCGAACTCACGGAATGCGGCGCTACGCGCGTCGGGAACACGTTTTCTGTGAACCTTCGGCTGACGATCCATACGGCCTTGAACGCCGGAAGGGGAATCACTGGCCTTCCGCGCTACGTGGAGGCCTCCCGGATGACCCTGCAGCCGACCCTTGCCGCGCGCAACGGAACGCTTTATCTGGCTTGGTCGAACTCCACCAGCCGGTTCTTCGGGGATCCCAGCGGGGGCTCGAATATCCTGTTCATGCAATCCAGTGATGCCGGCAAGTCCTGGTCCGCTCCAATCATTGTTAACCCCATTTCGTCCGACAAGCATCATGTGCTGCCGGCGATCGCCATCGACGAAAATCCAAACAGCGTCCACATTACCTACTACACGCAGCACAGCGACGATTCGGTGGACCTCGACATGGCCAATTCGCACGATGGCGGCAATACGTTCCCGCTGGACCGGACGCTTCGTGTGAGCAGCGAGTCTTTCCATTTGCCTCCCACGAACATTCCGATTCCAACCGCGTCCAATCGGTTTGCGGCCACGAACTACGATCGTCAGATCGCCGTCTGCTATGCGCTGGGCGAATACCAGAGCGTGACTACCGCAAATGGCTCGGTTTACGCCGCCTGGGGTGATACGCGCAATCAGATCACCGAACCGGTCAACGCGCTTGATCCGATCTCCGGAGTGACCCATTCCGAAGAGGATGTGTTTTTCCAGGAAGTAAAGGCGCAGTAACCGAAGACCGGTGGCGGTCGCCATCATCGCGAGAACAGATCGACGGTATAGGCCGAATCCTTAGGGGCCAAGTCCCCGCGGCGGCAGGATGAGTTGCGCGCCGACAACAGACGCAGCCGGTAGCGCAAGTCTCCCGGTTTGCGCATGCGTCGATCGTCCGGAATCTCACGGTGTTCTTCTCTTCCATCCTGTTCGGACCGTGGTCCGTAATCGCACGGTAAAAAGTTCCCCCTTCCGGCGGGCAGTCTTCGACAAGTGATTGAACTGGCGAAGATTCGGCGGTCTTGGCACGCAAGCTGCGTTACGAATTGGAGAGCGCCCGCCTTGCACTCCGCGCGGCGCTTCGGAAAGGAAGACTATCATGACATTGTTCTTTCGAATTCACTGGCAATCGGCTCTAGCCTTGATCTTCGGCCTGGGTTTTGCAGGCGGATTCGGTTTCGTCCCCGCACAGGCGGACGAGTGGAACAAGAAGACCGTCCTTACGGTGAATGACCGAATCCAAGTGACCGATACTGTGTTGGATCCCGGCAAGTACGTGCTCCTGCTCGCGGACTCCAGTTCCGACCGTCACATCGTCCGGATCTATAACGAGAATCAGACTCACCTGATTGACACGGTGATGGCCATTCCGAACTACCGGCTCCAGCCGACCGGCAAGTCGAATTTCACATTCTGGGAAACGCCTCCCGGAACCGCGCCGGCGCTGCGCGCGTGGTTCTACCCTGGCGACAATTTCGGACAGGAGTTTCGTTACCCCAAGCATCCGCTAGCGCTGGAAGCGAGCGCGGCGACTCCTCCTCCGCCGGTAGCGCGCACCGAGCCGCCTCCTCCGCCCGAAGTAACACCGCAGGCGCCGCAAGCAAACAACCAGCCGGCTCCGCAAGAACCACAAGCGGAAGTCGCGCAGAACACGCCGCCGCCGACAGCGGCTGCCGCACCGCCCCCTGCTCCGAGCCAGGAGGCCAATCGCGAGGAGCAGACGAAACCCCAAGAACTACCAAAAACAGCCAGTCCGTACCCTGCAATTGGCCTTGCGGGTGGAGTCCTGTTGGCGCTGGCAGGCCTGCTGAAGCTTCGACAATTGGTATAACCCTTTGAAATGGGTCTGGATATGAAACGGCGCTGTGCTTTGAAGCAACTGATCGGGGCCGGCGCCGTCTCATTCTTGGCGCGCTCCTTGCACGGAACTCCCGATGCGGGCGAAGAACCGAACTATACAATTCATAGCGAGTCGCGTCTGGTCCTGCTCGATGTCAGTGTGAAGGATTCGCGCGGAGCCCTGGTCCCGGGGCTTACGAAGGAATGCTTTCGCGTCACCGAAAATGGTCAGCCCCAGCCGGTCACTGTCTTTGACAACGCGGACATTCCGGTAACTGTCGGACTGGCGATCGATGAGAGCCGCAGCATGACCCCGAAACGGGGGGATGTGATTACAGCGGCGGAGACTTTTATTCGTTCGAGCAATCCGCGGGATGAGATCTTCGTGCTCAACTTCAACGACACGGTGCGCCGCGGGCTGCCCGCGGGCGAACCGTTCTCTGACAATCCGTGGGAGTTGCGGCAGGCTCTCGACCGCGGAAGGCCCGAAGGCAGAACCGCGCTCAATGATGCGATCGTCGAAGGTCTCCATCAATTGGCAGAGGGGCGCCGTGACAAGAAGACGTTGGTTGTCATCAGCGATGGCGGCGACAACGCCAGCAGCCATACGCACGCAGATGTGCTTCGGCAAGTCGAACGAAGTATCGCCACAATCTACGCGATCGGACTTTATGACGAGGAAGACCCGGATCGCAAACCCGGACTCTTGAAGCACCTCGCAGCGATCAGCGGAGGAGAAGCCTACTTTCCGGCGGATGCGGCAGGCGTGATTCCGGTTTGCAGAAAAATCGCCAGGGAGATCCGCGCCCGCTACACCATCGGCTACGTCCCGAAGCCTGAAAATGGGGCTGGTATGCGGCGTATACACGTACGTGTTTCCTCGTTGGACCACCGGGCTCTGCATGCCGGTACCCGAACCGCATACTGGTACGGAACAGAGTAAATAAGAATGGGCTGGATTGAAAAAATGTTACTGGTGGCCGGGCTGGCGGCCCTCGATGTGTGGCTCGTGTCCAATGCGGATCAGGCGATTTATCAGGCCTGGCAGGCAAGGCGCTTCGATCAGGAACTCAGGGGACGGACCGCAACCGTTTCTGTGCCGCCTCGCGTTGAGGATTCCGATCACGCCATCCTCGGACGCCTCACCATTCCGCGCCTGCGCCTCAGCGCCATGGTTCTGCAAGGAGTAGGAGAAGACACGCTGCGCGTGGCGCTCGGTCACATCCCCGCCACCGCTTTGCCCGGGCAGCCCGGCAACGTGGGCATCGCCGGGCATCGGGACACTTTGTTCCGGCCGTTGCGGCTCGTTCACAAGAACGATCTCATCGTGCTCGAAACGCAGTCCGGAAAGTATGTATACCGCGTGCAGTCCACCAAAGTCGTGGGGCCTCGCGACGTCAGCGTCCTGAATTCGAAATCGTCGCCGGAGCTGACACTGGTCACTTGTTATCCGTTCTATTACGTGGGTTCCGCGCCCGAGCGCTTTGTCGTTGAGGCACGTCAGGAGCCCGGGGAACAAGCCCAGCGGACCGCAGGTTATTGAGCGCCTGAGATAACGATTTCTACACGCTGGTTGGCTTGGACGCTCATGCCTCGAAACGTGATTTGATTTGCGGCCACCCCGAATTCGACCAGCCGGTTGCGAACCGCCTGGGCGCGCTCCCACGATTGCAATTCGCTCGCGCCAGCGTCGGTATAAGCCTGGATGTTCACCCGCACTGAGCGGTGCGAAGCCAACATCGCCGCGATCGACGCCAGTTTCTCCGCAACTCCAGCCGACAGTTTGGCGCCGTCGAAGGAATTGTCGGGGAGCGTGATCAGGACACTCTCGGGCATGTCTTGCGCGGGGAGAGAGCCGTCGAGGCGCTGGAGCAACTGGGTATGGATCCCCGGTTCCCGCACTTCCCGGTCGGCTTGGTTGGGCAGGCGGGCCTCGGTGGGTGCGGCGGCCGGCTCAGGACTGGCGCGCTCCACCACGGCGCGCTGGTCCTCCTGTTTGCTGCGTTCCGCGATAAGACGGGCATCCTCGGCATGCTCTTCCGCTTCCCGGGCGTATTGCACAACCAACTTGTCGTTGGCTTTCGTGGCGATCAGATGCTGTGCCTCGCTCAATGCGCGCCGTGCGGCGGCAAAGGCATCCGGCGCGTGCAGGTCAGCCTTCTCCAACTGGGCGATACCCACCGCATTTTGAGCCTGATAGAGATGCAGCAGGGCTTCATAACGGCCAATCGACACTTTCGGCCCTTTCGGCCCCGGCGGGTTTTCCGGCCCTTGCCAGCCGTATGAGCCGCGGGGCACCAGGTCGCCTTTGGCCTGGATTCGCTGCACCTGGCCTTCGGTGTCCGGGCGGACGTGGTTTTCAAGCACTACGACAGTGCTGGGCCGGCGCACTGTGGCATAGGGTTCCGCCGTGACCATCATGCCAAATGCCGGCAGATCGGTCGTGACGCGCAACCGGGCGCGCTGCGACGCCTCAGGTATCACCTCACCCAGGTTGTACCAGCTACCGTCGGGACTGATCGCCCACAATACGTACGCCAGATATTCCCGCCCAAACTGCATGGGAGGCGTCAACTTCTCGAACTTCGCATCAACGTCTATGCGTTCCCGGCGGGATTGTACTGCGGCTTCACCCTTCGCGTCCGGCAGGAGGGCCGTTCCGCGAAAGTCGACCTTCGTTGGCGCTCCGCCGTACTGATAATGGATCGCCGTAATTCCCCGCTCCATCACGGTCACGCGATAAACCGGGGGGTGCGCGCCCTTCTGGCTCCATAAGCATGAAGTACAAACTGCAATGGCAACAGTCGTGCCGGTCCGTACGAATCGGGACATGCGCAGGCGTCCTCCTCCCGAGTGTCAAGGTGCGGATTCGTGCATGTAGCGTGCCGTTTCCGTTTTGGCAACCCGATAACCCTCCGAGAGTACGAAACCGTACCACTCGACGGCTGGGAAGGGCTCCCAGCGGGAAAACTTTGCACGGAGGACGCGGCGTCCCGGCTAGGTTATTTTCCTGGTTTCGTGCTGATCAGGTGCTGCAAGTCTTTGTTGTTCTCGTTGCAGGAGTACTCGAGCAACTCGGGGAGGCCGGCAGTCGGTTTCAGCGGGGTCAGCACGCGCTCCTGCTTCCACGGCTTCGCGTACATGACCGAATCGTCCACGATGTAGTCGTAGGCGATGCTGTCGGGGCCAGTGCGGCGGAGATGCTCGATCACGTGCAGTTGGTCACTGTGCTGGTGACCGGCAGTGTCGAGCCACGTGCGGTCGTTCAGCGCGATCGTGTCGATGGTGAGCGTGTCGCCCTCCCAACGGCCGACCGAATCGCCCATGAAGGTGGAATCGGCTTTGCTGTTGTGAGCCCGGCCATCGGTGTAGATGGTGCGCCACATCTTCATGTACTCGAACAGCATGAAGAGCTGGTTGCCGGTTTGAACGAATTGCACCGGGTACGGCGACTGCATGACGCGGGGCACGCCCGGATACAGGCAGAAGCCGGTGGGGTCATCCTTCGAATCGTGACTCAGGTAAGCGGCTTTGCCGGCGGGAGTGTAGGGGACCGTGTCCTCTTTGCCCTGAGCCATGTTGGGCACGTACGGGAGGTTCCAGTAACCAGACAGGTCCCGGTTGGCAGGAGCGGATTCGGCGGCAGAAAGAGCCGTGACGCACAACATTGCGAGCAAGACGCCGGCATAAACAACTCTCATGTCGAATATGATCGCAAATCGGGCAGTCAGCCGCTATCCTGGAACGGTGATCAACGCCGCGCAGATCCCACTGGCGATGCTGGTGGTGTTCACCTCCGCCAAAGTTCTGTCGGAGATCTTCGAGAGGTTGGGACAACCGGGGATCGTCGGTGAAATTCTGGCGGGCGTGCTCATCGGACCGAGCGTGTTGGGATGGATCGCGCCCAACGAACTGCTTTCCGCGCTGGCGGATCTCGGCGCGATGTTCCTACTGTTCCGCGTGGGGCTAGAGGTGAAGTCGTCCGAGTTGCTTAAGGTAAGCGGCATGGCTGCCGGGGTCGCGGTGCTGGGCGTCATCCTCACGTTCGGATTGGTCTGGGCAGTTTTGACTTTCAGCGGCTCGACACAGAACGAAACCCTGTTCCTCGCGGCGGCGCTGGTGGCCACCAGCGTCGGCATCACGGCGCAAGTGCTCGCCACGAAGAATCTCCTGACGCTTACGGCGAGCAAGGTGATTCTGGCGGCGGCAGTGATCGACGATGTGCTTGGGCTGATCGTGGTGGCAGTTGTGAGCAGCGTGGCGCGCGGGCACTGGAACTTGTGGGAACTGGTGCTTACCGCGGGGCTCGCGCTGGGGTTTACGGCGGTGACGGCGGTGTGGGGGGCAAAGGCGGTCAAGGCCGTCGCGCCACGCGTGGAAGAAAAGCTGCGCGCGGCAGAGAGCCAATTCATCCTGGCGCTGATGTTGATGTTCCTGTTCGCGGTACTGGCAGTTTACTCGGGCATCGCGGCCATCGTGGGTGCCTTTCTGGCCGGCATGGCCTTGGCGGAACACACCGGGCAGCGCGTGCGCGACCTCGTGCGAGGCGTGTCTGATTTTCTGGTGCCGTTTTTCCTGGTGAGCATCGGGCTATACGTGGATCTCTCAGCATTCTCGCGAGCGCCGGTCATCGTGCTGGCGATCGAGATTTTAGCGGCGGTGGTGGTTTCAAAGGTCGTGGGCTGCGGGATGGGCGCCTGGCCGCTTGGGCGCGACGAGGCGATGCGGGTCGGCGTCGGCATGTTGCCCCGCGGCGAGGTCTGCGTCGCCGTAGCGCGGCTCGGACTCGCGCTCGGCATTATCCGGCAGAGTATGTACTCGGTAGTAATCTTCGTCGCTGTCGCTGCAGCCGCGCTCGCGCCACCGCTGCTGAACTTGGCATTTCGGAACGCAGACTTACTGAACCGCGACCGCGCGGGAACGACTTTCAGCGCTTGACGGGCTTGCCGTAAACTTCGATGGCGGCGACGTCGGACCAGCCGCCCTGACCGTGACCGCTGCCTGGACTGAGATCGGTGAAGCCGACTTCATCGACCTTGCTCAGGTCGGGCTTCTGCACGGTGGTTCCGTGTGTGACGATTTTCTCGGGGTCGAGGCGCAGCCAGTGGACCTCGGAGATCAGGAACTCGCTCTGCAACCAGTCGCCGGTCGAGCCATCAGCGTGATCGCCAACAAGCATGGTGCCATCAGCCAGCTTCAAGACTGGATGAACCTGATGGAAGCCGGAGACCTTGGTGATCCATCGGATCTTGGCTATGCCAGTAAGATCGACGTAGTTCTCTTTGTCCCGGAGCGTGGCGGCGCAGTTCGCCGTGCAGAGGCCGGTCCAGAGATGGATCGGATTGCCGGGATTGCCGTCCTGCCCGGTTTCCTGGATGTTCTTGCCGTCGCCGTAGAGCTTGAGCTCGAGATTCGGGTTGCCAGTGGCTTCCACGGTAACCGGATGCTCGGGGGCGTTCGCCGGCTGCTTCCATTCCTCGCGGAAAAACAGCGGCGGGCGCGGCGGACCCGCAGGCTCGCCACCACGCCGGGCCGCGCGCGCCGGCGCGCCCGGTTCCTGGCCGAGTGCGATTCCCACTGAAATCAGAAAGACGAAGCCGATTGCGTGTCGAAGCATGCAAACCTCCCAGATCGCGGCTATTATATCAATGCGAAAGATTGGCGGAGAAGAACGGCAGCACCTTGGTGCGAACACGTTCGGCGATGCGGTTGGTGTGGTCGCCGTCGTAAGTTTCGAACATGTTGCGGATGTCGAAGGCGGAGAGGGCCTCGCTCAACTGGCGATTGCTTTGGGCGAGGCCGTCCTTGTCGCCGACGTCCATGCCGATGGCGCGGAGCTTGCGGAGATTGGGGATGTATTGAGAAAGCATAGCGAGCGGCGCGTTGGCGACCCACTGTGCGACAACTTCCGGGATGGGGTGCCCGTCGCGCACGGGAAGGCTGAAGAAGAACGGCGGGTTCTTCGGGTTCGGCGACCAGGCGGCAGCTTCCGCGAGGATGGTGATGGGGCCACGGCTTAGCTTGGCAGCCTCTTCGGGCGTATGAGCGTCTTCGGCCTGCGCCAAGGAATCGCCCTTCGGATTGAGATTGGCGGTGAGGCAGCAGGCGCTCAGAATGTAGATGGCCGAAAACACGCCGGGGTTTTTCATGGCCAGCCGGATGGTGCCATAGCCGCCCATGGAGTGGCCGGCAAGGCCGCGCGAGGCGGGATCGGCGATGGTGCGGTAGTGTGAGTCGATGTACTCAACCAGGTCGCGGGTGATATAGGTTTCCCAGTCACCGGTGGTGACCGAGTTGGAATACATGCTTCCCTGATAGACGTTGTAGGCGTTCGGCATCACCAGGATCATTTCGCGCGAGGCGCCGCTGGCGATGGATTGATCGGCAACCGCAGGCAGCGTGGTGTTGGCGCTTTGGAAGCCAGATTTGGTGTTTGGGCCGTACCAGCCTTCGTCTGAGTTGGTGTAACCGTGGAGCAGATACACCACCGGGAACCGGCGGGCACTGGCGGTGGCGTAGCTCGGCGGCAGGTAGATGGAGACGTCGCGATCGGGTGAATCGCCAGCGAGGTTGCCTTCAAGCGACTTGCCGTGAACCTTAACACGCTCATAGGTGCCCTTGCGCGCGGGCTCGTTGGGCGCGGCGAAGGCAGCGAGGGCCAGTAGAAATGCCATCCAGAATTTCATTGAGTCGATTCTACACCCGCCGATCGGTCTGGTAGACTCTTCGGCATGGGACCGGAAACGCGAACAGAGATGGTGCAGTGCTTGGAAGAGAGCCGGATGGATTTTCTGGAGGCAGTGAGCGGAGTCACGGAGGCGCAGGGAAAAGCGCATCCACAGGCGGGGCGCTGGTCGGTCTTGGAGTGCATCGAGCATGTGGTTACCGTCGAAGAACGGTTCTTCGGGCGACTGGAGAAGGCGCCGCGCGAAGGAGCGCCGCCCGTCAATAAGGAGCACGAAATCGAACTGCAGGCCCGGGTGACCAATCGCGGTAACCGTGCGGAGGCGCCGGAACCGGTGCGGCCGGTGGGGCGGTTCGCGTCCCTGGCGGAGGCGACCGAGGCATTCAAAACAGCGCGAGCCCGGACAATCGGGTTCGCGGGGATAGAGGGACAGGAAGTCTATTCGCGGGCGGAATCGCATCCACGGTTTGGGCCGCTAAACGGTGCCGAGCTGCTGATCATCATCGCGGGGCATGCACGGCGGCACGCGGGACAGATTCGAGAATTGCGCGCGGAGTTGGCGCAGTAAAAGCACCAGCCGACAAGATCGCCCGCGTTACTGGGCGCATTTGCCCCCGGGACAGCGGTTGTTTTCTTCGCAGACGTATTCGAACAGACCCACAGAGTCCCACTCGGGCTTGTAGGCCATCGTAAAGTTTTGCGTCCACGGCTGCGTGAACGTCTTCGGGTCGTCGATAGTCATCGCATACGCCAACGTCTTCGGGTCTTTCCAGCTGATGTGCTCGGTCACCTTGAGCGCATCGCTGTGCATGCGGTATTCCTTGGTGTTCGTGTAGTAATAATCGTCGAGGCCCCAGCGCTTGAAATTCGTAGTTTCGACGACCAGCGTGTCGCCTTCCCAGTGGCCAACCGGGTCGCCGTAAAACATGGGTTCGAGGCCTTTGCGGTGCGGGCGGCCATCGAGCGGGATCATGCGCGTCATGCGCTGGAATTCGTGAACGATCACGAGGTAGTTCTTGTTCTGCACAAACTGGACAGCGTTGCCGGACAACATGCCGGAGGGGAAACCGGCGGGCATGCAGTAGTTGCGCGGCTCGTCGTGACGCGGATCGCCGTTGGGCGGCTCGTAGATGGGCTCGCCGCCGGGCTTGAGCAGGGGCAGAAAAATGTTCTTGTCGAAGATGGTCGCCGAGCAGCGGCAGCGCTCGGCGGCCGATGCTTTCGGCCACTCGTAGATGCCGCTGAAATCGGGTTTTCCTTCGGCGGTGCGGGGCATGGGCTTGCTGGCATTTTGCGCGCCGGCCAGCGCCAGGAAAAAGGTGGCGGCGACGACTAAGGAATATTTGATCATGGCAGCTCCGTGTCGCTATTTCTTGCCGGACTCTGGGATTTTGTCTTCGGCGCCGGCGGTGAAGACCATGCGGCCATCGGAGAAGGTGACTTTGGCGCCGTTGGCGTTGTTCGAGCCGTCCTTGGCGCGAAAGCCCTCGACGTTGACCGTCATGCCAGGCTGGATGACGTCCTTATATATGCCGCGGCGCATGAGCTGGCCGGGGGCGCCGCCGGAAAAGGCCCAATGGGTGATGGCGCCGCTGGCATCCTTGGAGTCGACGTAGAACCAGATGTGCGGATTCTGCCATTCCACTTTGGTGACGACACCCGTGACTTTAACTGGCTTGGAATCATCGTATTCGGCGGCAAAGGAATGGTGGGCACGGAGCGGCAGCACGGCCAAGGCCGCGGTAAGCATTATTCCGGCCGAAAGACGAACGTTCATGCAGAACTCCTCAAGTTAACGGCAGGATAGCGTGAGCGGCGAGGTGTGTCAAATGAGGGCCAGCGGTCAGCGGCCAGGGAATGCGCCAAAACTCGTCTTCGACGCGGAGAAGGCGGCGCAGTTGTCCTCTTCCGGCGGCGTTCGTGCGCGGCGGAGGAAATTCCCATCTCTTTTGGTTTTGTGGAGATGCACTCCGTAAATCGATTCCGGCCGTTTGGCCGACGCCTTTTGAAGTACTCCCAAGAGGCAGCTTGTTTCCGGATTCACTCTGTCTATCCTGAGGACAATGCCAGTTGAAATGATGCTCGACGAGCCCGAATGGGGAGGAGGACGTTGAATGAAGCCGCTCCTTTGTTTGGTGATATTGACCTTGTCTGGGACGGCCCAGACATTCCAACTTGGGTCTTCCCTGGATGATGTGTACGGTGAATTTGGCGTACCGAAGACGTGGTGGGAGCCAGAGCCACAGCGATACCTGACGAGCTTCGAGGACTATCGAGTCGCCGTGGGCATCGGCACCGTAGTTCAGGATGTTTACGAGCGCCAGACCAAGACGAACGCCTATGAAATTCACCTGATTCGCCGTGCCGACTCCCGCGACTTGCGCTTCTCCCCAAAAGTCCGACTGGCTGGCCTTGATTTTCTTGTGGCCAGGCCGGGCACTTTTCGCGAGACGCTTCGCGATTTAACGGAGGCTGGTAACATTTGTGCCGCCGGCTGCACCCTATACGGACTGGATGATGCCCGTCGTTACCTAGTCCTTGCCTATCCAAACAATCCAATCCCAAGTCATATACAGGAAGCCACGGCCGCGGCCTATGGTTATAGACGAGATTTCAAAACCATCCACGTCTATGCTTGGGGAATCAAGCTGAATTTTAAAAAGCAAAACTCTTTCCTGAAAATCAATGATGGCCCGGATCGCGATTGGGCGAACAGCAAAATTGAGAATGTGCAAATCAGGCCGATCTCACTGGACTACGAGTTACACACGTGGACCGGACAAGCTAAGCCGCTACCGCTTGGCACCTGGAGACCGTAAACGTGCAGCCATTCGGCAGGTCGAGAAGCATAACATACCACTCTGAGCTAACTTGATTTACGAACTTCGGTACCACGGTCCTTTCGGTTCGTCACTCAGCAATCAGAAGCGCCGTTCCGCGGTCGCGGACGGTTATCCGGTACATTCGGCAACGGACGCGACTTCTCACGATGTCGGGAGGTCCCTGCTAACGAAAATCTGACATGCGATCAGGAGTGCGACGGATATACTGAAGACAAGGCGCTGACATATATGGAGCAAACATCGTCGCGCAGAGCTTCAGTGGCGAAGCCTTTCGACGAAATGTACCGCGATGCGAATGGCTTAGTCACTATGTGTATGTACTGCCGGCGCACGCGCCGTAGCCTTCCCTCGCATGATCACTGGGATTTCGTCGAGGCATATGCGGTAGCGGCACCAGCGCGCACGAGCCATGGAATTTGTAGGGCCTGCCTGGAAAGCGTAGAGCAAGGACTTGTCGAGACTTCAACGGCCTTAGCAGATGGCTCCAAAGGCAACTTGTTTCTGGAGAAAGTCAAGAGCAAGGTGTTTCAGCTGCCTGTCTATCGCAGTGCGGCAAAGCGGGCCTCAGGCCGCGACTTGTCATCCATCAAAGCCACGATCCAGTCTCTTGCTTATCAGTTCTGGCTTGAGAAATGTAATTGGCGTTCGGATGTCGACTGGCTCATAGATGGCCGGTTGACAGATCAACTCGACGCGCTCTCAAAGGACCAACTCCTGCGAGTAAAGGATCTTCTTGCGTGGAGAACAGTGCACGTCCCATTTGGCGCGCGGGAACTGACCAAAAATCCTGTATAGGGTCGAAATTCCAGGACATTTTGAATGTCTTTCTGCTGGCCGAATTACCAGAGAGGCCTGTCCCATACCGTCACCGAAAGCCCTGTTCGGCAGCCGGCTCCAGCGCGCGTGGCTATGAAAGTCCTCGCCGGGGACCGTCAAGTTTGGACCTGTATTTTGCTCGGGTTTGACTTGGTTCGGGAACGTGCAGTATATTGGGCAAACAGCAGATTCTCTGGAGGTTGCTCGAGTGAGACCGCAGCTGATCTTTCCCGTCCTGATCGTTGGATTGCTGGCGACAGCGCTGCCTGCGCTGGCTCACCACTCGACTGCGATGTACAACATGGCGAACCCGGTCACTGTGACCGGCATCGTGAAGCGCTTTGAGTGGACCAATCCGCACGCCCACATTTTCCTGGAAGTCACCGATGAATCGGGCAAAAAGGTGGAGTGGGACATCGAGATGATGAGCCTGAACCATCTAAAGTCGTACGGGTGGGCGCACAATACGGTGCAGCCTGGCGACACGATCAGCTGCACCGGCGGAGCGGCAAAGAGCGGTCTGCCGGCGATGCTGAGTTCGCTTATCAAGCTGGGCGACGGCCGCATGATTAAATCGTAACGTCCGCGCTTCCCAGGAGGTGCGCTCCATGAGAAGTCCCATTTCCAGCATGCTGCTGGCAACTGTTGTTGTGTGGGCCGGCGGGCGTGCCTTCGGCGCGTCGTGCGCGAGTGTTGGCTCGCTCGAGCTCAGGGGCGCCGCGATTTCCTCGGCAGAAACCATTGCAGCCGGCGCCTTCGCGCCTCCGCAGGGGCGGGGACCCGCGACGTCGTACAAGAATCTGCCCGCTTTCTGCCGGATTGTGGCGACGCTGCACCCGGTACCGGAATCGCACGTCGGCATCGAAGTCTGGTTGCCGATGGGGGATTGGAACGGGAAACTGCAGTCTGTGGGCAACGGGGCTTGGGCGGGATCACTCAGCTATCCGGCCATGGCGACGGCCCTTGCAGCGGGGTATGCGACGGCAAGCACCGATACGGGTCACACGGGCGGCGCCGGGAGGTTTGTCCTGGATTACCCGGAAGAAGCGATCGATTTCGCTTACCGGGCCGTGCATGAGATGACAGTCGCCGCCAAAGCTTTCGTCGCCGCTTTTTATTCCAGCGCGCCGAAGTACTCGTTTTGGAATGGCTGCTCGACGGGAGGCCGCCAGGCGTTAGCCGAAGCACAGCGATATCCGGACGACTACGATGGGATTGTCGCAGGCGCGGCGGCCAATTACGTCACGCATCTACAGGGGATGCAGGTTTGGGCGGCGCAGCAGGCGCACCTCAGTGAAGCGAGTCTGATCCCGCCGCCGAAGCTGGCCTTGCTGCATCGCGCGGCGTTGGCGGCGTGCGACGCAAACGATGGCGTGGTAGATGGCGTGATTGAAGATCCGCGGGCGTGCCATTTCGATCCGCAGGTGGTGGCCTGCAAAGAAGGTGACGGGCCGGAGTGCCTCACACCCGCGCAACTAGCGACCGCGCGGAGGCTCTACACCGGCCCCGGCGCGCAAATTTTTCCAGGCCTCGAACCAGGCAGCGAAACCGGCTGGGCAATGGTCGCGGGCGCGCAGCCGATGTCACTGGCGGTCGAAGTCTATCAATATCTGGTGCACCAGGATCCGGCGTGGGACTACAAGACGTTCGATGCGGCTAAGGACGTGCCGCTGGCGGAGAAGACGATCGCCAAGACTTGGGATTCCACCGATGCCAATCTGCAGCCGTTTTTCTCGCACGGCGGAAAGCTGCTGATGTATCACGGCTGGGCGGATCCCGGGATTCCGCCGCGCAACAGCGTGGGCTACTACACGAGCGTCGTCGATCGCGCCGGCGGAGCGGCGAAGGCAGCAGACTCGATCCGCCTTTTCATGGTGCCTGGAATGGGACATTGCCGCGGCGGCGACGGCACAGACACGTTCGATGCGGTGCAGGCTCTCGACCGGTGGGTAGAAAACGGAAAAGCGCCGGAACAGATTGCAGCATCGCGCATTCGCAACGGCGTTCCTGACCGGACCCGTCCGCTGTGCGCGTACCCACGGACGGCGCACTACAAGGGCACGGGTAGTAGCGACGACGCGACAAACTTCTCATGCAAATAAACCTCGATAAGCATTGCCCAGGCTGAAAATTGAACCTACAGTTTGCCGCGGAATGATGTTAACGTGAGGTTCAGTTAGGGAGACCCATGCCCACCACGGCGGCCGACTACCGGCTGGACGCGGGGGAGCGGGCTTTCATCGACGAGGTTGTCGCCCGCCACAGTGGCCGGCCTGGCGCGCTGCTTGGAATCCTGGAAGAAGTTCAGGAACACCATCCCCGCAAGTATCTTTGTCTCGAAGCCATCCGTTACGTCGCGGAGAAAACTGGGACGTCGCTAGCGCGGATCTTCAGCGTCGTCACGTTTTATGCGCTGTTCAACCGCGAGCCACAAGGTGAGCACACGATCGCGATCTGCCGCGGAACGGCATGCCACACGCGCGGGTCGCGCAGCCTGCTCGAAAGCCTGCGCCTCGAACTTGGCCTGGACGAGGACGGCGCGCACGCTGACAAACTGACGCTCACAACGCCGGATGGGCAATTCACAATCCGTACCGTCGCGTGCTTCGGCCAGTGTGCCCTGGCTCCCGTGGTGGAGCTGGACCACCGCATCTGCGGCCACATGAATGAAGGCGTGCTGAAGCGCGAGGTCCAGGCGCTGAATCCGGAGCAATCGTAATGAGCCGGATGGAAGACATCAGCTCGTTCAACGCAGTGCGCGAAGCCGGGCTGGCCAAGCTGCTCCCGGACAAGCCGCGCATTGCGGTGGGGATGGGAACATGCGGGCGCGGCAACGGAAGCGAGGCCGTGTACCGCGCGCTGGCCGACGCCGCCGAGCCCGCGGGAGCGCGGCTGGCCCGCGTTGGATGCTTCGGACCGTGTTCGGAAGAACCGCTGGTCAGCGCGTGGACGCCGGGCAGCCCGCTGGTGATTCTGCGGCGCGTTCAGGAAAGCGATGCGGAGCGAATTGTCTCCGATCTGACCGACGCCCGCATACCGCCCGATCTGGCCTGGTGCAAGGTCGAAGAATGGGATCACATTACAGCCCAGATCAAGTACGGCCACGGGTATCCCGAGCTGCCGTCCTGGCACGAGGTGCCGTTCTTCAAGGGGCAGAAGAAAATCGTTCTGCGCAATTGCGGACTCATCGACCCGGAAGACATCGAGGAATATGTCGCGGTGGGCGGTTACGAGGCATTGTATAAGGCGCTGATCGACAGCCGGCCGGAAGCCGTCATCGAGCAGATAAAAGCAGCGCGGCTGCGCGGCCGCGGTGGCGCCGGTTACAGCACCGGGCTCAAATGGGAATTTCTCGCCAAGGCCACCGCCGACGCCAAATACATGATCTGCAATGCCGACGAAGGCGACCCAGGCGCCTACATGAACCGCAACGAGATCGAAAGCGATCCGCACTCGCTGCTGGAAGGGATGATCATTGGCGGCTACGTGACCGGGGCCAGTCTCGGCATTGTCTATGTGCGCGCGGAGTATCCCGTGGCAGTCCACCGGCTGACACATGCGATCGAGCAGGCGCGCGAATACGGGCTTCTAGGCAACAACATTCTCGGGCGCGGATTCAACTTCGATATCGAACTCGTCGAAGGCGCGGGTGCGTTCGTCTGTGGCGAAGAGACGGCACTCATCGCTTCGCTGGAAGGCCTGGCCGGACGGCCGCGTCCGCGGCCCCCTTTTCCGGCGCAAAAGGGGTTGTGGGGCAAGCCGACCAACATCAACAACGTCGAGACCTGGTGCAATATCGCGCCCATTGTCATCAAAGGCGCGGCGTGGTTTACCCAAACCGGTAGTGCGAAGAGCGCGGGCACGAAGGTGTTCTCGCTGGTCGGCAAGGTGCAGAATACCGGCCTGGTGGAGATGCCTCTCGGTACGCCGATCAAGAATTTCGTGTACGACATCGGCGGCGGAGGCCCGAGTGGTAAGCCGGTTAAGGCGGTGCAGACGGGAGGCCCTTCGGGCGGCTGCATCCCGCAGGAAATGTTCGACACGCCGGTCGATTATGAGACGCTGGCGCAACTGGGCTCCATCATGGGCTCGGGCGGCATGGTGGTGATGGATGAAGACAACTGCATGGTCGATGTGGCCCGCTATTTCGTGGAGTTCACGCATTCAGAATCGTGCGGCAAATGCGTGCCTTGCCGAGTAGGGCTCGACCAGGCTTTGCAGATTCTGAACGGGTTCGCGGAAGGCACCGGGACGCGAGCGCAGCTGAGCCTGCTGGACGAGCTGAGCCGCATGATTCGCGATACCTCACTGTGCGGCCTCGGCCAGACGGCTCCCAATCCGGTGCTGACCACGATGCGGCATTTTCGCGATGAATTTGAGGACCACATCATCGCGCGCCGCTGCAACGCAGGGGTGTGCGCGCGTCTAGCGCTGTCTCCCTGTGAAAACAGCTGCCCGCTGCACATGAATGTCCCGCGATACCTGCAACTGCTCCAGGAAGGCCGACTGGAGGACGCATTTCTTTCCGTGTTGCTTGACAATCCCTTGCCGGCCTCCACCGGCCGTGTCTGCCAGCACCCCTGTGAAGACCGCTGCCGGCGCCAGACTCTGGATGCGGCGGTCAACATGCGCGAGGTACACCGGTTCATCGCGGATTCGGTTTTCCAGTCCGACCGGTTCGACCGTGTGCGGGCGCGCATTTTGGATTGCCGGCAAGCTCCGACCGGGAAACGCATCGCGATTGTGGGCGCGGGCCCGGCCGGGCTCACCGCCGCATTTTACCTGGCGCTGCTCGGCCACACGGTCACGGTTTACGAGAGCCGGCCAGAAGCGGGAGGCATGCTGCGATATGCTCTGCCCGAGTACCGGCTGCCCAAGAGCATTCTCGCGCGGGAGATTGACCTCATTCGAGAGGCTGGCGTCGAGTTCTCGCTGAGCACCGCGGTGGGTACGGATGTCTCATTTGAGCTGCTCGAAACGCAGTTCGACAGCATCTTCCTCTCGATCGGCACCTGGCACGAATCGGCCGTGAAGCTGGCGGGCAGCGAACTCAAGGGCGTCATGGCAGCGGTGCCGTTTCTTGAACGGGTAGCCCGGGGGGAGACGGTTGCGCTAGGGCCGCGGGTGGCGGTGATCGGCGGAGGGAACGCGGCCATCGATTCGGCGCGCACCGCGCTGCGGCAGGGCGCCGAAGCCACTGTGGTCTATCGGCGCGAACGGAAAGACATGCCGGCTATTGCGGAGGAGACCAGGGAGGCCGAGCGCGAAGGAGCGAAGTTCCTCTTCCTCGCCGCCCCGCACCGCATTTTGGGCGACGCGAACGGCGCGGTGAAAGCGCTCGAAGCGGTCAAGACGCGGCTGGGCGAGTTCGATTCCTCCGGGCGGCAGAAACCCGTCGCAACCGGAGAGATCATTCGGCTGGATTGCAGCACGGTCATTCTCGCGGTGGGCGAAAGCGTCGATCCGGAATTCTGCCGCGCTTCAAGTTTGACGCTGGCCCCTACGGGCACGATCGTCGCCGACCGCTTCACGCTCGCGACGAGCCGCGAAAAGTTCTATGCCGGGGGCGACCTGGTGTCCGGCGCGTCGAATGTCTCTAAGGCCATGGCCTATGGGAAACGCGCGGCACGGAGCATCGATCGGAGCCTGATGGGCCGCGATCGATTCGGGGCAATGGCCCCCAAATTCGAATTCGACCAGACGGTGGCCGGAGCAGCGGCCGTCGGTCCGCGGCGCAACCCGAGAGAGTTGCCCGTCAGTGCGCGTCTGCAGGGCGCGGCGGAAGTAGTGCTCGGCTTTGAGGAAACCGAAGCGGTGGAAGAGTGTGCCCGCTGCCTCCGCTGCGACGTTCGCACATAGAGAAAGGAGCCCGCTTGCCTCAGAGAAGATCGATTCGTATCGACGGAGAATTGGTGCAGGCCACCCGCGGCCAATCGGTTCTCGAGGCGGCCCGCGCCGCGGGCAAGTTCATCCCCACGCTCTGCCATTTCGACGGCCTGCGGGATTCAGGCGCCTGCCGGCTCTGCATTGTCGAGGTCTCCGGAACCGGAAAACTACTTCCTGCGTGCACAACACCGGTCGAGGACGGCATGGCCGTGACGACCACGTCGCCGCGTCTCACGGCCTACCGGCGAATGGTGATCGAACTGTTGCTGGCGGAGCGCAATCACATTTGTTCAGTCTGCGTTGCCAACGGCCACTGCGAACTGCAGCGGCTCGCCACCACACTGGGCGTCAGCAGCGTGCGCTTCCGCTACCGGTATCCCGCGCTGCCGGTGGATCATTCGCACGAACGTTACCTGCTCGATCACAACCGGTGCATCTTGTGTTCGCGCTGTGTGCGCGTCTGCGCGGAATTGGAAGGCGCACACGTGTGGGACTTCATGTCGCGCGGTATCCAGCTGCGAGTGGTCAGCGATCTCAATCAGCCCTGGTCGGAGGCGGCCGCGTGCACCAATTGCGGGAAATGCGTACACGCCTGTCCCACCGGCGCGCTCGTCGAGAAGGGCAGGTCGATCGAGGAGATGGCTAAGAATTGCGCCCAAGTCATGCAGGTTGCTTTGAAGAGGAGAGCGCACCTATGAGCAAACTGCGGCTGGCGACGGTCTGGCTCGACGGGTGCTCGGGCTGCCATATGTCGCTACTCGATCTGGACGAGGGGATACTCGCGGTGGCGGAGAAGGCGGACCTGGTGTACGGGCCACTGGTCGATGCAACCGAGTTTCCGGAGAACGTGGACGTGACGCTCGTTGAGGGCGCGGTGTCTAGCCAGGACGATCTGAAAAAGATTCAAGTGATCCGGGCGCGGACGCGCGTGCTGGTGGCGCTGGGCGATTGCGCGGTTACGAGCAATGTGCCGTCGATGCGCAATGCCATCCCGGTCAGCCGTCTGCTGCGGCGCGTGTACAGCGAGGGCGCCGATGTGGGGGATGGTTTGCCCGCCACCGACGTGCCGGCCCTGCTTCCGCAGGCGCGCCCGGTGCACGATTTCGTCGCCGTCGATGCGCATCTGCCCGGCTGCCCGCCCGCGCCGAAAATCATTCTGTCGCTTCTTTCCGAGGTGCTGGCGGGCAGAAAGCCGGCGGGCGCCTCTAAGTTCGGCTAGGTGTCCTATGAAACGCATCACTATTGACCCGGTCACGCGGATTGAAGGCCACGCGAAGATCACCATTCATCTCGATGAAACCGGCGCTGTCACCGGAACGCAATTCCACGTGACGCAGGTCCGCGGGTTCGAGAAGTTCGTCGAAGGCCGGCCTTACTATGAAATGCCGGGCATCACGGCGCGAATTTGCGGGATTTGCCCGATCAGCCACCTGATGGCAGCGGCCAAGGCCTGCGACGCCATCATGGCGGTGCGCATTCCGCCGGCTGCGGCCATGATTAGAGAATTGATTCACTGTGCTCAGTTTGTGCAGTCGCACGCCCTTAGTTTCTTCCATCTGTCCGCCCCCGATCTGTTGCTGGGTTTTGATTCGGACCCTGCGCGCCGCAACGTGCTTGGTCTGGCGGAGAAGCGGCCGGAACTGGCGCGCAATGGTATCGATCTGCGCAAGTTCGGACAGCGGATTATAGAAGGAGTGGCTGGCGAGCGCGTACACCCGTCCGGCATTGTTCCGGGCGGAGTGAATCGTCCGCTCGACCCGAACGTGCGCGCGGAGATTTTGACGGGGCTCGGTCCCGCGCGGCAAATCGCCCAGAAGACTCTGGACCTGTACAAGAATATCGTCGACCAGTTCAACGATGAGATCGCGAGCTTCGGTTCGATGGACACTCTGTATGCCGGCCTGGTAGACGAAGGCGGCGGCATGCAACTCTACGACGGGTGGATGCGGTTTCGCGATCCGAACGGCAGCATTATCGCCGATCACCTGGATGCCAGTCGCTATTCGGATTACATCGGGGAAGCCACGTTGCGCGATTCCTACCTCAAAGCTCCCTACTTTAAGCCCAAGGGTTATCCCGGAGGAATCTACCGCGTAGGTCCGCTGGCACGGCTGAATTCGGCCGATCACCTGGGCACGCCGGCCGCCAACGCCGAGTTCAATGAGTACCGGCAGCGCTTCGGCGTGGTGGTGGCCAGCTCATTCCACTACCACTACGCTCGGCTGATTGAAATCATCTTTGCCCTGGAGCGAATCGGGGCGTTGCTCGACTCACCCCAGATCCTGGACCCGCACGTGCGTGCCCACGCGGGGGTGAATGCGCTGGAGGGAATCGGGATCGCAGAAGCTCCGCGCGGCATCCTGATCCATCATTACAAGGTAGATGAGCAAGGGGCCATGAAGTGGGCCAACCTAATCATCGCCACTGGCCACAACAACCTGGCCATCAATCGGAGCATCGAGCAGGTCAGCAAACGGTACGTGCGCGGCGACAAACTCCAGGAAGGCATGCTGAACCGCGTTTCCGCGGTTGTACGCGCCTACGACCCTTGCCTGAGCTGTTCGACGCACGCTGGGGGGCTTGCGCCTCTGCGGATCGAGCTGGTGGATGGCGCCGGCAAGGTGTTGGATGAACTCCGAAGCTGACGGCCTGCTGATCATCGGTTATGGCAGTTCGCTGCGCGGCGATGACGATGCTGGGCCGCAGGTGGCTCGCCAATTGCGCCGTCGAGGCTTCTCTGCCATCGAAACTCATCAGCTGACGCCCGAACTGGCGCAGGAGGTAAGCGGCGCACGCGTGGCGCTGTTCGTCGATGCCGATGCGGCGGTGGAGCCCGGCAGGATTCGGGTCGGTACCGTACCGGAATCCGGCTCATCGCCGTTCGACCATCACGTGAGCCCAAGCGGCCTGCTACAGTTGACACGCGAGCTATATGGCCGCGCGCCCGCAGCTCTGCTGCTGGCGATCGGCGGAGCGTGCTACGAAGTTGGCGCGGGGCTTTCCACACCCGTGCGGCTCGCGGTGCGCGATGCAGTCGATGCCGTAGCCGGTGCCGCCCGAACAGCGTTCGATTTCCGAAGGCGTTGAGGGATTGGGAGTCCTCTCCCGTGCGGTCGCGGTTCTGTGTCGAAAACTAGCGCAGGCTCAGTCTTCCGAACATCACGGGGATCTCGATCACGGTGTCGGCGTCGAAAATCACGCCGTTGCGCCGGGCCGGGCCGAATTGCCAAGCTTGCAGGGCTTCGGCTAATTCCTTATCGGCAGGGACGCCGCTGAGGTCACTCAAAGCACCGAAATGGCCGTCCTTGCCGATGACGCCGGTCAGGCGGATGCTGCCTGTTCCGTGATCGGTGTGGGCGGGAAACGGCGGCAAGGCTCCGGCCTTCATGAGTGTGGGCGGATGAATGACGAGGCTGGGATCGATGGGACCCGCTGCTGTTTCGGCATACCAGACGATCCAGTCATCTCCGGACTGCTCCGCGGGAATTAGTGAAATGTAGACCACGCGGTTCTGAAAATGGCGCTCCACCGCGGTGGGCAAGCGGCGGTTACTAGGCCACTGCGGTGTCGACACGTGAGGGGTGGTGGCCAGGATTTTCGGCGCTTGCGGCCGCGCCAAACCCGTAGGCGCCGCGGCGCGTTCGAGCGGCAAACGAGTCGCGGTCGCGGGGGAAGTGGGGGCAGTGCCTTGAATCGAGATGTCGGGCACGGAGATCGAGGAGCTTCCACCACCGAGCTCAGCACGGGTCGCGCCGGGAATGGGAGTGCCGGCTTCGATGCGCGCGGATCGGCTGCCTTCCGGCCTGGGAATCTGGGGAACATTGGCCGGATTCAGCCCCAGGATCGCCACAGTAGCCGAAGCCGGTTGACCGGCGGTCGCAACCGAGGGAGGAGCGGGCAACGCAGCGGGCTCCGTTGCGGAGCCGCCGCTGGAGCCTTTGACGGCGACCGGAGCACTAAATGGCTTCGGCGGCGGTCCGCCTGGCTTGTTTAAAAGAGCGGCAACGGCAGAACTCTGATCGCCGGAGCCGCCACCGACCGCGGGCGCGGCCGGCAAAGCGGCGGGCGCAGAAGCGGCCCCTGCGGCGGCGCGGACCGGACTAGGCGGCGTAAACTGTCTGACCGGTCCGCTCGGCTTGTTCAAAAGTGCCGCAACCGCGGAGTTTTTCTCGCTTCCCCCATCGGCGATCTCGGGAGCATTCGGTAGCGCTGCGGGGACCAAGCCGGATGGAGTCGTCACCGCGGCCCGGGCGTTGAACTTTTTCAGCGGCGGACCAGTCTGCTTGTTTAGCAGAGAGGCGATCACGGAGTTGTCGCCGGGGCCTGCTGTAACGGCAGGCGCGTTTGGCAACGCGGTCGTGCCAGCCGGCGTAACCGCGCGAGCCGCCGGCGCTGCAAACGGTCGTACTGGACCGCTGGGTTTGTGGAGCAGCGCGCTCAACGCCGGATCCTTCGTGTTGGCATTGGCCGCCAGGACCGGCGCGTTGGGCAGCGGCGTAACAGGCGGCGCGATCTTCGGCGTTTCGGGAGCCTGGAAGGGTCTTGGCTGCGGCCGAACCGGCAAGGGCACGTCGACTGGAGTTTCGATGGCAATCAGGTTGGGCGCGGTGAGATCCGTTTGCAACTTCACGCGCGGCTCGGGCAGATAAACCAACTGCTTGCCGGGTTTCTCGTCGGGCTGGGCAACGATCGACTGTTTTGACTTCGGTGCGTCCGGGCTCGGTGTAGTACGTTCCCCGGTTGGATTCAACGCAGAAACCTCGGGCAACTCCTTGCGGAAGTCGTAGTAGATCAGCTTGTGGTCTTTTTCGAGCTGCACGACCACGGAGTGGTACACGGAGTTCGATTCGGAGCCCAGAGACCGTGGCAAGACGAGGAGCGTGACAACGGCCACATGCAAAGCCAAGGAGTAGACCAGCGCCAGGGGCTTATGCCCAGTGCGGTAGGGAGCCACTGGTTTGTCTTTGACGATATGGACGCGAATCAACATCCGGCGTGACAGGATCCTTTCCTTACCATAAGCCGAACAGAAGCGGGACCTGGAGGTTGAGTCGGATGCAAGAGCCCCTCGGCCCATTGTAAGGCGGGCGTCGCCACGCCGATACCCTTCAAGAGTAAACAGAAGTACCGCCCTCCAAAGAGAGACGGACTTATAAGCCTAAATGATTGTGAGGATTGCAGGTGAGCCGCACGGATTAGACCCCCATGGATCGTACTAGAACCCGGTCATCTTGGAGGACAAATCGGCGGCCCCGGGAAGAGCCTTTCCTTACTCTTCCTTGGTCACATTGACCGCGATCTCCACGGTGACTTCCCGATGCAACCGCAACGGCACCTTGAACTCACCCAACTGCTTGATGGGTTCATCGAGGTGGATCTTCTTGCGATCAATGGTGAAGTTCTTGGCGGCGAGAGCATCGGCGATATCCTTGGAGGTAACCGAACCGAAGAGCTGGTCGTTCTCGCCGGCTTTCTGCGAGATGGTCACGCTGATGCCGGTGAGCAGCTTGGCCAGATCCTCGGACTCGCTCTTGAGCTTGGCCTCCTTGCGGAGGTGGGCTTGGCGCTCCTGCTCGACGATCTTGCGGTTGGCGTCCGTCGCCGCCACCGCGAGGCGGCGGGGCAGGAGGAAGTTGCGGGCATATCCGGCGGCGACCTTGACGAGTTCGCCGCGATTTCCTAATTTATCGACATCTTCTCTGAGAATGACTTCCATGTCGGTGATCCTCCCCGCCTAAAACGCAGCCGCGAACGGCAGCAAGGCAATGTTGCGCGCCTTCTTGATGGCATCGGTCAAACGCCGCTGGTGCGGCGCGCAGACGCCGGAGATCCGGCGCGGCACGATCTTGCCGCGCTCGGCGACGAAAGAGTGCAGCAGCTTCACATCTTTGTAATTGATATCGTCAATGCGTTCGACGCAGAAGCGGCAGACTTTCTTACGCCGGAAATATTGCTTTTTCTGCGTGGCGACGGCTTTATCGCCGCCGGTGGGACGCTGTCCCGCGCTACCTGGTCTTCCTTTGGATTCCGGCATGGCTTAACTCTCCTTCGGCATTCCGGGAATCCCCGGCATCGCCGACCCTGATTCCATCGCGTGCGCGGGTGCCCCCGGCGCGGAGGCCGGCGGGGCCGCGGTGGCGCGCTTGCTGGCGCGTTTGTCGCGATCCTTCTTCCGCTTCTCGAGGCGCTTGAGCGTTTGGTCGATACGGACGGTGAGAAACTTGATCACCAGATCGGAGACCCGCAGGCGGCGCTCCAGCTCCTTGACGGTTTCCGGCCCGGCCGAAAACTGCATCAGGACATAGGCGCCTTCGCGGTACTTGTCAACCTTATACGCCAGGCGGCGCTTGCCCCATTTGTCAACTTTATCGACGGTGGCGCCGGCGGAGGTCAGATGGCCGCGCAACTGCTCGACAAACTGATCCACCTCTTCATCCGGAGCGTCTGGTTTGGCGATAAACAACTCTTCGTAGATCCTATTCATGCTTCCTCTGCTTTCAAGCCTGGGGCGCGACGATTAAATTTCGTCATGGACTTTTCGACGCCTTCGGCGATTATGGAACGAACGGCATCGGCTGCATACTCGATGAATTCGTCCAATTCCTTCCTCTGCGAGCGCTTCATCGGCGCCAGCAGAAACTCAGTACCACTCGTGAGTGGATGGCCGGGGTGAATTCCTAACCGGATCCGCACTATCTCACTCGTTTTCAAGTTGCCGATCACGGATTTCATACCGTTGTGACCGGCCGCCGAACCCTTCGGCTTGATCTTGAGCGCCAACCAGCCCAAGTCCAGCTCATCGTAAACAACTGCCAGGCGATCGACGGAGATCGCGTGTTTTTCCATCAGCAGCGCGAGCGAGACGCCGCTGAGATTCATAAACGTTTGCGGTTTGGCCAGCATCACCGCGCGCCCACCGATTTCGCCCACCCCGACGAGCGCCTTCGAATCGTGCCGCGTGACGCGGATGCCGTGCCGCTCGGCCAGCCGGTCGACCACCAGGAACCCGAGGTTGTGCGGCGTGTGTGCATATTCCTCGCCTGGGTTGCCCAAACCGGCCACCAGGAACATGACAGCCTATTTCTTCTTGCCTTTCTCCTCGGGAGCGGGAGCCTCTTCTTCCTTCTTGCCCTTCTTGATAACTTCGGGCTCGGCGGGCGTGGTGGCTGCCGCCGCTTCGGGCGCGGCCGCGCCTTCGGCCGGCGCCGCCACTTCTTCGGCGCGCAGCGCCACGGCGTGCGCGATTACGGCATCAGCCGAACTGACCAGCTTCATCGATCCCGAAAGAGCTATATCGCTGGCGCGCTTACTTTGGCCGATCATCAGCTCGGTGACGTCGACCGTGAAGCCTTCAGGAATTTCATCCGGCAGGCACTCGATTTCGATGGCGCGGGTGATGACTTCGAGAAGGCCGCCCTGGACTTTCACGCCGGCGGCCTCACCCGTCGTGTGGACCGGGATGTTGACGCGGATCCGCCGGGTCAGATCGATCCGCTTCAGATCGGCGTGTAGCAAGGTGCCCTTGATCGGATCAAGCTGCTGGTCGACCACCATAACCGGGGTAGTCTCGCCGCCCTGAATCGACAAGTTAAAGATGGTGTTGTAGCCCGTCTTGCTGTGAACGACCTTGAGGATCTCACGGGGATTGAGGGAAACTGCGATCGGATCTCGGAAAGCGCCGTAAACCACCGCCGGGATCTGGCCCGCGCGGCGGGTACGGTGCGCCTCATTCTTGCCCCGCGCGGCGCGCACGTCGGCTGTCACGGTTAATTCTGTTCTCACTTCACATCTCCTTTACGGGTTCGAAGTCCGATCACCCCCAAAGGGAGCTGACGTGGGTTCGAGAGCCCATTAAAACTCAACCACACCGGCGACAAGATCTGCAACGGACGTAACCGCCGTCGGCGTTACACAAACAAACCGCTGACCGAAGTTTCGCCGTTGATTGCGCGGATGGCATCAGCCAACAGCGGCGCAATCGAAAGCGAATGTATCCGGCTCGATTTCTTCGCTTCTTTCGAAAGCGGAATCGAATTCGTAAAAACCACTTCGCGGATCTCGGATTCCTCGATTCGCTGCACAGCCGGCCCAGAGAGCACGGCATGCGTAGCGCAGGCCGAAACACTGGCCGCGCCTTTTTCCAACAGCGCCTCGGCGCCTTTTACCAGAGTACCAGCAGTGTCGATCAGATCGTCGACCAGCAGGCAATGGCGGCCCTGGACGTCACCGACCACGTTCATGACTTCCGCCACATTGGCTTCTTCGCGCCGCTTATCAATAATCGCGAGCGGCGAATTCAAACGCTTGCCGAAGGCTCGGGCGCGCTCCACGCCGCCGGCGTCCGGCGACACCACCGTCAGGTCTGGAATTTTTTCGGCCTTGTAATGATCGATCAACACCGGCATGGCGAAGAGGTGGTCGACCGGCACGTCGAAGAATCCCTGGATCGGCGCCGCGTGCAGGTCGACCGTGAGGATGCGATCGGCGCCGGCGCGTTCCATGAGCGATGCCACCAGTTTGGCCGAGATTGGCACACGTGGTTTATCCTTGCGATCCTGGCGGGCATAACCGTAATAAGGAAGAACGGCGGTGACACGTCCCGCCGAAGCCCGCTTGAGAGCATCCATCATCAGCAGGAGTTCCATCAAATGGCGGTCGACCGGAGTGCAAGTGGGTTGGATTATGAAGACGTCCGCCCCACGGACATTTTCCTGAATCTGCAGGTAAGTTTCGCCGTCGGCGAACTGGCGCACCATAGCCCGGCCCACGCTCAATTCGAGATTCGCGCAGATCTCCTCCGCCAGCGGGCGATTGGCATTCCCGGAGAAAACAATCAGGCGGTTGTGGCTCATGGCACGTATCGGCTTTGGGGAGGCCATAGTCGGTGGTCGGTGTGCTCCTCAAGAGCGCGCCACCAAAGCGCCCGGTAGCGCGCGCGGCTAACCAGTGAAATTCGAAACGCGTTTTCCTTTCCAATCGAGGCCAGAGCGCGCGAGACTTCGGCGCCTGTCCGGAACAAACCAAAGAGGGCAGACCCGCTGCCCGACATCAGGGCGAGAGCGGCGCCGGCACGGAGTAACTTCTTTTTTAACGCCGCCAAGTGGGGATGTTGCTGAAAAACGACGGCTTCAAAATCGTTACAAGCGCCCGGCGACACCCCTCCTGCCCAAACCTCACTCCCGAAACTAAATATTTTATTTTGTTGGGATTCGGTTGTCAAATGAGGGCTCAGACGCTGGTATGCGACGGCAGTGGAAACATGGGTACCGGGAGCAACCAGCAGGCCGCGCCAGGCGGGCGCATCGGGCAGCGGGTAGACTTCATGGCCGCGGCCGATGCCGAGCGCAGTGCCGCCCTGCAAGAAAAAGTTGACGTCGCTGCCGAGCTGGGAAGCGAGTTGGCCGAGAAACTCGAAAGAAACAGCGCGGCCGGCAAGAGCCGGCAAGGCCAGCAGGATCGCCGCGGCATCGCTGGAGCCGCCGCCCAAACCGGCGCCCATGGGAATCTTCTTGGTGAGCCGGATCTCGACTCTGCCGGTGACGCGCATCGCATCCAG
The DNA here is from genome assembly GCA_964438005.1 of uncultured Solibacteraceae bacterium. Lineage (GTDB taxonomy): Bacteria > Acidobacteriota > Terriglobia > Bryobacterales > Bryobacteraceae > PSRJ01. Next base: position 125,283 of record CAYTJD010000057.1, on the reverse strand, counting down.
CGCGAGCCGCGCTGCACGGACCACGAGGTTATCGGGAATGGCGGCCGGGTCTTCGATTTCAACGAAAGTCTTTGGCTGAGGTGCGAACGCGAGTTCCACAGTATCGGCGAGCGAGATGGTTTGAAAGACCGTGCGGATCTCGTGGTAGCCGTCCGGCCGCTTGCCGAGAACGCGCAAATCCAGATTGATTTTCGCCAGCGCGCTGAGGCGGGCGCGCCGAGCCCGAACGGCCTGGCGGCTCATTTGTCGTACTGCAGAAGCGAGAACACATCATGGCCCGCCAGCTTTCGCCGGCCCTGGAGAAAGGTCAACTCGACCACGAAACCAATGCCGGCAACACGGCCCCCGACGTCGGCAACCATGCGGGCGGCTGCGGCGGCGGTGCCTCCGGTAGCCAGTAGGTCATCGACGATCAAAATGTTCTGGCCGTGGCCGATCGCGTCCTTGTGCATCTCCAAACTATCTTTGCCATATTCGAGGTCGTAGCTCACGCTGACACGCTCGGCGGGCAGCTTGTTGGGCTTGCGCACGGGAACAAATCCAGCGCCCAACGCGTAAGCCAAAGCGGGAGCGAAGATGAAGCCGCGCGCCTCGATACCGAGCACCGTGTCGACGGCGGCGCCATGATAATGATTCTTGAGTCCATCGATGACGGCGCGAAACCCGCACGCATCCTTGATCAAAGTCGTGATGTCGTAAAACAGGATTCCCGGCTTGGGGAAGTCGGGGACTTCGCGAATCAGCGTCTTAAGATCGTCCATGAGAGTCCAGAGGGAGATTGTACCGCGCGGCGTGCAGAGCCCACACCAAACCGCTTTCGGGCTATTAGGAGGGAACGTCTCCGTGGGGTCGGAGGGTGTAGATTCTCCAGCACAAGATTGGGAACAACAAGATAACGATCTCGGTCGCCACGTGGAAAATCATCAGATGCCGGCTGGTTTCGGCGGCGTCGGCGAGGATGGCGAGCGCATATTCGAAGCTGGTGATCGCCGAGATGGTCAGCGTCAATCCAGCCAGAGGGCGATCCCGGTAGGAGCGTGACATCAGCCAGATCGCCGCTGCGATGGCGCAGAATGCAAACAGCAGAATGTGCCAGGGCGCATACTTTAAGAGGAATGATCGGAGATCAGACCAGTAGCCAAAATGGGAAGCCCGGGAATACGGCTTGAAACCGTCATCGGGTGACAGGTTGCCGAATGGCACGGGCAGGATGTGAGAGGCCTGCTCCGATAGATCGTGGTACAGGAAGTGCAGCGGAACGGAAGGGTGGCGGAGATAGTAACGTGCCAGCGTGACGTAGTTGCAGCGCGAATGAAATTGACGCGCCCACTGCTGGTTCTGCATGGGTGATTGGGGAACGTAGGCCCACGTATGCAGAAGCGGAAGTTCGTCTCTACCCATGCCGAGTTCCTGCAAGGCGCGCAGCGGATCCCTAGCTTCCGGAGCTATGCGTAAGAACACAATGTTATAGACGGGGACGGTCTGGTAGTTTTCTGTGTTGCGGCCGATGACGATCAAGGCTCCCACAATGAGCAAAGCAGGTCCGGCGAACCAGGCGGCGCGGGCTGCGCGATGGCGGCTCCACCACGCAAGGCCCAGGAACAGGGGAATAAACAGCAAGCCAGGAAATGCGTGCTGCGATTTGGAAACGGTGAACAGGACAGCTGCGAATACGGTCAGCCAGGGAAACAACCAGCCCTCTCGATCGCGCACGACATGCAAGGCAGCGCCGGCGGTCATCACGAGGGATATCATCGCGGCCGTGTCCATGTAGAACGAGTTGAGGTACTGCACGTAAGCCACGTCGGTCCACACTAGAATCACGAGTGGCCCCAGAAGAAGCCGCGAGCGTCCCGGAAGCCCGTAAATCCATAGGGCGATCGCCAGAAGAAAAAACGCGCCGTTGACGCCGCCCAGCCAGCGGATGTCGAAGCGCGGGCCAGGATCGAAGATCCGCTGCAGGCCGCGCGCGAGTCTTACTAGAAAGAATTCCGAAGACAGGTACTCGGCTTTCTGGAAAAACCGGTTGTAGTCATACCGGTCGGCCCTGATGTAGCGGTAGAGAAATTCGCCATACTGGCGGTCGGGCTTGGATACCCAATCGCCGTCCTCCGGCCCCAGGCCGAGCGCCCCGGCCATCTTGGCGAAATCGTTATTGTTAGCTATGCCGACCGCGGGCCTCATCAGAACCTGAGCGACCAGGCAGACTCCGGCGACAAAAATCAGCATTGGACCCACGTAGCGGAGCTTGAGATCCACGGCGTGCGATTATACCAGCCCGCCGGAAACGTGACCCAGCTTACACGACGTCTGTCCCCAATTCTTGGAACGCGTTAAGCTCGGAAGTGGAAGGAGAAGTGTATGGGCGACAGCAGAAGCGGTGACCGGGCGGCGTTTTTTCTTCTGGGAGCGGTTCTCGGCGCCGGGGTGGCGCTGCTGACGGCGCCGGCATCGGGCGTGCGCACCCGGCGAAGATTGGCCCGCAAGGGCGAGGCGGTCGCGGATTACTTGATCGACACCGGGAGGGAACTCGTCGAGAAATGCGAGGAACTCTATCAGAAGAGTGGAGAGCTGATGGAGGACGCCACGCACGAGCTATCCGGGAAGTACCGCGCGCTGCACGAGTACAGCAAACACATGCTGGATGAGGCGGAGACGATTCTGCGCCGGACGAAAACCGCCGTGGCCGGCAGCTGATTGCCCGCGCCCAGAAAACTACATTTCAACCGGACCTGCGTCACTTCCAGGCTTCGAATAGTGATACAGTAGAAAGCAAATTTCAGCTTTGGGAGTTTCGCATGCGTTTTTCGTACTGGTTGAGCGCGTTATTGGCTGCCGGTTCGCTCGGCTATGGGCAATCGTCGGCGATCAATGGCGAAATTACTGGAACGGTGACGGATCCTTCCGGGGCCCCGGTCGCCGGCGCCACAGTGCAGGCGACCAATACGGGTACCGGCTTCAAGGAGACCACGAAGACGATCGATTCCGGGCTATACCGGTTTCCCCTGCTGCCGCTGGGTACGTATGACCTGGCCGTAGAGGCGCAGGGATTCTCCGATTACCGGCAGACCGGGATCGTGGTGACGGTGCGCGCCGCGGCGACAGTCGACGTGGCGCTACAAGTGGGTGCGACCAGTACGCAGGTCACCGTGACGTCCGACTCGCTGATCACGGACCCGAGCCGGTCGGACTTGGGCAGCACGCTGTCGCACAACAGTGTGATCAACCTGCCGCTGGTATCGCGGAACCCGTATAACTTTATCCTGTTCCAGCCGAATGTAAGCGGCCGAGGAAATACCGAATTCGGCGTGCCACGCAAAATCAACGCCAATGGATTCAACGGGCGCATCAACTATCAATTGGACGGCAGCAACAACACAGAGAGCGACCGCGCCGGCATCCGGCTGATTCCGATTTCGGAGACGTATGTGGGCGAGGTGCAGCAGGTGAGCAACGGGTTTGCTCCGGAGTTCGGCAACACTGTGGGGACGGTGTTCAACACCATCACTAACTCGGGGACGAACGAGTATCACGGCGAGGCCGGATACATTTTCCGGCGCACGCCGTTCAGCGCGCGGCCGAAGCTGCTGCCGGCGACCGCGCTCACTCCCGAAGTGAATGTGGATGCGTTCGCGGGCGATGCCGGCGGGCGGCTGATCCGCGACAAGCTGTTTTTCTACGGGTCCTTCGAGCACGTCAAGCGGGATTTGCCGGGCGTAATTACGGTGCCGGCGGCGACGATCGCGCAGTTGGGCCTGCCGGCGAGCTATGTCAACGCCATCCCGTTCAGCCAGAGCGTGTATTTTTACATGGCCCGTGTGGACTGGATGCTCAATCAGAAGAACCGGCTGATGTTGCGATACAACCATCACGCCAACGATTCGCCGTACAACAACGGCACCATCGGCGGATTGAACCTGATCTCGCAGAGCTTCAACTTTATCGACCGGTCACATGTGGGAGCAGCGCAATTGATTTCAACGCTGTCGCCGCAGGTTTTGAACGAACTGCGCATTCAGATCGGCACCCGCAGCCAGTCGCAAGAACGCTTCGCGGCATCGGGCACAGGGCCTACGATCATGGTCAGCGGCGTCGCCAACTTCGGGGGGCCTACCGGCGCAGGTTTCGTTTATACCGAGACGACTCCGGAGATCGCCGACAACTTCAGCGTGATGCACGGATCCCACGGGTTCAAGGTCGGGTTCAGCACACGATGGATTCGAGATGAACAGGTGGCGGCTACGTCCGCCACATACACGTTTCCGAATATCGCGGCTTATTTAAACGCGGTGAACGGGACGAACCCGCTCGGATACAGCTCGTTTAGCCAAAGTCTGGGCAATCCGGTGATCGACTACAATTCGCTGTTCGCGGGATTCTTCGCGCAAGATACCTGGAAGCCGCTGCGAAACCTTACGCTCACTTACGGACTTCGCTACGACGTGTACCGTCTACCAGACGCGAATTCGGGCGCGCCGTTCGCATTCTCACAGAGTTTCCGGACGGATAAGAACAATTTCGCGCCGAGGCTCGGAGTGGCCTGGGGACTGGGGCAGCAGCAGAAGACGGTGGTGCGCGCCTCCACGGGATTCTTTTACGATCCGCCGCAAACCGATCAGTACAGGCTGGCTCTGCTGCAGACCGGCCTGCCGGCGTTCTTCAATTTCTCGGCGGCCCCGACGCAGACGTTCGCCCCGGCGTTCCCAAACGTATTTACGGGAGTTCCGGCCGGGTTCAATCTCGGGATTCAAACGATCGATACCGTCTCGCCGAACTTCGCGACGCTGTATTCGTACAATGCCAACGTCTCGATCAGCCGCGATCTCGGCTCAAACTTCGTGGCGACAGCGTCGTATCTCTTCACGAAAGGCACGCACTTGCCGGTTTACCGGAATATCGACCTGGTGCCGACGGGGCAGCTTCTGGCGGACGGCCGGCCGATCTTTTCGACGACGTCGCGAGTCTACCCCGGCTTTGGCAACATTTATTCCGCGGAGTCGGTGGGTAACTCGAGTTATAGCGGTCTGAACCTCACTCTGGAGAAGAGGATTTCGCGAGGGTACAATTTCTACGCGACGTATACATGGTCGCACGCGATCGACGACGCCCCGGAGTGGAACAATATCGACAGCGGCACTTTTTATTTGTCGGATCCGAGCAACCGGCGGCGCGATCGCGCTGATTCGCTGACAGACAAACGGCACGTGTTCAATATGACGGGCGTATTCCAGCCCACATTCCACGCTTCGAACAAGACGGCGAATTATCTGGCTAACCATAACCAGCTTTCCATTACGATGCAGGCGGCCAGCGGAGACCTGTTCAACATCGGGAGCAATCGCATCCTGAACGGAGATTCGTCGGAACCCGCGACCTACCAGCGGCCGCTAAACGTGGGACGCAACACTCTGCGCGCAAACCCGGCATTTGAACTCAACGCGCGGTACTCACGTTTCTTCCCGATCACCGACCGGGACCGGTTCGAGTTCCTAGCCGAATCCACCAATGTAACCAACACGCTGAACGTGACCGGAGTCAATTCGACGGCGCAGGTGGATGCCAACGGAAACATCACGACCCCGGCGAGCGGCTTTGCGACAGCCGCGCGCGACCAGCGGCTGATTCAATTGGGGGTGCGGTTCCATTTCTGAGTTTCCCGACCGGACGTACGCCGAGGCAGTGCTGGCCGTCAACTTCGCGGATTTTCAGCGGTACTTCGCGGACGAGTTGATGGAAATGCACCGCGCGCACCTGGCCATGCTGGCGGAACGGCAGATCCTGCCGGCCGAGCAGGCTCGAATGTTGCTGGCTGCGCTCAATTGTCTGAACCTGGAAGAACTGCGGGCGGCGCGGTTCGACGGGTCGTGTGAGGATTTCTTCTTTTACGTAGAAGAGAAGATCGCCGCACGCTGCGATCCAGACGTCGCGGGCCGCCTGCACACCGCCCGTAGCCGTAATGACATCGCTATCACGCTGTACCGGATGGCGGCGCGGCGGCGGATTTTGCGGGTGGCGTCGGCCGCGCTGGATCTGCGGAAGGCGCTGCTCGGCTTGGCCAGCGCGCACTGCAACACGCTGATGCCGGCTCACACGCACACGCAGCCGGCGCAGCCTACGGTACTGGCACACTACCTGCTGGCCATAGTGGAACTCTTGGAGCGGGACGGCAGGCGGCTGCAGGCTGCATACCTCACGGTGAACCGCTGCCCGATGGGGGCCTGCGCCATCACGACAACAGCCTTTCCCATCGACCGCGAGCGGACGGCGCATCTACTGGGGTTTGATGGCCTCCAGTTGAACTCGTACGGCGCGATCGCGGCGGTGGATTACCTTCTGGAGAGCGCGGGCGCCGTGGCCACCGCAATGGTGAATCTCGGCCGGTTTACTCAGGACCTGCTGCTGTGGGGCATGCGCGAATTCCAGTTTCTTCGGCTGCCGGAAGGCTTCGTGCAGTCGAGCAGCATCATGCCGCAGAAGCGGAACCCGGTGGCGGTGGAGCATACGCGGATTCTGGCGAGCCGCGCGTTTTCCGAGGCGCAAGCGATAATGACGAGCCTGCACAACACGCCGTTCGGAGATGTCGTCGACAGCGAGGACGACCTCCAGCCGCTGGTGTTCACGATGTTTGAAGATGCGCGGCGAGCCCTGCAACTGCTGGCGGCCTCGCTGCAAAAAGCGCAATTCGATACCGCCCGGATGAGGGCGGAAGCCGGCCGGCATTTTTTGACTGCCACGGAACTGGCGGACACCTTGGTTCGCGAGGGTAACCTGAGCTTCCGCGAGGCGCATCAGCTGGTTTCGCAAGCGGTGAAGAGCAATCCGGAGTCGGACACACCGGCACGGATCGTCGACGAGTTGCTGCGGCTGGCGCCGGGCGTGGTAGGGCGGGATTCACTGCTGGCCGCCGTCGATCCGCAGAAGTTTGTCGAACGGCGGGCGATTGCCGGGGGGCCTGCAGCGACGGCGCTCGCGCCGCAACTGGAGCAGGCACAGCGGACGCAGGCGGAACTCGCGGAGTGGGTTGCCGGGCGCGAGGCTCTCCTTCGGGCGGCACAGGAGGAATTGCACCGGTGGAGCATCTAGCAAATACGAGGGCTGCTGAAGGGAGCAGATTCTCGCGAATCTATCGAAGCGTCAACACTCGTACGGATCGACGGCCACGGAACCACTCCGGCGCGGTAGCCGCGGGCGCGTCCCGGCGGTGACCATTGCATACGGCTCATCGGGATCGTACGGATCGTTGCGCTTCGGCTTGGCCCCGACCGCCCTGCGAACTTGCACCCACGCGCGCAGCGCGTTTTCCTTGACCTGGCGGCGGAGCCGGGTGCGCAGGCGAATTAGACGCAACTGGTTATTCTCAGACAGCAGTTCCATTGCGGCCAGCCTACCACTTCCGGAGACTGCGGGAAAGCCGGGTCATTCGGGCTGGCCTTCTTCCGCGGGCGGCTCGAACGCGTCCAGAAGTTCCGGGTTCTTCGCGAAGCGCTTCAGGACGCGCACAATGTCTCCCGTGCGGAAGCCGGCGCGCAGCAGGCGGCGATAGGCCGCGGCGAGGTCTTTATCCGCTTCAAAGAGGTGTTCGCGCCGCGCGAGTCTGTATTTGCGGCGGATCCACTGTTCGATGAGGGCTTCTTCGTTGACGTCCTGATAGACCCGGCGCGCCGCGCGCTCGGCCAGCGCGGGCGCGACGCGGCGCTGGCGCAGATCCTGGACGACCCGCGCGCGCCCGAGCTTGTCATTGGCTAGCCGGGACGCGGCGAAGTTCTCGGCGAAGCGCTCGTCGCTGAGGTACCCGTGGTCTTTGAGGCGGGTGAGGATCTCGTCCACCTCGCCGGGCCGGCCGGCGCGCCGGCGCAACTTCTCCCGCAGTTCGCCGGCGGAGTGCGCGCGCCCGCCCAGCACTTTGAGCGCGTAGGCCCAGAGTGCCTCGCCCTCCAGCAGCCGCTTTTTCCGTTCCTCCATCATTGTCGATTCTCTCGCGGAGTATACTGGGAACGGTAGTAATCCAACGGTTTCCGATTATCCGGGAGAGCGCAGACCGAGGAGGAGAGATGGACAAAAACGGACTTTCAGCCTTTCTGTTGGGTTTGGGTGTGGGCGTTGGCATCGGCATGTTGTTCGCGCCCAAGTCGGGCCAGGAGACGCGCGATATGCTGCGGGCGAAGGCCGGCGAAGGCAGCGATTTTTTGAAGCAGCGCAGCAGTGAGATCCGGCAGACGGCTTCGGACTGGGTCGACAAAAGCAGAGATACCCTGAACCGCCAGAAAGACACCATAGCCGACGCGGTACAGGCCGGCAGGCAGGCCTACCGCGACGCCGTGAATCCCCAATCGGAGGGCATCGCTCAGTAGCTCCGATTGCCGCATGCGTGGATCGCAGCGCACGTCGGCGGGGGCTGGTGCTCCGTTCCAGGCGAGAGCAGAGAAACTCTTTTCGCATGCCGGAAGATCTTTTTCGAATCGTGATCACGGTGGCGGTCGCGCTGGCCTGCCTCGCGTTTCTGGTGCAGGCCGGCGTGGCGATCGCCTTGTATCGCGTGGCGGCCAGGATCCAGAAAAAGGTCTTCCCCCTGGTGGACCGGGCGGACGCACTGGTAAAGGAAGCGGCGCCGGTGGTCGCAAAAGCCGGCCCCCTCATCGACAAAACTGGCCCGGCGATCGACTCGGTGAACAGCATTCTGAGCCAAGCGGGGACAATCATCGACGAAGTGCGGCCGCGTATCACTGAGATCTCTACCGAGGCCGCGGCCATCGCCAAATCCAGCCGCCGCCAGGTCGAGCGCATCGGCGAACTGCTGGATGACGCCGGCTCCCGCGCCAAAGAGCGCCTGGAGCAGATTGACCACTCGGTCGACGCCACCGTGGAGCACCTCGAGCAGGCCGGCGACGTGATGAAGCGCGCAGTGATGCGTCCGGTGCGCGAAGTCAACGGGCTGGCAGCCGGGATCTCGGCGGCGGTTTCCACTCTCGTCCACGGATCGCGCAAGTCGTCGGTGGCGTCCGCCACGCAGGACGAGGAGATGTTCATCTAGCCTCCGCTCCCTGACTGGGATGGTCCCGGCCCTGTGTCAGTTCGCCGCATCACCGCCACAACCAGCCGGATTTGCTCGTAGGTGATTTTCGCTGGCAGCGCTTCGCGTAACGGCTTCAGCCACTGCGATCCGAGGCGCGCGATGGCCTCCGCGATCTGGCGGTGCGCCTCTTCTCCTACCCATTCCATTCGGTAATCGAGACGGCCTTTCTCGATCAGGTCGGCCGCCATGTTTACGACCGTCGGGAGCTGGCGGCCGCGAATCTCAGCGATCTCGGCGAATGTCTTTCCATCGGCGAGCAGCCGAATCGTCTCATCGGCGGGAGTGATCTGGGTGACTTGACGCGCGGCGGCGCGCGCGCCCTTCTCGAAAGCTTCGAACGCGGCGAAGATCTCGGACCCGTATAATTCCGCCTTGCGCTCGCCGATGCCAAATACGCCGAGTAACTCACGCAGGTTCGCCGGCCGCTTGCGGCACAAGTCTTCCAGGGACGCGTCGCTCAGAACGACATAGGCCGGAACCTGCGCCTGCTGCGCGGTGCGCCGCCGCCATTCCTTGAAGAACTCGATCAGCTCTGAATTGGCGGTAGGAGCGGACAGCGTGGGGGCTTCGCGCACCGGTTCGCTCATCGGTGGAGCCTTCGGCGGTGTCTTCTTCCGGGCGACTGCAATCCTCTCTTCTTTTGGCGCGGCCACCCACTCCGGAACATTCCCACACACATCGCACATTTCGCAGCGCTGCCACTTCGGAACCTGTCCGAAATGCGTGCAGATCTGCCAGTGGCGGCAGCGTTCGTTTTCCGCGAAACGGCGCACGGTATGATAGCGCTGCCAGGCGCGCTCCTTCTCTTCGGGATCGGTCAACTGCTCGATAAAGTAGGCCAGCAAACCTACGTCCTTCGGCCGCCACAGCAAAACACAATCCGACGGCTCCCCGTCACGCCCGGCGCGGCCCGCCTCTTGGTAATACTGCTCGATCGATTTCGGCAGCGACGTGTGAATCACCGCGCGCACGGCCGCCTTGTTGATCCCCAGGCCGAACGCGATCGTGCCCACCAGCACGCGGACTTCGTCGTTCATCCAGCGTTCCTGGTTGCGGCGCCGGCGCCCCGTCTCCATCTGGCCGTGATAGGGGATTGCCGAAATTTTCCGGTCCGCCAGAAAATCGACAGTCTCTTCCACCATGGCGATGGTTGGCGCGTACACGATGACGCTTTGTCCGGCGTAGGAGCGCAGCCCGGCCAGCAGCAGCTTGCGGTGATCCTGCTTTTCGCATTTGTGCACGACGTACCGCAGGTTTGCCCGGTGAAAGCTGGCGATGTACTTATGCGGCTCGCGGAGCTGCAGTTGTTCGAGAATGTCGTGCCGCACGCGGCGCGTCGCGCTGGCCGTGAAGGCGGCGATCGGTTTATCGGGAAATTGCTGGCGCAGGGCGCTGAGCTGCCTGTATTCGGGGCGGAACTCGTGGCCCCATTCCGAGATGCAATGGGCTTCGTCGATGGCGAAACAGGCAACGGGCACTCTGGCGAGCCAGCCGATGGTGTCCGCCCGCGCCAATCGTTCGGGCGACAGATAGAGCAGGCGGAACGCGCCCTGCGCGGCCGCGCGCATCACCGCCCGCTGCTCGTCCGGTGGCAGCGTGCTGTTCAAGACCGCAGCCGGAATGCCCATCTCACCCAGTTGCGCCACCTGGTCCTGCATGAGCGCGATCAACGGCGAGATCACCACCACGGTCCGGCCAAGCACCAGCGCCGGGAGCTGATAGCAGAGCGATTTGCCGCCCCCGGTCGGCATCACGACGGCGACGTCGTTGCCGCCCATCAGGCTCTGAATGATGCGCTCTTGCAGCGGCCGGAAGGAATCGTAGCCCCAGTATCGTTTCAGGGCTTCGTGAATATCCTGCACGGGAGAACTACGAGTGTATCAGGCCACTGGAATGGTGAATTCCCGCTCGACGGGACCTTTCGGACTCTCGATGCGCTCTTGAACGCGAATTTCCGCTCCGTCTTCGGAGAGCTTCCAGCGTCGCTCCATAGTGATCTCGTGACCAAGGAGGGTCAGCTTCGAGCGCTCGACGAGCGTGTCGCCTTCCCAGGTGTGAGACTGCCTGTGCCCGATGCGCTGCCGGCCTTCACCCGTGGTACGGAGGCTGCCGCCGCCGGAGCCAAAGACAACCCCGCCTTGCGGCAGGTGTTCCACATCGGCCGGAGGCGTAAACACAAACACCGTCGGATCGATCGTCTGATTCACCGACAAGTGCATCAGAAGCAGGATGTTTCTGGTCGTGTGTTCCCCGTGCCGCGGAAATTGGAGCGTCATTTCAAATTCCATGCGCAAGACCAACCGGGTTTCCGCGCTCACCCAGAAAAGGATCGGAGTAGTGCCGGTGACGGGGCCCGGGTTCGGAGGAGGTTCGTAGGTTACGGAAACGACGTCGCATGCCGTTTCGACGCCCTCAATCGCGATGCTCTCGCGCCGCAAGATTTCGGCCGACGCCACCCGTTCCCCGACATTGGGAAAGAGAAACGTACTGGCATTGGACACATAGGGGAATTGCGGATTGAACATACCGGGCAGCCGGTGCGGCGCCGAAAGCGGAGTTTTGCCGTAGCGATTTGGACCGGGAAACAGAGTGTGCAGGAACTGGCCGTCGCTGACGAGGAGCATTCCCCGTTCGCCTTGTTCGAGCCGGGTCTTATTCGGCACGACATAAGAGAACGTCACTTGGTGTTCGGAATGGTTGAAGCCGTTGTCCCGGCTTTCTGTGATAGCCAGACCACGCGCCTCGAGGCTGCTGAGATTGCGGTAGGCTTCGGAAACTGATTCCAGAAGAGCGCGGGCGTCCATGCCCGGATTATCCCAACTTCAAATCCAGTTTTCGAACTCCCACCGCTGGAGCCGCGTCCAGCATGGCGCGGATACTCCGATGTGTGACAGGATGCCGCAGTTCCGGCGCCAGTTCCGCCAGCGGCGCGAGCACGAAACGCCGCTCCGCCATGCGCGGGTGTGGAATCTCCAGTTTGGCGCTGCGGACCACGGCGCGTCCGTACAGGAGGATGTCGACGTCGAGCGTGCGCGGCCCGTTCTTGACGGTGCGCGCGCGGCCAAGCGCCTGCTCGATCTTTGCGATGCGCGAAAGAAGCTGCAGCGGGAACAGTTCGGTCTCGATTTCAACCACCAGGTTGAGAAACCAGCGCTGCGCCGTGAAGCCCACGGGCTCGGTTTCATAGACCGACGAGAGACGCGCCACCCGTAGGTCCGGCGCGGCCAGCTTCGCCAGGGCGTCCTTCAGATTTTGCTCGCGATCGCCGATGTTCGACCCCAGCCCCAGATACGCCGTCTTCATGGCCAATCAGAACAGCGTATTCTGCGCGCCGTTGCGCGATTTCGGTTTCACCTTGAAGTGTTCATAGGCCAGCACAGTCGCCTCGCGCCCGCGCGGCGTCCGGTTCAGAAACCCGAGCTGGATCAGGTACGGCTCATAGACCTCTTCGATCGTGTCCGCCTCCTCGGAGATGGACGCGGCGATCGTGTTGACCCCGACAGGGCCGCCACGATACTTCTCCAGAATCGTCATCATGATCTTCTGGTCGATTTCGTCAAGTCCGAAACGATCGACATCCAGCAGGTTCAGTGCGGTCTCGGCCACCGGCTGTGTAATGCGCCCGTCGGCTTTGACCTGCGCGTAATCGCGAACGCGCCGCAGCAGGCGGTTGGCGATGCGCGGCGTCCCCCGGCAGCGGCGCGCGATTTCCTCAGCCGCCGCGTCTTCGATCTCGGTTTTCAGCAGACGCGCCGAGCGGTTGACGATCGCCTTCAGCTCCTGCACGTTGTACGGATCGAGCCGCAGCACCAGGCCGAAACGCCCGCGCAGCGGCGCACTCACCAGGCCCTGGCGCGTGGTCGCGCCGATTCCGGTGAACTTTGGCAACGGCAGCGAGTGCGTGCGTGCCCCCGGGCCGGCGCCTACCAGGATGTCGACGCGAAAATCCTCCAGTGCGGAATACAGCATCTCTTCGACGTCGGGCAGCAGGCGGTGGATTTCGTCAATAAAGAAGACCTGCCGCGCGCGAATGTTGCTGAGGATGCCGGTGAGGTCCAATTTCTTCTGCAGCACCGGGCCGGAGGTCGCCGAGAAGTTGACTTCGAGCTCTTCGGCGATGATGGATGCCAGCGTTGTTTTGCCCAAGCCGGGTGGTCCGTAGAGCAGCACATGGTCCATGGCTTCGCCGCGCATGCGCGCGGCCTGGACGGCGATCGACAGATTCTCCTTGAGCTTGGCCTGCCCGGTGAACTCGGCAAGCCGGCGCGGCCGCAACCCTGCTTCGAATTGAACGTCCTCGGGCTGTTGATCCCCGGAGACGACGTGCCGGTCGGGCATTCGCTACCAGCTTACCGTACCAGTTCGAGCGCTCGTCGAAACAACGGTTCGAAGTCGACAGCAGTTTCATGGCCTTTGGCCTTCCGAACCGCCGTCTCCGCCTGCGGCCGCGCGCAGCCCAGGTTCAACAGCGCGGAGAGCACGTCCTGCTCGATAGCCGAGAGCGTGGCCGCCGCCGCGGGCGGACCGTCCGAGACCACCGGTAGCTTGTCGCGCAGTTCGAGCACCATGCGCTCTGCCGTCTTCTTGCCAATCCCCGGGATGCGCACCAGACGCTCCACCTCGCCGCGTCCGATGGCATGGATGAGGTCCGGCGCGGCCAGGCCGGAGAGAATCGTCACCGCCAGTTTCGGGCCGATCCCGCTCACGCCGATCAGTTTCTCGAACAGCCCTTTCTCCTCCTGGGTGAGGAACCCATACAGAGCCAGCGAGTCTTCCCGCACGTGCGTGTGGATGCGCAGCCGCACCTCCGCACCCGCGTCCGGCAGATGCGTATAGGTGGAAACCGGGATGGTCACGTCGTAACCGACGCCGCCAGTCTCCACGATCGCCTGGTTCGGATGCTTCTCCAGCAGCACGCCGCGCAGCAGTGCAATCATAAACTCGTATTGTAGGTGAATTGCGCCCGTGGCCAGACGAAGATTCTTTGTGGAGCAAGTGTGCGGCGAGACCGCCGAACTCTACGGCGAAGACGCCCGGCATCTCGCCCGCGTGTTGCGCGCCGAGCCGGGACAGAAGTACGAGATCTCCGACAGCCGGTCGGTCTGGCTGGCTGAGATCGCCGAGGCGCGCGGTGACCGCGTGGTGTTTCGCATTCTGGAGCCGGTCGCTGCGCCTGAGATTCCAGTCCGCATCACGCTGTTTCCGGCGCTTGTTAAGTTCGACCGCTTCGAGTGGATCATCGAGAAAGCGAGCGAACTGGGTGTCGAGCGGATCGTGCCGATCGCCGGGGCGCGCAGCGAGAAAGGTCTGTTTGAAGCCTCACAAAAGCGAATGGAACGGTGGAAACGCATCGCTCACGAAGCCGGCCAGCAGGCGCGCCGCTTGCGCGCTCCGGAAATTTTGCCTGCGGTGAGTTTCGAAACGGCTCTGACCCACTCCGCGGAGTTTCGCTATTTCCTCGAGGAGTCGGCGGCGCCCCCCTTCTTCGGTTGTCTCCCCGCCATGCGCGCTCCGTCCGCCCAAGTCGCTCTTTTGATTGGCCCCGAGGGAGGATGGATCGATGCCGAACGCCACGCCGCGGCGCACGCGGGATGGATGGCCGTATCGCTGGGTCCGTTAGTGCTGCGTTCGGAAACAGCCGCTACCGCTGCCCTGGCGATCGTGCTCAATTTCTGGTGCGCCCCCGGCGGGACCCTACAATATAAGTAGCAAGCAATTCATGAACCCGAATTTCGGTCTGGCTCCGTTTCTGATTTTTGCGCAAGGTATCATTGCGCTGATCTTGTTGATTCAAGTCTACCGCCGCTTCTCCGGCGGAAGGCGCATCGCCGCCTGGAACGCGGTCGTTGGGTTCGAACTTGTCCTCGGGGTCACCTACCTCACTACGTTTACGAACCGATACGGAGTGCCCGGTGGGAGTGGCATCCGGTCCCGGCTGGCCGTTGCCGCGATCATCTACCTGCTTACCTCCGCCTCCGTGTTGGTCGTCTACCTGGTGGTTTGGCCCTTCCGGAAACACATCAACGGCGCAACCGATCCGTCCCGGCGCCGCGCGCTGAGTCTCGCGGGCAACGCCTTGCTGTGTTCTCCCGTCGCCGCTATCTCGTATGGTTCATTGATCCAGCGAACTGACTTTGAGGTGAGAGAGATTGACTTGCCCACTCCCGGCCTTCCGGCCGCCCTCGATGGGCTCCGGCTCCTCCAGATCAGCGACATCCATCTCAGCCCGTTCTTGAGCGAGAAGGAACTCGCCCGCGTGATTGATGCCACATTGGGCTTGCACCCGCATCTTGCCTTTATCACAGGAGATCTGATTTCTTCCGCGCGAGACCCGCTGGAAGCCTGTATCCGCCAGTTGGCCCGCATCAAGGCCGACGCCGGCGTCTACGGCTGCATGGGCAACCATGAGCGCTTCGCCGGCGCCGAAAACACCACTGCCAGAATGGGTGCCCGGCTGGGAATGCGGTTTCTCCGAAGCCAGGCGGCGGCGTTACGCTTCGGAGATTCCGTCTTAAATGTAGCCGGCGTCGACTATGAGTCTCTCTCGCACCGCAACCACTATTTACGCGGCGCCGAGCGGTTGGTGGCGCCCGGCGCCTTCAACCTTCTGCTCTCCCACAATCCGGACGTATTTCCATTCGCGGCCCGGCAGGGTTATGATCTGGTGTTGGCGGGTCATACGCATGGCGGTCAGGTCAATATCGAGATTCTGGGGCAGTCTCTCAACCCAGCGCGCTTTTTTACTCCTTACGTCTACGGACTTTACCGTCAGGGCCGTGCGGTCGAATACGTCACGCGCGGCGTCGGCACCATCGGCGTGCCGATGCGCCTGGGGGCCCCGCCGGAGATCGCTTTGTTGCGGCTGAGAAAGACGTAGGTCCGCTCACCGGTGCGCTATCTCGTTCTGAGTGATATCCATGCCAATTGGGAGGCGCTGGACGCCGTCATGCAGCACGCCGGCGCCGGCTTCGAACGCATTATTTGCTGCGGAGACCTGGTGGGTTATGGCGCCGACCCGAATGCGGTGGTTGACTGGGTGCGCGCCAATTGTTATCTCGTGGTTCGCGGGAATCACGACAAAGCCTGCACCGGCCAGGAGGATCTCGAGTGGTTCAATCCAGTAGCCCGCGCCGGGGCGCTCTGGACCTGTCAGCAGTTGAGCGCCGATAACGCCGCCTATGTGCGCGACCTCCAGAAGGGCCCTGCCTTTGTCGACGGCATGGAAATCCTGCACGGTTCTCCCTGGGACGAAGACGATTACGTCATGGCCGCCGATGAGGCCGGCGACGCCTTCGGCTACCTCGAAAGCCGCCTGGCTTTCTTCGGACACACGCATCTGCAGGGGGGCTTTATCTGGAACCAGTCGCGTATTGAAACCATTCCCCACGTCTCAGCCCGCCAGGCCCAACTTTCCCTCGACATCGACCCGAATTGCGGCTATCTGATCAATCCGGGCTCGGTGGGGCAGCCGCGCGATGGCGATCCGCGCGCCGCCTACGCGCTCTATGACTCCGAGACCCGCGCCGTCGTCTATCAACGCGTCCGTTACAACGTCACCGGCGCTCAGCAGAAGATCTATGACGCTGGTCTACCGCCTTATCTGGCCGAACGCCTGCAAATGGGGCGCTGAGCGGAATGAGCCGACGAGTTTCCCTGTTTGTCACTTGCATGGTCGACCAGCTGTTTCCCCAGATCGGAATGGCCATGACCACCGTGCTCGAGGGCCTCGACTTCGAAGTTAACTTCCCCGAAGCCCAGACTTGTTGTGGCCAGCCCGCCTTCAACAGCGGCTATCCGGCCGAGGCGCGCGCGGTGGCGCTTCATTTTCTCGATGTCTTCGAAACCTGCGACGCCATTGTGGTTCCCTCCGGTTCCTGCACCGCGATGATTACCCATCATTTCGCCGAACTGTTCGCCGGCGATTCCGCCGTGGCGGCGCGCGCTAAACGTGTAGCCTCCAGGGTTTGGGAGTTTTCGAAATTTCTGACGGAGGTCGCCGGCGCCGAGGATGTCGGCGCTCGCCTGGAAGCAGTGGCCACGTTCCACGACGGTTGCCATGCGTTACGCGAGCTCGGGATTCACGGTGCTCCGCGGCGGTTGCTGGCCCGCGTGCGCGGTCTCGAGCTGCGCGAGTTGGAACCGGCCGGAGAGTGCTGCGGGTTCGGCGGTACATTTTCGGTCAAGTTCGGCGAACTCTCCGGCGCCATGGCGCGCGGCAAGGTGGACGCCATCGTCCGCTCCGGCGCCAACACGGTGGTATCGCTCGATCCCAGCTGCCTCATGCAGATTCAGGGCGTACTGTCCCGAGCCGGGCTAAAAATCCGCACGCTGCATTTGGCGGAAGTGCTGGCCAGCCGCTAGCCTATGTCGAGCCAGCTGCAGCGACACATCCACGACACGCTGGCCGACCCACGCCTGCAGCAGGCCATCTATACCGCCACCGGCCGCCTGAAAGACGCGCGCCTCGCGGTCATCGCGGACAACGTACTTCCGGACTACCAGGAATTGCGCGCTCAGGCCAATCTCCTCAAGCAGCACGCCATTGACCACCTGGATTACTACCTGGAGGAGTTCCAGCGCAACGTCGAAGCGCACGGCGGAACCGTCACCTATTGCCGGGATGGCCTTGAAGTGGCCGATTTTGTCCTGTCTCTCGCCAAACAGCGCGGCGTCGGGCTCATCGTCAAATCGAAGTCGATGACCACGGAGGAAATCGATCTCAACGAGCGGCTGGAGCATCATGGCCTGGAATCGGTGGAGACCGATCTCGGCGAGTATATCCTCCAATTGGCCCACGAACGGCCGTACCACATTGTTGCCCCGGCGCTGCATAAGACGCGCTATGACGTCGCCCAAATCCTCACGGAGAAGCTGCACGCGCCCCACGATATCGTGATCGAGAATCAAACGGCGCTGGCGCGCTCCGTGCTGCGCCAGAAATTCCTGGCCGCCGGCATCGGCATCAGCGGCGCTAACTTCCTGGTCGCCGATTCCGGCGCCATTGTCCTCGTGGAGAACGAAGGCAACGCACGGCTGACCACGTCCGCGCCCAAAATCCACATCGCGGTTGCCGGAATCGAAAAAGTCATTCCTCGGGCACAGGACCTCGCGGTCTTCCTGAAATTACTGGCGCGCAGTGCCACCGGACAGCTGCTGAGCGTGTACACCTCTTTTCTCAGCGGCCCGCGGCGCGCGGACGAAATCGATGGTCCGGACGAATTCCACGTCGTGCTGCTCGATAATGGCCGGACGCGTCTGCTGCCCAACCCGGAACGCCGGCAGTCCCTCTACTGCATCCGCTGCGGCGCGTGTTTGAACGCCTGCCCGGTCTACCGCAAAATCGGCGGCCACAGTTTCCCCTGGGTGTACTCGGGGCCGATTGGCGCCATCATTACGCCCCAGTTCCTGGGCGCCGGCCACGAACCGGAATTGCCATTCGCCTCCAGCCTGTGTGGGGCCTGCGCCGAAGTTTGTCCGGTCAAGATCGATATTCCCAAAGTACTGTTGGACCTCCGCTCCGAGGTAGCAAGCGCGAAAACAGGCCGCTTGGAAAAACTGGCCTTCCGCGCGTTTGCCTGGCTGGCGCGACACCCCCGCGTCTATGCAATCGGAGGGCGCCTGGCCGCGTCCCTGGCCCGTTCCGGCGATGGCGCCTGGATTCGCCGCGTTCCGGCGCTCCTGAACGTCGGTCCCATCCGCGCCTGGTTGAGCCAACGCGACTTGCCGCCTCCGCCGCCCCGCAGCTTTCGACAACTCTGGAGGCAGCGATGATGGCGCGCGAGGAAATCCTACACCGCGTCCGTACCGCGCTCGGCCGCACGGGAGCCCAGGCGCCCCCGCCGCCTCCGCCCGTTCGGCTTCGCATTCCTGAGATTGGCCTCGAGGCTCGCGTCGCTTCCTTCACCACGCGGTTGGAAGCCCTGGCGGGCCGCGTCTGCCGCGCTGCTTTAGCTCAGGATGCCGGTGCCCTGGTTTCCCGCGAGCTCGGAAACCGCGTAGCGGTTGCCTCCAATGCTCCGTATCTTCAGGAGTGCGGGATCACCGCCCTTCCGAACGTGAGTTCCGGCATCTCGAGCCGCGACCGCTTGCGGGAACTGTGCGCTTCTGCCGACGTCGGAATTACCAGCGCCGATTACGTTCTGGCCGATACTGGAACTCTGGTCCTGCTCTCCAGCCCCCAGGAAGCGCGCCTCGTTTCGCTGCTCCCTCCTTCCCATATCGCTGTCGTCCCTTGTGACCGCATCCTCACGGGATTGGATGAGTTGTTTGCCCTATTACCCGATCCGGCCGTGAACACAAGCTCGATGGTCCTGATCACCGGACCCAGCCGAACCGCCGACATTGAACAGATTCTGGTTCGGGGAGTGCATGGTCCGGGACAAGTCCTTGTTGTTCTAACGGGATAGGCGATTATACCCCTCATATGGGGGTACCGTTAATTACCCCTATATGAGGGGGAAAAGGTGTTTACCTAAGTACTTGAAAAGGTATTGCATCTCGTAGACCCTAATGCTACACTCGTTCTGGCTGGCATAGTACTGACACTCAGGTATCCCAGCCGTTAGGCGATGATTGTAACCTTACTAATCCTGGCGATTTCGGCAGCACTTTTGGTCTACTGGTTCCGCTTCTGCTGTCTCGGTCTATTACGGAACGCCGCGGGCGAGCCGATTCTACCGCCAGACAACCGGTTCAGTTTCCCAGCAGTACGCGAACGGCTGCGAACCGAATCAGATCTCGACCCCCTCCATCAATTGCTGGATCGCGATTATCGCATTGTCAGTTATCTGCTGCGCCACGCCGCCGGATTGGGCGGCCAGTCAGTGGAGCACCGGCTTCTGCTCTTGGATTACAAGCTGATGCAGGTGTGGTATTGGCTCACGCGCAACATGGCTCCCGGGCAGGCGCGTAAAGCTCTTACCGAACGGGCGGCGATCCTCGGCTGTCTCGCGCAAAAGATGGGCGAGCAGGCCGGTCTACGCGCCCAAGCGTAAAGTCCGGCATTCTCCTCACTTCGTACTGTTTTCGGAAATCCGTCGAAAATCTAAGTAGCGGCGTGCTCTACAATGAAGAACGTGGGAAACGAAGCGTCATTGCAAGAAGCCGTCGAGCGCCTGAACACCGTCCGCCGCGAAATCGCCAAGGTCATCGTAGGGCAGGAAGACGTCGTGGAAGGAGTGCTGATCTGTCTGCTGGCCTCGGGGCACGTACTTCTAGAGGGCGTCCCGGGACTTGGCAAGACGACACTTCTGCGTACGCTCGCCCGCGCCCTTCAACTCAAATACTCGCGCATCCAGTTCACTCCTGACTTGATGCCGGCCGACATCGTCGGCAGCATGATCGTCGAAAGCGACGAACGAGGGGCGAAAGCTCTCCGCTTCCAGCCCGGCCCTATCTTCGCCAACTTGGTACTGGCGGACGAAATCAACCGCGCCACTCCCAAAACGCAGTCCGCGCTCCTGGAAGCCATGCAGGAGCGGACGGTCACCAGTGGTACGGCGACCCACGAACTGGATCAGCCATTCCTGGTCATGGCCACGCAGAATCCTATCGAAATGGAGGGCACGTACCCGCTGCCGGAAGCCCAGCTCGATCGTTTCCTAATGAAGATCCTGGTCACGTACCCCAGCCATGCCGAGCTGAATCGCATTGTCGAGCGCACGGCCCAGCCCACCACCGAAACTCCGGTGCCGGTAATGGACCGCGAATCGATCCTCGAGGTCCGCTCGGTGTGCCGTTCTGTGCTCGTCGCGCCTCACGTGCAGGAGTACGCCATCCAGCTGATAATGGCCACCCAGCCGGAACAGAAGGAAGCCCACGACCTGGCGCGCAAATACATCCGCTACGGCAGCTCGCCCCGCGGCGCCCAGGCCCTGGTCGAATGCGGGCGCGTCCGTGCGCTGATCAAGGGCCGTTTCCATCTCGCAATGGATGACGTTCAGCAGGTCGCCCCGGCGGTGTTGCGCCACCGCATCATCCTCAATTTCGACGCCCATGCCGACGGCCAGACCCCTGAGACTATTCTCGGTTCCATCATCAAGGGCGTAACCGCGCAGGCTGTCGTCGCATAGGGTAGATATGGCCGCCGCCGAGCCTTTGCTGGACCGCGACTTCCTGGAGCGACTCGAGCGGCTCACGATCCACTGGCAGAAGTCGTTCGCCGGGTTGGTTGGCGGCCACAATGCTTCCCGCTTCGCCGGGCCTGGGCAGGAATTCCTCGATCACCGTAATTTTCATCACGGCGACGATTTGCGCGCCGTGAACTGGCGCGCCTATCTGCGCCTCGAGAAACTCTTCCTGAAGATGTTCCAGGTCGAGCCTCGCGTGCCTGTACGCATGCTCGTCGATCTCAGCGCGTCGATGACCGCGTACGACGGCGTTAAATTCGACTACGGCCGGAAACTCGCCGCCGCCCTATGCTATGTGGGCCTGGTGCGGCTCGATTCCATTGAGATCCATGGCATCACCAATCGCTTGTCGCAGCGCATTCTCTCCACCGGCGGGCGCCATCGCATTTCTCATGTCATGGATGAACTCGCGGCTTTGGAAGCCGGCGGTCGCACGGACTATCTCGCCGCCGTTCGCGAGTTCATCGGCACGTATTCGCAACATGGCGTGGTCATCGTAATCTCCGACTTTCTCGACGATGGCGGCTGCGAAAGAGCCCTGCAGTACCTCGCGGACTTCGGTCACGAGTTGATGTTGCTTCATCTGTGGGCCGAAGAAGACCGGATGCCGCCATGGCTGGGCGAGTTGGATCTGCGCGATGCCGAAACGGCCGGAGCCTTGAAAATCGATTTCGATGAGGAAGCGCGCACTCGCTACACGCGTGCCTTCGACGAATTCGCGTCCGATCTGCAGCGGCTCGCCCTCCGCAGTGGCGGCCGGTATGCGGGCATCTCGACGTCGCAATCTCTCGAAAGCGTCATCTTCGGAGATCTGATCCGAATGCGAGGAATCGCATGATCGGCAGTGAGCAGAGGGTCGCGGCTGCCGTTCAACCACAGTCCCAGTCCCGCGCGTCCGCGCAGGGTTTATCACCCCTGTTGGTGAGCGCGGCGTTGTCGCACAGGAAGGTCGTGCGATGTACTTCCTGAACCTCTCGCTCGCCCAATTCGTAGCCCTCTTCGGCTCGATTTCCGCCGTCGCCATTGCCTTGTATCTGCTCGACCGCTCGCGCCGCCGCCAGGTAGTTTCTACGTTGCGGTTCTGGGTTTCCGCCGAGCAACCGACCGTCGTCGCGCGGCGGCGCCGCATCCAGCAGCCTTGGTCCCTGCTGCTGCAGTTGATCAGCATGGCGCTGCTGTTGCTCGCCCTGGCGCAACTGCGGTTCGGCAGCCCCGAGGCGGCTGGCCGCGACCACATCCTGCTGCTGGAAACTTCGGCATGGATGGGCGCGCGCGCCGGCGCCGGACGCACCTTGATGGATCTCGCGCGGGACCGCGCCCGCCAGTATCTGCGCGCCTTGCCGTCCCGCGATCGGGTCATGATCGTGCGCGCTGACGCGCTCGCCACCCCCGCAACCGCCTTCGATTCGGACCGCCGCAAGCTGGACGCCGCGATTGCCGAGTCTCATCCCAGCTCGACCGCCTTGAACCTGGAAGAAGTGGTCGGATTCGCGCGCCGCCTGCAAGGCCAAGGCACCCGCCGTGCCGGAGAGATCGCCTTCATCGGCGCCGGCCGCACCTCCGACCTCGATCCCTCCTTCGCGGCCTCGCTACCGCGCAATCTTCGCGTCATCGCCGTGCCGGATGCCATTGAGAACAGCGGCCTCCGCAAAATCGGGCTGCGCCGCGCCAGCGGGGATGCCGACCTGTGGGAGATTTATGTGTCTGCCCGCAATTACGGGACTCGGCCGCGAGCGGTAACACTCTCGCTGGATTTCGGCCCTCCCGGCCAGACGGGCCGCGTGCAAGCGGGTTCGCGCCGCGTCACGCTGCAGCCTGGCGTCGATACCGAACAGACCTTCGAGTTCCGCACGCGCGCCGCCGTCATCCTGGGAGTTACCCTCACTCCCCACGACGCCTTCCCGGACGATGACCGCGCGTTACTCGAACTGCCCGCCCAGCCCACCCTTCCCGTCACCGTCTATTCCAATCAGCCCGAACTGCTCCGGCCGCTGCTGGAGGCGACACCGCGCGTGACGGCCGTTTACAAGAAGCCGGCCGAATACAATCCCGAGGGGAAGGGCCTCGTCATTCTCGACCGCTTCGTTCCGCCGCAGCGCCCGCAGGCGGATTCGTTGTGGATCGATCCCCCGGCCGCGGGCTCGCCGATTCCCGTAAAAAACAGCGCCGAACAAGTCCGGTTTTCTCGCTGGGACACAGGCCATCCGATTGCCGCCGGTCTGCGCACCAAGGAATACAAACTGGAAAAGACTTCCATTTTCGATACCGCCCCTGGGGACGCCCGAATCGGCGAAGTAGAGGCGGGACCGGTGATCGTGGCGCGTCCCGACAAGCCCAGAATCGTGGAGTTCGGTTTTCATCCGGCTCTTTCGGGCATGCGCTATGAACTGGCGACACCGCTCCTGTTCGCGAACTTGCTCCGCTGGTACGCCCCCGAGCTGTTCCGGCGCTCGGAGTTGAGCGGCGGCAGCGTCGGCGCGGTCAAGCTCCAGCTCGATCAGGACGCGGCACCCGCCGATGTGCGTGTCTTGAATGAAGACGGCACGCCGTTACCCTTCGTGCTGCGCGACCACGCGGTTCACTTTTTCTCCGGCGCGCCGGGCGTGGTGCGCGTGCTCGCGGGTGACCGGGAGTACGTCAACTCGCTCACGCTGCCCGAAGTCGGTGAAACCAAATGGCAGCCGCCCGCCGATGTGCGCCGCGGCATTCCTCGTGCTTCGCCGCTCGCCCCGGCGGGCGGTGATGTCTGGCCCTGGCTCGCTTTGGCCGGTGGCGCCGGGCTGCTGGTGGAATGGCTGATCTTCGCCCGGTTCCGGCGCGGCCGAACGGCGCAGCCCCGTTTGATGCAGACCCCGACCGCCCATCCCGAGGTGGTCCGCCAATGACTTTCGATCGCCCCTGGGCATTGCTCTTTGCGCTGGCGCCGCTGGTCTGGGCCCTATGGGAATGGCGGTCTTCCGGCCGGCGCCCCGGCCTGATCCTCAAGGCGGCGGCGTTTCTGGCAATTTTTATCGCCTTGGCGGAACCGCGGATTACCATCTACGAGAGCCGTGTGGCCGTCGCCATCCTCGCCGATACGTCCGCCAGTGTTTCGCCCGCCGATCTCAAGGAAGAATCGCAATTCGCCTCCAGCGTCGACCGCGCCCGCGGACGCAATTGGACGCGCGTCATTCCCTTTGCCCGCGCCACGCGCAACGCCTTCGCGCAAGAGAATTTCAAGAGCGGCTGGCAGCTCCGCTACACCGCTGGATCCGCCGGCCGCGCCACCAATCTCGAATCGGCGATTCGCGACGGTGCCGCCTCCGTGCCGGCCGGCATGGTGCCGCGCATTCTGCTCCTTTCCGATGGCAACGAGAATCTCGGCAGCGCGGCGCGCGCCATCTGGCAAGCCCAGCAGCTCGGCATTCCCGTCGACACGGTTCCGGTGGCCGGGCGTCCCAAGCCCGGGCTGCGCCTGGAATCGGTAACGATGCCGGGACAGGTCTTCAGCGGTGAGCGGTTCCCCGTCGAGATCACCGTGGAATCGCCGCGTTCCACCGCGGCCACGGTCGAATTGACCGCGGAAGGAAAATCGCTCGGCGCCAACCCGGTGGAGCTGGCGGCGGGATCGAATCGCGTTCGGCTAAACGCCAACATCAACTCCGCCGGAGCCATCGAACTGGCGGGTAAAGTCGCGGCGGCCGATCTCGGCGAAACCCGCTTCGAAGAAGCCGTCACCTTACGGCGGCCGAAGGCCCTGCTGGTTTCGAACGATCCGCCCGCCAGCGAGCAGCATCTGCTGGGCACGCTCCAGGCCAACCAGTTCGAGGTGCAGCAATCCAACTCCGGCGTTCCGAACAAGCTCGACGGCTTCCAGCTCATCCTGATCAATAACTGGAACGCACAATCTATTCCTGACGCGCGCAAGGCGGAGCTGGAAAGCTTCGTCAAGAAGGGCGGCGGCCTCGTCTGGATCGGCGGCGAGCAGAACGTCTACGTGGATAAGAAGGGCGAGGAGGACGCGCTCGACCGCACGCTGCCCGCCAAGCTGGCGCCCCCGCGCTCTCCCGACGGAACCGCGGTGGTCCTCATCATCGACAAGTCGTCGTCCATGGAAGGCCGCAAGATCGAATTGGCCCGCCAGGCCGCCAGCGGCGTCGTCGATAACCTGCGTCCCATCGATTCGGTCGGCGTGCTCATCTTCGACAACACGTTTGAGTGGGCCGTCCCCATTCGAAAGGCGGACCAGCCCGCCGCCATCAAGCGCCTGATTGCCGGCATTCAACCCGACGGCGGCACCCAGATCGCTCCCGCGCTTAATGAAGCCTATCGGCGCATCAACCCCGAGAAGGCGATCTATAAGCACATCGTGCTGCTCACCGACGGTATCTCCGAAGAAGGCGACAGCATGGCTCTGGCGCGCGAGGCGCGCAACAACCGCGTCACCATTTCCACGGTTGGTCTGGGCCTCGACGTCAACCGCGCCTACCTGGAGAGAATCGCCTCCGCAGCCGATGGAAAATCGTATTTTCTGAATGACCCCGCCGGCCTCGAGCAGCTTTTGCTCCGCGACGTCGAAGAGCACACCGGCATGACCGCGGTAGAAAAGCAGATCCGGCCGCGTGTCGTCAGGCAGGCCGAGATCCTCGACGGCGTGGATATCGAGAACGCGCCGGCCCTGCGCGGATACGTGCGCTTCCAGGCGCGCCCGACTGCCGACACGCTTCTCGATGCCGACCCCATGGACCCCCTGCTGGTGCGCTGGCAATATGGATTGGGCCGCGCCGCCGTGTTCACCTCCGACGCCAAGAACCGCTGGGCTGTGAACTGGGTCACCTGGCCGGGCTTCGACCGCCTGTGGGCGAACATTTTCCGCGATCTGCTGCCGCATGCGCCCGCCAGCGAAGCCACCGCCGATTTCGACCGCGCCAGCAACCTGCTCGTGATCGACTACCGCCTCACGCCCAACGTGCCCGAGCCGGCCGCGATCCCCGATATCTTCGCGCTCGGCCCGAACAATTTCCGCGCCCCGCTCAAGGTCAGCAAAGTCGCTGCCGGCCACTTTCGCGCCAGCCTCAACATTGGCCAGAACCAGGGCCTGTTCCGTGTCCGTCCGCTCGAAGACTCGCCGGCCTTCCCCGAAGTCGGCTTCTACCGGCAGGAGGACGAGATGCTGGAGTACGGCAGTAATGAGCCGCTCCTAAGAGAAATCGCCTCCACCACCGGCGGCCATTTCCGTCCGGAGCCGCGACGCGTCTTCGATGCCGGTGGACGCAGCATCGCGTCCAATATGCAATTGTGGCCCGCCTTCCTGGGACTGGCGGTGCTCCTGAATCTCGCCGAGCTGGTCTTGCGCAAGTCCAAAGGGTTGCTGGAATCCCTAGGCTGGCGGCCCCGTGCCGCGCAAGCGTAACGCCGGCGGTCTCGCCGCCGGCCAGTGCTACGCCAGCCCCGATCGCACCAGCAACGCCGACGGGTCCGGATCGCGCCCCATGAATTTCCGGTATAGTTCCGCGGGGTCTTCGCTATTGCCCCGGGACAGGATATTCGTACGGAACGCGCCGCCTGCCTCGCGGCTAAAAATGCCTTGCTCGCGGAATCGCGTGAAGGCGTCGGCGTCCAGAACTTCCGCCCACTTGTAGGAATAGTATCCAGCCCCATAGCCCACCGGACTGCCGAACAAGTGCGTGAACGCGGCAATCAGTGCGTGGTCAGGCGGTAGCGGCGCCGGGTTGAATTCCTGCAGAATGCGCCGCGTGTACTCGATTGGATCGCCGTCGCGTTCCGCGGTGTAGCGCACGTGCAGCAGCAGATCGAGGAAGCCGAAGCCGAGTTGCCTCATTTGCGCGTTCGCCGCGCGGAAGGTGCGTGCGCGGTTCATCCGTTGGAACAGATCCTCCGGCACCTTCGCGCCGGTCTCCCAGTGCTGCGCAAACAGGTCCAGGGCCTCGCGTTCCCAGCACCAGTTCTCCATGATCTGTGACGGCAGCTCGACGAAATCCCAAGCCACATTGGTGCCGGCCAGAGCCCGGGTCTCGACCCGGCTTAACAGATGATGCAGCAAATGTCCGAATTCGTGAAAGATGGTTTCGACTTCGCGGTGAGTCAATAATGCCGGTTTGCCGCCCACCGGCGGCGTCAGGTTCCCGCAAATCAGGCCGAGATGCGGGCGGAACCCGTCCGCGGCCGGACCTCCGGTAATCAGCGCGTCCATCCAGGCGCCGCCGCGCTTGTTGTCGCGCGGATACCAGTCGGCGTAAAAGCCGCCGAGGAAGGTGCCGTCCTGATCATGCACGTCGTAATAGCGCGCGTGCGGATCCCACGCCGGCGCTCCGGTGCGCTCGGTGACCCGGATTCCGTAGAGCCGCCCCGTCAGCTCGAATAACCCGGCCACCACGCGCTCCAGCGGAAAGTACGGCCGCAGCGCCTCCTCATCGAAGGAGTAGAGCGCCGCCCGCTGTTTTTCGGCATAGTAGGCGACGTCCCAGGGCTGGAGTTCGGGCGCCGCCGCTCCTTCCAGCGACCGGCGGAATGCCAGAAGTTCCTGGTTCTCTTCCCGAAACCGGCGCTCAGTCTTGCTCTTGAGGTCTTCGAGAAACGCGAGGGCCTGGGCGCCCGTGTGCGCCATGCGGTCTTCCAGCACCAGATCGGCGAAATCCCGGAACCCCAGCAGCACCGCTTTCTCGCGACGCAACTCGAGAATTCGACCGATCAGCGGCCGGTTGTTCCAGGGCTCGGCGGTCGCCCGCACCGCGTACGCGCGGTAAATGTTCTCCCGGATTGCGGCGTCCTCCAGGTACGTCATCACCGCGAAATAATCGGGCGCCTGCAGAGTAAAACGCCAGCCTTCTCTCTGTTTGCGCGCCGCGTTCTCGCGGGCTGATGCGACGGCCGTCGGGGGTAACCCGGCCAGCTGCCGCTCGTCGGTGATCACAAGCTCGAAGGCGTTGGTTGAATCCAGAACATGCTCGTTGAACTTCGTTGTGAGCTGGCTCAGTTCAACATCGATCTCCTCCAGACGCTTCTTGCCGGCGGGGTCCAGATCGGCTCCATGCCGCCGGAAGTTCTCCATCGTCTTGTCGAGAAAGCGCCGCCGCTCGCCCGCCAGGGCCGCGGCCTCGGGAGTGGCGCCATACGTCCGGATGGCTTGCCACAGCTCCGAGTGCAGGGGAATTTTTGAATAAAATGCACTGGCTTCGGGTTGCACCGCGTTGTATGCGGCACGGAGTTCCGGATAGGTGGCCACCGATTCCAGGTGCCGCACCACCGCCATCGCGCAATCCAACCGCTCGGTCAACACGTCGAGCGCGGCCAGCGTATTCTCATACGTCCGCGCGCCGGGCTCCGCTGCCACGGATTCCAGATGCCGGCGGGCGTTCGCCAGCAGCGCGGCGATCGCAGGTTCAACCTCGGTGGCGCGGATTTGATCGAACGGTATCCGGAATGGCAGATTGATTAACGGGTTCGAATCGCGGCTGCTCGACATCATACTGAGGTTAGCAGGTGAGGACGCCCCATTCGCTCGGAAATCTACAAAATGGTTACCATAGAGACAGCATGGGTTTCGACCTGTCTGCCGCGCACCGGCACATTCCCTTAGAAGAGCGCTTAAACCTTTTTGCTCTTGTCATTTACGTACCTGACCCGCTGGGAGAATTCCTGGACGGGCTCCGCCGGGAACTGGTTCCACACGACAATCCCCACGCTCATGTGAGCGTTCTACCGCCGCGCCCGCTGCGCGTGGACTGGTCGGTGGCATCCGCCGAGGTCCGCTCTCTGACGGATTCCTGGACGCCCTTTGATGTCGAATTGACGGCCGTCGAGACCTTTCCCGTAACAGATGTGGTGTACATCGAACTGGGCGCCGGAGCTTCCGAATTGCGCCGCATGCATACGGCCATGAACCGGAACCTCCTCGATTTTGTCGAGCCCTTCGAGTATCATCCCCATCTGACGCTGGCTCAGGAGATTGCGCACCAAGATGTGTCCCAGGTGCGCGACCTGGCAGTACGCCGCTGGCGGGAGTATTCAGGACCGCGGAGTTTCCGCGCCGAGCGTGCCGTGCTGGTTCAGAACACGCTCAACAACCACTGGATTGATCTGGTCGAGTACGCGCTTGGCGCGGTCGCGGTTCGCTGACCGGCGCCGGTGGCTCCAACTTTGCTGAGAACCACGAATCAGCCCCCGAACTAAAGAATGCAAGGAGATTGGCCGATAAAGGGATTGGAAGCGCCGAACGGCGTGTCTGGGGGAGTTCGTCGTGTATACGGTGGTAGTCTGCGATGCCGAACCGGTGGCTATCGAGGGTGTGCGCACGGTCCTGCAGTCTTCCGGCGCCTGGAGCCTCACCGCCGCCGAAACTTCCCTGGACCGAGCCTTGCCCGTCGTCCAGGAACGGGAGCCGTCCCTCTTATTGGTTGACAAGGCTTTTGGCATTTATGCCGTCATGAATTGCCTCAAAGTCCTCCGTCAGCAGCATTCCCCGACTGCTACCGTCGTATGGGGAGTCTCCTTACCCGAGGCTGAGGCGCTGCGTTTTTTGCAAGCCGGCGCCCATGGCGTGATTCGCAAGACCGCTCCGGTCGAAACGCTCTTGGAATGTCTCCGCGCCGTCTGCGCCGGCGAAACCTGGGTCGAGCCCGGTGTCCTCCTTTCCCGAAACCGGCCCGCCCGGCTGGCCCGCTCCTCTCTGACTTCTCGCGAACTGCAAGTCATGGAGCTGGTCGAGCGGGGAATGAAAAACAAGGACATCGGCGACATGCTCGGCATTCGCACCGGCACCGTAAAAATTCACCTCCGGCACATCTTCGAAAAGACCGGCATCCGCGGCCGCTATGGCCTGGCGCTCTCCGGTCTCCAGGCGAAGGGCCTGCTCGCTACCCCCATGCTTGATGCCCGGTGATTCCACACGGCAAGAATCGCTGATAGGATATGTAGGGCGTTGAGGCCCCGTCTGCCTCAAAACGAGGAGGGTATGCATGTCTAAGTCTCGGGCGCTGCGGCGCCTCTCTCGAATCACGCTGGGTGCGGCGCTGTTCGTCTGGCTGGGGTCCGTCTGCGTTGCCGACCTCAACCCGGAGGCGATCATGATCCAGTTGCCAAACCAGATCAAATGGAAATCGAACGGCAGCGGGGCCGAAACAGCGAATCTGGTCGGCGACCCGGAGAAGCCCGGTCTCTACGTCTATCTCAATAGATGGACGCCGCATCACATGAGCCGCCCGCATTTCCACCAGTACGATCGCTACATCACCGTGTTGTCGGGAACGTGGTGGGTCGGCACCGGCACCAAGTACGATCCGGACAGCACCGTCCCTATACCCGCCGGTAGTTACGTCAAGCACACCGCCAAACAGATTCATTACGACGGCGCCAAAGACGTGGAATGTGTACTGGAAATCGTAGGGCAAGGTCCCGCGACTTCGACTCCCGCCGAAGTGAAGTGAGCTTCTAAAGCGCGGCCGCGATGCGAATCGCGGCGCGCAGCACCCGCGCATCCCCGCCCGGCGCTGCCGTCAGCTGCAAGCCGAGCGGCAAGCCCGAAACCGGCATTGGGATCGAGAGAGCCGGTGTGCCCAGGGCAGTCCACGGCGAGTTCGCGCGCGGATCGCCGGTGGAGCCAAGCCCGCGGGGCGCCGGCCCAGTAGCCGCCGGCGCGAGGATTACCGGCGTCGTTTCATAGCACTCTGCGATACGCCGCTTGCACTCCGCGATATAGGCGAGAGCCTGCTGGTAGCGCGCGCCGCCGATCTCCAACCCTTCGCGCACCAGAACCGCCAGATCCAGCAGCTGATCCCCATATTGCCGGTAGCGCGATTCATGCGATCGTGCGCCTTCGTAGAACATGACGATGCGCGTTTCCTCCGGCAGCCGGTCGAGCATCTCCAAAATCGGAACGCTGCGAATCGTCAGGCCGCGCCGCCGCAGCGCCTCCAGCGCGCCTGTGAGCGCGTCCGCCATGGCCGGCTCGACTTCGGGTAGCGGCTCGGGCACGCCGAACGCGAAATCTTCCTCGATGCCGCACGGCTTGCCTAATGCCTCCCAGAGGCGGAGCATGTCGCCGGGGGTATGC
This sequence comes from uncultured Solibacteraceae bacterium, assembly GCA_964438005.1. Classification (GTDB taxonomy): domain Bacteria; phylum Acidobacteriota; class Terriglobia; order Bryobacterales; family Bryobacteraceae; genus PSRJ01. The sequence continues at coordinate 94,031 of CAYTJD010000057.1, read as the reverse complement.
GTAAAGAATCCAAGCGTGTCGAGGCTCGGCGCCATACTCAACACGCCTTCCGTAGGGAACAGGCCATGCGTCGGCTTGAAGCCGGTCACGCCGCAGTAGGATGCCGGGCGCAGCACCGAGCCCAGAGTTTGCGTGCCCACCGCGAGGGGAATCATTCCGGCCGCCACTGCCGCCGCGGAGCCGCTCGAACTGCCGCCCGGGGTATGCGCGTGGTTCCGCGGATTGCGCGTCACCGCCGGGGTCTTGTAAGCAAACACGGCAGTGTGCGTCTTGCCCATGACGATACCGCCCGCTTGGCGCAACTCCCTCACGATGGCGGCATCCGCGTTGCCGCGCCGCCCTTGGTACAGCGCGGAACCAAATTCCGTCGGCAGGCTTTCGGTTTCGATAATATCTTTCACCCCGAACGGAATGCCTGCCAGAGCCCCGCCGGCGGATTGCGGCTGAGGTGCAACCACAACCCATGCCTGAAGGGAGGCGTCCAGGCTGCGAATGCGCGCCGGGAGTGAGTCCAGTTGCTGCCGCCGAGCCGCCGTATCGGCGTCGAGCCACGCGCTGAGGGACTCCAGTTCGGGGCCGGTAGTCGAAGGGGCAGTCATAGATTCCGCACCGCCAGTATACTATCCACCCGGCGCGGCGCCGCCGAGGTTCTCGGCCGACTCGGAGTCTTGGCGCGCCGACGTTTCGTCGCCTAACAGCGAGAAGACGTGGCTTCGCAGCGCGTAAAGGTGGCCCTCCCGAGGCGCCAGCCGGATGGCTTCATCGAAGTCTGCCAGCGCCGCCTGCCAGGTCTCCGGACGCCGTGTGCGCAACTGCCCGCGGTACTGGTAGGCCTGCCACAGACGCGGGCTGATCCGTAACGCCTGCGTGAGACGGGTGATCGCTTCTTCATCTCTTCCTTCGGCGGCCAACGACTGCGCCCGATCCAACGCCATGGCGTCGTCCCGCAAGGTCCTCCACCGCCGGTGCCCGAGAATTTCCAGGTAGCCGCCGATCAACAAGCACAACACCGCGAGCTCCGCGGCCTCCGAGAATCCCCAGCTTCCCAAAAACAGCCAACTCACCATAGGCAGGCTCCCCAACAGTGCAGCCAGTCCCCAGGCCACCCGGCTCCATTGACGCAATCGGGATCGATATTCCATGCGATTTCAATCAATTCGGGGCATGAGCCGAGCCCTTAGCCCCCGGCTCTACCCCTTCATTTGACAATACTTGACTGCCGTTCTTATCATGTAATTTCAACCGGTAAACACCGTTTGCGGCGTTCCTTCGGGAGCGCCCGCTCGTACCCAAATGGCAACCACCACGTCTGTTTTGTCTGGGATACCAACATGATTAAAGTTGAAGGTCTGACCAAGCGATATGCTCGCACTGTCGCTGTGGACAATATTTCGTTCGAAGTCGAAAAGGGCCAGATCGTGGGCTTCCTGGGCCCGAATGGCGCCGGAAAGACCACGACCATGCGCGTGCTGACCTGTTTTCTCCCGCCCACGGGCGGCAAGGCCAGCGTCGCTGGATTCGATGTGCTGGAACACCCTATGGAGGTGAAAAAGCGCATTGGCTATCTCCCCGAGACCCCTCCGGTCTACCCGGAAATGGAGGTCATCGAATACCTCAAATTCGTCGGCAAGCTGAAAGGCATTCCGTCCAGCGATGTGAACCGCCGCGTCGACGAAGTCATGGAACGCTGCGCTGTCGCGGACGTGCGCACCAAGCTCATCGGCAAGCTGTCGAAAGGCTACCGCCAGCGCGTTGGCCTCGCTCAGGCCATCATTCACAATCCCGACGTGCTGATTCTGGACGAGCCTACCTCCGGACTCGATCCTAAGCAGATCATCGAGACCCGCGAACTGATCCGCTCACTGGCCGGCGACCACACCATCATTCTCAGCACTCACATCCTGTCGGAGGTCGAGCATTCCTGCGAGCGCGTCATCATTATCAGCAAAGGAAAGCTGGCCGCCATTGATTCGGTGGCCAACCTGACCAACCGCCTGCGCGGTTCCGAGGCTGTGGCGCTCGAACTGGAAGCGGCCGACGGCAAGCCGAACCCGACCGAGGTCCAGCAACGCCTCGAGACGGTCTCCGGTGTCAGCCGCGTGATGATGAAGGATTCCCGCAACGGGCGGCTCCTGTTTGAAGTGGAAAGCCTCCAAGGAAAGCATATCCGCGCCGATCTCGCACGTACCGTCGTGAATTCGGGCTGGAATCTGAGCGAACTAAAATCGATCGGCCTCAGCCTCGAAGATATCTTCCTCCAGCTGACCACGGCCGAGCAGAAGGACACGGCTGAAGTAAAAGAAACCGAAGGAGCCAAAGCATGAAAGCGATTCTCCTTATCTGCCGGAAGGAACTCAACGCCTATTTCGCCTCGCCGATCGCGTACCTGTTGATGGCGTTCTTCGCCCTGATCTTCGGGTTCGTCATTTTCAACGCCACCACCGATTTTCTGCGCTTCAGCTTCCAGATGCAGTTCCAGGGTGGCGGCGGTCCGATGAGCATCAACGACCAGATCATCACCCCGCTCCTCGGCTTCTCGAGCACCATCACGCTGTTTCTGGTCCCGATGATCACGATGCGGCTCTTCGCCGAAGAAAAGCGCTCGGGCACCATCGAATTGCTGCTCACCTCGCCGGTGACCGATCTGCAGATCATTCTCGGCAAATGGCTGGGTGCGGTGCTGCTTTTCCTGTGCGTGTTGGCCATGTCGATGATCAACGTGGCGCTGCTGTTCGCCTGGGGCAAGCCGGACATCAAGCCGGTGCTGGTGGCGTACCTGGGCCTTCTGCTGCAGGGCGCGACCCTGCTGGCGATCGGAGCCTTAATCTCGACGATGACCAAGAACCAGATCATCGCCGGTGGTGTCACCTTCTTTGTGTGCCTGCTGCTTTGGCTTCTGAGCTGGTCGACCGCCAACGATGTCGGCACGCTGCCGCAGGTTGTCAATTACCTGTCGATTGTCACGCACTTTGAAAACTTTTCCAAAGGCGTCCTCGAATCCAAGGACGTTATCTTTTACCTGTCCATGATTTTCTTCGCGCTGTTCGTGACTTCGCGCGCGATGGAATCCCTGAGGTGGAGGGCGTAATATGGCGAACTGGATGCAAGCCCGGCAAACGAAATACGCGGCCTACGCGAGCACCTACATCGTGGTGATCCTCGCGGTGCTGGTCGCCGTCAACTTCCTCGCGAACCGTTACGACAAATCCTACGACTCCACGTCCAACAAGCAGTTCAGCCTTTCCGACCAGACCAAGAAGGTGGTCACCGGACTGAAGGGCGATGTGCACATTACCTACTTTGACCGCGATTCGTCGTTCGCCGGCGCGCACAACCTGCTCGACCGCTATTCAAACATGTCGCCCAAGGTGCACGTGGCCTTTATCGATCCGGTAAAGAAGCCGCAGCAGGCCAAGGCCGCCGGGTTTAGCCGTGACACCACGATTCTGATCGACAGCGGCATGCGGAAAGAGTCGGCCAAGAGCCTCACCGAAGAGGAAATTACCGGCGCCCTCATCCGTTCTTTGAAGTCCGGCGAGCGCAATGCCTGCTTCTTAACAGGAAGCGGCGAGAAGAGCCTCGACAACAGCACGGACGGCGACGGCTACGGAACCGTCAAGAGCGCCCTCGAGTCCAACAATTATAAGACGCGCTCCGTGGACCTTGCGAAGAGCTCCGCCGCGGCCGCGCCTTCCGGTTCCACTACAGTAAACGTGGGTGCTCCTGCCGCGGCCGGCAAAGTCGAAGTTCCCAAGGATTGCACGATCCTGGTGGTGGGCGGTCCTCGCATCGCCTACCCGCAGCCCATCGCCGATGCCATCAAAGCCTATGTCGAGAACGGTGGCAAGGCTCTGATCCTGCTCGATCCGTCGATTAAACTCGGTAAGGACGACACAGAGGAGAATACGAATCTGGACGCGCTGCTGCAAAGCTGGGGCGTGACGCTCGATAAGAACCTGGCCCTCGATACCAGCGGCATTGGCCGCGTATTCGGACTCGGCCCCGAGGTGCCCCTGGTCACAAACTACGAATCGCAGGCGATCGTCAACCCGATGAAGGACATTCCGACTGCGTTCCCCCTCGTGCGCACGCTCGATGTCAAAAACACGGACAAGACGACGGTGGACAAACTGTTCTCCACCGGCGAAAACAGTTTCGCGACCAGCAACCTGGCATCGGGCCGCATCACGATCAATCCCAAGACCGACAAGAAAGGCCCGCTCCTTTTGGGCGCTGCCGGCACCTACAATAAGGCCGGCCGGTTTGTGGTGGTCGGCTCTTCCACCTGGCTGGGCAATTCCTTGATTCGTTTCCAGGGCAACCGGGATCTGTTCCTGAACATGATCAATTGGCTTTCGGCGGATGAGGACCTGATCTCCATCCGGCCGAAGGAGCCATCCAACCAGCCGCTCAACATGAATGCGAACCGGCAGCGGACCATGTTCTGGCTGAGCGTCGTATTTTTCCCGCTGGCCGTGGTCGGTATGGGCCTCGGCACCTGGTGGAAGCGGAGGTAAGCGATGAAGCCGAAGGGACTGATCATTGCCGTCGCGGTTCTGGCGGTCCTGGGCGGCGCGACCTGGTGGTCGAACAAGAAGCAGGCGTCGGCCGGCAAGTCGACCGATACCACCACCAAGATCCTGACCATTCCGGCCGACCAGTTTCAGGAAATCCGAATCAAGAAAGCCGCCGATACGATTGATGTCAAGGGCGGTCCCGGAAAGTGGCGGATCACCCAGCCGGAGGATCTGCCCGCCGACGCGGAGGCCGTCGGCTCCATGATCAACACGCTCGGTGGGCTCACTGCCGACGCCGTCGTCGATGACAAAGCGACAGACCTGAGCCCCTATGGACTGAAGGACCCGGCGATCGATGTGCAGATTGTCAAAAAGGATGGAAAGACAGACGATCTGATGATCGGTGACGAAACGCCGACCGGCTCCGGGAACTACGCCAAGCTTGTTGGCGATCCCCGCGTCTTCACCATCGCCACCTTCAACAAAACCAACATCGACAAACCCGTCAACGATCTGCGCGACAAGCGGCTGCTCCCATTCGATTCCGCCAAGCTGACCCGCGTGGAACTGGACGCTAAAGGCATGCCGATCGAATTCGGCAAGAACAGCCAAAGCGAGTGGCAGATCATCAAGCCGCGGCCCTCGCGGGCGGATGGCTCGGCCGTCGATACCCTGGTCAACAATCTGAAAGACGCCCGGATGGATCTCACAGGCGACGCGAAAACCGCGGCAAGCGATTTCGCGGGCGGCGCCAAAGTGGCAACCGCGACGGTGACCGATGCCGGCGGCAACCAGACTCTCGAAATTCGCAAAAAGGGCGACAATTACTACGCGAAGAGTTCCGTGGTGGCCGGCATATTCAAGGTCAGCGCCGATACCGGCAAGAACTTCGACAAAGGCCTCGATGACTTCCGAAACAAGAAGGTCTACGATTTCGGCTTCAGCGATCCGTCCTTCCTGATGATCCAGGGCGCGGCCTATACCAAGAACGGCGATAAGTGGATGTCCGGCGCGAAGACCATGGACAACACGAGCGTGCAGAGCGTGATCGACAAGCTTCGCGATCTGACCGCCACGAAGTTGACCGACACCGGCGCCGGGGCGGCCGTATTGGAGGCGGACGTAACTTCCAACAGCGGCAAACGCATCGAGAAGGTCTCGATCTCCAAGCAGGGAGACGAATATTTTGCCAGGCGCGAGAACGAGCAGGGCGTCTACGTTCTGGACAGCAAAGCCGTGGATGACCTGCAGAAGGCCGTGTCCGGCATCAAGGAGGCCGCGCCCGCACCCCCGCCGGCCAAGAAGAAGTAGCTCGTGAATGGCCTCCTGACGGACCTTTACGAGTTGACCATGGCCGCCGGCTACTTCGAGGCCGGCAAGGCCGGGGAGCGAGCGACTTTTGAATTAGCCATCCGGCGCCTGCCGGCCCACCGGAATTTTGCCCTGATGGCCGGGCTGCCGCAAGTCGTCGATTTTCTGTTGAATCTGAGCTTCACCGGCGAGGAGATCGAGTATCTCCGGGGATTGCCCCAGTTCCGCCAGGTCTCGGCCGGGTTCTTCGAATACCTGCGAACCTTCCGTTTTACCGGCGATCTGTTCGCGGTGCCCGAAGGCACGCCGATGTTCGCCGGCGAACCGGTGCTGACGATTCGCGCGCCGATCATTGAAGCGCAGATTCCCGAGACGTACCTCCTTTCCGCCATTACGTTTCCGACGCTGGTGGCGTCTAAGGCAGCGCGGTGCGTGTTGGCGGCCCAAGGGCGCGAGGTGGTGGAATTCGGAACGCGCCGGGCCCATACCGCCGAAGCCGGAGTTTTGGCCGCGCGCGCCGCGTATCTCGGTGGATGCGCGGGAACCAGCAATACGCAGGCAGGCTTTCGATTCGGCATCCCGGTGAAGGGGACGGCGGCCCACTCCTGGGTGATGTCGTTTTCCAGCGAAACCGAATCGTTCCGCCAGTTGCAGCGGGTGCTCGGTGAAAACACGGTTCAGCTCATAGATACCTACGACACGGTGGAGGGCGCGCGCCGGGCCGCGCGGCTCGGCCGCCCGCTCTGGGGCGTGCGGATCGATAGCGGCGATTCTCTGGCGCTCTCGCGCCAGGTGCGGGCTGTGCTCGATGAATCCGGCCTTACCGAGGCCAAAATCATGGCGACCGGCGATCTGGAGGAGTACAAGATTCGCGATCTGGTTAATGCCGCCGCTCCCATCGACGCCTTCGGCGTGGGCACGCAACTGGCCGCCTCCGCCGATGCCCCGTTCATGCACGCTACCTACAAAATCGTCGAGCTCAGCATCGGCGGCATCAACCGTTTCACCACCAAGCTCAGCGAGGACAAGATTTCCCTTCCCGGCGCCAAGCAGGTATTCCGGGTGGGGGCGCACGACCTGATTGCGCGGTCAGGAGAATGCGGCCAAGGAGAAGCCTTGCTGCGCCCAGTCATTCTGGGCGGCCGGCTCATCGAACCGCTTCCCAGCCTGGAGGAAGTGCGCTGCCGCGCCGCCGAGGCGCTCGCCCGCCTGCCCCAACCTCTGCGAGAATTAGAGCAGGCCGGGGCGCGGCCGGTCGTTTATAGCCTCGATCTGCAGACCCTGATCGAGCGGACGCGCCGGAACCTCATTCCATGAAGACGGTTTTCGTCGACATCGATACCCAGCTTGATTTCCTCTATCCGGTGGGAGCTTTATACGTACCGGGCGCCGAGCGCATTGTCTCTGCGGTGGAGCGGTTGAACCGGTACGCCGCCAGCCAGGGGATCCCGGTGCTGTCGACTGCGGACGCCCACGCTGAGAATGATCCAGAGTTTACTCAATGGCCGCCGCACTGCATCGCCGGCACCCTCGGCCAGCACAAAGCGGCCGCCACGCTCCTCGAAAAGCGCGTGGTGGTGCCCAACCGTCTGTGTGAATTCACACTCGAAGGCGCGCAGCAGATCATCCTCGAGAAGCAATCGATCGACGTCTTTCAAGCGCGGAACCTGCCACAGATCCTCACCTTGCTGAACGCCGACCGATTCGTGGTGTACGGCGTGGTCACGGAAATTTGCGTCGCCAGCGCGGTTCGGGGCTTGCAAGCGATGAAGAAGCCGGTGGTGGTCGTCTCCGATGCGATCAAGGAGCTACGAGCGGACGATGCGGCCCGCACGCTGGACGAAATCCGCGCGCTCGGCGGTACGGTTTCGAACGTTTCCGGGGTCTGCTAAAACCAAAATGGTTTGAGGGGCGGCGGATAAGTGCCGCGTTTTCACTAAATCTCGCGAAATCTCAGACCATCGTGGTCTGAAGAATCGGGAATCGGGGCCGTTGCGAACAGATCGGAACGCGGTTTTCTGTTTCGAACACTCAGCACCAGCAGGAACAGGGCGCCGGCCAGAAGCGAGCCATCGCGCAGCAAAGTCGCGGGCGAAATCGCTTCGCCGGGACCGAAGCAGCCGCAATCGATCGTCTCGCCTTTCGCATAGGCGCGCACCATCAATCCGAAAAATAAGCCAAGCAGCGCAGTGGCGGCTGTCGAGGAAATCCGCGGCAGGCGGCCGGTCAGCAGCACCAGACCCAGCACCAGTTCGAACCACGGCAGCGTGCGGGCGACAACCAACACGGCCCACTGCGGCAGGACTTTGTAGTTGTCGATCGACATCGCGAACAGCAACCACGGCTCGCGCAGCTTGATCCAGGCGGCATAGACGAACACCGCCCCCAGCGCCAGGCGCGCTAGCCAGACCAGAAGAGTCAGGGCTTTATTTGGAGATGAGGTCATCGAGGAAACGCCGCAGCAAATCGTAATTGAGCATGCCACCGATCGGATATTTCCGGCCGTTGCGGATCACCAGCAGGGTCGGCGTCTGATTGATGTTCTCGCGCTGCCCCTCCATCTGGTCCTGCTGGACTTCGGCCAGGACGCTGGGATCTTTCGAGAGCATCTGCACCTTTTTCTGGTCCGCGGGAGATAAGATGCTGGCCACCGCCTCGTACACCTTGCCCGTCTCCGCCCACGAGGGCTGGCTTTGGAACAGCACGTCCGCCACCTTGTCATATTTGCCAATGCGGGCCGAGGCGCAGGCATAGGCCGCGGCTTCCCGGGCGTGCGGATGCATGGGCAGCGGAAATTCCTTGTAGATCAGGTAGGCCTTTCCAGTGTTGACGTAATCGCGCATGATGGCCGGCAACTGCTCGAGGTGCAGAGCGCGGCAGGAGGGGCACTGGAAGTCGCTGAACAGCTCAATCGTCAGCGGCGCCGAAGGATTGCCGAACGCCTTTGCCCGATCGACGTCGGCCGCAGCGGCAAGCCCCGGCAACAAGGCCAGCAGGAGATAGACAGGCAGCTTCATTCTTCTATTATTGTACTCGGGGAGCCGGGCGGCTCAGCCGTGGAGAAACGCGTACGCGGTTTTCACGAAGTCCGGCCACTGCGCGCCGCCGATCGGCCCGTGACCGCCATGGGGAACAATCCATAGGCTGGAGCGGGGAATGGCCCGGGCCATTTCCACCGAGATTTCGACAGGGTAGAACGGGTCCCGGTCGCCCTGCACAATCAGGGTACGCGCCTGGATCGCGGCCAGCTGCGGCGGCGTGAAGTTCAGATCATCATAGCTATCGGCAAACGCTTGGGCGTTGGCCAGCAGCTTCTGGATTTGTGGGTCGCCGCCGGGATGGCGCTGCCGCAGAGTATTCCGCACATCCTCGGTGAGATGGTCCGGGTAGGAGCGCATGATGGGCCGGGCCTGAGGCGGAAAGTGGCTGGTGGCGCTCACCAGCACCATGGCTTCGACGCGGGCGGGCTGCCGTGTGGCAAGGTGCAACAGAACGTTGCCGCCGCCGCTGACTCCGAGTCCTTTGCATCTGGCGATCTGCAGGTGGTCGAGCAGAGCCAGCAGATCGCCCGCGGCTTCGTCGTGGCGAAATGTTCCCGCGGGATTGCTCGACCGCCCGTGCCCGCGCATGTCGGGAACAATGAGCTGAAAACTGTCGCGCCACTCTGCGATGAGGGCCGCCCAATCGTGGCTGCAGCCGAGGAAACCGTGCAGGAGGAACAACGGTTCGCCGGCGCCATGCACTTCGTAATAGACCTCAACGCCATTGAGCGTCTCGATCCGTCCCGCTGGCCGCTCCGCCGTCATGAGTTACCCAAAATCACAAGCGCCCACCGGGCAGTCTTGTGACGATTCAGTCTAGCATCGGAGCGGCTGTTGGGGCCGTTACCTCAGCAGTCTGCATTCGGATAAATCTGAATTGCCGGAGGTTGTGAGAACCGCTACACTAAAATTCCTCCCCCAAAAATCTCAGGAGGTTCTTGTGCTGTCCGATCAGAACTTATCGGAGGCGGTGTTCACTTTGCAGCGTCACGACCTGGCGCCGGAAGTGCGGGAAGTGGTGGAGGAAGCGGGGCGTCTGCTGGGCGACGGACGCGAAGGCGAGGCGCGAGCACTGGTGGAAAAGGCGGAAGCCTTGATCGCGATGGCCCGCGGCTCGGACACCACAGCCGGAAAGGTGAACGGAGCCGTGACCGGGAACGGCAACCGGGCGCCAATGGTCGAGGCGCTGATTGCGCCCCTCGCGGCCAAACTGGCGACTGGGTTCACCGGCGTTCTGACCAGCGTGCTGGAGGAGATCCATCACTACACCGGCGACCAGATTCAAGCGGTCGCCAAGTCTCTCCAGGACCATATCGCACAAATGCAGACCGCGCTCCGCGATTTCGCCGGAGTGGGAGAACGCCTCGAGCAGCTCGCTAACGAGCAGCACGCAGGCCTGCTGAGCCTGCGACAGGGGCAGGACGACCTCTGGACAGCGGTGCGGGCGCTGCAGGCGGCCGACGGGGAGCAGAACGATTCCATTGCCCGTGTGTCTTCGACAACCGAGGAGCTATCGAACCACCTGGTGATTCACGTGGACGGCGTGGCCTCGCGCTTCGCGGCGATGGAGGAGCGCCTGACGGCGCTCGACCAGTTTGCCCAGGACATCCAGCCTCAGCTGGACACGATCGCGGCCCGGCTCGACGGCCAAACCGAAACGCTGCTGCACCTGGAGCAGCGCCAGGTGCAGCGCGTGGCGACCCTGAACCAGGTGCTCGACTCCCTAGCCCGCCTCCGCGAGCCCGAGCCAGCCGAAGTAGGGCTACCGGCCGTCGCGTAACCGCTGTCCCCGGAGTCCGGGACGTGAGGATTCTTACCGTTTCGCCCCGGTTGATTTACGCTGGGATTGGTGTTTAGCTAGAATGGATTGGATTTTCCATGGCTCGGATGACGGTTGTCCGAAGACGGGTCGAGCAGCAAGAAGAAGAGTCGCGCGACATTTACGAGCTCGCAGCCGAAGCCGCAGACTGTATTGAGGCGTATCGCCGCGCTCCCTGGACCCAGATTAACGATCGCCTGCGAATGGCAAACCTGCAGCACGCCATCCACTTATTGCAGCGGGCTCACGACATCGAGACCGGTAAGATTCCGCCTCCGATCTGGGGCGACCTGTAACCGAGCCGTCGCGCTCGCTTCAGGAGTGCTGCAGAACGCTGCTGAGGGTCCAGTAGGGTTTGCCGATTTCCTGGGCATCGATCACGGCGACTGCCGCGACGTGCACGATGTCATTGACTTCCGAACCCCGCTGCAAAACATGGACCGGCTTGGAAAGACCGGTCAGCAGCGGGCCGATCAGCTCCATGCCGCCGATCCGGTGCAGCAGCTTGTAGGCGATGTTGCCGGCTTCCAGGTTGGGAAAGATCAGAACATTGGCGCCGCCTTTCAGCGTGCTGAAGGGATAGGTTTCGTCGATGATCTCCGGAACCACCGCGGTATCGGCCTGCATTTCCCCGTCGACCATCAAAGCGGGGGCGCGCAGGCGCACCAGTTCGACGGCACGGCGCACCTTTTCCGATAGCGGATGGCGGGTACTGCCGAAGTTCGAGAAGGAAAGCATGGCCACGCGCGGCTCCTGGCCGAACCGGCGCGCTTTCTCGGCGGCCATGATGGCGATCTCGCACAGGTCTTCGGGCGCTGGGTCGATGTTGACCGTGGCGTCGGCCAGGAAATAGATGCCGCCTTTCGGAGTGATCAGAACATAGACGCCGGCCACGCGTTTCAGCTCGGGGCGCGGTTCGATGAGCTGCAGCGCGGGGCGGATCGTGTCCGGGTAATGGGTGGTGAGGCCGCCGATCAGCGCGTCGGCGTCGCCAAGGCGCACCATCATGCAGCCGAACGTGGTGGGGTTCAGAATCGCCTGCTCGGCCTCGATCCGCGTGATGCCCTTGCGCTGCCGCACCTGGTACAACTCTTCGGCGTAACTGGATAGCCGGGGAGAGCGCGCGGGATCGACAATCCGGACACCGCTCAGACTGAGCCGCAATTCGGCGATCTTGTCCCGGACCTTCGATTCATTGCCCAGCAGAATCGGGGCGGCGATCTTTTCGTCGATCAGGATCTGGCAGGCGCGGAGAATCTTGCTTTGCTCGCCTTCGGTGAAGACGATGCGTTTGGGGTCTTTCTGGGCCTTGTGGATCATGAAGCGCATGACTTCGTGCGCCTTACCCAGGCGCCGCTCGAGCTCATCGCGGTATTGCTGCAGATCGACCGGCTGGCGGGCCACGCCGGTTTCCATAGCGGCACGCGCGACAGCGGAAGCTTCCCAGATCAGGACCCGCGGATCGAACGGCTTGGGAATGATGTAGTCGCGGCCGAATTCCATGTGATCGACGCCGTAGGCGCGCAGCACCGAATCGGGAACATCCTCTTTGGCTAAAGCCGCCAAGGCGTGGGTAGCGGCCAGCTTCATCTCGTCGTTGATGGCGGTGGCGCGGACATCGAGCGCGCCGCGGAAAATGAAGGGGAAGCCGAGGACATTATTCACCTGGTTGGGAAAGTCCGTCCGGCCGGTAGCGACAATGGCGTCGGGGCGGGTCGCGACCGCAACGTCATACGGAATCTCCGGATCGGGATTCGCCAGCGCGAAGATCACCGGATTGGGCGCCATGACGCGGATCATGTCGGGGGTCACCGAGTTGCCCGTAGAAAGGCCGAAGAAGACGTCGGCGTCGCGGAGGGCATCGGTGAGCGTGCGCGCGGAAGTGCGTGCGGCAAAGCGCGCTTTGTAGGGGTTCATGCCCTCGCCGCGACCCTCATAGACAACACCCTTGGTATCGCACATCAGGATGTGTTCGCGGCGCGCTCCCATCTTGATGTAGTGCTCGGCGCAGGAAATGGCGCTGGCGCCGGCCCCGCTAAACACAATCCGCACATCTTCGATCTTTTTGCCGAGGAGTTCCAGGGCATTGAGCAAGCCCGCGCCGGAAATGATCGCCGTCCCGTGCTGGTCGTCGTGGAACACCGGAATCTTCATCGTCTTCTTGAGTTCTTCTTCAATCAAGAAGCACTCCGGCGCTTTGATGTCTTCCAGGTTAATGCCGCCGAAGGTGGGCTCGAGGATCTGGCAGGTGCGAATCACTTCCTGCGGATCGAGCGTATTGAGCTCGATATCGAATACGTCAATATCGGCGAAGCGTTTGAACAGGACGCCTTTGCCTTCCATGACCGGCTTTCCGGCGAGTGCTCCGATGTTGCCCAGGCCGAGCACGGCGGTGCCGTTGCTCACGACTGCGACCAGGTTGCCCTTGGACGTGTATTTGTAGGCAAGACTGGGGTCGCGCTCGATTTCCTTGCAAGGAACCGCCACTCCGGGCGTGTAGGCAAGACTGAGGTCTCGCTGTGTGCGGCAGGGCTTGGTAGGAGTAATCGAAACCTTACCGGGGGGCGTAGTGGAATGGTATTCCAGCGCTTCTTCGGGGCGGATCGTCATAGCGGGCCTTTCAAGACAATTATAACCGAATATCTCGAAGAGCACCCACCCGATTGTGGAGCGTTTGGCCTACGACGCCTTCTGCTGGCTCTTGGCGCCGATGTGAAGCAGGCGTTCGGCGTTGCGGCGGTAGATTTTATCCTTGTCGTCGGCGGAGAGACCGAGGCCTTCGATGACCTTGATGGTTTCGCGGATGTAGAGGCCGGGTGCGGGCTCAAAAGGAACGTCAGAAGCGAATACGACATGGTCGGCGCCGAAGAATTCCAGGCCGCAGCGCGTGGCAGGGCCACCGCCGAACAGAGCGGTATCGCCGTAGAACTGGCGGAAGTAATCGATCGGCCGCTTCTTGAGGCTCTTCAAGACGGCCTTGTAATCGATGTCGGACGTGCGGGAGCCGAGCTGGTCCCAGCCGTAGCCCACGCGGCCTTCGAAATAGGGCACCATGCCGCCCATGTGGTGGGTAATGATCTTCAGGTTGGGGATGCGGTCGAACATGCCCGAGAAAACGATGCGGGCCATGGCCGCGCTGGTTTCGTAAGGCCAGCCGAAGGTCCACCAGATCTCGTACTTGGACTTTTCTTCGGCGCGGTAATCGGTCATTTCAGCGCCGCGGGCCGGGTGCATCCAGATGGTGTGATCGCGGCGGGCCGCTTCGGCAAACAGCGGCTCGAGGCCGGCGGAGTCGAGCGCCTTGCCCTCCACGTTGGTGAACATCTGAAAACCCTGCGCGCCGAGCTGGCTGACGGCGCGATCGAATTCCTTCAACGAAGCATCGGGATTATTCAAAGGCAACGAGGCGGTGAAGCCGATGAAACGGTCGGGGTATTTGGCAACCAATTCTGCGAAGCCGTCGTTGGCGACACGCGCCAATTCGGGTGATTTCTCGGGAGGCGCCAGCGCCTCCAGGGGCGGGGCGGGGAGCGAGAGAAACTGCTTGTATTCGCCGAACTCGTCCATGACCTTGAAGCGCGCGTCGAGGTTGGCGATGGTCGGGACATTTTGAACCCTCTTGCCAATATCCTTGAGCCCCGGAACATTAATAAACTGGTCACAATACCGCTTCGGGAAGAAGTGATTAAAGAGGTCGATTTTCATGGCAAGGGCCATTATAGCCCACGCATTTGCACCTCCCTGCTGCAGGAAAATACAGCATCCAATCAGGCGCGCGGTTGTGGCAGCGACTCATTGACAAGCCCAGCGGCGATTTGAAATAATCCACTCGCCGAAACGGCCACAAGCTCCCTCACGTTCGCGGTTCCCCAAGAGCGGCGCGCGTGGGGGAGTACGTGAGGCTCACCTGGCTTGGAGCGTTTCGATGTACTTGACCAGGGCGTAGGTTCGAACCTGGACCAGGTCCTGATTCGAACTCATCGAGGAAAAAATTGACCCCCAAATCGGCATATCGCGGCTGCCGTGGGAGGCCACGACGTCCTGCCCCTTGATGAAATTCATGACATGCAGCTCGGGGAATTCGCCGTTATTCTTACGGGTAAGCTGAGTGAGGTCAGCCGGCCGCTTCTTTAAAGCGTCGGCCGCAGGTCCAGCGCCTTTCGCGTCGTTGCCGTGGCACACGGCGCAGTATTCCTTGAACAGGTCAACACCGTTCAAAGTGGCAGTGGGTTTCGCGTTCACCTTCTTGATGGTTTTCCCGGTGTCCTGGCCGAAGGCTAAGGCCGAGAGCCCGAACGCCAGGGCAACCAGGAGAATCAGAGTTTGAGGTATGGAAATTCTCTTCATGTCTCGATTCTACGGCGCCAGGGAGTCGAGTGAAAGAGAAATCTGACCCTTTTCGTCAAAATAATAATTTTAAGACCTGTAACTAGGGAATGAGTGTGATCGTCAGCGGCTTGCGGGGTGGAAGAGGAGATTCGGAGTGCGGGCAGCTTGCCAGGAGGGAGCGGTATTGGTTAGAGTAGAAAAGTCCACCCACCGACAAGCGCCCGTAGCTCAGTTGGATAGAGCGTCTGGCTACGAACCAGAAGGTCGGCAGTTCGAATCTGTCCGGGCGCACCATTTCCCAAAATCTGGCACCCTGCCGCGCACTCGGGGCGCAAGGTGGTGTGCGGGGAGAAAGGGGCTGTAGGGCCCCCTGGATATTGCCGTCCAGACATGGGAAATGTTCGTTGGAACGGACTCCTGGCAATAGGCGCTACTCACATTTTGGGTCGGTCATTTGCGCGATACCACTCGCCACGCTAGCCACCGGATTCACCTTCTTAATCTGCGCGAGCACCCTGCACCGCCACTAACGCTGGTGGTCGGTGGGGCGGGAGTCGAACTATTAATCGCGGACCCGGCTAATGCCACCCGTACATGAGCCTCGAGCCGAACCCGAGCGGTTTCTGGCAAGTCACCTAGCCCATGCCCGGGAAGGGAAGTTCCGCGAAAGTGGGTTTCTGGACAAGTACCGGAGTGAACAAAACCTACCGCGCACTTGCGGAGCAAGGTGGTGTGCGCGGTGCAAGGATCATGCCGTTGTCCGGAGTGCCAATTCCTCGTTTGAGGAAAATGGCGTCGTCTCCGCCCTCTCCTGGGGGAACCGGAAGCAGGGGTACTGCACATAGAGGCGGCGGAGAGGCCAGCACACGCTTCTGCACAGTGAATCGGGAGGGCAGGCGGCTTCCGGCTGGAACGGCCCCCTGGATATTGAGACTCTTTTGAAGGGCATTGCGCACGGCATTCTTGATCGCCTGCTCGTTGACGATACCTTGCGTCCCTGAAGTCAGGCCGGGTTGCTGGGCGAATGCCGGCAGAACCGTCCAGGCAGCCGTAAGTACAAGAACACGGTAACGCATTTGCCTGCGAGTCTACTCCGCTCGCAGAGGAGACGCAATCCGGGATACCCGCAGAAGAACTGGCGGGTACGGCTTTCTGGGATAATAAGAGGCAATGTTTAGGCCCAGGTCCGGCTGCGAAATGCTGGCCTGGCCTACGCTGATGCCTATGACTCGTTCTCTTGCTGGTCATGCCCCGGTGGCTCTGATCGTTTCTCTCGCGGTCTTCGTGCCGGTTGCCGTCGGGCAGACCCCGCCGGCCGGCGCTGGACCGGATGCGCCGCGCGCCTTGTTGAACACGTATTGCGTCACGTGCCACAACTCGCGCCTCAAGACGGGCGGCTTGGCCCTCGACAGCCTGAACCTGCAAAACGCCCCGGAGGATGCGCCGATCTGGGAGAAAGCGCTGCGCAAACTGCGCGGCCGCCTGATGCCGCCGCCAGGAGCGCGCCAGCCCGAGCAGAAGGACGTCGACTCGTTCATCGCCTGGATGGAGAACACTCTCGACGCAAACCCCAAAGGTTCGAGCGCGGGTTACGTGCCGATTCAGCGGCTGAATCGCACGGAGTATGCGGCTTCGGTGAAGGCGTTAGTCGGCGTCGAGGTCAATGCCAAAGAGGTTCTGCCGCAGGACATCCAGGTGGGCGGATTCGACAACGTGGCCGCGGCGTTGAGCGTCTCGCCCGCGTTTCTGGATCAGTACGTCACCGCCGCCCGGCATGTGGCATCAGTGGCCGTCGGCAGTCCGGAACCGCGCGTTTCCAACGTGAAATATTTGATTGCCGCCAGCCAGGATAGCGACATCCCCTTGCCGTTGGGGCTCCGCGGCGCGGTCCGGCTCCGGCACAACTTCGTCGCTGACGGAGAATATCGCATTACGATCGACGACCTCGCGGTGGGGCTGTATACGAACAACGTCGAGAACGAGAGCACGCTGGTGATCCTGGTTGACGGCAAGATCGTCTTCCGCAAGCCGATTGGCGGGCCGGCGGATCTGGCGCTGGCCGATCAGAAGGGACCCGCGGGACGCGCGTCGATCATGAGCCGCTTTTCGAAGATTCCGGTGCAGGTGCAGGCGGGCGTGCGCGATGTCGTAGTGGGCTTCATCGACCGCTCGCACACCGAATCCGACGACAACCTGGCCAGCAGCGTGGGCGGTGACGGGTTCGGCAACAACACGCTGCGGCTCGCGCGCCTCAACGACGGCATCGAAATCGCGGGGCCGTTTAACTCCACCGGCATTTCCAAAACACCCAGTCGCGCGCTCATCTTCGTGTGCGATCCCAAGAAAACGGGCGAAGCCTCCTGCGCGCGGCAGATCACGGAAACTCTGGCACGCCGCGCGTTCCGCCGCCCGGTTAGCGCGGAGGACGTGGACCGGCTGATGCCGTTCTACCAGGCCGGGCGCGGGAACGGCGGCAGCTTCGATCAAGGCATCGAGCAGGTGGTGGCCGCGGTGCTGGCCAGCCCCGACTTTCTCTATCGCGCTATACGCGGGCCCCAGGGTACAGCGCCCAACACGGAATTCGCCCTCACGGATTTGGAACTGGCGTCGCGGCTTTCCTTCTTCCTGTGGAACACGGGTCCCGACGACGAATTGCTGAAGCTCGCCGCGGCGGGCGGGTTGACGAAACCCGGCGCGATGGAAAAGGAGGTCCGCCGCATGATGGCGGACTCCAAGGCCTCCAGCCTCGTCACCAGTTTCGCCATGAAGTGGCTGAACATTGCCGATCTCAACGCCGTGCAGCCGAACCCGGCCCTCTTCCCGGCCTTCAGCGAACCGCTGCGGCAGGATTTCTCGCAGGAAGCGGAGGCCTTCCTGCGCAGCATACTATTGGAGAACCGGAGCGTGGTGGAGCTGCTGAACTCGAACCACACGTTCTTAAATGAACGCCTGGCGCGGCACTATGGCATTCCGGGAGTCTTCGGCCCGCAGTTTCGCGAGGTCACACTAGCGGAGAAAGAGCGCTGGGGCCTGCTCGGCAAGGCGGCGGTGCTGTTGCGGACGTCGTATGGCGACCGCACTTCGCCGGTGCTGCGCGGCGCCTGGGTGCTCGATAAACTCATGGCCACACCGCCGTCGCCGCCGCCGCCGAACGTGGCGACGAGCCTCGACCAGGTTGCCGGCGAGAAACCCAAGACGGTGCGCGAACGCCTCGAGCAGCACCGCGACAAGGCGATCTGCCGGCAGTGCCACGGCGTGATCGATCCGCCCGGCCTGCCGCTGGAAACATTCGACGCCATCGGGCGCTGGCGGACCGTGGATGCCCAGGCTAACAATGCCGTCATCGACGCCAGTTCGGTGCTGCCCAACGGCACTGCCATCAACGGTGTGGTGGAGCTGCGAGCACAGCTGGAAAGCCGTCCTGCCATGTTCGCGCAGGCATTGACGGAGCGGCTCATGATGTACGCGCTGAACCGCGAGCTGGAATATTTCGATATGCCGCAGGTTCGCGCGGTCGCCCAGGCCGCTGCCAAGGACAATTACAAGTTTTCTTCCATCGTGCAGGGAATCGTCAACACCGAGGCGTTCCGGAAACAAAATCCTGCTGCCGCACCGAAGCCCGCCGCCAAAGACAGTGGAGTGAAGTCGGCGGCAGTGAAATCGCCGGCCGCGGCTCTTTAGGAGATCCCATGTTCCTCACCAAGAAGCATCTCGCGCGCAGAACCGTGCTGAAGGCCGCGGGAGTCAAGCTGGCGTTGCCGCTTTTGGATGCAATGGTGCCTGCCGCGACGGCTCTGGCGCAAACCGCGGCGGCGCCCAAGCTGCGGGCCGCGTTCTTCTATCTTCCGCATGGCGCGATCATGTACAACACGTCGCACGGTCCGGGTATGGACAGGTGGACGCCCAGCGGCGCCGGGGCCGATTTCAAGCTGAGCCCGATCCTCTCGTCGCTAGAGCCATACAAGAGGTACGTGAACTCGTTCGGCAACCTGGAGAACAAGGCGAGCGCGGGCTCGGTGCACACGTTCAACCCGGCCACTTGGCTCAGCGCCACGCGTCCCGACACCGGCGGCCCGCGCGCGCACATGGCCATCACGCTCGATCAAGTGATGTCCAAATTCATCAGCCAGGACACGCCGCTGCCGTCGCTAGAGTTAGCTTCGGAGACGACGGTGCAAACGGCGGCGGGCGGCGGCGGCAACTACACCACGCTTTCGTTCCGCGACGCCGAATCGCCGCTGCCGATGGAATACAATCCGCGGAAGATTTTCCTGGAGCTGTTTGGCGAGGGCGACACGCCGCAGGAACGCGCCTCCATCAACCGCCAGACCGGCAGCATCCTCGACCTGATGCTCGACCGCACCAAGAAGTTGCAGGGGGAAGTGGGCAGCAGCGACCGCGCGGCGCTCGACGGCTACCTGGAGAGCGTGCGCGAAATCGAGCGGCGGACCGAAAAGGCCGCCGCCAAGGACCTTTCGAGCCTCAAGATTCCGGCCGCGCCGGTGGGAGAGCTGGACAACTTTGCCGACCAGGTGAAGCTCATGTTCGATCTCCTCGCGATTGCGTTCCAGGCCGATCTGACGCGCGTGGCGACATACATCATGGTCTCGGAAGGCACCAACCGGACGTACAATCACATCGGCGTGCCAGACGCCTTCCACCCGGTCTCGCACCACGCCAACGATCTGGAGCGCCTCGAAAAACTGGTCAAGATCCAGACCTGGCACGTGCAGAAGTTTTCGGAATTCGTGGCCAAGATGGCGGCGACACAAGACGGGCAGGGAACTTTGCTCGACCACTCGATGTTCATGTACGGCTCGAACATGAGCAACAGCGACCTGCACAACAACTATCCGGAGCCGAACATCGTGGTGGGTGGCGGCAACGGCAAGATGAAGCTCGGCGGCCAACACGTGATGCTGCCGGAACGGACGCCGATCGCCAATCTGCACCTCACGCTGCTGCAGAAAGCCGGCCTCGAACGGGACAAGTTCGGCGACAGCACCGGCACCATCAAGGAAGTGTAGGAAATTAATTGGAGAATCGAAGGCAAATCTTGAAAGGCGCCTTGGCGGGCGCGTTTGCTGCATGGGCGCCGGTGCGGCTTCTCCAAGCGCAGCCGGCGGCGGGCGAGGTTCGCCGCCTAACCGAGAAGCTGGCTGTGGTGGAAGGAGGCGGCAGCAACGTGGTGGCGTTCTCCGGCGGCAGCGGGCTCGTGCTGGTGGACAGCGGCGCGGCGAATTCCGCCGGTCAGGTGAAAGCTGCGCTGCAGGCTCTGGCGGGTAGCACCCCGGTGGAGACGCTCTTCAACACGCACTATCACATGGGTCAGACCGGCAATAACGAAGCCTTCGCCGGATCGAGGATCATCGCGCACGAACGCACTCGGCAGTGGATGTCCACCGACTACTGGGTTCCCGCCGAAGACCGCTACCAAAAGGCACGCCCCCTGGCGGCCCGGCCCACCGAGACGTTTCAGACGTCCGGCTCGCGGCAAGCCGGCGCCGAACAAATCGACTACGGTTACCTGCCGCTGGCCCACACCAGCGGCGACATCTACGTCTTTTTCAAGAATTCGAATGTGCTGGCGGTGGGCGACGTTGCATCTCCGGTGCGCGACCCCGCTTTCGACTACTTCACCGGGGGCTGGATCGGCGGCCGCGTGGACGCCATGGATATTCTGCTCGCTCTGGCGAATGAGCAGACGCGCATCGTGCCCGCTTACGGTCCGGTCATGACTCGCGGGGAGTTCAAAGCCGAGCGCGACCTGATGGAAGAAGTCCGCGCGCGCCTGTTCAAGACCGTTCGCGAAGGCGACGGCCCCAAGGACATGCTGGATGCCGGCGTCCTGAACGGCCTGCCACGCCGGTGGGAAGACCCATACAAATTTCTCTATGACGCCGCCAAAGGCTTGTGGGGGCACCATAACAAGTTGGATCCCAATGTCGTCTAGCGCGCAGCGTGTTCTTCTCTGCGCTTTCTGCGCGATTGCCGCCGCTGCGCCCGTGTGCGCGCAGGCCGCAAAGGATTCGTTGGCCACTCTCATTCAAACCGGAAACCGCAAGGCGGCCCTCGAGAAGATCCGGGCGGGCGCGGACGTGAATGAGGCGCAGCCTGATGGCACGCGACCCATCCACTGGGCCGTTTATCACGTCGACTACGAACTGCTCGATGCCCTCATCGCCCGGAAAGCCAAGGCGGACGTCACCAACCAGTTCGGAGCGACGCCGATTGCGGAAGCCGCGAAGCTGGGCGACGCCCGCCTGGTGAAAACGCTGCTCGCCGCCGGCGCCGGACCCGAGGGCGCCAACGAAGACGGCCAAACGGCCTTGATGCTTGCCGTCAAGACCGGCGAGTTGCCGGTCGTGGCAATGCTGATTCAGGCCGGCGCCAACGTCAACGCGGTGGAAAACTTTCGCCATCAGACGCCCTTGATGTGGGCGGCGGCAGCGAACCGGAACGCCGGCGAGATGGTCAAGTTGCTGCTCGCGAAAGGAGCCGACGTCAAGCCGCGCGCGCTGTACACCGACTGGCCGAGCCAGATAACCAATGAGCCGCGCGCCCAGTATCGTCCCGTTGGCGGGCTGACCGCCATGCTGTATGCGGTGCGCAACGGCTGCTCTGCCTGCGCCGACGAACTGGCCGCAGCCGGCGCGGACGTGAATCTGCCGACGCCGGAAGGCGTAACTCCGCTGATGCTGGCGCTCGATAACGGGCACAACGAGGTCGCGAAACTGTTGCTGGATCGCGGCGCCAATCCCAACGTCTGGGACTGGTGGGGCCGCACGCCGCTCTACATCGCCGTGGATCATAAGGAATCCGCAGCCACACCGGGCGGGCGCGGAGGAACCCGGGCAGGCCGAGCCCGCGGCGGAGCGGCGAACCGCGCAACCGGTACGCTGGTTTCCAGCATGGAGATTATCCAAGCCCTGCTGGCCGCCAACGTCGATCCCAACCCGCAGCTCACCATGCATCGCCCCAGCCCGGGCGGCAACAGCGGACGCTTCATTGACCCGTTGCTGAACACCGGCTGCACGCCGTTGGTACGCGCGACCATGGCAGGCGATGAAGAAGTGATGCTCGCCCTGCTAGCGAAGGGCGCATCGCCGAACATCAACGACATGGGCGTCACGGCGTTTTTGGTAGCGGCGGGTGTCGGCACCGGAGGCGGCGGCACCGGTTTGGCCGCGCAGACCGGCGGCGATCGCGACCCGAATCTGCCGCTGATGGATCTGCTGTTGCAGCATGGCGCGGACATCAACGCCCGCGTCACGGGAACCAAGACGTACTCCATGCGCATCACCCGTGCGTCTTCCGATAACGAGGGCAAATCGGCGCTGCACACCGCAGTCCAGCAAGCCCGGCCCGATGTGGTGCGTTTCCTGCTCGACAAAGGCATCAACCCCGACTTTGTCGACAGCGAAGGGCACAAGGCGATCGATTTGATCGGCGTCGGCAGCACGAAAGCGGGAGGCGTCAAGCCGCCGTCCGGCACTCCGGCGACTGCCGCCGCGATCCGCGAGATGCTACAGAGCGCCAGCGCCCGCAGGTAATTCGCCGCTCGGAACAGACCAGTCCTACTGCCAAAGGCTCGTGATATAGTGGTCGGCGCTCGCGGAGGGTGCGATGCGTTTACAGTCATATCTCTTCCCAGGGATCGCCGGCCTGTTCGTTTCGTGTCTGGCGCCGGCGCAACCGGCCGCTACCAAGACGCTGGATATTTACGTGATCGATGTCGAGGGCGGCAATGCCACGCTGTTCGTGACCCCGGCGCGCGAGTCGCTGCTCATCGATACCGGAAATGCCGGAGCTGCGGCGGCGCGCGATGCCGGCCGCATCATGGAAGCCGTCAAGGCTGCCGGGCTCCAGCAGATCGACCACCTGATTACCACGCATTGGCACGGCGATCATTTCGGTGGGATGGCCGAGCTGGCCGCCCAGGTTCCGATTCGCGAGTTTCTGGACCATGGGCCGAACGTGCAGCCGGGCGCGCTCGCTGATAACTTTCTCCAACAGACGTATCCGCAGCTTTACGCGAAGGCGAAACATACGGTGGTGAAGCCGGGAGACAAGATTGCGCTGGCGGGTCTCGACGTCCGCGTGGTGACATCCGCCGGCCAGACGATTCAAATGCCTTTGCCCGGGGCCGGAAAACCGAATCCATATTGCGCCAATTACAAGGCGGGGGAGAATAACGCCGAAGATCCGCAGTCGGTCGGCATCCACGTGACGTTCGGCAAATTTCGCACGGCGCATTTCGGCGACCTGACCAAGAACAAGGAATTCGAGCTGATGTGTCCCACCGATCGGATCGGGCCCGTGGATGTGCTGCTTGGCCTGCATCACGGGCAGGCGAGTTCGAATTCCGAGGTGATCGTGCACGCGCTGCATCCGCGCGTTGCCATCATGAACGACGGAACGCGCAAAGGCGGAGAGCCGGAAGTCATGAAGACTGTTCACAGCTCACCGGGACTTGAGGATCTCTGGCAGTTGCATTTTTCGGTGCTGAGCGGGCAGGAATACACCGTTGCCGGGATGTTCATCGCCAATACGATTGATGAGCCGCAAACCGCGGTTCCGATCGCGCCGATCACCGCTCCACCGCCGGGCCCTGGCGCGCCGCCGGCGCCGGTTCACAACGGTATGTCGTACTGGATCAAAGTATCGGCGCAACAAAACGGCTCGTTCTCGGTGACCAACGCGCGCAACGGTTTTACCAAGTCGTACCGCCCGCGCTCGTAAACACGCCGTGCTTTCGATTGGTCCTGTGTAGGTTTACTCGGGATTACTCAATTGGAGGGTGATGGTTCCGATGGTGAACTGCATCCGCGCGCGAATTTGCACCGGGAGCCGCCGGCGGTCGTCGGTCAACCAGATGTTCAGGTGCGCCGAGCGGCGATAGAGGACGTTGTCAAATAGGTAGATCTCGTAGCGAACCGTCTTGAACGTCCCGGCCGGCGTTTTGACGTCTTCTCTCTGTTGCGCCTCCACTTTGGCCATCACGCTTTTCTTTCCGTCGCTGACGGGAACCTCCGCGCTCTGACCCGGCTCGAGGTTCAGAGTTCGGAGGAAATACATGCCGCCCACAACGTCGTGCACGCATTCCGGGATGTCGATTTCCTGCGAGTTGAGCACTGCATTCTTCGCGACATCCCGCTCGAGATAGCTGGCTTTGCGGCTCTCGTAGTCGAAAGTGATCCGGGTGTCGCGCCGGCGGCTCCCTTCATGTGACGTCAACTCAGAGGACTGGACGCACAATGCCGGATTCAGAGTAGAACGGTAATTATCTTCCACTTTAAAGAGCTTGGAGACCAGGCCCACCGACTCGACGTGGACATTCACCTGATAGCCGGCGTGCGGCGGGGGCGTTGTAGTCCATTCCATGTGCACTTTGCCGGCCGTAACCAGACGCCACTCGATGTTATAGGAAAGCACTTCTTTGGACGGCAGGCTCACGCTCTGCGTCCACAACAATGGCGGGCAGACCAGAAATACCGGGAGCCAGCGGCTCATGTAACGCCAGTGTCGCAGATGCGCCGGGAGCCCCGCAACGCTAACTAGAATTAGGTAGAAATGGCGCAATAGGGTAACCGGTCCCACAAGTTGCCCGGGCCGGGCCCGCGGCCTGGGCTTGCCCTCGAGACGGAGGCCGGTGCCGCGCGGGTCAGATCCTCCGGCGCCGCCTCATTTGCCGTGACACATCACGCAG
Source organism: uncultured Solibacteraceae bacterium (assembly GCA_964438005.1). Taxonomy (GTDB): domain Bacteria; phylum Acidobacteriota; class Terriglobia; order Bryobacterales; family Bryobacteraceae; genus PSRJ01. The sequence goes on along the minus strand of CAYTJD010000057.1, from coordinate 69,305 downwards.
TTGGCCCCTGCGGCGATTCGGAGTTTCTTGATGTCGGTGGCGGGCACGCCGCCCTGGGCCAGCGCGGTCAAACGCGCTGTGGCTTCGGTTGCGGCCGCGGCGTTGCTGCGCAGCGCGTCCGGAAGGCTGAGACCGTTGAACGCGCGCACGAGGCGCCCTCGCACCGAGTTCGGCGCCAGGTTCACGGCGCGGTTCATGTCGGCCACACCCTTAGCCGCCAGTTGCGGCTGCTGTTGGAACGACGCCATCATGGCCTGCACTCCGCCATGAGTGGCGAGGGCCTCGGCGTGATCCGGATTGAGCTCGAGCGCGTGTTCGAGCGAGTGCATTCCTTTTTGGACGGCCGTAAAGGCCTCGACGGGCTTTCCACCTGCCAGCATGGTTCCGGCTGCCTGGGCCAGGTAAGCGACGCCCAGGGCGTTCGAGAGATCGGCGTCATCCGCCCCGGACGGGAACGTATGATCTCACATCCTAAGTTGCCGCCGGAAGGGCGCCCGGATGCAGCGTCGCGTTGTAATTTTTGGGCGCGTCTGGGGGACTTGAGCCGCGAGGACGCTAGCCGGGCCGCTTGCTGCTGGCGGGGCGGGGCTTCGGCTTGCTCCTGCCCTCGAGATTGAGGGACACTGCCGCGCGGATGAGGTCCTTTAAGGCCGCTTCGTCAATTTTGCCGCCTTCGTGGATGTCGATAGCGCGCCGGACATTTCCGTCGAGGCTGGAATTAAACAAGCCCGACGGGTCCTTCAACAAAGCCCCTTTGGCAAATGTCATCTTGACGTGGTTCTTGTACGTCTCTCCCGTGCAGACAATGCCACCGTGGGAAAAAACGGGAGTCCCCATCCACTTCCATTCTTCGACGATTTCGGGGTCTGCCTCGTGTATGATCTTGCGCACTTTCGCGAGCATCTTCCCGCGCCAGTCGCCCAGTTCTTTGATCCGCTCGTCGATCAGTGCAGAGGCCGATTCCACCGCAGCGGGCTTCTTCATCTTCAACTCCAATTCTCGCACCTTCCAGTTCATGAGGATCTCCTCATTCACGACTTCTGAGCCGCCTTAGGCGGCCAGTTGGGCGGTTCAATACCGAACAGCTTGGCGTACTCCGCATTCAGCCGCTGCCAACCCTCCAACTTCATCGCGTCGGCGCCGGCGATGCGTCCAATGGGTTCGCCCGCAAGGAGCCGATCGAGGACGTCGAAGGAGATGTGCCAGCCTGCGGCGCCCCACGAGATGAAGCGGCGATGGATGGTACTCCACAGCGTCAGCCGCGTGCCGCCTCCCAAGGCTTCGAGTTCCCACCGGATATCGCCGTATTCCAGCATCTTCGGAGCGTCGGCTCGCGTTACCGTGGTTGCAATCGGCGTGGGATTTCCGACCCAGGTGAGATTCACCGTGGCGCCCACCGTACCCAGGCTTCCATCGACTACGAAGGGCGCCCACTCGCGCAGATGCGCCGGGTCGGTAAGGGCCTGCCAGACCTTTTCCGGCGGGTGGCGCAGTTCTCTGACGAGAATCAGCGTCCACTTCTCTCCGTCCTTTCGTACCTGCGCCCCTCTCGGGGGGCCCGGTGTGTACGGTGCGAGATTGCTCATCTTCTCCTCCTTGTCCTTCTCTTCGTTGGCAGGGATGGACGATCCATGCGGCCGAGATGGCGTTTGAGCGCATCCACGTAAGCGGACCAGAACCGGCGGAACTGCGCAAGCGTGCCGAAGCGTCGCATTCAGTAGCGCTTCAGTTGAGTGAGTTGAATGAGGTTGCCGCAAGTGTCGTTCAGCACCGCAATGGTCGAGCCGGTCACGTCGGTGGGTGGCATCGTGAATTGGGCGCCGCGGGCCTGGATCCGCTCGTAGTCGCCCTTGACATCGTCGGTGAAGAACATGGCCGCCGGCTGGCCTTGTTGAAAGATCGCCTGCTGATACGCTTGCGCCGCTGGGTTGTTGTTCGGCGCCAGCTGTAACTGGGTGCCGTCCGGCTCTTCGGCCGAGCCCACGGTCAGCCAGCGAAATGGGCCCTGGCTGAAATCTGCCTTCTTGGCAAAGCCCAGTACCTCTGTATAGAAGCGCAGGGCTTTGCCCTGGTCGTCCACGTAAACGCTCGTCAGTTTGATTTTCATTTCGTTTCTCCTTAGTCCCGTTCGCGGTTTGGGCCGCGTCGCTTTCTCGTAGTCTTCCTTCCCGGTGGCGTGGCTTGCTCCATGCGGTCCAGGTGGCGTTCCAGAGCATCCACGTGCGCGGACCAGAACCTCCGGAACGGCGCCAGCCAGGCATCTATCTCCTGGAGAGGTTCTGGTTTTAGCCGGTAGAGCCGGCGCTGTGCGTCCACCGTCGATTCCACGAAACCGGCCTCGCGCAGCACCCGCAGGTGCTTGGACACCGTTGGCTGAGGCATCCGAAGCTGACGCTCGATCTGTCCCACCGACTGTTGGGACGAGACCAGGAGGCTCAGGATCGCCCGCCGGTTCGGCTCCGCAATGATCTCGAATACGGATTCCACTCTTTTGATATACGCCAACACGTATATACTTGTCAAGGAATATAATGTTTCTGGCGAGGCAAACGCTTTTCAGCCGGCCTGCCCGAAGGCACTTTTTGGGAGCTGCGATCGATGGTGGCGCGGGCGTCTTGGTACTCTCGTGGCCCTGCTTCAAAAAAGGCTCAGTCACTTATCGCGAAATTTCCTGTTCGTTTGCGCTTCGAAAGGTGTCCGGCACTTCGCGACAAAGGCGGGACATTATGTGCGAGGCGATATGAGGATACAACCGCATCTTCGTAGCCTCACAACGCGGGCAGGGCCGCTAGCCGTTGCTCAATTTGCGGCGGAGCCAAGCTTGTGCGATCCGAAGATCATAGCGCACTACGTGCACGGAAAGGCCGAGAACACTGGCGCTCTCTTCGGCGGTCATGCCTCCGAAGTAGCGCATCTCCACCAGGCGAGCCAGGTTCTCGTTTTCGGCGGCGAGGACCGAGAGCGCGTCATTAAGCTCGATGAGATCCAACAGTTCAAGCCGGGCTCCTGCCTCCAACTCGATGAGGGCAGCCCTGGCGTTGGGGTCGCTCCCACCGCGCTTCAGAGAGGATCGCTCTCGCGCGTAGTCCACCAGAACCTGGCGCATGACACGGGAGGCGACCGCGAGAAAATGGATTTCATTGTCAAACTGGCGCTTGGCTCCATCGAAGAGCTTCATGTAGGCCTCATGGACCAGCGCCGTGGTTTGCAGGGTATGGTCAGAGCGCTCGCCTCGCAGGTGACGGCTGGCGATGCGGTGCATTTCTGGGTACAAAGACGCCACAATCTGGTTGAGGGCGGAAGGATCTCCCGAGCGCAGGCGTTCGAATAACTCGGGGAAGGATAGAGACACTTTTCATTAGCTTACTGCTTTCTCCGACTGCCCTGTAGTACAATGCGCGGACAACACAACTCTGGAGCCTGAGGATGACGGATGAAGTGCGGCTCCTTTTTCATGAAGTCGCTGACTTGCCGAAGGCCGAACGAGATCGGCTTTTTGCCGCGAGAGGAATAGCCCCGGAAGTATGCGCCGAAATTGAATCCCTGCTCCTCTTTGACGAACTGGCCGACGGGTCCTTGACCCTTCGCGTTTCGCGCGCCGCGGCGCAAGTAGCGGGCTCGGGCGAGATTGCGGCCATCGGCATGTGCGGACCATACCGGCTGCTTCGGGCGCTGGGTTCGGGCGGCATGGGCAGAGTCTATCTGGCCGAGCGCACTGACGGCGAGGTTCGGCAGAAGGCCGCCATCAAACTGCTGCGGTCCGACCGGGAGCGGCCTTCCTGGCGGGAACGCTTTCTCCGCGAACGGCAACTTCTTGCCGACTTGAACCACCCTTCGGTCGCGCGGCTCTTGGACGCCGGCCACACCGCCGACGGCCGGCCCTATCTGGCGATGGAATATGTGGAAGGCACTCCCATCGATGTGTTCGCCTCGGGCAAAACCTTGAAGAATCAATTGGAGCTATTCCTTCGAGTTTGCGAAGGCGTGGCTCACGCCCATCGTCATCTCATCATCCACCGCGATCTCAAGCCATCGAACATCCTGGTGGACTCGACGGGCCAGCCCAAGTTGTTAGATTTCGGAATCGCGAAACTCCTGGATGAGACCACCGACCCCACTCAAACCGTCGAGCGGATGTCGACACCGAACTATGCGAGCCCGGAACAACTGGTCGGGGCCAGTCAGACCACGCTAACGGATGTTTATTCTCTTGGCGCCGTGCTCTACAAACTGGTCACTGGCAAGTCGCCGCACGAATCGGAGAAGCGCACTTCCCGGGCGCTCGAGATTGCGGCGGGAAAACTGGAGATCCCAGCGCCGAGCCGGCTGAAACCGGGTCTACCGGCGGATTTCGATTGCATTTTACGGAAAGCGTTGCGCAAGGAAGCCGGAGAGCGCTACACGTCCGTAGACGCGTTCGCCAACGATATTCGGGCCTTCCTCGAGTCAAGACCGGTGCTGGCCCGCTCCGGCGATCGCTGGTATCGTGTCCGGAAGCTTCTCCGGCGTCATTGGATGCCGTTGGCTGCGGCGATGGTGGCGGTCATTGGTCTTTCCGCCGGCCTCTGGCTGGCCGACCGGCAGCGCGCGATCGCCCAACGGCGATTCGAAGATGTGCGTCAGCTGGCCAATCGGCTTTTCGACATTGATACGGAGGCCCGCCAGGTTCCCGGTAACACCGCCACGCGCCAGATGATTGTGAACACCTCGCTGGAGTATTTGCGGCGGCTTGCCGCCGATGTTCGGGGCGATCCCGAGTTGGCCCTGGAGGTCGGCAATGCTTATATGCGTGTAGCGCGCGTGCAAGGTGTGCCGATCGGTATCAACCTCGGGCAGTTGCCCGAAGCCGAGCAAAGCCTGCGGATGGCGGAAAAGTCTGTCCAGGCCGTGCTCGCAGCCCAGCCCGGCAATCGAACGGCGTTTTTGCGCATGGCGCAGATTGCCCATGATCGAATGCTGGTGGCGCGGCTCGAAACGCGTCGCGAGCAGGCTCTGTCCCTGGCCAGAGTGTCCGAGGAGTGGCTGGAGAAATTTCATGCGGGCAAAGGCGATCTCGCCGAAAGCAAAGCGATGCTCGCAGTCTACATGAATGTCGCCGACGAGTATTACAACAACGAACAGTTCGATGACGCATTGCGCCTCTCTCGGCGCGCCACCGAAGTCGCCCTCACCTTAGAGGCCAAGCCTTTAGAGAACCAGCCCTATATCGGGATGTTTAAGTGGGTCTCGGCCGAGGTCTATCAAGAGCTGGGGAATCTTCAGCAGGCCCGGGAACAAATCCGGCAATCCGTGAAGATGCTGGAACCCGCTCCCGAGAACCACGATCAGGCGCGTCTCGGAAACTATATCCTGGTGCTCGTCTGGCAAGGCCGGATCTTGGGACAGGAGGACGCTCCTAGCCTGGGCAGAAGAGAGGAGGCTTTGGAGTCATTTGATCGCGGATTTCAACTGGCCGATGCCTTGGCTCATAAGGATTCGCGAGATCAAAACAGCCGGGGCCGTTTGGAGATGGCGGCAATGAACATGGCGGATCTTCTCTGCACGTCCGATCCCGGCCGCGCTTTGGACCTCTACGATCACGCCCTGCGACACATGGCCGAGATTCCCCAGAATGCCGGCTTCCGCCGGTCTGAAGTGAGATTGCTCGCGCATTCCACGCGCGCTCTGCGGCGCTTGGAACGTCGCGCCGAGGCCAAGCAGCGACTCGATGCCGCCTTTGCCCGGTTGCGGGAGCTCAAATTGTATCCGGTGAATTCAGTCAAGCTAGACTCGCCGGCAGCCGAGGCTGTCCGCGCGCTCGCCGACTATGAGGCCTGGAATGGCAGCCTCACCCGAGCTCTCGAGATTTACGACAGACTGCTGGATCAGATTCAAGCCTCGAAGCCGCAGCCCGAAACCAGGTTGACTGACGCGGTGCAGCTTTCAAACCTGTACGCAGCCGCAGCGGGTGTATATCGTCGAGCCGGTCGAGACGACCTCGTAAGCGCGCTCGAGTCCCGTCGTCTGGATCTCTGGCGCAGCTGGGACCGCAAATTGCCGCAGAACCCATTTGTCCTCCGGCAGCTTGACCAGTAGGTTCATCTGCCCCCGGACGATTCGGAGAGGTACAATCGTTCCAATCAGCCGAGGAGGATCTCATGGAAGCGATGATCGCCAGTTTGGTAGACCGGTTCGAGAAGGGCGTGCTGTCGCGGCGGGAATTGGTACAGGGGCTCACAATGTTGACGGCGGGCGGCGCCGCCGCGCAGGCACAGGAGAACGGCATCAAGGCGGCGAAGATCGACCACGTCAGCATTCAGGTGAGCGATTTGCCGCGAGCCGTCGCGTTCTACCAGAAGATGTTCGGGCTAACCATTCTGAGCGAGGACAAGCCGAACGAAATCGTGCGGCTCGGCGGCGGGAAAGTTCTGGTCTCGCTCCATCACAAGAGCCCGACCGGGCTGGTGGATCACTTCGCCATCGGAGTCGAAAAGTTCAACCGCGAATCCATCGCGCGCGAGCTAAAAGCGCACGGAGCCAACCCGGAAGAAAACCTGGACGCCGGCTTTCACATCAAGGACCCGGAAGGCATTAGCGTGCAGATCGTCGCGGCGTGAGCCCCGCTCCCTCACTTCACGCCCTTCATCCATTTCAAAATCGGACCAGTCACGCTGGTGTCGGCGGTGTCCGGCGACATCACTTCCGAGATGTGGCTGTGATCCTTGAAGCTGACGTAGGTCGGGCAATGGTCCGCCTTGCACAATTCATCGCGCAGAGTTTCGGCGAAGCCAATGATGTTGGGTGGATCGAGTTCGGCCACCGCGATCAGGAACGGCAATTTCGATTTGCTGAGGCCAGGCAGATTGGATCGCGCGAGTTGCGTGGCCGCATCGGGCTGGGGTCCGCGGCCGCCTCTGCCGGCGCCCCGTCCCGGTCCACCGGGTCCGCGCCCCGCGGGCACTGCCGCCGCAGCGGTTCCGCCATTGGGCTGCCCGCACGGCGCGAATCCGCCCTGCACCGGAGGCGGCGTCACCGGCAGAATGTCGAATGCCGGCGGTGACATGAATACCACTCCCTTGACACCGACTCCTTCCGGCCCGTAAAACTCCGGGTGGGCAATATACGTGCTCGTGGGAACGTTGCCCGCGGACTGGCACCAGATGAACACGCGCGCCGGGTTCCCTTTGTACTTCTTGATATTCTGATTCACCCACTGCACCGCCCGGCTGATGTCTTTGGCAGGATCGTCCCACGCCTCGCCCGGACGCCGCTGCATGTTGACTCCAACCATTCCGTTCTTGACCGCCCAGAGCATGATGTTGTCGTAGAAGACGTCGCCGTTGGGTCCGCCTTGCTGCTTGTTGCCGGCGCCGCCGGAAACATAGAGCAACACCGGCCGCGAGCCGCCGCCCTTTTCGGGCGCGAACACATCGAGAACATTTTTCGGATCAGGTCCGAACGACAGATCGCGGGCGATCGAGACTCCCGAGTAGGGCGGATTTGGATGCAGCGGCCGGTAGATCTGCGCCGTTTCCGGCACGCAGACACCGCGTCCGATCGCCACCAGTTGTTTCGCGATATCCGGCGGCACTTCGGCCCCCGCCATGCCGGCTCCGGCAATCGCAATCGCCCACACCAATACCCGCAGTGATCTCACACGGACCTCCCAGTGGGAATTGAGTATATCAAGAAGCGGATAACACGAATGGACCCGTTAATTCGACATGTGAGCGCGGTCTTTTTCGTTTTCGCCGCACACGAATTCGATGATGTCGCTGTCCGGCAGCAGCCGGAAACTCGTCTTGAAGTTGATCGGACGAGTGTAGTACTTCGGATCCTCAAGCGTCACTTCCAGTTCCATGTGCCCGTAGTCGGGCCGCCGGTACCGCTCGGTCACGCGCATCGATTCACTGCGCGGATGGCCGAAGGCGTCAAGCCAAGCCCGATCATTCACGCCGATCGTCTCTACCACCAGGGTCTGATCCTGCCATTTGCCTGCCGAATAACCCATCCAGGTCGGATCCGGATCCTTGGGCAGGCTGCGTCCGTCGGTATAAATCTGGCGCGGCGGATCTCCCGTTTCGTTGAGGACCACGATCTCTCGCGGCGTTTGAATCATCTTGATTGCATAGACCCCGGTACCCATCGGGACACTGGCGGGAAGGCAGCGAGCCGTGGGTGGGTTCTGCGTGCTCCGCTCTTTGAGAATATCGGCGACCTCTGGCCGGAGAGGCTCGTCCTGCGGTTTCGTGCCCCAGAATACGTTGATGGAGTTCTTGGTAAGATCCTGCAAATCCACCTGGACTTTGAGGATTTCATCGGGAACTCCCGCCAAGTCTTTGCCCGATGGTTTGTCGCCCTGCCACACTCCAGTGAAGTCCGGCTTTCCGTTTAAGCGTGGCACAGGTGCCGTGAGGTTGGGCTTGCCGTCCTTGGTTCTCGGTGTCCGCGGATCGGCGTAGTTCAGCCACTGAGCATGAACGATTGTCCCCGCGAAGAAAATCCAGATCAGCGCCCGCCGCCTCAACCGCATGTGTTAAATGATACAGTCCGCGAAATGTTGGCCGCAACTCAGGAGTGGGCCGCGGCGACGGCGGAGCGGGCGGGGAAGGCCGAGCCGTGCTGCCGCAGACAAGCGGCGACCAGCGCGCCGGCGAGCGCGGCGATGACCATCAGGTACACGCCGGCAGTATAGGTCTTGGTGAGATCGGTGAGGAAGCCGACGGCGTACGGGCCGGCGAATCCGCCGAGGTTGGCGGTGAGGTTGATGAAACCAAAACTGGCGGCGGCGCGGCGTTCGCTCATCAATTGCGTGGGAAGCGCCAGCATCGGCGGGAAGTAAGCCATATCCCCCATCGCCGCGAGCGTGATGGCGAGGAAGGCGACGGCGGGGAACATCGAGAACCATTGGCTGCACGCCAGGGCCGCGCCGAACACGAATGCAGCCCAGGCCGCGTGCCAGCGGCGGTCGCCGGTCTTATCGGAATGCCATCCGTTGAGCATCATCGTGGGAACGGCCATGGCCCAGGGGATGGCCACGACGAAGCTGAGTTGCATGGCGCCGAGACCGGAAACGGCTTGCGCGATTTTGGGAAGCCAGATGGTGAGGCCATAGCCGGCGCAGTTCACCAGGAAATACGAAGCGGCGACCGCCAGGACTATGGGGTGGCGCAGGGCCGAGCTGATGGAAACCCGATGTTGCTCGGCGGGATTTTCGCGTTGCTCGCGCGCCAGCTCGGCGGCGAGCCAGTCGCGCTCCTCCGGCGCCAGCCAACGCACGTCGCTGGGGCGATCGGGCAGATAGAAGAACGCGGCGATGCCGCCGATCAAGGCAGGGATGCCTTCCAAGATGAGAAGCCAACGCCAGCCGGGAACGGCAAACCACCGCAGCCGCAGCAGCAGTCCGGCGATGGACGCGCCGACGGCGTTCGATAGCGGGATGGCGGCCATGAACAGGCCGATAGCGCGCCCGCGATCCTGGCGCCGATACCAGTGCGTAAGATAGATGACGACTGAAGGGAAGAACCCGCCTTCGGCGAATCCCAACAGAAACCGAACGATAGCGAATTGCGCGGCCGTGTGAATGAAACCGGTCAGCGCGGCCAGCGAGCCCCAGGCGAGCATGACGCACGTGATCCATTTGCGCGCGCTCCAGACTTCGGCCAGCAGCGCTCCGGGAATCTGCAGCAGGCAATAGCCGAAGAAGAAGATGCCGGAGCCGAAGCCGAACACCTGGTTCGAGAAGTGGAGATCTCGAGTCATATCGAGACCCGCGAACCCCACGTTGACGCGGTCGATGTAAGCGGTGGCGTAGATGATGAACAGAAAAGGCATCAGACGCCGCGTGATTTTGCCGCGGACCGCGATGGCAACATCGGGCATGAGAAGGACTGGGGAATTATATCAAGGAGCAGCTTGTGGGGGGCTGGCGGCGCGTTTGCAAAATTCCTCGATTCCGCACCTTCCAGTTTCAGGATAGCAAGATAAATTATTGAGAACAAGACTAGATTTCAATTCGCTCTTCGGCTAGCATCGACCTCATGATTCCGCCGGAGAACAGCGCCGCCGTGACGCGCGCCCTGCGCGACGCTTTCGGAGTAACTGGGTTCGCAGACATCCGCGAGTTGACTTGGGGGCCTAATGCCAATCTCGCTTTTCGCATCGTCGTGCGAGGATCCGCATTCTTATTGCGAATCAACACGCGAAAAGGCGATCTGCCGCGCCACTACGGCTGCATGAAGGCGGCGTCGGAGGCCGGTCTGGCGCCGCGCGTGTGGTACACCAGCGTCGAAGACCGGATTTCCATCACGGATTTTGTGGAGACCCTGTCTTTTCCGAAAGCCGATGCGCTGGTTCGAATACCCAGAGTTCTTCGGACGCTGCATGCGCTCGCGCCGTTTCCCGATGCGCCCCATCATCTCAACACCACCTGCATGTTTCTCATGCACAAAGGGCCCGCCGTCGAAGGATTCTTCGAGAAGTTCCGCGCGGCGCACGTTCTCTCCCCCGAACAAAGCGAAGAGCTGTTCGCCGGCTACGAGCAAGTGCTCGCGGTTTACCCGCACCACGAGGCCGACATGGTGTCGAGTCACAACGATTTGTTCAAGCCCGACAATATGCTCTACGACGGACAGCGCCTGTGGCTGGTGGACTGGGAGGCGGCTTTCCGCAACGACCGGTATGCCGACCTGGCGGTGGTCGCGAATCAAGTCGCCGTCAGTGACGCGGAGGAACAGCAGCTTCTTCAGGAATATTTTGGCGAACCCCCGGATGAGTACAAGCGCGCCCGGTTCTTCCTCATGCAGCAAGTCGCTCACATGTTTTATGCCATGGCGTTCCTCTGGCAGGCTGCGGCGGCCAAGCCGATCGATTGGAGCGAGCCCGTGCCCGAATACAGCGACTTTCACCAGCGCTTCTGGGCAGGCGCAATCAAACTGACGGACATCCATACGAAAACCGTCTACGGCCGCGTCCATTGGGAGCGGCTCTTACAGAACATGGGGCAGGCACGATTCCAGGAAGCGCTCCGGATCGTCGCCGGCCGGCACGCCACCGCGTGATCCGCCGCAGATTCTCACCGTCGCCCGGGCTATTCGTCACTATGTGAATTCTTCGTCCCCTGTGGGTTCGTAGTGCTGCGCCCCGTTCATCTCTTGCCGCAGTTTCGCCATCTCCGAGTACATCGCTTTGCGATTTCGATTGATGCCCCCGAGCGGCCGGTGTTCGGCGATGCAATGCCACGGGTTGATGGAAAGCACATCTGCAAACGCGAGCTGTGCCGCCGAATCCATCTTTTGTTTCGGAAGATACAGCCGGGCCACCGGAATGAACGGAGTTTCCGACTCCTTCCATTCGATCGAAGCGTCTTCAATTGGCTGCCGGTACGAATCCCTTTGCAACTGCACCATGAAGTCATATTCAACATCTTCCTGGCTCAGCGTTCGAATCAACGCTTCACGCAGATAGTTGTCCGATGCGAATACGGGGATCGGAGACTCGCGCGACGAACGCGGCTTTACCGAATAGTGGACCGCTTGCGATTCCCCATGCAAGAATGGCGTGCAGCTATAGAGTTGCGACTCCAGCGGGCTGCCAAGGAGCCGCGAGTCAAGGCCCTGCATGATGAAATCCAGAAATCGTCCGGGGTAGAGCGGGTTAAAGAAGTACGCCGCCGGCCGGTATTTCAGAATCTGCGTCTGCAGCTTGGTCATCCCGGCCGTATCTGCGGCAGTGAAGGTGCGCACGCCGATGAGCGTAAAGTCCTGAGTGTTTACCTCGTCGTCCAACAGCTTTGGGCCGGGCACACCCATCAGTTTGATCCCGATGCCAACCACTCCGACATGCTCGGGGTCGGGCGTGATCACGCTTCCCGTGTCGGCGAAGCGCACCCAGGCACGATAGGTCTGGGGCGCCTGAAAGATACCCACGGCTAAGTGGTCAGCCAGGCCGGGGAGGACGCGGAATTCCGCCCGCGCCACGCCATATGTCTTCGCATTGGCGCCGCGTTCAACCTTTCGCGTGCTGTAACGCCGAAGCATATTCTGGCGAAACACGTCGATGATATCGGCCGTCATCTGGTCTTCGTCCGGGAGCAGCCGTTCTTCCGCGATCTTCAAGTGCTGGTTCGTCCGGAAGAGATTCTTCAGGAACTGCACGGTGGACGCAATCGGACGATTGAAAATCCGATCGAAGACGCGGCGCGCGCCAACCGGCCGCCGGATGATCTTGGCGAAGCCGAACGCCGAATCGCTGAGAAACTGAAAGATCTGGGCGCCAAGCTTAGTATCCGCGAGCCGTTCAAAAAGAGCGCCGAGCTTCGTTCGGAGCATAACTTTACTGAGGCAGGCGGAACAGGAGCAGCGCGTTGCCAGGGCCGCCCTGGAACCGGTTAGCTCTGCCGAACGTGTTGAATCCGGAATTCACCAGCAGGTCGGATCCGCCCGGAACGGCCGGGCTGCCATCGATCGTGCCCCCATTGCCGGGCGTGCCGTTTGAGTCTGTGAATTGGCGGGCAGTCGCGTAGGACCAAAGCTCGGCTCCGTCAGAAGTGCGGTATGCCCTCACGACGCCATCCAGGGAAGCAGCGAACACTACGTCGTTGGTCACCGAGAGCGGCGCTGAAAAGATGGAGGGGACGGTGAGCGTGCCCTGTTGCGGATCGTTCCAGGTGTGCGTCGGGTGCTGCTCCCACGCAACTTTCCCCGTAATCAAATCGACCGCGTAAACGCCCGGCTTCCCGTTCGCCGAGATTTCAATACTATTGCCCACCACATCCCGGAGGTTGCCCAGGTTATCGACGCTGAGGCCGGTTATCTTGTTCACGGTCACGTCGCTGACGCCCGCGTAGACACGCATGGCGTCCGCTGCCATGCCCCAATGGATTCCGCCGAGATTGCCCCCGGCGCCCAGCCGCACGGACCAGTTCTTTGCTCCCGTGTCGGGATTGAGAGAAAACAGCACGCCGCTCTTTTCCCCCGCAATCACCGCGTCGGTTCCATTGCTCAGGTGCGCGATCAACGGCGGGGCGCCGAAATCCAGGTCGCCACCGCCGGGCGGCTTCGGCAGGCAGTTCTTGGTTAAGAGCGGGATCGGCGCCTGGCAACTGGTGTTCCAGGCATCGTTCGTGCTCCCCTGAAACACCCATTTCTGCTTCCCTGTATTGATATCGAGCGCCACGATCGAGTCTTCATTGCTCGTGGTGGGAGGCGTGTAGTTCTGGCCCGTTCCCACGTAGACCGAACCGCGAACCGGGTCGATCGCGGGCACGCTCCAAAGACTCATTCCGTTGGGAGCATACCGGTTCTCTTTTGGGTCCAGCGTGGCGTCCGGGCTTGTATTGTAGGTCCAGAAAATACTGCCGGTATAGGGGTCCAGAGCTTGCAGCATTCCATGGCTCTTGCAACACGCTGCCCCGAACTCCAGCAGAGCCGTCAACACCTCCTTACTCGCGATGGGCACGAATAACTTGCCGCCATAGAACTGCACACCCCCGGTGATCGTGTGATGATCCCGATCGGCGCCGATGAACTTCGACCACACGAGCGTTCCCGCCCTCGCGTCGATCGCATAGAAGTTCGCGTACCAATCGCCCACCAGGACCAGCGTTGGTTTCGTGCCGCCTTCATGCAGGTAGTAGACCGAGGAAGAGCGCACGGCATTGGCGCCGACCAGCGGTGTTGACTGATCCACGACGTCGTAAGACCAATATCGGCAACCGGACATCCGGTTCATCGCGATGACGCTCCGTCCGGCTGCAAAAAAAACGGCCTGCCGGGTCATCGCCGGGGTACCGCGCTTTTCGGTTTCGCCCGCGGCGGCGTGCGAAAGCGCCAGGCTCAACTTGGAGATATTACCGGAATTGATCTCGGAAGGATTGTTGCTGGTATTGGAAATATTGAAGGCGAACCCGCCGTCGGCGAGCACCGGAGAGTTGGCGTCCACCGAATCCGAACACATTGTTACGTGACCCTGAACCGGCGTAGAGTGTTTGTTGCAAGCGCTGAGGGATGCCAGGGCGGCTGCGGCGGCTACCAGCAAGGCTTGCCGGTTAAGTACGGAAACGAACATATCCGGCCGGTTGGCGCTTTCGAACGGCTCTTAGGATAAGCTGGACTTTCGCCGAAATGCAAGAGTTTATTGAATGGATTCGAGTCCGAGGGGGCTCGGTCAAATGACACCGGCTGAGGCGCCATGGGAGGCGGATTACGTCGTCGTGGGTTCCGGCGCCGGCGGAGGCACGGTGGCTGCGCGGCTGGCGGAAGCCGGCCACCGCGTCGTAGTCCTGGAGGCCGGTGGCGACCCGCGCCAACTCTCAGGCGGCGACCCGGTGAATCCCGGCGGCAACCGGTTGCCCTTCGACTACGATGTTCCCGGATTCCATGTCTTCGCCTCCGAAAACGAAGCGCTGGCATGGGATTTCTTTGTTCGGCACTACGGCGATCAGGCAACGCAGGAGCGCGATTCGAAGTATCGCCGCGCTCCCGATGGCGTGTTCTACCCGCGGGCGGCCGCGCTCGGGGGCTGCACGGCCCACAATGCCATGATCCTGGTCTACCCGCAGAATGCGGACTGGAATCAAATCGCCGATCTGACGGGCGATCGCAGTTGGGAGGCGCCGCGCATGCGCGCCTACTTCGAACGCCTTGAGAATTGCGGTCACAGGCCGTTGTGGCGCCTTTTGGCGAAACTCGGCATAAATCCTACGCGCCACGGGTGGAACGGCTGGCTGCGTACCGAGTTGGCGCTACCGTTGAAGACAATCGGCAACCATGCGCTCGCCAAAACGATTAAAGATTGCGCTCTGGAAGCGATGACAGAGGACGGCCACTACGCCAGTCGCGCTCTTTGGGCCGCCGAGAGTTCGTTCGACCCCAACGACTGGCGGCTCGTTCGCGACGACGCCGTCGGCGTCCGCTTTATCCCCCTTACCACCGCGAATCACGCCCGCCAGGGCACCCGCGAGCGGCTCTTGCAGGTAGCCGATCGATACCCGGAGCGGTTGAAAATCGTGCTGCATGCTCTTGCCTCGCGTGTGGTGATGGAAGGCAATCGCGCCATCGGGGTCGCGTATCTCCGCGGCGAGCGCCTATACCGCGCGCACCCCAGTCCGAATCCGGAGGCAGGAGAGTCGGGCTTTGTTCGTGCGCAGCGGGAGGTCATCCTGGCTGGCGGAGCGTTCAACACGCCGCAGTTACTGATGCTCTCTGGTATCGGACCGCCAGAAACCCTGAAGCGGCACGGAATCGAGTCGAGAATTGACCTTCCGGGAGTCGGGCGGAACCTTCAGGATCGCTATGAGATCGGCGTGGTGAACCGGATGAATTTCGAGGCCTGGCACGCTTACCGCGGGGCGACGTTCGGGCCGGGTGACCCTCAGTTCCACGATTGGAAGACGAACCGGGACGGCGCCTACATATCCAACGGGTCCGTTCTCACGCTGTTTCGGCGCTCCCCCGGCGCCGGATTGGCCGACCTCTTCTGCATGGCTCTGCTGGCGAATTTCAGAGGATATTACCCGTCATACTCCGCCGAGTGCGCCCGCGACCTCAATTGTCTGACCTGGGTCGTGCTGAAGGCCCATACCGGGAATCGCGCCGGAGAGGTGACCTTGCGCTCCGCCGATCCCCGAGATACGCCGTTGATCAATTTCAACTACTTCGAGGAGGGCGGGGAGAAGGATCTCGATGCCGTTGTGGATGGGATCCGCTTTGTGCGCCGCCTGACGGAGAAGCTTCGCCGCCAGAAACTGGTGGCGAAGGAAGAATTGCCGGGTGAGTCGGTCGAGACTGCCGAGGACCTCCGCCAGTTTGTCCGCGATAACGCCTGGGGCCACCATGCCTCTTGTAGTTGCCCCATCGGCCCGCGCGAACGGGGCGGCGTGCTTTCGAGCGACTTTCGCGTGCACGGCGCTGAGGCTTTACGGGTAGTGGATGCTTCGGTGTTCCCGCGAATCCCCGGTTTCTTCATTGCCGGCGCGGTCTACATCATCGGCGAAAAAGCGGCCGAGGTCATCCTTGCCGGTTCGGAGGCTCAGAAATAACCCCATTTCCTTTTTGGCGCGCGAAGTATATAATTTGGCGCGCGAAGTATATAATTCCACGAGATTTTTCACAGGAGGGAATTCGTGGCTGTTACCTATAGCGTGGATCAGTTGCTCAAGATGAGCCAGCAAGAGCTGGACGACCTGTTCAAGAAGAGCCAGTCCGGCCCGATTCCCAACGGACCAGCCAAGGGAACCGCTATCATCGCGCCCGGCACCGTTTTTAGCCGGGAGATCGCCGAGTTTGTCAGTCTCTTCGCCTGGCAGGGAAAAACCTTCGACGCCCAGCGCGGCGTCCTGACCAATCGCATCTCGGTTCTCGGACTCAACGCGATTGTCGCCACCGTGTATAAGGACAAGAGCTGGCTGGACGGCCAGGAGTGTATCGTTCTGGACTATTCGAAGACTTCGCTCGTGGCTCAGTGGATTCGCGACGAGATTCGCCAGATCGGGCCCGATCTCTATCTGGGCAAAGTGTATTGGGAGCAGAAGCGCCTGATTGATTTTTGCCTCGAATTCAATCATCCCGGCGCATGATTCCGCAATCGAACCTGACACTGGTGGCGCCGATTGCCGCCGGCCGCGACACGTCTCTAAGAAGCCTTCTCGCAGGCATGAACCGGCAGCCCGGCGAGGTCGACCCGCTGAATTCCTTGCTCCCGTTCGCCCGGTTCGAGGACTTGCATTTTGCGCGCCTGGTCATTCTCGACGACCAGACCACCGGCGATATCGCTGTATACGGCCGGCAGCCGCCGAGCTATCCTCTATACTTGGCGTTTTTGGCCGATTTCGACGGCTCCTACGGCGAGTTTGTAACCCAACTGGTCGACCACGCCGGCCCAGGTTTACGCCGGATTTTTTCCCATTGCGAAGGATTCAACGAGACGACCGATATCCGAGCCTGGATGAAGGATCGTGAGTGTCCGCCGGCGGCGGCCTATGTCAACTGGATCGGGCGCACCGCGAAGCAATGCCGCCAGGAAGCGCGCCTGCGTACGGCCCTGGTCGATTACCTCGCCAAGGCGCCGGATCTCCTCGATCAACCCGCCGTGCAGTTACACGCCCAGCTTCGCGAATACGCGCGGAAAAACGGCCTCATGCCGGAGCCGGAGCCAAAGACGCCGATACGCTGGTGGATTTCCAATAAGCTTCACGCCGTTCTCATGGCCCCGATTCTCTTGCTCGGGCTGCTGCTCTGGACGCCGGTCCTCCTGCTCGTGCTGCGATCGCGCGAGAATTCAGATCCGGTCATCGCGCCTCCGCCCAATCCAGCTCTCGCGAAGAAATTGGCGGACATTGAAGATCATGGATTCACCAACCAGTTCAGCGCCATGGGCAGTCTCAAGCCCGGCGTCTTCCGGCGCTGGACAACCGTTCTGCTGCTTGCAGCTATCAACTACTCTACCCGGCACATCTACAACCAGGGTGCGCTTGCGCGCGTACATTCCATTCACTTCGCTCGTTGGGTATTCATCGACAACAAGAAACGCATGCTTTTTGCAAGTAACTACGACGGCAGCCTCGAGAGCTACATGGACGACTTCATCAATAAAGTTGCCTTCGGACTGAATGTTGTCTTTTCGAACGGCATCGGGTATCCGTCCACGCGCTGGTTGGTGCTTGATGGCGCGAAGGATGAACAGAAGTTCAAGCACTTCATTCGGCGCCATGAGTTTGCCACGGAAGTCTGGTACAACGCGCACGCCGGTTTGAGCGCGAACGACCTGCGCCGCAACACGGCCATCCGTCGACAACTCGAAATGGAGAGGTTAAACGACAGCCAGGCACGCGCGTGGGCTGCGCTGCTTTGAGGAGACAATGAGCAGGGTCGACTACACCGACGTCCAGGGCCTGTTGCGCTTCGGATACACCAGGCTGACCGATGCCCGCCTCTATCTGATGCGGATTCGGGACCAGGCTGCGGCGCGCGCGTGGCTGGCGTCGGCGCCGGTGAGCACGGCCGAAGCGAAGTCGCCTCCACCAACTCGCGCGCTGCAAGTGGCATTTACAGCGTCGGGCTTGCGGAGTCTGGGTGTCCGCGAACAGGTTGTCGCGAGCTTCTCGCCCGAATTTGTCAACGGCATGGTGGGCGAACCCAACCGCTCCCACCGCCTGGGCGATACCGGTGACAACGATCCCTCGAAGTGGCTTTGGGGCGGACCGAAGGATCGGATCGACTTGCTCGTGATCTTACTGGCTGCTCCCGGCGAAATGGCGGGCTGGCAGCAGCAAGTCTGCAATGCGGACTGGTCTCGCGCGTTCGAAGGCGATGTGCTCAACACTTCCGACCTGAACGGCCGGGAGCCCTTCGGATTTATCGACGGGATTAGTCAGCCGGAACTGGACTGGGAGGGCCGCCGCGACACCTCGCAGGATCAAATCGACTACACGAACCTGGTGTCGCTCGGTGAGTTCGTGTTGGGCTACCTGAACGAGTACGGCAAGTACACGGAACGGCCCCTGCTTGATCCCGATGACGAGGGCGCCTCTACGCTGCTTCCCAGCCAGGACGATCCTGGAAAGCGCGACCTGGGCCGTCACGGGACCTACCTCGTCTTACGGCAACTGGAACAGGATGTCACCGGTTTCTGGAATTTCGTGAATCGCCAAAACGGCTCCTATCCAGGCGGAAAGGCATTGGCAGAGGCCCTCGTCGGACGGCGCCTCGATGATGGATCGCCGCTGGTTCCCCTGAGTGCGGACGCGATTGAAGGAATCCCGGAGGCCGCGGGTGAACCGGGGAATCGGTTCACTTACAGAGAGGACGCTGAGGGCCTCCGCTGCCCGTTCGGCGCCCACATCCGTCGCGCGAATCCGCGCAACTCCGATTTCCCTGGCAGGCCTTCGGGCATTATTTCTCGAACGTTGACCATGCTCGGCGCCGGCGCGCCAGGGTTCCACGACGACCTCATCGCGTCTACGCGATTTCACCGGCTGTTGCGCCGCGGGCGCGAGTACGGGCGGCCCGGTCAGGACCCGGGCCCGGCCGGACTCCATTTTGTCTGTCTCAACGCGAGTATCTCGCGCCAGTTCGAATTCGTGCAGAATGCCTGGATCGTGAGCGGCAAATTCAACGGGCTGCCCGATGAAAGCGATCCGCTGCTGGGCGCGCCGGAAGGCCGCTTCTCGATTCCGAGAGAAGGCAAGTGCCCGGCCCGCGTCACGGAAATTCCCCGGTTCATTACCGTCAGAGGTGGCGCCTATTTCTTTTTGCCCGGCATTCGAGCCATCCGCTATTTCGCGAGGGCGGTGTAGTAGATCTCCGTGGAGGAAGCACTATGAAGAGGGTCATTCTGGCTGTACTGGTTTTGATCGTGGTCGTGGCCGGCGGAGCGTTGCTGGTTTTCGAGGCTGGCCGGCCGCGCTCCGGGGCAGTGAAAGACGAGGCACTGGCCGCCGGACGCGACGCATCCACGTTTGTCGCGGCCGACGAAGATTACTTTCATGATATGGACGGCGGTTTGGCTCTAAGCGCGGATGAGATCAAAGGCCGCAACACTTGGAATGTGTGGACCGGTGGCAACGACGCGATGTGGGACACCCTCACCGTCACCAGCGTCGGACTGCTGGACTTTCTGAAGATCCTGACATCGAGCCCCGGGCTGAAGTTCAGCCGCGATAACCGCTGGGATTATCTCGGGCTCGTGAACGATCCCTGCTTCGTGAAAGCCACGGGGCCGGACTCGAACCATTTCGGGTTGTGGCTGGACCAGCGAAAGCCCGATTGTGCTCCCGATCCCTTTGAGAACGAGCAGAAGTATCCCGGAGTGAAGATCGGCGCGCGCGGCAGGAATCTGCCCGTCGGGTCTTACTACGGGTACGAAACCGGAGTGGTCGGTTTGCGGCTGTTTCCCAACCCGGCTTTCGACGAAGCCGCGCAAAAGAAGTGGGATCCGGTGCGCTACTATAGCGATCCGAGTTACTACGAGTCGCGGGACCTGGTCCGGCCCTACCGCGTCGGCATGTCCTGCGGCTTTTGCCATATCGGGCCGAACCCCGTGAAGCCGCCGTCGAATCCCAACAATCCGCAATGGGCCAACATGTCCTCCAACGTCGGCTCGCAATACTTCTGGACCGATCGCATTTTCGTGTGGAACGCCGACGAAAAGAACTTCGCATTCCAGGTGTTTCATACCTACCGGCCGGGAACCCTCGACACTTCGCTGATCTCCACCGATAACATCAATAACCCGCGGACTATGAACGCCGTCTACCTGCTGGGGCCGCGCTTGCAGCAAGGGCGCCGCTGGGGCAAGGAGCGATTGGCCGGCGGCGGTTTGAACAACCACCAATTCAATGATTACGTACAGTCGGGCCCGTTGACGCAATTCTTCGAGAAGCCCGACACCGTCTGGACGCCGCGTGTTTTGAAAGACGGAGCCGATTCTGTGGGTGCGCTCGGCGCTCTCAATCGTGTTTATCTCAATATCGGAACGTTCAGTGAAGAATGGCTGCTCCATTTTAATGCGCTGGTTGGCGGCAAGCGCGTCACGCCGATCACGATCGAGACTGCGCGCAAGAATTCGGCGTACTTCAAGGCGACCGAGGCGCAAACGCCCGCCACGGCTCTGTTCTTCTTGAAGGCGACCGAGCCCCACAAGCTGAAAGATGCGCCGGGCGGCGATCGGTATCTCACCAAAGATCGGGCCACCCTGACTCGCGGCAAGACTGTGTTCGCCGAGAACTGCGCACGCTGCCACTCCAGCAAGCTGCCCCAGCAGGCCCAGGGCCTCGATCCTTCGGGTTGCGCCGGCAAGGACTACCTCGGGTGCTGGGACAGGTACTGGCAATGGACGAAAACCGACGACTTCAAGAAGCAGATCCGCGACATCGTGCTCGCGGACGATTTCTTGAAGGACAACTACCTTTCTGCGGAGTTTCGCGTTCCCGTCACTTTGCTTCACACGAATGCGTGCAGCCCGCTAGCCACGAATGGTCTCGGCGGTAACATCTGGGACAATTTCACTTCCCAGTCGTACAAGGAACTTCCCTCCGTCGGAGACATCACCTGGTTTCATCCCGTGACCGGCGAAATCAAGCACTATACAATGCCGGCGGGCGGCCGTGGATACACCAGGCCTCCCTCGCTCATCAGCCTTTGGGCCACCGCTCCGTTTCTACTCAACAACACCGTCGGCAAGTTCGAGTCGAGTCCCTCGGTTGAATCGCGCATGCGTTCTTTCGACGATTCAATCGAAAAAATGCTCTGGCCCGAAAAGCGCGATCGCGACCTGGTTCTGCGCGACAAAATTCCCGGGATGATCGACCGCACCACCTCGCAGAGTTACTTGAGGGTTGCGAGGGGTTACGTCCCTCCGCCCCTCGAGCCCCTATTGGGACTCGGCGAACGGTTCTTGCCGGCAGTCTTCCGTGCTGGAGGCATCGACATGGGCCCGATTCCGGCAGGAACCCCGGTGAATCTTCTGGCCAGTCTCAACCTGCTTTCGGAAGACTCCGACCCGGTGCAGCGCGCCGCCTATGAAGCGAAGGCGGTGAAGCTGGTTGGACAGATGCTTGACGACCTCAAGAAATTGCCGCCCAATGCGACTGACGACCAGGCGAAGCAGGTGCTTGCGGGTCTCGTGGACCCATTGCTTGAGTTGAGCAAGTGTCCGGACCTGGTGGTCAATCGCGGGCACTATTTCGGAACCGGGTACGTCGAGCCCGGGGACCTTCACCCGATTGGCGAGCCCGGTCTGACCGACCAAGACAAGCGAGCTTTGATCGAATTCCTGAAGACGTTCTGACAGTCGCACGAAGCCGTGCGTCAACGCGCCTGAACCACGACCAGAGTAGTGTCGTCCTGCTGCGGAGCGCCCGCGGTGAATGCATCGAGGGCGCAGAGGAGGCGATCGAGCAGTTGGGCCGCCGGCAGGCCCGCGGCTCCGCGAACCGCCGCAACCAGCCGCTTTTCGCCAAAATCGTCGCCGGCAGGACTCATGGCTTCGCTGACCCCATCGGTGAACAGGATAACCGTGTCGCCGGGCGCGAGCGTGACGGAGCCTTGTTTGTAGCTGGCGGCCCGGAACCCTCCAAGCATGAGACCTCCTTCCTCCAGATGGACAATGTCGCCACACGCTTGAATGAGGATGGGCGGGTTGTGGCCGGCGTTGACGTACGCGAAGGAACGCGTGGAAGGATCGAAGACGCCGTACCAGAGGCTGGCGAAGCGATCGGAGGCCGACGCGTCGTAGATGAGCTGATTCAGGTTCGCCATCAGCGCGGCAAGATCTCCCGCGTGCGCGATGGCCAGGGCGTGCAAAGAGGCGCGCAGGCTGGCCATCAACAAGGCCGCCGGAATTCCTTTTCCGGAAACGTCGCCGATGGCAAAGGCGAGGCGGTTGGCCGACAGGGGGAGGAAATCGTAATAATCTCCCCCGATGGTCGCCGCGGGCCGGCACCTGCCGGCGTAATCCAAACCTGTGACTGCCGGGGCCTCTTGCGGAAATAGGCGTTCCTGGACGTCGCGGGCGATTTCGAGCTCGCGGGCGATGCGCTCGCGATGGGCGATTTCGGTGGCCATCTCTGCAGTCAGCCGGCTGTTTTCGAGAGCGAGACCGGTTTGGACGGCGACGGCTTCGAGCAAACGAACGTCGGACGGAGAATACGGCGCCTCCGATCGTTTCGGCCCCAGGCTGAGGAAGCCGAGCAGACGATTGTTGGTGGACATTGGCAACAACAGTTCGGCGCCGAGCGTCTGCAAGGCCTTCCGGTCCGCGGCTTCCCCCACGATCTGGGCGGCGGTGGCGTCGGCGCGGACGGGCAGGCGCTCGCGGCCGAGACGGTCCGCTAGAGGACCCTTAGCCGAAATGCGGACCGGGGCCCCATGGTCGTTGACGCCCAGCGCATGCGCGGGAACGAACTCGTCGTTGCGGCGGAGGAGGACGGCCACACGGTTGACGTGTAGCGCCGAGGAGATGGTCTCGGTAACCGTCTGCAGCAACGGCTCGGACTCGACAATCGTGCGAACTGTATCGCTGAGCTCAGCCAGCACGTGCTCGGTGTTGACGGCCTCGCGGAAGAAATGCCGGTCGATCCACTGATATAGCCGCGCGGAAACGGCGCGCAAGAGCAACACCACGCCGGCCAGCACAATGACCAACAGCAACAGGCGCGGCCGCGCGAGGCCCGGTTCGTACGCGATGCGCGCCGAGTAAATGGCGATCGCGAGGACGAGCGAGCCCATCAGGAGACGCGCGCCGCCGCGGGCCAGGGCATACTGAAGCCCCTGGCGGATCACGACGTTCACTTCCATGGCGTGAGCCACCACAATGACGTAGGCCAGCGTCAAGGGAAACAAGAACAGTAAGAGCAGGGAAGGAATCCACAACCATGGGGAGAACGTGAGGAACGCGGTGAGTGGCCCCCGTATCAACAGCGCCGACAAGGCGAGGAGGATGACCGGCGTCAGACTGATCGCGGCGCCGCTCATCAGCAGCCGGAGGCGGCGTCGTGCGTCCGCCAGCGTGGCGCGTCCCGTTTTTAATAAGAGGTTCGCGAAGAACAGCGCGATCCCCAGCACCTGGCCCACGATATCGGCCGCGCTCCACCGTTGCACGGCAATTTCGAACGGCAGGGCGCGGGCATTCTCGATCGCGAGAGCATTCGAGACACCCCACAGAAGTGCAAAGGACGCGAGCGGCACGCCCACGATCCAGCGGATGCTGCGGTCCCAGGCATTGGCAGCGGAGCGGTCGGGAAAATACTGTCCGAAAAGCAGCATCCAGAAGCCCCAGGAGTTGGTGATGGTCAGGTAATAGAGCACTGCCAGCGGGCGCGTGGGCATCTCCCAGCTCGATACGATGATCAGCACGCGGCCCGCCTGGGCGACGCCGCCGAAACTCATCAGGAGCAGAAGCAGCAGCCAGGCCAGCGGATCACGAGGCCGCTGAAAGGCGACGCCGAAGCCGAGGATGAGGCAAAACCACGGAGTCAGGACGTCGAGGAACGCGAACACAATCCAGTCCGTGACGGTCAGCGGGGCGTCGGCGGCGGCGCTCAGGCGAACGGAGGCGCTGACAGGTACGCCATTCCGCTCGACGGTTACCAGCATCGGGTCACCGGCGCGGCGTTCGTTCGCCGCAGCTTGGGGACTGCGTTCGCCGAGCGCGGGTTTGCCGTCGAGCGCGAGCAACCGGTCGCCCCGGGCCAAGCCCGCGGCGGCGGCTTCGGGGCGAAGGATGTTCAGGGTAACGCCGGTGGGTCCCAGCGTGAACGGAGCTTGCGCCGCTTCGATGATATGAAACTGGCGGTTGAAGTTCTCCCAGGTAAGGCGGGACTGAAACAGGAGCAAGGCCACGAAATACGCACCGAGAGCGATTACGGCGAACCCCGGGCGCTTCCTAGGCATGCCGTTTACGATATCAAAGGACATTCTGCTCCCGGGGCCGACAACTTGTCAGCAAGTTGACGGAGGAAACGGTTCTTTCTTCCCGCTAAGTCATTGATCTCCAGGATGACGTCTTACACCCACGGCTGGCACTCGAGTTGCAAGAGTTTCTGTTCCTCATGATGCGCAGGCCTGTCGACCGTGAACCATCCCCAGCCGATCCGTATAGTATCTTGATGCCGCCGCCCCGGCGGGCCGAGCATCGCAAAGAACGCCGGTATCTGGTAAATCAGCCGGCGGAGATCATTAGCGGGGCGGCCGGCCCGAGGTGGTCGGTGCAGATCCGCGATATCTCGACGCGCGGCCTCCAGTTGCTGGTGAACCAGCCGGTGTGCGCGGGGCCGGACATCCAAATCCGGTGGAACGGGCGCATAATCAAAGGGACCGTGCGCTACAAGCGAAGTGAGGATGCAGAGTCCTATCACATCGGCGTGGAATTGGATTCGGCCTCACCTTCTCTCGTGATTGAGATGCTCAAGAAACAGTCGGAGGACGCCCAGAGCGCCGCCTCTCTGGTCCAGGAGCAGGAAGCGGTGCTGCAGCGCTATCTCGCGCTACAGGATCTGGCTTCCGAGTGGCCGGGAATCCTGCCGGAGCCGGTGTTGTCGCCGAAGAAGTACGGAACGCTGTTGGACCAGGCGCCGGACGCGATGATCGTGACCTCGATTGGCGGCACGGTGCTGTTCTGGAACAAGGCGGCTGAGCAACTCTACGGTTGGACCATGGACGAGGCGTTCGGACGGCAGTCCAACCAGCTGTTCGAGGCCGCCGGCCCGAACCTGCCTGGGGCCGGCGCCGGCGAGGTGTTGCACCGCCGCAAGAACGGAGCCGTGATCCGCGTGCGGAGCTGCTCCATCATCCAGCAGGATGCCAAAGGCGAGCCCGAAGCGGTGATCCTCATCAACCGGGAAGCCCGCTAAGCGCGAAGCGGCAAGAGGCCGGTTGTCAGCGACACTGTCGCGTGGTACCGTCGCATTCGGACGGAAGCGTCTGGAAAGCGAGGGCGCGGCGGATGAATCGCAGCGGGAGTAGTTTTTGTCTCTTCTTGGCGGCGCTTGCCGGGCTGGCGGGATGCTCGAGTGGAACACCGGCGAAAGACGCCCAGAAGGCGGGGCCGCCGGACAAAATCCAGGGCAAGGCCGTGATTACGGCCGAATCGACAGCGATCGATACCGCCCTCAACGCGGGAGGGCCTTCGGCGTACCTTGTGGACGGGCTGCGTCACTACCGGCTGTTCTTCAAGACGGCAGTTGAGGTAACAGCCGGAAAGGAGTATGTGGCTGAGGGAGTGTACGCGCAACGGGTGATTGACGAAATTGGCGATCCCGACCAGGGCAAGAACGGTTATCCGCTCCCCGCGAGCTGTGAGCGCGTGGTGAGCATGGCCTGGAGCGGCCTGCCGTTTGACGTCTTCGATGGCAAAGCGTCGGCCTTGCGCGCGCGGGTGAAACGGTATCCGGCGCGGCCCGTATTCCTGGTGACGCGGCTCGAGCCCGCACCAGCCCCGGACGCCGGCGCTTCCGCCAAGAAACAGGAGGCTGGGGATCAGGCGAAGGACGTCCTCGAGGTTTCTGTTCCTGCGGAAAAGCAGAAGGCATTCTTGATTGAAGGCCCGACGGTACAAACAGCGCCTCTGTGGGAGCCTGAGGGGGGAACGGTTCTGTGCAAAGTCGTGATCGGCTCGGAAGGGAAAGTCACGGCGCTCGGGACCGGGATGCAGCTGTGTGAGAGCATACCGTGGTCTCAGTTCCGGTATCAGCCGCCGGTGCAGGGCGGGCATCCCGTGCAGGTGAACACTGAAGTCGAAGTGCGCTTCGAAGCACGGAAGTGAAAGAGGCCGCTACCTGCGTTCGCGGCCCTGTTTCTCGGAAACGATCGTTCCGGGATTCAAAAAAGGTTTGTTGCCTACGCGCCCGCCTAAAGTACGCACGATTGCGGTGGAGGTTGGGGCGGCTTAAGCCCCAGCCCTTTCGCGTGGGTCAAGCGACGTCTTGAGGCGGCCGGCCTTGTAGTAGCCAGCCAAAAGGGCAGCCACGTGAAATTCGTACGCCCGATTGGCGACGACGTTGATATTGCCATTGTTCCGAAGAGAGCCGAAGTGCCTGTCGGAACGCTGTGGAGCATTCTCAAGCAAGCCCACATAGAGCCGGAGGAGTGGGAGGACCTGGGCTAAGTCTGCACTACGGTCTCTCTACTCGATCGCCTCAATCCGCCCATCCCGCAGATGCACACGCGTCGACGCGATCGCCGCCGCTTCAGCACTGTGCGTAGCGACGAGGACCGTCGCGCCGAAACGCGAGGCGCTCTCGCGCAACAAAGCCAACACCTGTTCGCCGCTGGCGGTGTCGAGATTGCCGGTCGGTTCGTCGGCCAGCAGCAGGTCGGGCTCGTGGACCAATGCCCGCGCAATCGCGACCCGCTGCATCTGGCCGCCGGAGAGCTGATAGGGCATCGATGCGGCCTTCTCGTCCAGGCCAACCCAGCGCAAGCGGTCGCGCGCCGCATCGCGGGCTTGCGGCGCTCCGGCCAGCAGCAGCGGCAGCTCCACGTTTTCCACAACCGAGAGAGTCGGCAGCAACTGGAAGAACTGGAAGACGAAGCCGACGCGGCGGCGGCGCAGCGCGGTTAGTTCCGATTCGGATAGAGCGGAAGTCGCGCGCCCGTCGATCAACACTTCACCCGCAGTTGGAAAATCCATCGCCCCGGCCAGGTTGAGCACCGTGGTCTTGCCGCAGCCGCTGCGGCCGAGCAGCGCGGTCACCGTACCGGGCGCGAGCGCTAGCGAGATCTCGCGCAATACTTCCACCGGCTGGCCTCCGTTCTGATAGGTCTTCGAAACTCTTCGCAGCTCGAGACGCGGGGTCACTACTCAATTATTGTCGATTCACCGCGAAAAATCGCGATATCTGCAAAAAACAATTTGCATCCAGAATGTTTTCTGGTATTCTGGTATCGCTCTGGCCATCTGAATTACCGCGCGAGGGGTATGGATACCGTCACACATGGCATTCTGTCTCGCGACGAAATGGAGAACAGGCGCCTGCAAGCCGCGCAGGACCTGCAAAAGGGACTCTCCCAATCTCAAGTCGCCCGGAAATTCGGCGTGAGCCGCACCACGGCTTCGCGCTGGTGCCGGGCTTTGAACGGCAACGGGCTGGAAGGGTTGCGCAAGAGGCGCGCCCCCGGCCGTCCGAGCCGCCTGAAACCCGATCAGCTTCAGGCTGTGGCCGAGACCTACCAGGCCGGGCCGCGCGCCGCGGGTTTCGATTCCGACACCTGGACCACAGCCCGCTTCGCCGAAGCGATCTTCGCCCGGTTCGGCATCCGCTATGATCCCGATCACGTCGGCCGCATCATGCACCGGCTCGGATTGCGGGAACGGATGCGCGTACGCCGCACGCCGCAAGATGCGGTTTTTGGCACCGCCCGGTTTTCGTCGAATACCGTGGTGAGAAGTCCGGAACTCTCCCCCACCGTGGCGTAAGCCGCGCCCGTTTTTCCCATTGGCGGCTCCGGTTATTCCGGGTGTGTGCCGCCCCGGCCAGCGCGGCGAGACTCTCCTCCACGCCGCGCTGGCTTTGGATGTCTAGTTAGCCTCGGGCTTCTCCACGTGATCGAACACCAATACGTCCGTCTGCGCCTTCGTCGACTCCAGCTTCAGTCCGAGTTGCTCCTGAACTGCCTTGAATAAGTCGGGACGCGTGTCCGCATCGGACGGAGGCGGCAGGGGTGGCTGGTCGCCTCGCACGCGAAACTGCGTTTCGTCCGGCGCCCAGTTCAGCGTGATGTCAAACCGGTCCGTGAGCCCGGTTTGATCCACCACCGGCCGATCCAGCACCATCGACTGGAGCAGGTTCGCCATGTCCCCAATCGTCGCGTTCCGCGCGATCATGCTCCCGAGTCCGCGGAAGCCCAGACCGGGAAGCGAGACGCCTGTCACCTGCGTTCTGGTCAACTTGGCGCCGCCGGTTGCGACGCTGAACGCGTACACAGTCAGTTCCCGCTTGTCGTGGTGAAAGGTGAGTTTGAACCGTTCGGCCAGCAGCTTCTGCATCATCGACCGGATCTGCCGGTCGTTGGGGATGCCTTCGATATCCGGCTTGGCCGAAATGTCGAATTTGTCTGACTCCACCCAGCCCGGCGCGCCGAGGATCTGCTGCCGGTGCACGCCATAGGCAAAGGTGATCAGATCGCGCAGCGTCGTGCCGACGGTCGAGAAAGCGCCGCCGGGCCGTACATTGATACCGTAGCGCTTCTCATCGGGATTGCTGGGCTTGACGGTCGCTACTTCAAACACGGGATTCGCGTCCGCCGGTATCAATTTCGGCGGAGGCGGCGGCTCGGGAATGGCCCAGGCCGTGGCGGGCGTCGCGCGAGTCAGATTCAGCGGCAGCGGGTTCGGCCCCATGGTCATGCTGCCGGTAATCGTATTGCCGTCTCCGCTGAGTTTGCCCTCGTAGGTCGCGCCCATGGTGGCGATGTTTAGCTTCAGGGCAGAGCCTTGTACCGTCACCGTGGATATCTGGATGGGCGGCGCTGGTTGGTCGATGCTATAGAGAGTGGCGCCCAGGCTGCCGCCCGGCGTCTTTGAAATCTTAATGACCGTCCGCAATTCGCGGCCGGCAACCAGCGTGCCCTGCCAGGTCCCAGTAATATCCTGAGCGAGCAGCGCGCTTCCCGATAGAGCCATCAGAGCAACTATCGGCATGATCGGCTTGTGCATGGGCAATCTCCTCGTGACTGACATGGAGCGTTGGTGATAAGACGGATAGCAGGGCAGAATATTAGCTCCCGGCGCGGCCGCATATTGTGCATTGGACACCGCAGGCCCCGAAGAGGTTCCCCGCCCTCACCCAGCCGTCACAGATTCCGGGGCAATTGGTCTCGGGCGATCGGACGGTGTACACTACCTGCCGAGGGAGAGACCCATGAGAAGTTCCGGCGCGCGGATTATCCAAACAGTCATCGCCACAGCCGTGTGCGCCTTGCTGCCCGTTTCCCTGTCCGCGCAATGGCTCAACTTCCGCACGCCCGGGATTCCGCGATCGCCGGATGGCAAACCTAATTTGACCGCACCCGCTCCCCGGACTCCCGCCGGGAAACCCGATTTGACCGGGCTGTGGCAGCCGGAGCCGAACCCCTACCGTTTCGACCTGATTCAGGATCTGAAGGACGAAGTCATCTTCCGGCCGGCGGCCGAGGCCTTGTTCCTGAAACGGGTCGCGGATTTCCGGCACGACGATCCCGTCACGCACTGCCTGCCCGGTGGACCCTCCGATATTCTGGCCGGCGGGCTGTATCGCATCATGCAATCGCCGGCCGTGGTCGCGCTGCTATACGAAGGTAGCGGCGGGCGGCACCGGCAGATTTTTCTGGACGGGCGCAAACTGCCGGTCGATCCCAACCCGACGTGGCTTGGGTACTCCGTGGGCCGTTGGGAGGGCGAAACCCTCGTCGTGGAAAGCGCGGGCTTCAACGACCGGACGTGGCTCGATCGCGCCGGCCATCCCCATTCCGAGAGGCTGCGCGTCACAGAGAAATTCCGGCGCGTCGACTTCGGACACCTGAACTTTCAGATCACTTACGACGATCCCGAAACGCTGACCCGGCCGCTCACCATTTCCCTGACGGTGAAATACGCGCCGGATACCGAGATGCTGGAGAATGTCTGCAACGAAGACGAGCGCGATACGGTGCGTCTTTCGGCTGTGGCCAACGCCGGCGTGCCGCTCAGCCGCGCGGTTCTCGATAAATATGCCGGAACGTACGAGTTTCACGCGGGGTCCACCACGGTCGCCGGTTTCATGGGGAGAACCCAGGCCGTGACCGTCGTCAACGGCTACTTATACCTGAACGCCCTGCCGCTCATTCCGCAATCGGAGACCACGTTCGATTCCACCGGAGCCGCCGCTGAGTTCCTTGTGGACGCCAGCGGCCGCGTCACCGAGCTGGTTTTGAGGCAGACCGAAGGCGACGCGCGATACAACCGTAAACGGTAAGCGAGGCGGATAAGAAGACGGGAGATCCGGACTACGGATCTCCCGTACTGCAGGGCAGGCACTAACGGGAAGTAGTCAATACCTTGGGTACAGCCAGATAACCCACAATCTGATCTTTCTTTACTTCGTTCACTACGAGCTCATACGGCTGGTGAGCGCGCGATAGGTAGAATTGCACCGGCTCGTTGATCGCCCGGTCCTTCTTCTCCACCTTCTTGTCGTCTGCGATCACGTCGACGGTGAACCGGTTGCGCTTCGGGTCGGCCTTGCGGAGAATCAGGTTGATCGAGCCTACGCGCTGCGGCTGGTTCGTCTTGCGGACGTCGAACTCCACGTAATTCCGCTCGCCCAGTTCGCGCAGCGCGGCCAGCTCTTTGCCATTGGTCGCGATCAGCCCGCTTTGCACACCCATATCCCCCTGCACGCTTTTCAGATCGGCAATCGTTTTGTCCAAATCCGAACGCGCCTGCGACACCTGGGAGTCCACCGTGCTCACGTGGTTGATGACATCCGCCACTTTGGCGTTAGTGGTGGTCGCCGATTCCTTCACTTCGCCCAAGGCGCTCGCCACCTGTTGCTGCTCGGTTTCCAGCTTTTGCGCCAGCTCATCGGCGTGGCGGCTGGCGCTCCGGCTGGCCTGGTTCGCAGCGCGCAATGCCTGGCCGCGCTCGTCAGCCAGCTGCGCCCGCAGGGCTTCGAGCGTCTTTTGAGTGGCGCCCGCGGAGGACTGCCAGTTCTCCTCCATTTGCGAAAAGTCCGCGCGCATCGAGCCTTCCAGCTGCCCCAGGCGCGCCGCGAGCTTGCTGTTCTGGCTAAGGAAATAAATGTCGCCCGCCGCGAGTAACGCGATCGTACCCAGGATCATCGGTAAATGGGATCTTCGGTGGTGAATATCTTCTTCATGGCCGGTCACGTTTTCCATAATCGTGTCCTCCTTGCGGAATGCTTTCTTCAGCCGCCTCAGCGGATTGCCTTTTTTTACACGGCGTCGCGGCGGTCGTGCTAGTCGAAGCAATTGCTTCGCCAAACCGTCCTCCCTGCCGAAATGTGCGTGCCCGCACATTTGGCCTTCCCAGTCCTGCTGGGCCGCGACCGCTACTCCCTGGTACGGCCGGCGCGCCCGACTCCGCGAAAGCCGCCGGAGTCGTCGCGAAGCATGCAGGTGCCCATGTACTGCTGTCGCGAGCGCGCCGCCGACAGATCGTGGTAAACGAATGCTCCCTTCCCGAAGAAGTGACAGACCACGGCTTTGCGCGATAACTGCAGGTCCCGCCGCATCGACCCGCCGTGCAGCAGGTTCGCGTGCCAGATCAGAACATCGCCCTTGCGCGCGTGAAAGTACTGCGGCTGCAACTTGTGTTCGGCAATCACCTCGCGAATCCGCGGTTCGTATTTGGCGTGATAGGGGCCATACCCTTCGCGCTGAAAGTCCGCCTCGGAGATTCCGACGTCTTTGCTGAAGACGAGCGGCAGGCGGTGGCTTCCCGGATAATAGACCAACGGTCCGCAATCCGGATGAATATCTTCGAAGGCGATCCACGCCGCGGCGAGATACCCGAGCGGATAGGTGGTCATATGGATCGAGTCCGAATGGATGCCCTGCTGCGAGCCTTTATGGGAGGCGATCGTCTGCAACGTCTTCGGCTCTCGCTCCAGCAGGACGCGAAGCCAGTGAAGCAGCCCCGGATGCTTCAGAATCCGGCAAAATCGCGCGGCCTTCTTGTGCGGATTGAGATAGCGGCCGGGATGGGGATCGCTCTCGCCCGCCGGATCCGGAGGCAATTGGATTTTCCCGGCGCGCACGGCATTCTCGTATGCGTCCCAGACATCGTCGAGAACCTGGCCTTCGATCAGGCGTTCGAGCACAATGTAGCCGTTCTCTCTCCAATACCGGCACTGACGGGCTTCCTCCGGCGTCAACGCGTCGGCGCTGATTTTGCGGTCGACCCGCTCGAGCGCGTCGGGCTGATCGAGCCACGGATACGGCCCGGAATCGGGAAAGTGCTCGGCGCGAAACGAGGGCAGCCTGGAGACCTTCAGGGGCCGATCCGCGATCATCCGCCGCAACGCCATAGACCTAGGATAACGCCAGGCCGGAAGCGGGCATGATTACTGAACCGTCACCGTCACCGTATTGCTCGCCGCGCCGTTCTGAATAATCTGCAGCGGCTGCGGACCGGAGGGCGTTCCGATCGGAATCTGCGCGTTGATCTGGTAGAGCCCGGCGTATCCCGGCGCGACTCCCGCGTACAGAACCGGCGCCGGCAATCCGCCGATGGAGGCCTGCACCTTATCCACCACCTGCGGCGGTGGATCCGGCGGCACGCCGCCGGTCTGTGCCGGTGGGTTCACCGCGCCCAGCCCCGTGCAATAGATCGAAATGATTTCGCCCGCCGCGGCCGGACTGCTTCCGCTCACCACTTGATACGTCTGGCCGTGCAGGATGGCGCCCGGGCCGGTGCCTTGCTGGTTGAGCGTGAAAATGGCGGGTGCCGTCGCCGTGACCTGCACTGTCATCGTGCTCGTGCCCGCGGCGGAACTCACTTGCACTTGCGCCGCGCCGGGCGCCGTTTCAAACCGGATCTGCGCGTTCAGCTGTTGCGGCGAAGCGTACAGCAGTGGCACGGCAATGCCATTGACGATTACCTGCGCGTCCGATAGTTGTGTCGGCAGCGGCAGCTGTGTTGCCGATGCCGTACTCGACGCCAACGCCGCTCCGAAGATGCTCACTAGTTCACCTGGAGCGACCGTCGGCGTGTAACTGGCGGCATTGGTCACGTTGTTCATCCGGAGAGGGGGTCCAAGCTTCGCCACAAAGCCCGTGCTCACCGAACTCTGCCACGGGTTCTTGAGCGGAAAATCCGGAGAACCCGTTGTTCCCGCCACGTATGCGTTCCCGCTTGCGTCGGTCGCGATGCCGATCCCGTAGTCCGACTTGGTACCGCCCAGGTAAGTCGCGTATCCAACGGCGCCCGTCCGGCCATCGAATTCCGCGACCAGCGCATTGATATTGCCGGCGAGGGTCGGCTGTACCGCATTGACCGTCGGCAAGTCTGCGGAGTACGTGAAACCCGCGACGTACGTGTTTCCGGCTGCGTCCGCTGCCACGCTCCGTGCGGTGTCGTAACTGTTTCCGCCCAAATGCGTCGAGAAAATCGTCGCCGACCCGTCGCCTTTGAGTTTGGCCACAAACGCATCGGCGGTAACGTCAGCCGGACCAGAAACGGGACCGATTGCGGGAAACGTGTTCCTCTGCGAAACAACTCCCGCTACGTGCACGTTGCCGGCGGCGTCCAGCGCGATCGCCGTCGCTCCCTCGCTGCCGCTACCACCCAGATACGTCGACCACACCAGGTGCGAGCCGGTAGGGTCCACTACCGTGACAAAGACGTCGCTGGTGCCGGTAAGCTGCGCCTGCAACGGAGAGGCGACCGGAAAATCGCGCGAATCCGTCTCCCCCGCAATGTAGGCGCGCCCGGAGGCGTCGACCGCGATGCCTCCAGCGATCTCATCGCCCGTGCCGCCCACGAACGTGGAATACACAATGTTCGCTCCAGTCGGATCCAGCTTCATCGCGAAGGCGTCACTTGGAGGCACCGCGCCGGCCGTATAGATGGCTCCCGCGGCATCTGCTGCCAGGCTGATGGTTGCGAAATGCGGCAGCGCCGTCAAAGCCCAGGTGGTTCCCGAGTCCGGGCTCACGACGACGCCGCCGCCGCTTGTCGCGGCCCAGATTCGCGTATGGTTCTGCGGATCCACCAGCAAGGAATTCACGTATCCGGTGTTTGCCGGCAATGCAGTTTGGGTCCAGTGGGCGCCGCCATCGGTAGTTTTAAACACGCCGGGATTCTCCAGCATGGCTGTGTAGAGCGTCTGCGGGGCTGTCGAGTCAATCGCCAACGCCTCAACGTCGAAAAATTGGGAGTACGCCGGCTGCGGAATCCCGTTGTTCATCAGGTTCCACGTAGCGCCGCTGTCGATGCTCTTCATGATTCCGTCTTGGGTCGCCGCGTAAATGGTGGCCGTCTGTGTGGGATCGATGACGACCCTGGTGACCTGATAGGACTTCACGCCGGAGATTCCGAACAAGCCGGTCGGCTGCCAGGTGCCGCCCCCGTCCGCGCTCCGATAGATGCCGTAAAGCGTGCCCGCATATAGAACCGACGGGGTTTTCGGGTCGATGGTCACGCACAGCGGAGCGTATCCCAGGCCCGTGCCGCTCGTCCAGGTAGCGCCCCCATCCCCACTTTTGTATACCGTCGGCTGGCTGGCCACCCCGATATACAAGTTTTGCGGAGATTTCGGATCGATCGCCGCCGAGAACACTCCGTTCTTCGGATCGCCACTGTCGAACACCGAATTCCAGCTCATACCACCATCGCTGGTTTTGTACAGATGAGACGAACTCCCCACATACAGCACCAGCGGATTGGTCGGGTCGGCCGCGATCACGTAGCCGCCCGGTACACCATTCGCGAGCGATTGCCAGTGATTTCCCGCATCGGTGGTCTTCGACAATGCGGGATTCGCCAGCGCCGGCTGGAACCCGTTTACCGTCGGCAGTCCGCCTTTGGTCGTGCCAGTAATGTAAAGCGCTCCCGATGCGTCCACCGCCACAGCCACTGGGTCGACCGGCAGCGCCGTGGCGTACACCATCGAAGAGCCATTGGCGCTCAGCTCGGTAACGAACGACGTGTTCGCCGCCAGAGTTTGACCCGGAAGCGCCACGAGGTTCGGAAATCCCGGCGTGGTGCTGGTCGACCCTTGCGCGACTGTGCTCCTTCCGGCGATATAGACGTTACCTGCGGCTCCCACCGCCATCGCGATGAAAGAATTGTTCCCCGGACCGCCTAGATACGTGGCGTAGAGCAGTGTGCTGCCGTCGCCGCTGAACTTCGCCACAAACAGGTCGCTGCACGGGTCTGTGAATAGCACTCCGACTGGGACACCCGCGAAATGCATCGAGCATACCCCGCCGGTACCGCGCGGCTGCAAAGCGCCGGCGGTCACTGGAAAATCGAGCGACGACGTGCCGCCTCCCACATAGAGGTTACCGGCGCCGTCCAAAGCCGTCGCAACGGGGGTCGTGGTTGGGGGCGTCGTGGTGCTGCCCGGCGCAGTTCCGCCCAGATACGTGGAGAAGCTCAAAACCGGATCGATGGTCAGCGGCCGGGAGCCGTCGTAGGGCCCGAGCGCGAAACGCACGTCGCGTCCCCGTAGTTCGTACCGGCACGCAACTTCGCGGCCTTCCTGAAAAGCGCGCGGCTTGTGGAAGCGCAGCGTGCCGGCTGCCAGATCACCCTCGGCGGTAATCCGCAGTGCGGCTCCGGAGAGCACCAGCCGGATCTGGCGCGGGTCCGCGCCGGCCGCTACCAGAAAATCATGCTCGATGTCGCTGCCCCGTGCGTGCCAGCTCATGTCGATACCGGGATAAATACGCGCGTACCTCACCTCGGCATAATTCGCGATGCCCGTCCTCCAGCCTGCCGGGTCCGCGCCGATCAGGTAATTGGTTTTCGTGACAAGCCGCCGAATGCCCACGGGAGTTATATCGCGGGAACCAGCCAGGCTGATTCGAACGGCGTGCCCGTCTTGGATTCCGACCGCCGCACCGCGCCGCGTTAGAAAGAGGCGGTAGCCCGGCGTCCGCGCGATGAACAGCGCCTCTCCAGCCACTTGCCCGCGGTTCTCTTCGAATGTAATTGGTAACGAAGCGTATGCGGCGCCGGCATTACACGTCAGAAACAGGGCTACGGTACATACCCGAGTCACATAGTCAGGCAGAGAGACAGCATTGTGATGCATCAGATGACTCACCGGTCAAGCACGCGAACCGCCGTCGCGCGGCCGCGCACCCGCAGAACTTAGCGCGAAGCCTGACAGATGAGTGTGTCGATCTGACTCTGCTCTAGCACACCCCGCCCCCAAGGTGGATTATCTGGCCGTCCAACCGCCATCGATCAGGATGTCCGTGCCCGTAATGTACGCGGCAAGTTCGGAGCACAAGTAGACCGCCAACGCGCCGATCTCTTCGGGATTGCCCGGCCGGTTGACTGGAATCTGAGCCAGAAAATGGGCGCGGAGCTCGGGATTCTCTGTGATCGGCCGGGCCAGTTCGGTCTCGAACAAACCTGGGCTGATGCTGTTTACCGTAATCCCCTCGGACGCCAGTTCGAGCGCGAGCGACCGCGTAAAGCCCAGCAGAGCAGATTTACTTCCCGAGTAGGCGGTGCGCCCGGGAAGAGAAATCCACGCCATGGTCGATGCCACGTTTAACACGCGCCCATAGCCCTGGCCTTTCATGTGAGGAACGAACGCGTGGCACATCAGATAGGCGGAGGTGACGTTGGTGTCCATCACGGCGTGCCACTCGTCGAGCGAGAGTTCGGTCACCGGGCGCCGGATGTTCTGACCGGCGTTGTTGATTAGGATATTCACCTTGCCGAATCGGGCCAGCACCGCCTCTTCCGCACGGCGGACCTGTTCTTCGCTCGTGACGTCGGTGACCAAGGCCGCGGCCTCGCCCCCGGCTTTGCGGATTTCCTCTGCGGTCGAAGCCAATTGTTCTTCGCTGCGCGAGAGCAGCGCGACGCGCACACCCTCGGCCGCCAACGCCACGGACATGGCTCTCCCGAGCCCGCGGCCGGCGCCCGTGACCACCGCGACTCTTCCTGCCAGCCCGTTCGATTTCACGCGGCTGGAGTCCCGCTTTGCGACCGGTTCATCAGCTCATCGCAGACCTGCTGCGGATTGTCGACGTTGGGAATGGTGAGGCGGCTGGTTTCGCCGGAGGTTTCGATGGAAATGTTGCCGATGTTCCACATGCGCTGGAACAGACCCTGGTCCACCCGGATGTCTTGCACTTTTGAAAGCTGAATATTCCGCGTGGTCTTCGACGTGGCGCCGATTTCGTAGCGCAGCCGGTCGCCGGTGACCGTCGCTTTGTTGAAGCTGCGCCGAAGCGCGCGCGCTGCCGGCCACAACAGAAGAACCAGGGGGACGTACGGAAACCACGAAGGAAATCCCCTCTCGCCGCGCCACGATTCAAAGTAAGCGGTATCGAGCGCAAGGATGATGAGAACGACCAGCACTAAGCCGGCTTTGATGAATTTCGTAGTCGGCCGGATTGTCAGATCGGACACGTAGCGGCACCTCCGACCCGGCTATTGTAACCCGAGCGAGACGCCTACTCGACCACGACGTGCGTGCCCTTGGCTTGCTCGCGCGACAGGTGCTCGATCCGCGCGTCGATGATGCTGCGAATCCCTTTCAGGAACTCCACCCGCGAGTTCCGGAAGTGCTGGCGCGTGTTCTCCGGCCACAGCTGTTCGAGGAACGGCAGGGCGACGTTGCAGATCAGGCACCCGGGCGCTCGTGGTTCGGCAGCAGTCGTTTTTTCGTCCATAATCAGCTCTCCCTCATTTCCACAGTCAACACCTTATTCTCTAACCGGGCGCGGGCCGGCGAAAGAGCGGCCATCGAGGTTGGCAGCCCGATGTGGCGCCGCAGCGTGCCGACTTCGACCACCAGCTCATCGCCTTTCTTGAACAACCCCACTTCCCCCTTCACGGCGAACGGGAGGCTCACTCGCACCTCGTAGTGACCGTCGCGTTTCACAAAACTAAACGGCGCCTCCGTACGGGTAACGGCCGCCGGATCGTCTTTGTCGCCGTACAAGACCTGCGCCAGTTCCTGAAGGCGCTCCCGGCCCAACACTTCGTGCGTGAACAACGCCACGCGCTTCACCAAAACCGGTGCAAAATACGCTTCGATTTCGTCGAGGATCTGCGATTGCGAGCGCCGCCACTCCTGGAAGAACGTGTCGCTCACTTCGGCCGGCAAGACACGGTTGACGATGATGCCATCGACCGTCAGCCCGTGCAGGGAAAAGTAGACATAAGCGCGCTGCGTCTCGCGCAGTACCATGCGCTCAGGGTTGGTCACAAGCCGCACGCTGGTCATCTTCGGATTTTCCAGCAGTTCGTCGATGCCTTCCAGCTTGGCGAAGAGATCCTGCACGTTGGCGAAATAGCTGTCAGTGGGCAGCTCGATCGGCGAAACGCGATTGGCGATCGGCCGCACCGCTTTGATGACACTACGCTGAAAGGGAAAGATGTGGCGCATGTACCACTCGAGCGTGGTCGGCATACTGACGAAGCGCATCGATTCGGCCGTGGGAGCGCAATCGAGCACGATCACGTCATAGCGGCCTTCCCGGCGGAACTGGTTGACGTACATCATCGCGCTCAGCTCTTCCATGCCGGGAAGGATGGCCAATTCCTCGGCTTCCACGTCGCTGATACCCGTTGTGCGCAGGACCGAAATCACATACGACGAAATCTCCC
Source organism: uncultured Solibacteraceae bacterium (assembly GCA_964438005.1). Taxonomy (GTDB): domain Bacteria; phylum Acidobacteriota; class Terriglobia; order Bryobacterales; family Bryobacteraceae; genus PSRJ01. The sequence goes on along the minus strand of CAYTJD010000057.1, from coordinate 30,554 downwards.
GCCAGTGGCGCTTGATCTCCTTCTGGATGTTGACCTCGTGGATGGCGAGCCGCCCATCGATGGGAAGCGGGTCTCCGGTCTTGCCATGGAACAGATCGGTGCCGAGATCGAAGGCGTCGGCGAGGCTATGCGCCGGATCAACGCTCATCACCAAGGTCCGGTATCCCAGCCGGGAGAGTTGCAGGCCGGTAGCCGCGGCCAGGCTGGTTTTGCCGACTCCTCCCTTCCCGCTGAACAGAAGGATGCGCATACCTGATTCAAGTTTAGCAGCGGGGAGCGGAAGTGCCCCCGAACCGCATCCCTATTTCTGAAGCGGCCGCGGGCACCCCGTGAACTATCTCCGCAGAGGCTGTGGGCCGGGATAAGTTGCTGATTTAGCGGGGGATGAGGAATTTTTCTCAGGAGGAGGAACTTCCTTGCGGAACCGGCCTACAAGAAAGAGGCGGAACGGCACAAACCAAGGTGACGTAGATGACAGTCAACGTGCTGCGCCGGATTGCACCGTTATTACTTCGGCCGCCCGCCGACGCGCAGATAAACATCACCCAGGGCGGCGTTCAACTGCGGGTCTTCTTCGACTGCGGGCGTGACCGCGAGGATCATGTGCCGGCCAGGCTGCGCGAGATTCGTTGGGGCCGCGAGAATCACCACCGGCCCGATGGCGATCGCCTGAATCGCCACCGGCTGCGGCGCCGCGTCTTCGCGCGATTGCAGCGGATGCGGCAGGTTCACCAGCCGCAGCGCCGCGCGAATCTGGCCGCGCACGGTATCGCCCACCGGCGTATTGCACGACTCGAACGAGGCTTCCGCCGAGATCCCTACCTGGCAGCGGCCATCATGGGTCGAAACAGTCAGCCGGCTGTTCCCGTAAATCAGGATCGCGGGTTGGAGCGCGCCTAGCGCCGCGCCCATGGCTGTGCGCGCATCGACGGGTTTCGGATCTCCCGACGCCACCGAGCGAATCAAAAGATTCGGACGCTCGAGGTTGTACTCTTTGATCGCCGAAGCTGCGATCAAATCCGATATCGGCAGAGGGATGCTGAACGCACCCATGACAATCAGCGCGCGGTGGCCGCGCTGGTCCTCGATCGCCAGCGCCCGGGCTTGGCCGTAGGTCGCGTATCCCGCTTTGAACTGGTAGTCGGCCGCGGCGGCGACCCACGTGCCCAGCAGTTCAATAACGATACAGCCAGCGAGCTTTCTCAATGACTTTCTCGGCATTCGGGAGAAACGCCTCTTCCAACGGAGCGCTGAACGGCACCGGCGTATCGGGCGCGGTCACGCGCACGATCGGGCCGTCCAGGTACTCCCAAACGGTTTCGGTGAGCGTGGCCGCCAGCTCGCCGGCCATTCCGCCGGTCCGCGTGTCTTCGTGCAGCAGCAAAACTTTCGAGGTTTTCTTGGCGCTTTCGCAGACGGTCGCCCGGTCGAGCGGCAACAGGGTGCGCAGATCCACCACCTCAATATCGATCCCCTCTTCGGCCAGCCTTTCAGCGGCCTCCAACGCCACCCAGACCATCGCGCCATAAGTAATGATGCTGAGGTGGTGGCCGCGGCGCGCGATCTTCGCCCGGCCGATGGGCACCGTGTAGTCGCCCGACGGCAGCTCTTCCTTGATCCGGCGGTACAGGCCCTTGTGCTCAAAAAATAGCACTGGGTCGTTATCGCGGATGGCCGATTTGATCAGGCCCTTGGCGTCGTACGCCGTGGCCGGCGCCACCACTTTCAAACCCGGCGTGCGCACAAACCACATCTCGGGATTTTGCGAGTGGAACGGCCCGCCATGGATGCCGCCGCCCGAAGGCGCGCGGATCACCATCGGCACCGATGCGTTCCAGCGGTAGCGGCACTTGGCCGCGAAGTTGACAATCTGATCGAAGCCGCAGGTGATGAAATCGGAAAACTGCATTTCACAGACCGCGCGCAGACCCATCAGGCTTGCGCCGATCGACGCGCCGACAATCGCCGATTCGGATATGGGTGTATCCACCACGCGCTTCTCGCCGAATTTTTCCAGAAAGCCCGCCGTCACCTTGAACGCGCCGCCATAGTGGCCGATGTCTTCGCCGAGCAGGAAAACGTTGGAGTCGCGCTCCATTTCTTCCCACAGTCCTTCGCGGATGGCTTGCAGGTAGGTGGTCGACATGGGCCCGGATTCAGCTTTCGTAGACGTCATCGAGCAACGTGGATGGATCGGGCAGCGGGCTTTTCTCGGCCCACGCCACCGCGTCGTCGACTTCCGCGCGAATGCGGGCGCGCAATTCCTCGAGATCCGCCTTCGTCGTCCAGCCCTTATCGACCATGCGCGTCTCGAGGCGCACGATGGGATCGAGCTTGCCCCACTCGTCCCACAGGTTCTTCGGAACGTAGTCGGCGGCGTCGTTCGCCGAGTGGCCGGTCATGCGGAAGCTCTTGCACTCCAGCAGGTACGGACCCTGGCCTGAGCGCGCGTGTGCCACCGCGCGCTTGCCGGCCTCGTGCACCGTCAGCACATCGTTGCCATCGACAATCTCGGAAGGAATGTTGTACGACGGGCCTCGGTCCGCCACGTTTTCGCAGGCCATCTGCCTGTTGACCGGCGTCGAGTACGCGTACTGGTTGTTGTTGCAGATGAAGATCACCGGCAGCTTCTGCACCGAAGCGAAGTTGAGGCCTTCATGCCAATCGCCGCGGCTGGTGGCGCCGTCACCGAAATAGCAGAACGCCACGTTCGGTTTGCCTTGATAGCGCAGAGCGAGCGCGGCACCCGTCGCCACCGGAACACAGGCCGCCATCGCGCTGATGATGGAAATGATATTCAGCTTCAGGTCGCCCATGTGCATGTTGCCGTCTTTGCCGCGCGTCATGCCGCCCACGCGGCCCATGTACTGGGCGAAGATGCGGCCCGCCGGAACGCCGCGGATCAGAAAGACCGCCATGTCGCGGTGCGAGGGCAGCAGCACGTCCTCGGGCTCGGCCAGCAGCGACGTGCCGACCGAGATCGCCTCCTGGCCGCGCCCCACATAAACCCCACCCACGATCTTGCCCTGCCGGTACAGCTTGCGCTCGATGCGGTCTTCCATTTCCCGCATCATGTGCATGTAGTACAGGCACTTTTGGGCGATTTCATCCGGTCCGGCAGCTTGGATTTGTTTACGAGGAACGAGCAGTTCGGCTGTACTCATGGTGGACCTCACCGGGGTAGCCACAATCGGTTAGTATAACGCCTTTACCGGCTCCACTTGCACGGCGCCCGCAAGCCTGACGTTCTCTGCGCCGAGCCGCGAATTGGTTAAGCGGCCATTAAATTGCCCTCTGTTTGAAACCGAACTCTTCGCTGTTCCATCAGCAGCTTTAGGAGTGAGAAAGGAAGGTCTTCTATGTTCGGGAGATTACTTCTTGCCGGCGCCCTTTTGACGGTAACGGGATTACGCGCTCAACCCAATGGGATGCGAGCCTCCATCCGGGGTGGTGGGGGCGATGAGGGCAAGTGCACGATCGAGGTCGTGGTGGATAGCGCGGCCGAGGTGGAAGTCCGCGGCGACCGGGCCAACCTGCGCAATTTGGGAGGACAGGCGCCGCAGTGGCGCCGTTTTGAATGCAATCGCCCGATGCCGGACCGCATGGCCGATTTCCGGTTCAAAGGAATCGACGGCCGCGGACGCCAGGAACTGGTTCGGGATCCGCGCGACGGCGGAACGGCCGTTGTTCGCATCGAAGACCCCCAGGGCGGCCGCGAAGGCTATACCTTTGATCTCATCTGGCACGAGGGCGGCGGATTCTCTCCCGAGTCGCGCGGCGACCGCTTCCCGGACCGCCGTCCGGGCCGCCGTTTTACCGTCGAGCAAGCCGTGGGCGTGTGCCGCGACGCCGTGCGCGAAGAAGCCGATCGCCGCTTCGGCGTGCGCGACGTCGATTTCCGGCGCACCGACCTCGACGACAATCCGGGACGGCGCGACTGGGTTATCGGATCGTTCGAAGCGCGGCGGGGCCGTGATCGTGACATGTTCCAGTTCGCCTGCTCGGTGGATTTCGACAGTGGACGCGTGCGCTCGGTGCAGGTCGACCCGGTTCGCGACCGCCGCTAATCGATTTATTGCGCCGAACAGGGCCGCGGGTTCCATCCCTTGTCATCAGCCTGCTTCTTGAAATTGGTGCTGGTGACGAACGGTTCCTGCAGGTAGACCGGGTCTTCGACGATCGTGGTCACCACGAACCACGGCTGGCCGGTGCGCTCGGTGAACAGGTCGAAGTCTTCCTTCACCACGGCGTTCCCGCTCACTGGGAAACCGTTCTTGCGGAGATAACCGGGCAGCAGGTTCGTCGTGACCGCTTCGAGTGCTTTGCCCTGCGAGCCGTCGCGCGTGGCGCCGAAGCCGGGACGTGGCGCCCCGAATCCGCGCACCGCCCCTTCCCAACTGGCGAGCGAGTAGCCCTCGCGCGAGGGTGAAATGCTCGCCGGAGGCGGCGCCCCAAAATGCAGCAACCGCGTCTGCATACCGGTATCGGTTTCGATCTTCAGCGTGGCGTCATCCTGCCACGTGATGTGCAGACGGCCGGGAAGACGCATCAGGGCGGCCGCGCCGTACGCCTTGCACACGTCGCCCGACGCCTGATCTTTCGCGGGGTCCCACTGATCGCCAACCCGCCGCCCCTCCGGCGTGAACGGGATGCCGGCGAAATCATCTTTGGCGGGCGTGACCATGCGCCACCGCCAGTCTTCGGACACCACCGAGACCCAATAGCCGGTCAAGTCGATCGGCGCTGACTCGCGCGGAGAGCGCGGAGGCCCGCCGCGGTTGCCGCGTCCCGGAGGCTGCGCCTCCAAGACCAGCGTTAGTGCGGTGACTGCCAGCAGAAATCGGCTCAGCTTCATTTCTTCGCACTCAGACTTTTGTAGATGGCTTCCACGAACACACCGGCGTTGCTCGCGTCATATTGTGTATCGTAGTCGCGCGTGGGACGGGCGGCTTTCACCTGCTCCAGCGTCATGTCTTTACGCACCATATCGCGGATGCGATCGCGCACGATGGTCACCATGTTGCGGTACTCCACCACGTCCGCTTCATCGCACAGGCGGCCGTGCCCGGGGATTACGTAGGTCCCGCCTTCTTCGTACTTCAACGGCACCGTGATGCGCAGAATCAGGTTCAGCCCATCGAGCAGGCCTTGGATCGTGCCCCCGCGCTGCAAGTCGATGACCGGATATCGGCCTGGCGTGAAGACGTCGCCGGTGACGAGCACATCGGACCGGCGGAAATGCACCAGGCTGTCGCCATCGGTGTGCGCGGCCGGAACGTGCGTGACGACGAGCGCCTCTCCATTGAATCCGAAATCCTTCCCCGCGCCGGCGTATTCGTCGTTCGGCCAGAGAGCGTCGGACACATCGCCCGCGCTTCCCTTCGGCGCCGCACTCAACCGGTTGAGCACATTCTCCTGCGCCACCACGCGTGGGCGCTGCCGCTCGCTGGCGCCCATCGCGCGCGGCAGCGCGGCGTTGCCCCCGAGATGATCCGCATCGCCGCTGGTATTGATGATCCACACGATCGGTTTTTCCGAAAGCTTTTTCAGTGCCGCGGCTACCGCGGGCGCGGAGACATCGGTCGCCGTGTCCACCACCAGGATTCCGTCGTCGCCGACCTGGGCGGCGATGTTGCGCCCGCCCGCCACCACCATGTAGACGTTGCCCTGCACCTTGAGAACGCCGGCCTCGCCGGCTGCCTGGCCCCACCCGCACACCGTCGCGAGAGCCGCGGCCAGGGTCAGCGCGAGCTTACGTTGCATTCGAACAGTCCTATGCAGCGGCAGTAGCGTTCGCACTTGGCAGGCGGCTTGTAGTTCTTCAGTTTCTCCTGGAATTCCGGGTAAAGCGTTTCTTTGCCCCCGCGGGTGGCTTCAAATGGCAGCCCATAAAAGTTGGCGAACTCGTGCAAATAGGGATTCTGGCCGGGTAGGAAATTCGGCACCGTGCCTTCCGGCCGCGGCACTTCCGGGCCGTATTCGCAGCCGTATGGTTCCAGATGCTGGCCGGGATCCAGATACCAGTTGGTGCTCCGCACCAGCGGCTCTTCCAGAAACACCGGGTCTTCGGTGATCGTCACCACCGTGAGCACGTCGCCATGACGGATCCAGTGTTCCGTAATAATGGCGCGATCGCTGCGCGGCAGAGCGTTGCGGCGAAGATAATTGGTTTTCAAATGCGTGGTGGTGATGGTTAGCATGTTGCCGTTCCACTTCGCAGTCGAAAACCCTTGCCAGGTGTGCGCGGCGTAATCGGGCGGATGCGGCCGGTCATCGATATAGATGGTGCGCTCGTTGTCGTAGGCCAGCGTGTGGGTGTGGAAAGCGACGGTGCGCTGGCTCTGCGGATCGATCTCGCGCCAGATGCGCAGGTTGCCGAGACTGCGAAACCCGTAATCAGGCGAGTGCGGCCGGCACTGGTATTCCTGCACCACCGAAATCCGGTCGGCATCGTAGCTATCGGCCTGCAACCGGGCGGCCTCGTTGATCGGTAGCTCGGTATAGTCGCCAAGTTCGGCCCCGGGACCGCGTTCCACCGGGTCCTCGTGGTAGAAGGGCGCCCATTCCCCGCTGAAATCGACCTGGGCGAAAGCGGGCGTCGCGGCCAGCAGCGCCGGCAACAGCCAGGTGCGCACCCGCCGCCGGCGATGATTACTAGGCATAGGATTGAACCGATTATACATCCGCACCGCGCGTCTCCCGATTCTCCCGAGCCTGTAATAGAATTGGAACGTGATACCCCAGCGGGAATCCACGCTGGCCCCGGCTGGATTCTCCACTCCCAAGCTGGCCGAACTCGAGCGCGCGCTCGGTTCCGTCCTGCGTGGTAAACCCGAAGCCGTGAGGCTGTCGCTCGTGTGCCTGCTCGCCCGCGGCCACCTGCTCATCGAAGATGTCCCCGGCGTCGGCAAGACCACTCTGGCGCAGGCGCTGGCGCGGGCCGTCTCTTGCAGCTTCCACCGGCTCCAGTTCACCAGCGACATGCTGCCCAGCGACGTCCTCGGCGTCACCATTTATAACGCTCACTCCGAGGCGTTTGAATTCAAGCCGGGACCGATCTTTAGTAATTTTCTTTTGGCTGACGAAATCAATCGCACCACGCCGAAAACGCAATCGGCGCTGCTCGAGGCCATGAATGAAGCCCAGGTGACCATTGACGGCAAGTCGCACTCCTTGCCGCGCCCGTTCATGGTAGTCGCCACCCAGAATCCGGTGGAGCACCACGGCACCTACCCGCTGCCGGAATCCCAGCTCGACCGCTTTCTGATGCGGCTCCGCATCGGCTATCCCGGCCCGGCCGCTGAGCGTGAGATCGTGCGCCAGTCCGAGCGTGCGCTGCCGGAAGTGCTCGCCGCGGCCCTCACCGTCGACGAAGTCCTGCAGTTGCAGGACTCAGTGCATCGCGTCACGGTGGATGAGGCGCTCGTCGAGTACATGCTCGCGATCGTCGAGAAGACGCGCAATCACGAATCCCTCGCGTTGGGCGTCAGCCCGCGCGGCTCGCAGGCGCTATTCCGGAGCGTGCAGGCGCTGGCCCTGGTGGAAGGCCGCGAATATGCCATCCCCGATGACGTGAAACGGCTGGCGGTTCCGATCTTCGCGCACCGCGTCGTGATCAACACGCGGACCACGCTGGTGCCGCGCCGCGCCGATACCAGCGAGCGGATCATCGAAGAAATCCTCAGCCAGATGGAAGTGCCTCTGTAAGCTCCCTCCTTTATGAAGACTGCAATCATCGGCCTGCCCATGGTGGGCAAGACCTCGTTGTTTACGATCTTGACCGGCGTCCACCAGGAAACGCACATTGGCCAGACGGCTGCCCGCGTCGGCGTGGCGAAAGTTCCCGATTCACGCCTGGACGAACTGGCAAAGCTGTTTGAACCGCCCAAAATCACGCATGCCATGGTCGAGTACGTGGACATGCCGCCGATTTCGAAAGAGAATCTGCGCGACCCCAGTTACCTGGCCAGCCTGCGCGTAGTAGATGCCTTCGCGCACGTGCTGCGCTTGTTTGCGGATGAGACGGTGCCGCATGAGAAAGGGAGTGTCGATCCGCTGCGCGATCTCGAAGATGTCGAGACCGAGCTGATCCTGAGCGACCTCGTGGTCGTCGAGAAGCGCCTCGAGCGCCTGGATAAAGATCGCAAGAAGATCAAGAACCCGGAGCTCGATCACGAATTCGCGCTGCTCGAAAAATGCAAAGCCGCGCTGGAAGCCAACCAGTCGCTCCGCCAATTGGATCTCGACGCCGACGAGGAAAAACGCATCCGCGGCTTCCAGTTCCTCTCGCAGAAGCCGATGCTTTACGTGCTCAACCTGGGCGAAAGCGAAGCCGGCAAATTGCACGACCGCGAAAAAGAATACCGCGAAGGCCCGTTGAAAGGCAGGAAGCACACCTCAGTCACCGCCGTCTGCGGCAAGATTGAAGCCGAGTTGGCCGAACTCGCGCCGGAAGAGCAGCGCGATTACCTGGCCAGCTACGGCCTGAGCGAATCCGGCCTGGAGCGTCTGATCTCGGCGACCTATTCCCTGCTCGGCTTGATGAGCTTCCTCACCGCGGGAGAGACGGAAGTGCGAGCCTGGACGATTCCCATTCACAGCCCGGCGGTCAAGGCAGCCGGCGCGATCCATTCCGACTTCGAAAAGAAATTCATTCGCGCCGAAGTCGTTAACTGGAAAGCGCTGGTGGATCATTCCGGCTATCCCGGGGTGCGCGAAAAAGGCCTTCTCCGGCTGGAAGGAAAAGAGTACATCGTTAAGGACGGCGACGTGCTGGTGATCCGGCACGGATAAAAAGCACAAAGTCAAAAGGCAAAGGTCAAAGGGCAAAAGTCAAAAGTGAGTCGGTGGGCGGCTATGCCGCCGTTTTTGAGGGGCGCCTGCGGCGCCTGAAACGCTGCCGAGCCCGGCGAGGCGTACCGCCTTACTTTTGACTTCTTCTTTTCTGCCGGATTTTCGCCACAAACGGCAAGGCGTTGCCGGATGCCTCGTGTGAACGCTGTTCCCTTTCAAGCCGAACCGCGTTGGCACCCATCGTGTAGAGACGGATTGCGATGTCCAGTTTCCCGGTGATCGGATATTTCAAACAACTTCAGGACTACTGCGTGGCGAAGGCCGAACGCGCGCATCAGCCCACGCAGTCCGGCAGGGCGTCCGGCGTGGACCCGGCAATGGACACAGTCGAGCTCTCGCGACCTGTAGACCCCTCGGCCCGCGGTTTTTGTTACCTCGATACGCTGACGGATTCGGACAAGGCTTTTGTGAAGGGCGCAACCGGTTGGGACGTTGACGATGATCCGCTCGGGGCCACGGCATCACCCGAGGCCAAGGCTTTCGTAGGCCGCCTGACCATGGACCGTTACACGCTCAAAACCTATGGCAGCTCCGATGGTTTTACGGGGCAGATCGACCAAGCCTACATCCAACACGTGATCCAAGAACAGTTCGAAGGCCAAGACATGCTGCCTCTTTCGATCTTGTACCAGGCACAATCGTATCTTGCCACCCATCCGAAAGAATGAGATAGAAGCGCCGCAGGCGCCCACAAGAAACGGCGGCGCAACCGCCCACCGACTCACTTTGCCTTTTGACCTTTGACCTTTGACTTTTTGTTTTTCACTCACTCCCACACGTACAACAGCACCATCACATAGATCCACATCCCATCCAGAAAGTGCCAGAAAATCGCGCTGCAATCGATGGCGGTACGCTTGGCCGGCCCTAGGCGGAAGCGCAGCGCCTGCACGTCGACATAGGTAAGCGCCGTCAACCCACCGATCAGGTGCAGGGCATGCGCGGCCGTTAAGATATAGAAGAAGGCCACGCTCGGGCTGTAAGCGACGTAGAACCCGGCCGCCCGGAGCTGGCTCCAGGCGAACGCCTGTCCAACCAGAAACAGCACGCCCAACCCCGTCCCCCCGGTCCACCAGCGATTAAAGAGGACGCGATTCCCGGAGTGAAGTTGGCGGCGCGCGCGTTCCAGCGCGAGGCTCGACGCCAGCAGAATCGCCGTGTTCAGCCACAGGACTCGGGGCTTGTGGACGCTGACCCAGTCGCTGGAAATGTCGCGGCGCATCAACAGGGCCGCCGTTAGCGCCAGAAAGACGACGGTGCTGGAAACGAGCAGGAGAAAAACGAGGATGAGCGAAGCGCGCCGTGACGATCCGACCGCTCCGGGACTGCCTGGGACAGGCTCGCCTCCCCAGCCGTGTTCGGTCGGAGGCGGCGGACCTTGTCCGATAAACGCCTCAGACCAGCGTCGGCAACGAAAGGCCGGCCTTCAGCAGTGCCCGCTGCAGCATGTTCACCGCATGGATCTCCGGCACGTTTCGCGCAATCGAGATTTCCGAAACGAGCATGTGGCGGGCCCGCTCCAGCATCTTCTTCTCGCGGAACGACAGCGGTTTCTCCAGGTGAATCTCCAATAACCCTTTGAAGACCTCGGCGACTTGCAGCAAGTTGCCGCTCTGCATCTTCTCGGCGTTCTCTTTGAACCGTACCTTCCAATCGGAGTTCAGAGCACAGGAGCCGTTGGAAAGGTAGGAGAGAGCCCGCGAGATCTCCCGGGTCTTGGTAACCCGCCGGAGACCAATGTTGGCTGCGTTGGAAAACGGAACCAGTACCGTCACGCTGTTGTAACCGAATCTCAGCAGATAAAACCGCTCAAAGACGGTTCCAAACGATCGGGTGCTGATGTTCTCGATCGTCCCAACCCCTTGGTTGGGATACACGACCTTATCACCGATTTGGAAGGTCATACGGGGTCCCCCACAAACCACCGTGATTCAGTTGCCCCTCGGAAACTGTCGGATGCGATCTTCGATGTTACGCTCGGAAGAATCGGCTGTCAAGAGGGAGTAACACGAAAACCGCCAATTGATGGGACTTTCGGAGCGGCTCGGGGTTTCCCCATCACATCCATCGGGTTCCTCTGGATGCTCACACGTGCCGCTCGATACACTTTGGACGAGTGGCTGTTAATTCCGGCACTCGCCCGATTAGGCGCCCGCCCGAAAAGCTACCGGTTGCTCGGTAGAATGGCGGCTGGTCTCCCGCTCCTCCCGGAGCAATCGCCGCAAGGTCCGGAGATCGTTCAGGATGCGCCGGCTGGTGGTGATATGCAGGTTCAGCTTGGCGAGGTTGTACGAAACCAGAACCAGCGCTTCTTTCCGGCGCTGAACCCCGTCGCGCTCCGCCAGCGCGATCTCCGCGTCGACCTCGCGGCGGGCTTCGGCCAGCGCCTCCGCCAGCAAGGCGACATACTCGTGGGACCCTTCGATGCTGTCAAACGGCGTTTCGGGTTCGTAGCCCACAGCCAGGCCTTTCTCCTCCGTCGGGCGACTGCCTTTCTTCTGTTGGGGCAAGCTTATTCTCGCACAGAATCAGGCCCGCGTAACTGTTGATTTTTTCGATCGAATCCCAACTTTAGGACGTGGAAACATAGGCCGACGCCGGGATCGCCGGGAGATCCAGCGCAGCCGCCATCTTCCGGAGGAACTCCTGCTCGGAGAATCGCCGCGCCAGCCGCTGCAGTTCGCGGGGCTGAATGTGAGGTTCAATACACTCAAGCGCTCCCAGGGCAGCCTCCAGGCTATCCTCCTGTTGCGCTTCGAAGAATACTCCCGCGCAGGGGTCTTCGACGGGGACGCTTTCCAGTACGCCACCCCGCCCGAACGCGACGACCGGCTTTCCGCTGGCCAGGGCCTCCACCGGCGTCAGACCGAAATCCTCCTCCCCCGGCAGGATCAGTGCCCGGCACCGGGCATAGAGTTCCCGGAGGGTTTCGTCAGGGACCCACCCGGCAAACTCGATGTTGCGCCCCGCCAGCGACTTGAGTTTTCGGTACTCCGATCCTGCGCCCGCGACAATCAGCCGCCGGCCGGTGCGCGCGAAATGCCGCACGGCCAGATCGACCCGCTTGTACGGAACCAGCGCCGACACGATCAGAAAATAGTCCTCGGCCGGTTTCCAATAAAACGTGTCCACCGCCACCGGAGGATGAATCACTTCGGCTTCGCGGCGGTACGTTTTCCAGATCCGGTTCCGGACGTTGTCGCTATTGGCCAGGAAGCGGTCGACCCGGGCGGCCGTTGAGTAATCCCACACGCGCAGGTAATTCGTCAGCGGCCCCATCGCGGCTCGCTTGAGGCGTGACGTGACGTACTCATTGCGATACGCCGGATACAGGTCCCACAAATAGCGCATAGGGCTGTGGCAATAACAGATGTGCCGGGTGTTCGACGGCAGAATTACGCCTTTGGCCGGACCGGATTCGCTGCTGATTACCAGATCGTACCCGCGCAGATCGAGGCTCTCCAGCGCCCAGGGCATCAACGGCAGCAGCGATGTGTAGTGCCGCCGCAACGGGTTGAGAAAAGATGTGGTGATCTTATGCCGGCGCAACTCCGGAGTCAGCGCAGCGGGCGCGCAGAATAGCGTGAAGATATCGGCCTGGGGGAGCAGACGGCACAGCGCTTCTAACACGTGTTCCCCGCCGCGGCGGTTCATCAGCCAGTAATGCACGAGCGCAACGCGCACGTTTCTAGCTTACAGTGCGTTGCGTAACAACGGGCCGGCTGTCTCCTGATTTTTACCACTGTAACCCATCCCCTTGTGGTATCAAGGTTTCTGTGAAGTCTCCGCTGGAGCCGCAATTCAAACTCATCGACCCGTACTTCGGCAACGAGGAATTGCCGCTCTCGGCGACCTGCTACCCGGCCGGCTTCCCTTTGGAGGTCAGTACCAACTCGAGCGAGGTAATTGAGAGTGTGAACGAGTCGTGGGGACGGTGGTCGCCCGGATTCGACCGTCCGCCGTTGCGGCTCCGCGTGCGGGTCGATCCCCAAGGAGCATTGGCCCCGCCGCCTTCGTTCCGGAGGCAAGGCCATCTGTTCTGCGTTGTGTCCGACGCGGACAATTTCGCCGTGGCCGATTTGCGGCTCCTGCAAGCCGGTGTGTTCACCTCCGCGCAGACGGCGGCGGACCATGCCTGGTTACGCTGGTTCTTCATCGAGACAATGGGCTACGTGCTGCTCGCGCAGCGGTATGCGGTGCCGGTGCATGCGGCCTGCGTGGCCGCCGGCGCCTCCGGTGTGTTGTTATGCGGGCCTTCGGGCGCGGGCAAGAGCACGCTTTCGTTTGCCTGCGCGCGCGCCGGCTGGACCTTCCTCACCGATGACGCCACCTGGCTGCTGCCTGAGGGCGCGAACTCGATTGCCATCGGCCGGCCGCACCAGGCGCGGTTTCGGCCCGACGCGCCGCACTTGTTTCCGGAATTGGAACGGTTCTCGGAGCGTGTGAGGCCGAATGGCAAGCTGACTCTCGAAGTTCCCCTGGAGCAATTTCCCAGAATCCGCACCGCGACTCAATGCGAGGTCGGCACGCTCGTGCTGTTAGACCGCAGCGATGGGGCGGCGGCGCGGCTCGAAAGAATCCCATCCGTCGAGGTCGTAGAGTTTTTGCAGCGGGATGCCCCGAGCTACGGAGAGGAGGTCGATCGCCTGCGGGAGCAAACCGTAGGAAAACTCCGGAGTGTTCCCGCGTACCGATTGTCGTATCAGCGCCTTGACGAGGCGCTCGAGCTTTTGCCGCAATTGAAGAACTAACACTACCCGGCAGGTTTCATGAAGACACTCGTACTCATCGTTGGTATTTGCGCGGCCGCGCATGCACAAGTGGCCTCCGCAACTTTGTCCGGCACGGTGCTCGATCAATCCGGCGCCGTCGTGGCCGGCGCCTCGGTGACCGCCGCGCAGCCCGCGACCGGGTTTTCGCGGGCCACCGCGACCGATGCGCGCGGAAACTATTCGTTCGATCAACTGGCGCCTGGCACGTACACGCTCACCGCGCGCAAACCGGGATTCCGCGATTACGAAGCCTCCGGGCTCACGCTGGAGCTGAATCAAGGCGCGCGGCACGAGATCCGGCTCGCCGTGGGAGGCGCGCAGGAACAAATCACCGTGGCGGCGGCGGTCTCGCCGGTGAATACGGACAACGCCTCGGTCGGATACCGCATGGACACATCCAAGATCGCGGACCTGCCCCTGGCGTCGCGCAACGTCGTCTCCCTGGTAACACTCGGCCCCGGTGCGATTCCCCGGCAGCTCGGCGGCTTTGTGCACGACGTCAACAACGACGTGCAGGAGGGTTCGCGCGGCTCGGTGGCGTTAAATCCGCCGGTCAACGGAAGCCGCTCCACGATGAACGTCTTCCTGCTCGATGGCGCGTACGACACCGACCGCAACACCTTCGCGATCGCGGTGTACCCGCCGATGGACTCGGTGCAGGAGTTTCACATTCAATCGTCGCTCGCACCGGCGGAATTTCCGCAGGCCGGCGGCGGCGCCATCGACGTGATTACCAAATCGGGCGGCAAAACGCTTCACGGCAGTGCGTTCGAGTACCTGCAAAATGAAGCAGCCGACGCGCGCAATTTTTTTGATGATCCCACGCTGCCGCGGCCGATCTTCCGGCAGAACCAGTTTGGCGCCTCGCTGGGCGGCCCGGTGCCGCTGCTGAAGAACACCTTCTTTTATGGCATCTACGAGGGGATGCGCCAGAAATCGGGGACCTCGGCAGCCGCCATCGTGCCCGATCAAAACACGCGTGCCGGCGACTTTACCGCCGGGAACACGATTTACGATCCGTCCGGCGCCAGTTCCGCCGCGGCGCGCGCGCCGTTCACCAACAATCAGATTCCCAAAACGCGCATCGATCCCATCGCGTCCGCGTTCCTGGCGCAATATGAACCGCTGCCCAACACCAACAGCACCGCCGGCAACTACCTGGATGCCACTCCCAGCACGTTCGGCAATGACACCGGTTCGGCGCGCCTCGATCACCAGTTCAGCAACCGCAGCACGCTGACCGCGCACTACACGCTCAACGACGAAGGCAACTTGATTTCCGGGTCGTTCCCGCTGTTACCGTTCACCGAAAACGTGCGCGCCCAGCAAGTGTCCGCCGCCTACACCACGACGTTTTCTTCGCTGGTGAACGAAGCCCGCGTTTCCTTCACGCGGCTCAGCCTGTTCGATGTGCCGCAGACGGCGTTTCATACCAACGTCGCGCAACAGCTGGGGCTGGTGAATCCGCCGGCCGATCCGCTGAGTTTCGGGCTTCCTTACTTTAATGTGACGAACTACTCGTTCGTGACCGACAATCCGACATTGCCCCAATCGCAGCGCGACAACCTCTGGAACGTTTCCGACGGCGTGTCGTTGCTGCGCGGGCGGCACTCGCTCAAATTCGGCGGGAACTTCGTACATTTCCAGCTGAACTATCTGCAGAGCAACCTCCGCCGCGGCCGCTACGACTACAGCGGCGTCTTCACCAGCTCCGACGGCACCGCCACCAACGATGGCGATCCGCTGGCCGATTTTCTGCTCGGGCTCCCGCAGAACACGACCCGCACCGCGGGTTCCGGGCAGGCCTATCTGCGCCAGAACGTCACCGCCGGCTATATGCAGGACGATTGGCGGATTCTCCCCAAGCTCACGATCAACCTCGGGCTGCGCTATGAGTATGCCGCGCCGTTCACCGAGGCGCGCGCCAACCTGCTCAACCTCGACTATTCGACGCTGCCCCGCGCACCGCGGCTGGTTCCGGTCGGGTCCGCCGGCAACCCCGATTACAAGGACTTCGCGCCTCGAGTCGGGCTCGCCTGGCAGCTTCCCAAGATTCTGCCCGGCGGTTCCACCGTGTTCCGCGCCGGATATGGCATTTACTACAATTCCGAAATCGCCGTCGAGAGTTACGACCTGGTGCTGAATGGCCTCGTCAATCAGATGAATCAGACGCAGGGCGACCGGGCGCCGGTGCTCACGACGCGCAACGGCTTCGCGTCCACTTCCGATACCGGCTTCCCCAGCTATTTCGGCCTCGATCCCAACGCGCGCACGCCGTATGTCCAACAATGGAGCGGAAGCTTCCAGCATGAACTGCCCGGCCGCCTCCTGTTGGAGTTGGCGTACATCGGTTCGAAAGGCACAAGGCTTGGCCGCTACCGCCAGTTCAATACGCCCGCGCACGTCGAGACGGGCGAGAACCTGGCGCCGCGCCCCGGCGATCTGCAATTGCTGCGCACGTTCCCCGATCTCGGCCCGATTGTGCAGCGGCAGCATATCGCCAACTCCTCCTACAATTCGCTGCAGGTGAAAGTGGAGAAGAGCCTCTCGAGCCGGCTCTCGCTGCTGGCGAGCTTCGTCTGGTCCAAATCGATGGATGATGCGGACACACCGATTCCGGGCCTGTTCGACGGCGTAGGCGCGCAGGACGAACGAAACCTGCATCTCGAGCGCGGGCTGTCGTTCTTCAACGTCGGACGCCGGGTCAGCGCCGCCTATGTCTACCGGCTTCCCGAAACCAAGATTGTGGGCCCGCTGCTGCGCGGCTGGTCTACCAGCGGCACCGTCGTGCTGCAGGACGGCACGCCGGAAAACCCCTTCTATTTCTCCGTCGACTTTGCCAACTCGGGCACGCCGAACCGGCCCAACATCGTGCCGGGGCGGAGCATCGCGCTGCCGCGCGATCAACAGACCGCGGACCAGTTCTTCAACGTGAACGCCTTTTCGGCGCCGGCTCCGTACACCTTCGGCAACGCCGGGCGCGATACGATCCCGGGTCCCGGCAACAATATCTTCAGTCTCGCGCTGTTGCGAAGATTTAAAGTCACGGAGAACAGTTCAATCCAATTCCGGGCGGAAGGTCTGAACACGTTCAACCATCCCAACTGGGGGATCCCGGGGCCTAACCCGGACTTCGGCCCGTTTTTCGGCAAGATCCTGACGTCGGGCGATCCCCGGCGGCTGCAGTTCGCGCTGCGGTACGATTTTTAGGTTGGCGAACCCCTGGCCGAACTGTCCTCGATTTCCGGCCGGCGCGGCCGCTGTGCTTTCGGCTCTGCATTTGCGCGAGCCGAGTTGCGAAGCGCTCGGCCGGCTCAACGAAACCCAGTGGCGCGCGGCGCTGGATTTTTGCGATCGCTCGCGGCTGACGCTGGCGTTGCGCGAAGCAGCGCGCGAGGCGATGCCGGGTTGGGTGCGGACTCGCACCGATCGGAATGCGGCCCAGAACCGCGAGCGCCTGGCGGGAATCGAACAGAAGTATCGCGAACTGGCGGCGCGGCTGGGCGAGGCCGGTGTGGACTTCGTCGCCCTCAAGGGCATCACGCATAGCGCGCTGTTCGGCCTGAATCCCGAACTGCGGGCACAATACGATATCGACCTGTACGCCCCGGGAGACAGGATCTACCCCGCGCGCGACGCGCTGCTCCCGCTCGGCTACGAGTCCGTGGAGGCGATGGAAAGTTTTCCCACCGACCACCTGCCGCCCCTGATCCGCAAGACCGGTTGGGAATGGCGCGGCGATTATTTCGATACCGAAATCCCGCTCAGCATCGACCTGCACTTTCAGTTCTGGAACGAACGCGTGGAGCGGCTGGCGGCTCCCCGAACGGGAGAATTCTGGGAGAGGCGAACGACACGCGCGATCGCCGGCGTGAACCTTGGAGTCCTCAGCCCGGTCGACGCGTTGGGTTATGCGGCGCTTCATCTGCTGCGGCACTTGTTGCGCGGCAGCGTCAGCCCGTATCACGTGTACGAGATCGCGCTGGTGCTCGATTCCTCGTCCGCCGATGCCGATTTCTGGAGCCGGTGGCGCGACGGGCACGCGCCCGAACTGCGCACATTGGAGGCCGTGACGTTCCGGTTGGCCGCCGAGTGGTTCGGCTGCCGGATGTCGGATATGGCCGAGCAAGAGACCGCGCAACTGAGCCCCGCGGTGCAGACGTGGTTCGCGGAATTCGCGATCTCTCCGGCGCGGGTCCCGTTTCAACCCAACAAGGACGAATTGTGGCTGCACTGCGCGCTCGCGCCGTCGCGGCGCGACGCCTGGAGCGTGGCGCGGCGTCGGCTTTTGCCCGGCAACCTGCCTCCCTGGGGCGCAGCGCTGCACGTACCGGAAGAGCAGATGACCTGGCGCAAACGCGCGCGCAATGCGCTGCAATACGCCGCATATTCCGGCGGCCGCGCGCGGCACCACCTGGCGGCGCTGCCGCAGGTGGCGGCTTCCGGCGCGCGGTGGTGGTGGAAGACCAATGGCCTCGGCACCCAATTCTGGCACTTTCTCGCCGCTGCCGTCTTGTTCAATTTCGCGCTCTATATCTTTGCTCTGCTCTACAACCTTTATTTGGTCGATTTGGGTTTTGACGAAGCGTTTCTCGGCGTGGTCAATGGCGCGAACCGAGTGGGCAGCCTCGCGGGCACGTTGCCCGCGGCTCTGCTGGTGTATCGTGCCGGCTTGCGCAAGACGCTGCTGACGACTATCGCCGCCACCGCCGCCATCGAGATGCTGCGGGCTCTGGCTGTGACGCGCGTCCCGCTAGTCGGCTCCAGCTTCGCCAGCGGCTGCGTTTTTTCTCTTTGGGCGGTGGCATTTGTTCCCATCATCGCGGGCGCGGTGGAAGAGAAGCGCCGGCCGCTGGCCTTCAGCACCTTCTTCGCCACCATGTTCGCGCTCGGCATCGCCGGCAACTGGATCGGCGGGCAGTTGCCGCTCTGGTTTCACGGCAAACGAACCGTGCTCCTGTTGTCGGCCGCGATGACCGCGCTAGCGCTCGCGCCGGCGCTGCGTGTGAGGCCTAACCCGGTTCCGCGCGTTGGATCGAGAATTTATCCGCGCAGCGGATTTCTCTGGCGCTTCCTGGCGGCGTTCGCCTTGTGGCACCTGGCTACGGGCACCTTCAATCCATTTGCGAATGTTTATTTTGCCCGTTTGCGTGTGCCGGTGGAGCGTATCGGAACCATATTTTCGCTGTCGCAGATCGGACAGGTGGCCACGGTTCTGATGGCTCCCTTTGTGTTTCGCCGGGCGGGCTTGGTGGCGGGCATCACGTGGATGATGCTGGCCACGGCGGTTGGGCTCGGCGGGCTGGCGGCGCAGCCGCCTGCTGCCGCCGCGGCCTTGGCTTTCACGGCCTATATGAGCTTCCAGTGGATGAGCGAGCCGGGACTGAATTCGCTGCTGATGGGACATGTCGCGGAACCAGAGCGGAGTGGAGCAGCCGCGCTGACGTACCTGGTGGCTTTCAGCGCACAGGCGTTCGCGGCCTTCGCCGGCGGCGCCCTGATCGAGCGTTTGGGTTATGGCGCAGTGCTCGGCGGCGCTGCCGCGTTGGCCGTGGGCGCGGGAACGCTGTTTCACGTTCTGCTCGGCGCATCTGGCAGCCGGCGCCGCTCAGCCCAGGCCGACGCCGAGGCTAACTGGCGCAGCGTTCCATCTCGGTGATCATCCGCTGCTGCCACGTCTCGAGCCGGAACTGGCGGCACCAGCTTTCGCGCGCCGCTTCGGACACCGCGCGGAGCTGCGTCCGGCCGCTTTGCAGCAGTTCGATGGCGCGCTGCGCCATTTCAGCGGGAGTGTCACAGAGGAATCCGGTGCGGCCGTCTTCCACGATCTCCGGAATACCGCCCCGGCGAAACGCAAGGACCGGAAGTCCCGCGGCGAAAGCTTCGAGAACCACGCGCGCCGCCGCTTCCGGTCCACAGGAAGGCACGAGCAACAGATCGAGCTGCGACATCACGGCATACACATCGTCGACCCATCCGGTGAATTCGACGGGCATGCGGGCCGCCGCTTTGCGGATCGCCTGCTCATAGGAGAAGGCCGCGGCGTCAGAGAAGAGCGCCGCGCCAGCGATGACAAATCGGGCCTCGGGAAGAGCGCCGCCGATCCGGCAGGCCGCCGCGAGAAATTCCCGCTGTCCTTTCTCGGGAGAAATGCGCCCAATGCATCCGAGGCGCGGCGGGCCCGCACAGTCCCGGACGATTCCCCGCTCCGGTCCCGCCACGCCGTTATACACAACCGCCAGGCGTCTTGGCGGGACGAACGGCTGCCAGGACTCCGCGACCTGGCGGCACACCGCCACCACATCGGCTTTCAGAAGGCGTAGCGGCAAGCCCGCCAGCAGCCGCGCCGCGGCCTGCGAAACCGCGCTGTGCGCGTGAAAAAGAACCGGACGTCCCACACGCGCCAACGCCGCCGCGGGCAGTAACCGTGGGCCATTGAGATAAACCAGATCCGGCGCGAATCGCTCGACCTCTTCCCGAATCCGCACGGCGAGCCGCGGCGTCTCTGCTTGGAAGCGCCACAAATCGGCCGCGGACTTGCGGCCGGAGGAATAGGCGCCGCACGGGATCGCGAACACGTCGGATCCACCTTTGCGCGCGCGATCGACCAAGTCTCCGTTTCCTGGCAATCCCACCGCCGCGTGCCAGCCGCGCGCCTGAACCGCGGACAGCAGATCGAGCAACATGCGCTGCGCGCCGCCGAGGTCGCTGTACTGGTCGAGGAACAGAACCCTCATGGCCGCACGGCTAACGCCAGCACCCAGAAATACAGAGGGAGTACGCGCCAGTAGGTGAGCAGATCGCCGGAGAACATCTGCACCATCTGGCCGGCCCAGAAACAGAGGATCCACGTGCCGAGAAACGACCGCGTCGGGTCGGCCGCGCGCGCGGCGCGTGCGGACGCGCGCAAAATCGCCACGCACAGCCAGACGAGCGCCGCCAGGCCGAGCACGCCGGTTTCGACCATGGTGGTCAGATACATGTTGTCGCCAACCACGGGCGCGCCAACGTAATCGGAATACGGCAGCGTCTTGTAACCAAGACCGAGCCACGCTTGCCACGGATGCGCGGCGATCCAGGCCATCAGTATGCGCCAGCTTGCGAG
This sequence comes from uncultured Solibacteraceae bacterium, assembly GCA_964438005.1. GTDB lineage: Bacteria > Acidobacteriota > Terriglobia > Bryobacterales > Bryobacteraceae > PSRJ01. Next base: position 9,824 of record CAYTJD010000057.1, on the reverse strand, counting down.
GCGGCCCGACAAAACTCCTTCGGTCGCGGTGGTCAGGTATACGGCGGATGCGGAAAGGCGCAGCCAGTACATCTCGACAAATTGCGGCAGCAGGTTCCAGATGAGCCAGGCCGCGACGGCCGCGCCGGGGATGAGAACGACCACCAGGCGCAGGAGGCGAATTCGCTTGCGATTGAGCCAGGCGAGCACCGCCAAGGCGGTCAGCACGTTGAGCACCGAGGAGCGCGAGTACGAGAGCACCATGGCGGCCAGAAACACCGCGCCGCCCAGCGCCAGGGCTATCCGCGAAACGGGCGTCTCGGCGCGCGGCCGCGCGATCGCCACCGCAATCATTACCAGGAAGAACGCGCAAAAGTTGCCCAAAGTGCTCGCCTCGTAAAAGAGGCCTTGGGCGCGCCGGTACACGCCCGAATCGAGCCAGACGAACTGCGCCCCATATCCCGCGGGCGCGGGAAACTGAAAGTAAAAATCGATGCAGGCAAACAGCGCCGCAGCCACGGCGACCCAGAAGAGGCGGCGCAGCGATGCCCAGGGATCCGTGCCCGCGCCGGGGCCATGCGCCGTGAAAAAGAAAACATAAACGCCGATGGCGAACAGCCCGACGCGAACCAGGCTGTTGCCGGCGACGGCAGGCCCGGAATACAGGGCCGCGGGCGCGATGCTGAACAGCAGCACCGTCAGGAATGCCAGCAGCGCGGCATTGAGACCGGAGAGCGGAACGTTCCAGCGGTTGAGCGAGAACACGCCAGCCACCAGGCCCAAGGCCGCGAACCAGAGGCTGGGGTGCGGACCGCTATCGCCCCAGGCGATCGGCAAAGGCGGCAGCAGCAGCGCCGCGGCGAAGAAGCACGCGATCCAGCGCGGCGGGAGTTCCAGCGTCCAGACGCTCAACGGCAGCAAGACCGCGGGCGCAGCGAGCGCCAGTTTCAGGGCGAGCGTGGGCGCCACCGCAACCGCTGCCGCCCAGGCTCCCAACAGCAGAGGTGCGAAATAGAGTTTCCGGGTGAAAGGAACTGCCGCGCTAGTCATTGTGCGCCTGGGCGCGTGTCAAAGCTTGCAGCACGTCGCGGCGCGCACCGGCGCGCTGCTGCTGATAGCTCAACTCCAGCGCCAGGTACACGAGCGGCAGCACAAGACCAAGCAGAAGCGCAATCGACAAATTGAGAGAAATATTCGGCGAGGAAGGCCGCTCGGGCACAACACCGGGATCGATGATGGAAAGGCGCTCGCCGCGATAGCCAAGGTCGTCCCGCGTTTCCCGCACACGCTTCTCGACGGCTTCCAGCGCCGTGAGGTTCGCCTTGCGTTCGGCCTCCAACTGCTCTTTGTGCGCCAGCCGGCGCGCCAGCATTTTCTCTTTATCGGACGTGTCCCGGTTCAGTATCTCGAGTTGCCGCTGCAGTTCCTGCAACCGCGTGCGGGCGTTGTTCTGCTCCCGGGTGCTGGTCGCGCCGTCGGCGAGATCGAGCTTCTGATTGGCGATGCGTTCCTCGAGGCCGGCGCGCAACTGGCTGGCCTGGAAGATGGCGTTCTGCAGATCGTCCACCGGTTCTGCGGCCAGCGCCTGGCTCCATTCTTTCTCGGTGCGGTCGAGCTGAGCCTGCGCTTCGCGCTGCTGCTGTTGCGCGGCTTCCATCAGGTCATTGCCGCCGCGCGCGATCAAAGATTGATTGAGAGAGACCGTCTGCTCCGCGACAAACTGCGCGAGCGCCTGGGCCTTGGCGGGGTCCGGCAGCGTTGCGGCGATCTCCAAAATGCGCGTATTGCGCACCACGCCCACTTTCAGGGCGCTCCGTTTCAAAACTTCGATGGGCCGCGCACCCATCAGCGTGCGCAACTGGAAGCGCTCGGCGGCCTTCTGGAACAGGCTATCGCTGGCCGCAAATTGTTCGTAGGTCCGGAGCGATTCGAGATAAATGGGACTTACCGCCATGGCGGAGCGGGGATCGGACCCCGCGGGCGGTTCGATGACGATGCGGGCGGTCGCGGTGTATTCACGCGGCAACAGCAGGCTCACCGCGCCTGCCAGCACCACGGCCGTGGCGCAACTCGCGGCTACCAGGCGCCATCGCAGCCGCACGTAACTCATGTAACGAAATGCGTCCAGTGAGTCCGGCATGCGGTTACTATTGAGTGTAGCCGATATGGCGCTTTTGCAGGCCCTGGTAGTGGCCCTGGCCGCGTTAATTATTACTCCGGGCTCGCTGTTCTACTTCGATGTAACCCCCAAAGTGACGGTGGTGCTGGCCGGCACCGCGTTGGCGCTGGTGTGGGCGGCGTTGTCGGGCGCGCGGATGGGTAGGGCGCGCCTGCCGGCCGTGTTCTCGGTATTGCTCCTGCTGAACGTCGCGTCTCTTGCGGTTTCCTCGGCGCTTTCCCGCAATCCGGCCCTTTCGCTGTTTGGAACTAACTGGCGGAGCTTCGGCGCCGCGAACCAGGCGGCGGTGTGCCTGTTTGCGTGGCTGGTGGCGCTCGGTTGTGCGGGACGCTCCGATCGCGTCCGGACGGTACTGCGCGGCATCACAGTCGCCGGCGCGGTGAGCGCGCTGTACGGAGTTGGTCAATACTTCGGATGGGATCCGCTTCTGCCGCCCGCCGCGTACCACGTGGGCGAGGGCGTCTTCACTATCGTGCGGCCGCCGGGAACGCTCGGCTATGCGAGCTACTTCGCCACCTGGCTGCTGTTTGTTGTGTTCCTCAGCCTGGGACTGCGGACGCTGGAAACTTCGGCCGCGTGGCGCCGCTTCGCCGCGACGGCGGCGCTGTTAGCCGGGTGCGCGATGCTGCTGACCGGCACACGCGCGGCGGTGCTTGGCTTGGGCGCGGGCGGGCTCGTCTGGATGATGGTGGGACGTGTGCGCATTCCGAGACGGGCGCTCATCGCGGCGGGCCTCGCGGCCGTTGCCGGCGTTGCCTTCTACTTCGCTCCGCCCGGCCGGCAACTGCGCGCGCGAGTCAAATGGTTCACGGACGATCCCTGGGGCGGCGCGCGCCTGAATCTCTGGCGTGACAGCGCTCTCATGGCCGCCGGGCGGCTGCCGGCCGGCTACGGACCTGAGGTGTTTACCGCCGAATTTCCGCCGTTCGAATCGCTGCCGCTGGCACAGTCGTATCCAAACTTCGCCCACGAGTCGCCGCACAATATTTTTCTCGACGCACTCGTGGCGCAAGGCGTGCCGGGTCTGTTTCTGCTGGCCGCGCTGTGCGCGGTTGTGCTGCTGACCGCGTATCGCAAGAAGCAGGCAGCGTTCGCCGCGGCTTTAGCGGCTGGCATCGTCAGCCAGCAATTCACGGCCTTCACGCTCCCAACCGCGCTGGTCTTTTGGGTGACGTTGGGGCTGGTGGTGGCGCTCGATACGCCCTCAACCGAACCGCGGCGCCGCAATGCCGCAGTGGCGGGGGCCGTGCTCGCCGCTCTGGCACTGCTGTACCTGGCGGGACGATATACGGCCGCCGATCACGAATTGGCGCTGGCGAAGCGATATCTCGATCAGGGTGACGTGGCCCATGCGGCGGCCGCCTACCAATCGTTCGAAAAGGGCCGCCTGCCCGGGATGAGCAGCGCTTTGTGGTACTCGCGCGCGCTGCTGGCTTTGGCGTCTCAATCCCCGAAGCGCGAGACACGCGTCGCCGCAGTCCAGGAGGCCCGCACGGCGGCGATCCAGGCAACCCAAACCGCGGACGACACCTTTAACGCCTGGTACAACCTCGCGGTGTTCTGCGGCAGCCTGAACGACGCAGCGTGCGTGGAGCACAGCCTGCGGCAGGCGATTGCGGCGAATCCCATGTGGTTTAAGCCGCACTGGGCGTTGGCGCAGGTGCTGCGTCTCACCGGCCGCCTGGACGAAGCCGGGCGCGAAGCCGCCCGGGCCGCCGAACTGGACGGGGGGAAAGACCCTGAGACCGGCCGCTTGTTACTGGACATTCGCGCACAAATCGCCCAGGAGCTTCCATCGAAAAAGTAAAATGTTTGTCCCGGGCGTTTGTGCGGTTTGGATTTTCGCCTAAAATTAGCAGGGAGGGCCTTGTGAGGACTGGTTTCCTGGCAGTGGTTTTGGCGTTGCTCGGCGCGGCTGTAGCGGCGGCGCAAGCCCCCGTGATCGATCCGACTCGGACTGGTGAGAACGGAGCGAGCTTCGTCCAAGGCCAAGCCGTGGCGCCCGGCTCCCTGGTCACGATTTTCGGCAATAATTTCTCTTCGTCGACCGCGGTCTTTAGCACCGTACCCATCTCCAACACGCTGGCCGGCGTCAGCGTGACGGTCAACAATCTTCCGGCGCCGATGGTCCAGGTGGTTTCAAAGAGCTCATTTCCGGGGCTCCAGAGTGACCAGGTCAGTGTCCAGTTACCATGGGCGGGGTTGCCCGCCGGCACGGCGACCGGTTCGGCCTCGGTGGTGGTGAGCACGGCCACGGGCGGCGCCTCGGCTCCGGTCACGATCCCGCTCAGTTCGGTCTCGCCCGGACTTTTCCGGATCTTCACCGACAGCACCGGCGTCAATCGTCCGGCCGCTTACAACAACGTGGATATTTCGTTGCCGCTGCCGCCGAGCATTCAGGTGCCCGGGTACACATCGCGGCCTTCGAAGCCGGGTGAAGTTCTGGTCCTCTGGGCCACCGGGCTCGGACCGGTGACGAACCAACCCGCCGACGGCTCGCCGGGTTTGGGGCAGTCTCCCTTCAGCGCGACCACGTCGACCCCCGTCGTGCTTGTAGGCGGCATGCAGGCCAACATAGTGTATTCGGTGCTGTCGCCACAGTATCCGAGTATGTACCAGATCGCCATTACTGTTCCCAACGTGCCGCCGGGCAATGCGGTGCCGCTGCAGATTCAGATGAACGGTGTTACCACCACGGATACGAATCAGATCGCGATCGGGCAGTAGCACCAAGTGTTCGAAACGATCCAGAGGCCCCTTGATTGCTCAGGAGGCAATCCGGTGACCAATCTTGCCGGCTTTCCCCGGGGTCAGAAGTATAATCTACATAACGATGAGGACCGGTTACCTGGTAGTGATTCTGGCGTTGGCGGGCGCGACTGCCGGACCGCAGACACCGCTGCCGGCAATCGATCCGATCCGAGCGGTGCAGAACGCGGCCAGTTTCGGGCTGGGCCAGCCGATCGCGCCCGGTTCGCTCATCGCCATTTTCGGAATCAACCTCGGTTCGGGATTTACGCTGTTCAATTCTGAACCGCTGCCGACCTCGCTGGCGGGGACCAGTGTCACGATCAATGGAGTTCCGGCTCCACTGGTTGGCGTCAGTCCGACGCAGATCAACGCGCAATTGCCTTGGAACCTGCCGAGCGGCGGCAGCGTGCCGATCGTGGTACGGACGGCCGCCGGCGATTCTCTGCCGAACACCGTATTCCTGACCACGGCTGCCCCCGGGCTGTTCAACTACACCGATTTGAGCGGCGTGAACCGGCCGGCCGCATACAACAACGCCGATGGAACTCTGCCTGTACCGATGAGCGTCCAGGTCCCGGGCTATAAATCGCGGCCCTCCAGGCCCGGCGAGGCGGTTGTGATCTGGTGTACCGGCCTGGGCGCGGTGACGAACACGCCGGCCAATGGCGCGCCGGGATTGGCGCAAAGCCCGTACAGCGCGACCTTAACGACACCGGTGGTGCTGGTGGACGGCGTCCCAGCGAACGTGTTGTACTCCGTGCTCTCTACCCAATACGCGGGCATCTACCAGGTCGGCATCATCGTGCCCACAGTGGGGCCGGGCGATGCCGTGCCGCTGCAGATTCAAATGAACGGCGTCACCACCACGGACCGAGTGCAGATGGCGATCGGGATGTAAGGGCAGGCAGCCGCAGCTACCATGAATTCGCCCCGCTCCAGACTTCACCTACGGTACGCAGGAGGATCCGGAGACACAGCCGGGCAGAACGGCACCGTACCAATTGCAGATCGAACTCTCTGCGTTCGGAATAGGTCAAGCGGTTGCGTCCGGAAACCTGCCAGAGGCCGGCGATCCCGGGTTTCGCTTGCAGGATCTCCGCCGCATCTTCGCCGTAATGCCGCGACAGTTCCCCGGCGGTGAGAGGGCGCGGGCCGACCAAGGCCATCTCGCCGGTGATCACGTGCAGCAATTGCGGTAGTTCATCGAGGGAGTGACGCCGGCAAAAACGGGCGAAGGCGTGGCGGATGCGGGGGTCGCGATCCGTCTTTTGCTCCGGGCCGGCGGCGTCTTCGATCCGTTCGATCCAGCCGCGATGCCGATTGTCCTGGTCCCACATGGTGCGGAGTTTCAGCATCCAGAGCGTCGATCCGCGCCAGCCGACACGGCGGTGCGCAATGAGAGGGCTGCGCCGCGAAAGCACCGCGAGGGTGAGAGCACTGAGGCCGAGGACCGGAGCCGCCGCAAGCAGCAGAATGGCCGCGGCCAGCCGCTCAGAATACTCTACGGCGGAAGGTGCGGCAGGCCGCACGCGCGCCGCTTCGCGCAGGATCGGAATGGATGCCACAGGGTACCTAAATTCGATCTTAGCCAGCCCTGCGGCCTGCCGGTGTAAATAACTTGTAAAACCGGGCGACGTTGGCCAATGATAAAATCCCGCCATGCGCACAACACTTGCTCTCTGGGCCGCGCTCTGTGCCGCTGCCGGCGCCCAACCTTCAACCTTTTCCTCCGAAGCACAGGTCGCGTACCGCACTGTGCCGAATATCACCTATGTCACAGCGAACAACTACGAGGCCAAGCTGGACATGTACCAGGCGCGCAACGCGGCGGCGCCGCAGCCCACGGTCATCTACATCCACGGCGGCGGATGGACCGGCGGCGCGAAGGAGACCAACGTCCTCAACTTGCTTCCGTATTTTGAGATGGGATGGAACGTGGTGAACGTGGAGTACCGGCTGGCGCGGGTTTCGCTGGCTCCCGGCGCCGTGGAAGACTGCCTGTGCGCGCTGCGGTGGGTGATCCACAACGCGAAGGATTACAACATCGACACCAGCCGCATCGTGGTGACCGGCAATTCGGCGGGCGGCCACCTGGCGCTCACGACCGGGATGATCCCGGCTTCGGCCGGGCTTGACCGCGAATGCCCGGGCCCGGAGGATCTGAAGGTCGCCGCCATCGTCAACTGGTACGGCATCACCGACGTTGCCGATCTGCTCGAAGGACCGAACCTGAAGAGCTACGCGGTCACCTGGCTGGGCAGCCTGGAGAACCGGAAAGAGATCGCCGCACGCGTGTCGCCGCTGACCTATGTGCGGCCCGGTCTACCGCCGGTCCTGTCGATCCAGGGCGATGCCGACCCGACCGTTCCCTATACGCACTCAGTGCGTCTGCACGCCGCGCTGGAGAAGGCCGGGGTGCCCAACCAGCTGATCACGGTGCCCGGTGGCAAGCACGGCAACTTCCCGCGAGACGAGTACCCCAAGCTGTACAGCCAGGTCCGCGATTTCCTCGCGAAATACGTGCTGAACCATCGCGGCTGACCGGTTCATTGTGCGTTCATCCGCGGTCGCGCACAATGGTAGATAGTGCGGATTCTGCTGGTGGAAGACGAACCGCGGGTGGCGGGCTTTCTGGCGAAGGGCTTGCGGGAGCAAACCTTCGCGGTGGACGTAGCGCGCGACGGCGAGGAAGGGCTGCACCTCGGCTCGGTCAATGATTACGATCTGATCATCCTCGATGTGATGCTGCCGCGCAAAGACGGTCACGCCGTTTGCCGGGAACTGCGCGCGCAAGGCCGGCGGGTGCCCATCCTGATGCTGACGGCGCGCGGGGCCGTAGATGATCGCGTGGCCGGCCTCGATTCCGGCGCCGACGATTACCTGGTGAAACCGTTCGACTTCAAAGAGCTGCTGGCGCGGGTGCGGGCGCTGCTGCGCCGGTCCGCCGTGCTGCGGCCCGAACGGTTGCGAGTGGCCGATCTGACGCTGGACACCGCCGGCCACACCGTGACGCGCGGCGGCAAGGCGGTCGAGTTGACCGCCAAGGAATACGCGCTGCTCGAATTCCTGGTGCTCAACGAAGGGCGCGTGGTGGGGCGCGAGCAGATCGCACAGCACGTCTGGGACGAGAATTTCGATCCGTTATCGAACGTGATCGATGTGTACATCAAGCGACTGCGGGCCAAGGTAGACGCCGACTCGGAGCATCGCCTGATCCACACGCGGCGCGGCGAAGGATATCTGCTGACGGCCGCGCGGAGAGTCAGCCATGCTTAAGAGCCTCCGCCTGCAGCTCACCGCGTGGTACCTGGCGTTCTTTTCCGTGCTTTTGCTGCTGCTGTGCGTGCTTTTGTACGGCGCGCTGGCGCGCTCGATGGAACAGCGTTTGGATGCGAGCCTGACCGTACAGGCGAGCACCGCCGCCAAATTGCTGGCCGAAGAACTGGAAGAAATGCACGGCGATGCCGTGGGCGCAGCCGCCGACGTGTTGGCCGAAATGCAGCCTGCCGGCGAAGTGATCGCGATGCTGGAAGACGCGGCAGTGCTGGCGGGAGGCGCTGCTACTCAGCGGCTCGAGCTGGCGGCCGCCGCGGAATCGGCCCGCGCTGTGCCCGGGAATCAGACTGTGGTCCCGCTACCGGGTTGGGGAACGCACGGCGCGCGGGCTGCCTCGCACCAGTTCACCTATCACGGCAGACGATTCACGGTGCTGGCGGTCGAGCCGCTCGACTCGATCGCCGCCGATTTGCAATCGCTCCGCCGCACACTCGCCACCGCGCTGCCGTTGCTGATTCTGCTGGCCGGCGCCGGCGGCTACCTGCTGACGCGGCGCGGGCTGGCGCCGTTGGGCGCGATGGCGGAGCAGGCCGGCCGCATCAGCAGCCAGAACCTGAACGCGCGGCTGGAAATCGGAAATGCCGCCGAAGAGCTGACGCTGCTGGCAGCGTCGTTCAACGAGCTGCTTTCGCGTCTCGATCAATCGTTCGAGACCATGCGCCGCTTCGTCCAAGACGCCAGCCACGAGCTGCGTACGCCGCTGGCCGTGATTCGCGGCGAAGCCGACGTGGCGCTGTCGCGCGAGCGGCCCGCAGCCGAGTACCGCGAGTCGCTGGCGACGATCCAGCAGGAGGCGCAGCGTCTTTCGCGCCTGGTGGACGATCTGCTGAATCTGGCGCGCGCCGACGCCGGGCGCGTGCAGCTCCGCATCGAAGAACTCTACCTGAACGATCTGTTGGCGGAATGCTGCCGCTCGGTGCAGCCGCTGGCGGCCTCGCGGCAGATCGAACTCGAGTGCCGCTGCGCCGCCGACGTTCCCTTCCGCGGCGACGAAGGCCTGCTGCGGCGCATGGTGATCAATCTCCTGGACAACGCGGTGCGCTACACGGCAGCGGGCGGCAAAGTCAGCGCGAGCCTGGAAGCGCAAGGCGCGGGCGTGCGCATCCGCATTGCCGATACGGGCATCGGGATCGCGCCCGAGTCGGCCCGCCGCGTGTTCGAGCGCTTCTATCGCGCCGACCCTTCGCGCTCTCGCGAGCAGGATGGCTTTGGGCTCGGACTTTCCATTGTGAAATGGATCGCGGAATCGCATCACGGCCAAGTCGAAGTGCACAGCCAACCGGGAGAGGGCAGCACGTTTACCGTGCACCTGGCCCGGCAGTGAGCAGGCCCTCACGGATCCGATGAGATTTAGAGACACTGCGGCTGAAAGAGAGAAGGAAAAAACGTAACGTTGCGGGGCGGCCGGGCTACGAGATCTTCAAATCCCGGGGACTTGTCGCCGTGCGTTGTCGGCCGCCCAATGGTTTGAGTCGCATCTACAGGGCCAGCGGTCTCGCTTTTTGGCGCTACAGTAACCCTCGTTTCGATGCTCGACTCTCTGAAACCCGATGGGACGGCGACACTAGCTATCCGCACT
>CAYTJD010000056.1:0-29784 GCA_964438005.1 uncultured Solibacteraceae bacterium | reverse complement strand
GGTATATTTGTGATTCCGCGGGGTGTGACGTGACGACAGAGGCGAAGGCGCTGTACTCGGCCATTGTGCTGGGCGCGAGGGGTAACGTGGGCGGACGCAGAGTCCAACTTCTGATCAAGAACCCGCGGTGTGAGAAGGTAGTGGTGGTGACGCGCCGTGAGATGGACGCCTTTCGCCGACCCCAGGTCTCCGCGGTGATTGTCAACATGGACCGACTCGAGGAGGAGATTGCGCCCCATGTTCAGGGAGTCGACGCTGCGCTCGCCGCGTTCGGAGTCGGCAAGGGCAGCGCGAAGACCGGAGGAGGAGGTGCGCAAGATCGAAGTCTCCTACCCGCTGGCCTTTTATCGCACCGTCATTCTCGGCAACTCCAACACGCCCGGCGTCTTTGGGTACGTCATGCCACTGCTGCACTGGGCCATGCCGTCCAAATACAATTCGATCCGCAAGAATGACCTCGCGCGCGCGATGGTGGCGCAGTCGGAGCAGGCGTTCTTCGCGATCGCGCAGGGCAAAGCTCCGAAGGAGGCCATCGTGAAGATCCTGGAGTACAAGGAGATGGAGCCGTTCCTCGTCAAGGGCGAGAGCGACGAACGTTGAGCAGCGCGGGCTATTCTGGAAGAGCATTTGCCAATATTCATCCCAGATTCCGAACTCACAATGACCTTTGTCCGCGCTTCCGGCCCTGGCGGCCAGAACGTCAACAAGGTTTCCACTGCCGTCCAACTGCGCTTCGACGTCGGCCAATCTCGCTCGCTCCCAGCCGACGTGCGGCAGCGCCTCCTCGTATTAGCAGGCAGTCGCGCCACGCAAGACGGGGTGTTGATCATCACCTCCCGCGTTCACCGGACCCAGGAGGCCAATCGAGCCGAAGCCCGAGCACGACTGGACGAACTGATCGCCCGCGCGGAAGCCGTGCCGAAAACCCGCCGCCCCAGTCGCCCCACGCTCGCCTCCAAGGTCCGTCGGCTCACGGCAAAATCGCAACGATCCTCCTCCAAAAAATTGCGCGGCCGGATAAACGACGACTGAGGCAGGGCCATTGAAGATCGCCACTTTTAACATCAACAACATCAACAAGCGCCTGAACAATCTGACGGCTTGGCTCGGAATAGCACGGCCCGACGTTGTTTGCCTCCAGGAGCTCAAAGTAGAGCAGCGGGCATTTCCGGCAAGCACACTTCGTGACCTCGGCTACGGCGGAGTCTGGCTTGGCAAACGCTCCTGGAACGGCGTCGCGATCCTGACGCGCGAATGCGATCCGGTGCTGACACGCTCCACCTTGCCAGGGAATCCTATGGATAGCCAAGCGCGCTACATCGAAGCTGCGGTGAACGGAGTGCTGATCGCTTCAATCTACCTGCCGAATGGCAACCCTCAACCGGGTCCGAAGTTCGATTACAAATTGGCCTGGTTCCAGCGGTTGATCGAACACGGCGCGGAACTCATGCAGGCTGGCGTACCGGTCATTTTGGCCGGCGACTATAACGTCGTGCCGGATGCCCAGGACATCTATCCAACGCGATCGCTCGATAAGAACGCATTGATTCAGCCTGAGAGCCGACAAGCGTATGCCCGCCTGCTGTCCCAGGGCTGGACCGACGCTTTGCGAAAGCTGCAACCCGAGGGTCCCCTCTGGACGTTTTGGGATTACGAGCGCAATCGGTGGCCTTTAGATAAGGGGATGCGCCTGGATCATCTTCTACTCTCTCCCGACGTGTGCGAGTTGCTGGTCGACGGGGGCGTAGACCGATGGGTTCGCGGAGACGAAAACGCGAGCGACCACGCTCCTGCTTGGATCGTGCTCGGGTCACCTGGATGAAACTTTCACAGAGAATGATTCGAGTCAGGCGAGAGCATGGATCGGATCAGATTTTGACGCCTGGACCGTTGGAAGCGGCTGCGGGATGGAACCTTGGATTTTGTGTGCATCATCGAGCACCGGAGGCATGCTTCGGACGGGCAAAAGCGATTCGGCTCGAAGTTCACCCACGTGCCCAAGGTCTGCGGAGCTTGCCAGACGTTCCGTCATCGATGCTGGACGGGTCGCGCGCTGCGTTCGACTTTCCAGAGGTCGTTGGCCATCGCGAGGAGAGGTAACGGCGGCCCGGGGAAGCGCAGTTCGCGGTCGAGCCGCTCCGGATTGTAGCCGGGAGTCAACGGAGTGCGCAGGAAGCCGGTCAACGTCCGTAGCCAGTTTGCGAATGTTCTTTGGGCTTCCGGTCGTGCAGCGTAGCGTCGGGCAGTCGTTTCGAAATCATCGGCGGGCCGGCCGGTCACTTCCAGAACGTCATTGGTAGGCGCGCCCCACGCAAACGCACCTTGTTTGTGATCCTCGACGTAATAGCGCAGGTTGCTCACCAGGAAATCGCCGACCTTCGCGCCGCGCGCGGCCTTGACGAACATCCGCCATGGAAGATCAATGCGACGGACTTTCCGCCCCAGCACCCGGCTCAGGAACTCTGCCATATCGCTCACGGACAGCAACGCCGGTCCCGTCGGCCGATATTGTTTACCGGCATGTCTGTCGGGATCCAGGAGCACAGCCGCCACCACCCTCGCGATGTCTTCATTCGAGGGCGGCGCATCTTTGCTGTCGCCAGTGATGTCTGGGAACACGCCGAGATGAGCCGCGTATGCAACCATCTGCAAATAATTGTCGGCGAAGTATCCCGGATTCACTTTCACATGCGCCACTCCCGGCATCATGGTGAAAACCCGATCGATGAGCCAGGCTTGGCGCGTGGCGAGGGAAGGGTGCGTCGGACTTGCCAGCCACTGCCCCAGGCTCACAACCGCCTCCAGCTTTGCTTCTCCCGCGGCGACCGCGAAGGCCGTGGCACTCTGGATCATGTACGGATCGTAGAAGGGAAGATAGTAGGCACGCTGCGTTCCCCGCATCACAGCGAGCAACTGATCGGGGTCGAACATGTCGGCGACTACCGTTTCGGCTCCCTTGTGTTCCAGCACTTCGCTGCGGACGTCTTTCGAATGGACCACGGCCCGCACCGGCACATCTCTCGCAAGAAGTTCATCGACCACCGCGCGCCCGGTCCGGCCGGTCGCGCCCGTAACGAGAATTTTCGGGCATTTCATAGAGAAATTCTCCTTATCGAGTTCGAATTTCCGTTATTGCTGAGCCGGCCCGCCACCAATCAACGCACCGAGCGGCATGAGGGGACCCACGGGAATGTACTCGTGGTCCATCAGGTTCTGTTTTGTCAAGGGCAGCGCTTCCATGATGGCGTGGGCTTCGTCAACTGTCGTCGCGTCAAGAAAGAGAATCACGCCTCGTCCGTCGCCTCTTGAGTGCCACTGGCGAACCTTGCCGTCGAGATAGAGCTTTACTGTTGCTCGAATCTCGGCTGGCATGATGTTCATGATCTGTTGATGGGTCACTCCTTGCCTGGCAGTTAGGATGACCAGTACTTCCGTTGCTTTCGGTGATGGAACGCTGGGAGGGGACGATTGAGACTGTTGCGTCATGGGATGATCCTCGATTGTGTCTGTTTCGTTGTTGTTTTGGGCTCGCTGTGTTCTCTGGTTGAAAAAAGCGTTACGAGTCCATTTCTACTGCGTTAGATGACAACCGTAATCTTACACGCCAAATGTTTTATTCCACCTTCTTGGGGGCGAACGCCTGCATATAAAATGACCGCGAGGCGGCTAGCATCCGATCCCGGCCTCGCGCGTCTGCAATCGCCCGCGCGGCAACGAGTGTGCCGGCCATTCCAGTGAACAAAATGAAGGCGCGAGCGCGCTTCTCGTCGACGCTATGACCCTGTATCCAGGGCAACATGCGCTCGCCATACGCGAACATCGATTCAGTAATTCGCTTTCGTATCGCCAAGGGCTGCCGCGCGATCTCCGGCCCCAAAGCCGCGAGAGGGCAGCCGGCTCCCGGAGCGCTCAGGTGTTTCGTACTCAGGTAGTCCTTAATAATGGCTCGCAACTCGCCGCCGTTCGGAGCACGTTTCGCGACAGCTGCCAACCGGTCGCCTAGTTCCTCGAAAGCCCGGGCGACGGCTGAGGCGTAAAGATCGCCTTTGCTCTCAAAGTGGCGGTAGAAACCACCCTTGGTCAAACCCAGTTCCCTCATAACCTGGCCGATGCCGTTGCTTTCAGAGCCATGCTCCCGAAAGGAGCGTGCGGCCGCTCTGAGAATCTTCTCGTGGGTCTCCGCTTTCTGTTCCGCTGGGTACCTCATGCCTATGGGATTACCACAGTAATCTCAAAGATGCAGGTTATTTTATGGCCCTGCGTCGGGTTTTGAGCATCACCGCTTTGTTCCCCATCCCGCTTGGATTGCTCATTGCAAGGAACTCTACCTGGGAGCGCCGTCGGAGGTACACTCCCAGGAATGTCCTCATGACAACCGCCTTGCGATCCGGGAGGCCTTGGTGGCGTTGGAAATACTCAGCGAGTAATGGTTGGAGTATGACCCTCTTCGGAAGTGCTATGCCGCTAAGGTAGACCTGCTGGCTCCGAGGAGGTGCTCTTACGCACAAATCCTGCCCCGAGTCAGCAATAGAATAGCAGTAGGATCGGGGAGGAACGTGTGCCAGCCTTGAGAACTGCTCTGTTCGTGACTGCCTTCGCGGCCGGGTTGTGGGCGCAAAGTGCGGATAAGCCGCTCACAAACCGCGAAATTGAGTCCATGCTGGCGGCCGGACTACCGGAAAGCACGATCATCATCAAGATCGAGATTGCCGTCGATCGCGGGTTCGTGAATCTGGACGCGTCTTCGGCTGCGCTTGCCGAACTGGCCCAAAGAGGCGCCACCGAGCCCGAGTTGAACGCCGTGCTGTGGGCCGAGCCGGTCGGTGCCGTCTGGAAGCAAGAACAGGAAGAGACTCGGGCCGTACCCGGCCTGCCAGACCGCGTCGGCGTCTATTTCAAGGCCCAGTCGGGATGGGCCGGCCTCTCCCCACTAATGCTGTGGACGCCCTTCTTAGCCGCCCAGAGTTGGTACGACGGTCGCCGCGAATCCTCGGTTGTGCTCGGCGCCGCACATTCCCAACTCCAGATCCGCGAACCGCAGCCGACCTTTTACCTCCGGCAACCGGTTTCGGGCGATCCATGGCAGATTGTGCGTGTCGGTGCGCGGAATGACCAGCGGCTGTTGCGCGTGTCGTCCCATGGCGATTTTGGGCGAACCGTACAAACGCAGCCGGCCCAAGTCCGAGATGTTCAAATGACGCGTGTTGCCGGAGAGATATTCACGTTGCGTCCCACCGCGCCTTTGGATGCCGGCGAATATATTCTGTGCACTACCGTTCCCGGCGGTCCCAGTCTCAATCTCTGTTACAGTTTCGGAATTCAGCGCTAGCCGCCTCGGGACCGTGCTGCTGTCTGCCTGGAGAAGTCAGAACTCTTCCAGTGCGCTAACCTTGGTAATCATGATGAAGAATCTCGTTCTGGGCGGCGCCCTCGTGATCGTGCTGTCGTCCTCCGGCTTCGCGCAGAGTCTCGGTCAAGACGTGCCCGTGCCCACCGACGTGAAGCCGGGGAGCATTACTTGCGAGGAGTGCCCTTACCCGTATCCCAGCTCTTATCTACCGCTGACGCTTTACGGTCAGGATGTCCGCATGGCATACATGGATGTGGCGCCCCAGGGCCAGTCCAACGGCCACACGGTGGTGCTCCTCCACGGCAACAACTTCGCCGGTTTCTACTTCGGCGTCGTGATCGACGCGCTGCGCAAAGAAGGCTTCCGCGTCATCGTGCCCGACCAAATCGGCTATGGTCGCTCCTCCAAGCCCATCATTCCTTACTACCTCGCGGACATGGCACGCAACACGCGCGCGATCCTCCGGAGCCTGAACCTCGATAAGGCCATGATTGTCGGCCACTCGATGGGCGGGATGCTCGCCGCGCGGTTCGCCACTCAGTATCCCGACGTGACTGAACGGCTGGTGTTGTTCAATCCCATCGGTCTCACCGACACCCGCTTCAACAACCCGGTCGGCGATCCCGAGGCCGCATATAAACGCACGCTCGCCTCCACATATCAAACCGTTCGCGCCAGCCTGATGCGCTACGTGGCGCACAAGCCTTCAGCGTGGAACTCCGAGTTTGAGTCTTACGTCCGTATCCGCTACGCCTGGACGCTCAGCGCGGATTGGCCCCGCCTGGCGCGCGTGCAGACGCTCATCAGCAACCTGATCTACCTCGACCCGGTCGTCGACGATTGGGCTCACATCCAGGCGCCCACCTTCGTCTACGGCGGTGCGGAAGACATGCTGGCGGGCACTCCCGCGGCCTTCCAGGAGGGAATGAAGCATATCGCCGCCACCATTCCCAACGGCAAGGCGCGCCTGCAACTGCTGCCCGGCCTCGGGCACGTACCCTTTATGGAGGATGCTGCGCGCTCCCTGCCGCCGCTGGTCGCCTTTCTCAAGGAAGGGCTCACCAGGTAGCCGCGCCACTCCATTGACGGCGCCGCTCACGCGTTGGCGAGGCTCGCGACGTACTCCTCGGGACAGCCGAAACCTTCTACCTTTACTCCATGCCGTCGTAGCGCATCGATCGCGAGCATCCGCCGGTAAAAATTGAAGGTAATCACGTGCGCGAACGTGCCGCCAAAAGTAAAAGTTTCCGGGGGCTCGCACAGGCCGTCCACAAACGTGTCCTCCCACGCGCTTCGATTGCGAACGTCGGTGAGTACTTTGTGGAATGCTGCATCCGCGTTCTGCAGGCGCCGGAGCATGGCTGAAGGAGTTCGATGCTCCGGCGGTGCGTCATCCATCAAAGGCATGCTGCCGCCAGTAAGCGCCGCAGCCCAGACTTCTTTGGTGAGCACCATCCGGTCCAAAACCTGGCGAAGATTCTGATCCGGGCCATCCCACGGAAAGACCTTGACTTGGTTCTTCAAAGGGGCGTCCAGTTGTTCGTCGTTGAGCGTTTGTGCCAGGTTCAGAAGACGTTGCGTGTGCCAGGACTCCTGGCCCGAGAAGATATCAAAAAGATCCATAGATCGATCAACTCCCTTCGAGTGATTACCGGAATGGTGATGAATACCGTTGGTGGTATGCAGGTAAGTGTGCGTCGCCCCCATCCGGCGATAGATGCTCGGCGAAACACCGAAGGCCTTTCGGAACGCCCGGGTGAACGCTTCGAGCGACCCGTAATTTGCGTTGAGACCGATGTCTGTCACCGAGAGCCGCGTTCGTGACAACTGCCATGCCGCTCTCTCTAACAGCAGCCTCCGGCGCAGGGCGGCCGGCGTCTCCTCGATCACTGCCCGGAACACGCGATAAAACTGGGTCCGGCTTCGAAAAGCATGGCGGGCGAGATCGTTGGCATCCTGCTCTTGATCGAGCGAGTCCAGAACGAGTTCGCGGAGCCGCTGCGCTTCATCCACACAAGGAAAATACCACTTCTCAGTCCGCGCCCGCCTGATCGGAAGTCCCAAAATCGAGGGGCGGTGCGCTCCCTAAGACCCGCGGCTTCACCTCTTGGGCCGGACCGCCTGCATGCGCTGGTAGGACTTTTCGTTCTCCAGGCAGACCTCGTCGATCAGTTCCGTATCGAGTTCGATGTTCTCGGTCAGAGGAACCGTCCACGGGCGCGTGTAGACCTTGGGGTCGTCGATCGTGACTTCAATTTCGAGCGTCCCAAAATTGGGCCGCCGGATCCGCTCCGTCAATTTTGCGGCGTCGCTCATCGGACTGCCGCCCATATCGATCCACAGGCCGTCGCGGAAGCCGGCGGTTTGAACGATCAGTGCATCCCCGTCCCATCGTGCAGTGGAATACCCGTTCCAGCCAGGAGTGGGGTCTTCGGGCAGGGGCCGTCCGTCGATGAAGATCTGCCGGTACATTGCGTTCACTTCATACAGCAGAACGAGCAATTTCGGTGTGTGCACCGCCTTGGTGAGGTGAGGCATCGTCCAGGTGCGCGGCGGATTGTCGGGCAGGCACCGCACGTGCGGATCGTCGACGCCCTCCTCCGCCTTCCGCTGTTTCGCCAACGCGGCCGCCCATGGCTGGAATGGCAGACCGCCCCGCAGGCCAACGCCAAAATCGCGGGCTTGCGGCGACCCGCCGATCTCGCTGTCGCACTGGATGAACCGGCTGATGTCCGGATCGCACGGGATGCGCTTGGCTGCGTGCCAGATCCCCGAGAAGTCCGGCTTGCCGTCGGGCAATCGAGGCGCCGGTGCGGTCAAATCGGCGCCGCCGGCCTTCTTGGGCACGCCGGCTGTCGGATAGTGCACCCACTGGCTGAGGCTGGAGGCCGGAAGACTGAACGCCGCGAGAACGGCCAGCATAAGACCATTCGCATGTGGAGCGACGCGTAGCATGGATCCTCCTGAGCTCATGCATATGCTAGCAAGTCCGCCGGCGAAAATCGCTCCGATTCGTTGTCAAACGAGTTGGCCCTATTCGCACAGCCATGATAGAGTACAGCGGGGGCCGGAATGGATTTCATCGAGCGCTGGTTGGGCGTCTCGCCGGACGGTGGCAACGGCAGGCTCGAAATCACGTTAACCCTGGTAGCACTGGTTGTGCTGGTCGCGCCGCTGCTGGCTGGCAGATTCAGGTCCGGAGCGCGCCGAACTCGAAAGACGGATGAACGTTGAGACCGCGCCATTAAACCTGGCGAAATCGGCTTCAACACGAATACCGGGCAGGCGTCGCGCTACCGATACTGGCGTAAGGCGGATACCCGTTGCGCGACACGAGGCGGCCCCGGACAGTGAAGGGACAATCTTGTAACGCTCCTACCTTCTGCGTCACTCTCCCAATAATGGAGGAAACGTGAGATTGCACTGCCGCAAAATGATGGCTACCTGGAGCCTCACCGTCCTGGTGATCACCGCAACCACGCAACGCATTTGGGCCGCCGACGATAGCGAAAACAGCGCACCTACCGCATGGTGGCTCTACACCGGCCAAAGCTATAACGACATCATTCAAAAAGTTCAAACTCTAAAAGCGCGCATCACCGATATCTCCCCCGATAACCCTTCAGGCAATTCATTCACCGTCACCTATGTTCGCGAAACAGGCGCCCTTGCCAAACAATGGTGGTGGTATGTCGGCATCGACGCGCCCACCCTGCAGAAAAATCTCACTACCAACAAAGCCCGTCTGATCTCGCTCAAAGCCTACGACACCGGCGGCGGCAACCTGCGCTTCGCGGTCGCCATGATCGCCAATTCTGGCGGCGACAATAAGGCTTGGTGGTACTACTACGGCAAATCAACCGCCGATATCACCAACCTCACCAAAGCCAACAACGCCCGTCTGACCGCGCTGCAGTCCTATACATCCAACGGTCAAACTTTCTACACCTGCATCATGATCGCGAACAGCGGTGCGGACAACAAGGGGTGGTGGTGGTACTTCAACGAAACCCCGCAAACGATCGGTAACTCCGTCTCCACGAACAAAGCGCGCGTGATCGCCCTCACTCCCTCCGCTACCAGCGGACGTTTCAACGCCGTCCTCGAAGGTTGCGCAGGCGGCTGTCCCGGCTGGTGGTGGTATTACGGACTCGACGGTGCCGACACTCTGTCCAAAGCTGAAGATCACGGCGCGCGCGTCATGACTGCCGCCAGGTATGAAGGCTGTGGCGCCAGCGAGTGCCTCGTTACCACCATGATCTCGAACACGCCCGGCGACGTCACAGCGTGCGACCCGCAGGGCTGCATTTCCGAAGCCAACCTCGCCACTAACATCTGCAACCCGCTTGCGGGCCATGTCGTCGGCTATAACTGCCGTGTCGGCGCTGTGCGTCCCATCTACGGCGGCCTTGCCCGTACCACGGCCGACGCGCCCAGCCTCCCCATGGCCCCCGATCTTGTCATTAACATCGCCAGCGTCAGCAAAACCATGACCGCCACTGCCGTCATTCAATTGCTCGCTCAAAAAGGACTCACTCCCGATACCAAAATCGGGCCTTACTTATACACCGATTGGCATCAAGGCCCCAACGTTAATCAACTGACATTCCGTGAGTTGCTCACTCACACTTCGGGCTTCGGGCAACTTCCAGTCTGCGGCAACAACTCCAAGCTCGACTATGCAGACCTAAAGGCGCTCGTCGCGAGTGGCGTGACCTCCTCCAACGTCGGCCAGCCGAGCTACGGTAACTGCAATTTCGCTCTTATGCGCGAGATCATGCCCGCGCTCTCAGGTCAACCACTTTCTGGCGTGCCCGATGGTCCGCAGCGCGCTCAGCAAAGCATCAATCAATACCTCTCCTACATGAATGCACATGTTTACCAACCGGTCGGGGTCCCCACTCGCACCTGCAAGCCTGCCGGCGGCACAAACGAATTGCTATCCTATCCAAATCCAGCCGGCACGAGTAAGGGCACCGATTGGGGTGATTGGACCGCGATTTGCGGCGGGGGCGGCTGGGTTTTGAGCACCAACGACATCTTCCACGTCATCAACGACCTCGCTACCGGCAACACGCTCCTCAGCGCAACGCTGCGGAAGCAGATGATCGGCGGTTCGCTTGGCTGGGATTCCGCCGTACGCAACGATTGCCCGAACCCAAATGTTTGCAAAAACGGCGATCTCAACAACGGACCCGGCACTCAGGCGGTCTGGACCTACGCCGGCATCCTGAAGTGCAACGTCCCCGTCGTCGTGGTCGTCAACTCTCCGCTCCCACTACCGTATCAAGGCGGCGAAGACATCATCGGGCTTGTTAAGGATGCTCTCGCCAAATCCTCCGTCCCCGGTACACCCAAAGCCTGCCCATAAGTTACTGCGGTCCCTTGCGCGGCGAGTACCTACTCGCTGGCCGAGCGCGCCGTGGAAATGCCATTGTGGTTTCGCATGGTCGCTAGTCGCGCATGGTGGACTGAGGCTGAGGCTGCCGACGCCCTCGACGTCTCGCTGGCCACTCTGAAGCGGGACTGGGATTTCGCGAGAAACTGGCTTGCCACGCAGCTGGCATGATTGGCATTGTTGGCAACTTCCCTCCATCCCACGTTGGATCATATGAACTGGATTGGGCATGGTTCACGACGGGAGGCGCACGACTATTTCGGCGGCGGTGGCCCAACTGATCACCCTTTACGCGGCCCAGGCCGCGCGACAAATCCTCGTAATGCCCTTGGCTCTTCGCGATAGCTGTCGCGAAATCCCTTCGCAATTAGGAACGACCGGGTCCCGAGCTCTCCGGTTAGTCCGGGAGTGTGCGCAGCTGGAAAGTGACCAACGACGGCTGAGTGAGGGCGATCCGGACTCGGCGTTGAGGCGAGAAATGCCCAGGCCGGTCGGTTCGTCATTAAGCTGCCGCGGCCTGCACGGTTGTTAGCGCGGCTAAATAAGTGGGCATCTCGTGATTCGCGACAATCGATCCATTAAATGTGGTGAAGGTGACGGCGGACCCCACGTGCTCGAAATCCAGCTTTCGCACCATCCCGATCAGCACCCCGAGCAGTCCATGAACTGGTTTGTCGGATCCCAGGTTCGGCGTCGAGAGCGGAACCGTGGTGACGAGATCTTCCGTGTTCACGGTCCGCCAGGCGATGGGGATCTTCTGGTTGAAGGCGCCGGCGAAGGAGGGACTCCCCGTGCGCGGGCTGGCGAAATTGTAGAGTTGCACGGCCACGCGGTTGATCGCCAGATCGGCCGCCGCTAAGGTCGACAGGGCGGCGCCAAGACTGTGGCCGGTGGTTACGACCTTGGGCGCGCCGGTGCGTGGCACCGCATGCAGCACGTCAGAGGAGCACTGCGCGTACAACTTCGCAAAACCTTCCTCGACGGGCCCCCAGGGGTGCGCGGTCTGGTTGATGGCAATATTCGACAACCAATCCTCCGGCGTCTGGGTACCACGAAACGTCACAAAGACATTCTTGGATTGATTGTTCTGAGCGACAAACCCGAAGGGTTCCGGACGGTCGAACTCTGTCAAGAGACCTCCTGCCTTAGCGGAAAACGACTGAAGATTCGTGTAGTCGCCGGGAAGGCTCCACGGGCGGCCCGCTTGAAACGCTGCGAATTGGTCGTAGGCTTGCATCACCAGGTGCGCTGCTTCGAGCGCAGCCGGCAGATCGAATCCAGGGGGCACGATTATTTTGGGCATAGCGGGAACCAATTATATCCAAGGCAGCGCGGAGTGAGGTCTGTCAGCGCGGAGAGGGTTCACGCCGGCTTTCGAGCGGGGCGTTTCCGGGAGGCGGAAGCCCGGTGGACGAAGGTACATGGCTTGAGCGGTTTGCCTTCGGGTCGCTCCGCCTCGGCAATGGCGGCCCGGACCAACTCCCGGACACCGGGCGCTTCGAGATCCGCGGTGTGTGCGATGCGGATGTGGCGAATCCATTTGCCTTCACCGTGCAACAAGCCTTGCGGATCGGGGAGCGCCGCCCCGAAGTTAAAACCGAGGTTGACCCAATTGGCATGCGTCGTGGTGAACACGAAGGCATCGCCGACGCGGCTGGTGAACGAGAAGTGATTGGCGATGGTGTAGACCTCGTAGACGAACTCGCTGGCTTGCGGAGCCTCTACGAGGATCAGTTGGCGCGCGGCCAGCGCGAGCTTCCGGATGGCGGGGCCGTACGGCGCGAGGAGTTTGCGGTACTCGGAATCCGGGGGGCGCAGGCGCACGCAGCCAGTGTACCGCGGCGCGATCCGGGGGGAAGCGGCATCGCCAGACGCCGCTGGGCCGGAGTACCGGCGCCCGGCGTTTGCCAAACATGCGATTATTCGAATATACTGAATTGAGATGAGCGATGCACTCCGGCAGTTCAAGAGCGAGATCTTTCAGGGACTCGCCAATCCGACACGAATTGCGATTGTCGAGTTGTTGCGTGACGGCGAGCTTTCTGCGGGGCAGCTGATTGAGAAGCTCGGAATCGAACAGGCGAACGCGTCCCAACACCTGGCGGTCCTGCGCGGAAAACAGATCGTGACCAACCGCAAGGTAGGCAACCAGGTTTATTATTCGATCCGGGATCGCGCACTAATCGAGGTTCTCGACATTCTGCGCGGCTATTTCTACGCACAGCTCAGCACCACGGTCGGCATGCTGCGGCAGGCCGCCCGGCAGGTCCCGCGGTCGCGCACAGCCTCGCATCGATGACGGACCGGATGAAATCGCAGCCGGGCCGTCTGCAGAGACTGCACGGCATTGTGGAGCAGGCCGCCCATCTGCTTCCGCGGCAGGGCCCCATCGGGGTCTTTGTTCATCACAACACGCTGCACGCGTATCAGAATCTCCCTTTCGAACAGGCGGTTCTCGATGCGTCCGAACGATTCGACGCCGAACCGTATATGAGCGAGGCCGCGTATCGCAGGGACCTGGCGCGCGGCCGCATCCAACTGGCCGACATCGACGCGGTGTTGGATGCCGAACCGGATCCGAGCATCTTCCCTGGCTTGAGCCGCGGAGCGCTTCGCCGGGCGATGATCACTCCCGGGGTGCGGGAATTCGACGCCGCGACGATTTTGTGGCGTACCGAGCAAGGCGACCTTGCCCGGGATTTTCGCAAAGCGGCGCTGCGGACGCTATTCGAAGCCTGCTTTGCGCGCACCGTCGCCCACGAAGAAGAACGCGCACCGGGCCGGCCTGTGGACGAGATTATTCATCCCTGGCTGATCCGGTTGTGCGCGGTATTTCTGGATCAGGGTACGGCATACTGGGCGATGCCGCACCGCGAAAAAGGCTTTTATGAAGGCGTCCGCATGTTGTTGGGGCAGCGTGGCGGCATGTTTCCCAGAAATCTCGCCGGCCTGGACGAGGAGTTCCGGCGACAGCAGCGCCTCTCGTTTTCCTCATCCGACGCGGTCTTGGATTTCCTGGACGGGCAGGGTGTTGCCGAGCCGGCCTGGCTGGAAGTCCTTGAGGCCGAATTGCTGGCGTTACCCGGCTGGGCGGGATTGATCCGGAGGTTGGAAGAAGCGCCCGGCCTGGCCCCGCATGAGGCTCTGCCCTGTTCGCTGATGGATTTCCTGGCAGTACGCCTGACGATGTCGCACGTGGCATCGCGCATGGGCGCCTCGGAAGCGCCTCAGGAAAGCCCGCTCAAGAGCCAGGAGACAAGGCGTTTGAGCCGGGCGGCGCGGGTCTACGATGCAGCCCGGGTGATCCGGCTTTCCGCCAGTGAAATTACGCGGCTCTCCGAGAGCGGTTGGGCGGCTTTTGTCAGCGAAGTCCGGGCATTCAATGGAGTGGAGCGCCGCCGGGTGCTCCACGCGGCCTATGAGCGCTGGCACGAACGGGACATCCTTCGCGGCCTGGCGAGCCACCGCAAATACCGTGGCCTGGCCAGCGGCGCGCCTGGACCAGGCGTGCGAGCTCCCGCCCAGGTATTCTTTTGCATCGATGAGCGCGAGGAATCCATGCGGCGGGCTCTCGAGGAGGCCGATTCGCTGGTGGAGACGTACAGCTCCGCCGGATACTTCGGGGTAGCGGTGGACTACAAGGGAATTGACGACCCGCACAGCGCGGCGTTCTGCCCCGTTGTTCTGACGCCGGAGCACACGGTGCTGGAGGAGCCCAAGGCGGAAGATAGCGTACTGCTGGAACGCCGCCGCTGGCGGCGGAGGGTTCTCGGATTGCTGATGCGGAACTCGCTGGTGTCTTCAAAGAGTTTGCTGCGAGGATGGCTTTCAACCTCAGTGCTCGGATTGCTCTCCGCAGTCCCTCTGATCGGCCATTTGCTGGCCCCGAGGCGTTATGCGCTTCTGCGGGACTGGCTGCACAAAGCGTTTCTTCCCGAGCCGCGCACGGAGCTCACCTTAATGCGCAACACGACTGTATCGCGAGGCGCGATGACCGGTTTGCTGACCGGCTTCAATCCTGAAGAAAAGGCGGAGCGGGTTGCGAGCGTGTTGCGCCCGGCCGGTCTGGTGAGTGGGTTTGCGCGCCTGGTGGTGATCCTCGGCCACGGGTCCAGCAGCCTCAACAACCCGCATGAGTCGGCACATGACTGCGGGGCATGCGGCGGCCGCCGAGGCGGCCCCAACGCGCGGCTGTTTGCCGCTATGGCGAACCGGCCGGAGGTCCGAGGTCTGCTGCGAGAGCAGGGCATCGACATTCCCGCCGACACCTGGTTCGTCGGAGGTTACCACGATACCTGCAGCGATGACGTAGAGTTCTTCGATCTCGATGCACTCCCACCTAGTCACAGCGAGGACTTGGAGCGAGTTCGCGAGGCTTTAGACCTCGCGAGAGCGTGGAATGCGCATGAGCGCACGCGGCGATTCGAATCCTGCGCGCCGGACATCAGCTCGGAAGACGCGCTGCGCCACGTGGAAGAACGCAGCGAGCACTTGGCGGAGCCGCGGCCCGAGTACGGGCACTGCACGAATGCGGTGTGCGTGGTCGGCCGGCGCGGTTTGACACGCGGGCTCTTCCTGGACCGGCGCGCGTTTCTTGTTTCCTACGATGCCACGCAAGATTCCACCGATGAAGACCTCCCGGCGCTCCTGGAGGCAGTGGTGCCGGTCTGCGCGGGGATCAGTCTGGAATACTATTTCTCGTTCGTAGACAACGACCGCTACGGGTGTGGAACGAAACTCCCTCACAATGTGACCGGCCTGATGGGGGTGATGGACGGCCACGCCAGCGACCTGCGGACCGGATTGCCGTGGCAAATGGTGGAGATCCATGAACCAGTGCGCATCCTCTTCGTCGTGGAAACCACGCCCGACCGTTTGGGGAGGGTCATCGCCGCCAGCCCCTCGCTAAACCAGTTGGTCGAGAATCGATGGATTCGCGTGGCCACTATAGACCCTTCTTCGGGACGCGTGCATGTGCGGAGGGAGAACGGTTTTGAGGAGTTCCACGAGCGCCTGGAGCGTTTGCCGGTCGCGCTTTCCTCCGCCGAATGGTACTCCGGCAAGGGACACCATCTTTCCATGGCGTGGATTCAGACCTGGTCTCAGGCCGCGCCGGGAGGCCGGATCTGATGAGCCCGGCTCAAGCGATTTTGGTTCTTGTGGTTTTGGCGCCTGGCTTCGTCTTCACGGTATTAGCCTTGCTTTGGCTGTTGGGCTGGGTTGCGGGCGAGCGCCTGATATCAAGAATCACAGGTTTGACTTTTTCCGCGTGCGTGTTTGGTCTCGCAGCGCTGCTTTGGACGCTCGCGCCGGGCGCAAGGAACGCCGCGGGGGGGCTGCCGGCCGGTTCGCCGGCCGTCGTGGTGACGTTCGGCAATTGGTTTGCCGTACATAACTACCGCTTCCCGCTGGTGCTGATGGCGGACCGGCTCTCACTGCCGTTTCTGGCCATGACGGTGATGCTCTGCGGTCTGATTGGACAGTTCTCGGCTACGTACCTGCATCGGGAGCGCGGCTTTTTCCGATTCTTTCTGCTGCTCCATCTGTTCGCATTTGGATCGTTACTGGCATTCGCTGCGGGGTCGTTCGATCTGCTGGCCGCAGGGTGGGAGATCGTGGGCATCACGTCGGTACTATTGATCGGGTTTTTCCAGCTTCGCCCGGCTCCGGTCGAAAACGGCCTTCGCGTCTTTGCCGTCTATCGCGCCTGCGACATTGGGTTGCTGGTCGGAGTGTTTGCCATGCATCATTGGACGGGAACGGCGGCGTTCTATAACGGCTTTCCCATGCTGACGGGAGTGGAGGCGGTAGCGGCTTGCCTCTTGCTGCTGTTGGCGGCATCGGGAAAGGCGGCGCAGGTACCGTTCTCGGGATGGCTGCCCCGGGCGATGGAAGGACCTACTCCGTCGAGCGCTATCTTTTATGGGGCCATCTCGATCCACGCCGGCGCCTACCTGCTGCTGCGGGTCCAGCCGATGCTGGCGCAATCGAAGCTGGCCTCGGCCTTAGTGATCTTGATCGGGTTGACCACGGCAATCCACGGCACCATCGTCGGCCGTGCCAGCGCGGACGCCAAGACTTCGCTGGCCTACGCCTCATTGGCGCAGGTCGGGATAGTGTTCGTGGAAATAGGATTCGGATGGACCGTTATCGCAGTGGTCCACATCCTGGGACACGCCACGGTGCGCACGATGCAGTTTCTCCGGGCGCCTTCCATGCTGCACGACTATCATCAAATGCATTCCGCGATTGGAGGAGAGGTTTCGCCCGCGGGGAGCACCTTCGAGAGCTTGCTGCCGGAAAACGTGCAATTGTGGCTCTACCGCTGGGCCTTCGATCGCGGCCATCTGGACACGATCCTTGACTCTTGCGTAATTCATCCGCTGCTCGATGTCTCCCGGGTCTTCGCCCGGCTGGACCGCCTGGGGTTGCCTCCTTCGCGGCGCCATCCCAGCGAGGCGGCGCCATGGGTGCCCGATCCTGCCCGGCAGGGGGGTGATTGATGGCGCTGCTCGAGGGGATATCGAACGCGCAGTTGCTCCGCGGGATCGCAGTCGCGGTTCCGTGGTTTGGGGCGTTGGTGGTGGGCGTGTACCGCCGGCAAACACGCCTGCTGGGTTTCCTGGCTGCCCTTGTTCCGGTGGTGGCGTGCTCGCTGCTGCTGGCGGCCGCGCCCAGCGGGGAGTCGTTATTTCAGGCTTTGATGCTGCTGTTCTCCTGTCTGACGCTGGGGGGAACTCTGCTGATTCCCCAACGCGACTGCGGGCCGGGGACCATCGGCGGCATCCTCTTCATGCTCGGTTCCACGCTGCTGGCATACTCGGCGGAGAATCTGCTGATTTTGCTGGCAGCCTGGATTCTTTCCGTCCTGCCTTTTTTCGTGCCGCGCTGGTTGCACACCAGCAGTTGGCGCCCGAAGCTCGCCTTGGTTCTGTCGATCGCAGCCCTCGCGATAGCCATCGCCCGGATCGCTGGTAGCGCGGGGTCGGTTGCGATCGATAGTCTGCGAGGGAAAAGCCCGGGGGGAATCGTCGTGTTTGGCCTTCTGGTCGCCGCCGTGACATTGCGCAAAGGAATCCTACCTGCACACGCGTGGGTGGCCGACGCCGCCGAAGGTGGACCGGCAGTTCCCACCGCGCTGCTGCTGAACGGGCATTTCGGAGCATTGCTGGTAGCCAAGCTGATTGTTCCCCTGTTTCCGGCCACGACGAGTGACCTTTTTCCGGTGCTCTCTTATCTGGCAATTGCCACGGCTTTGTATGTGGCCGTACGCGCGCTCACGGAGAATTCGCCGCGCCGTCTGTTGGCCTTCACTTCGCTGAGCCAATCCGCCACCATCCTGGCGGGGCTGGAGAGCCGAACGGCCGAAGGAATAACCGGAGCCTTGGTGCACTGGTTCGTAGTGACGGTTTCAACCGTGTGTCTCTTCGGGATTTTGCGGCTGCTGGAGGTCCGTTTCGGCGAGAACCTTACCGCGAGCCATCACTTCGGTTTGGGCGAGCACGCGCCGCGGTTGGCTGTCTCGTTTGCGATATTCGGACTGGCGCTGGTTGGCCTGCCGGGCACGCTCAGTTTCTGCTCGCAGGAATTGTTGGTGCATGGAACACTCATGTCTCACCCGCTGGTTGGGTTTCTGCTGCCGGTCGCAACCGCGATGAACGCCGTAACCGTTTTTCGACTGTTCACCCGACTGTTTCTGGGCAAGCGCCACACTGGGTTCACGGCGATGGCCGACGCGTTGCCCCGCGAGCGTTGGGTCCTGGCCGCCGCGGTGCTGTTTGTGGTTTTGGGAGGTTTATTTCCGAACGCGATTGTGGCGCAGCGATCGGAGATTACCGCGAGAGCCGCCATCACGACTCCGACCACTGGCTCCGTAAGAGCCACCATCATGAGCCGGTCAATGGCATCGAATCCAAAGGGCAGTGAACAGGAAGACAGGGGGCAAGAGTTCCAGCGGGATCGGTAGCATGTATACTTGATCCAATCGCAGACCAGTAAGGAGGTCATCGCCATGCAAGTCGTCAACCGGGTGAAAGTGGCCTTCGTAGCGGCCGGGTTCGGCCTCTTGCCGGGCGCGCTGCCGGTGCGCGCGCACCACTCATTCGCGGCCGAATACGACTCCAAGAAACCGGTCACCGTCACCGGCATCGTGCGAAAGGTGGAATGGACCAACCCGCACTCCCGCATGTACCTGGACGTCCAAGACGCCAAGGGCGTGGTGACCGTCTGGAATTTTGAATTTGGCAGTCCCAACCACCTCTTCCGCGCGGGCTGGACGCGCAACACGGTCAAGGAAGGCGATCAGATTACTGTAGAAGGCTGGGCCGCGAAAGACGGCTCGCATCTAGCCCAGACGCGGCAGGTGATCCTCGCCGACGGCCGTAAGGTGCCCGGTTTCGCCAGCGGCACCGATAGCGGCGGGGCTCCGACCCAGTAACGGCGCGCGCCAGACGGCCAGCGGAGGATTTCGATGAGAACCCGATTCGTTTGTACCCTCGCGGTTGGACTGGCGCTCACCGTCGCGGCTGCGGCACAGGAACCAGCGGCATCTGGAGGGCGGGCTGCCCGCGCCCCCGTGCCCGCCGGTCCCGTCCCTCGGACGCCCGACGGCAAGCCCGATCTTAACGGCTTATTGAATGGCGGCCTCAGTTCTCAGGACATCAGTGTGAACCTCGCCCCCGGCGAGCAGATCCTCCTAACGCCGGCGGCCCAGAAAGTCATGCAGAGCCGCCGTCCCAAAGACGATCCCGAAGCCAATTGTCTCCCCGCCGGTGTGCCGCGCATGGCGCCCTACCCCTGGCGTATTGTGCAGCAGGCCACGCACGTCTTCATCCTGTTTGAAGCCAACATTCACAGCTACCGGCAGATTCTGATGGACCGCCCGCACATCCCGGAGGCTAACCGCTGGCCGAGCTGGTACGGTGATTCGGTCGGCTCGTGGGATGGCGATACTCTTGTGGTGGACACCGTAGGCTTCAACGACCGCTTCTGGTTCGACGCCAAAGGGCATCCCCACACCGATCAGCTCCATACGATCGAACGCTACACGAGGAAGGATTCGGCCGCCCTGGTGGTAGAAACCACCGTTATCGATCCTGGTTCCTACGCGAAGCCATTTCAGGTGGTCTACACGGCTCGTTACGCGCCCAAGGACGAGCTGATGGAATACATCTGCGCAGAAAACAACCAGGACGTCACGCACATTACGACACCCACGCGGTAGGTGGTTTCGCCGTGCGCCGGCGCGCGCTAGAATTGCACGGAGGAGGACAGCCACGATGAAGGCCTTATGGGTTCCCGTATTGGTGGTCCTGGCGCTGGTCTTTGCGGCAGTGCCGCTATCGGCGCATCATTCCTGGCCGGTGAGCATGGACCGGCTCGTGACGGTGAAGGGCACTGTGACGGAGTTCGAGTGGGCCAATCCGCACCCGATGATCAGCCTAGACGTGCAGACCAGTGAGGGCCGGACGGAGAAATGGAAGGTCGGGGGCCCAGCCATCGTCCGGATGACGAACAACGGCTGGACCAAGACGACGGTGAAGGCTGGTGACGTGATCACGGGAATCGGCTATCAGTACGCCGACGGCGAGAAGATCATCAGACTTGAGCGCGTTGTCCTCGCGGACGGCAAGGAACTGCGCGTCTACGGGCGCTAATTGCCGGATCGCGCCGCAGGGTGCAACGAAGGAAGAAGACACATATGACGCTTTTCCGATCCCCACGCTGGTGGGCTGCCATTCCGCTGGCCGCGGCATGGTTGCTGGCGCATGCGCAATCGAAGCTGCCTGCCGACTTGGATAGCCAATCGCGGGCGCGGCTCCCTTATCTGAAGAAGTCCGAGATGGACGGGAAGGGGCAAAAGATTTTCGAGACCCTACCGGGCGCCGGCAAGGATGAGATTTTGCGCGGTCCGCTCGCCTTCGCTGCCTACAACCCGGCGGTCGCACAGACCTTGCATGATCTCCATGATGCTGCCGTGACTGGGGGAACGCTGGATCCGCATACGCGGGAACTCGCGATTCTGGTGGCCTGCCGGGAAACGAACTACAACCTGGAATGGAACGCGCACGAGGCGATCGGTCTCAAGGCTGGACTCGATGCCAAGTTGATCGACGTGGTTCGGCATAACCGCCCGCTCGCGGGGTTGGCTGAAAAAGACGCGGCGGTGATTCGTTTTGGCCGCGAGATGTTCCATGACAAGAAAGTCGATTCCGCGACCTTCGCGAAGGCCGTCGAATTGTGGGGCAAGCGCGGCACGATGGACATGGTGGCGGTCATGAATACTTACGCCGTGAGCGGCTATTTCGCCATCGCCGTCGATGAGCATTCGCCGGAAGGCAAGCCTGAACTGCCGGCAGGGAAGTAGGGAATTCGCGGGGGAAGCGACCTGTCCGCGGTTTTTCGCGTTCACCGGTTTGGCATGATCCTCATGGTAGAGTACGAGTTACAACTGCGCCCGGGATCGCTTATGGTGGGGCGGTTGAGGAGCAAAGAGAAATGACGATGAAATTGGCGAAAGCAGGGTTGGTGCTCACCCTGGCTTCGGCGGCAGCCTGGGGCCAGGTGAATATTGGCGAACTGAAGCCCGAAGCCAGCCTGCCTTTCAATATGACAACCGTGGCCACCTTTGAACTACCGTGGCGGATCGCGTTCCTGCCCGATGGGCGGATGCTGATTACGGAAAAAGTCGGGCCTCTCTGGCTGGTGACCCAGCAGGGAGAAAAGACCCTGGTGGGCAATACGCCGCCGGTCTATTGGCAGGGCCAGAACGGCATGCTCGGCGTGTTTCTCTCGCCGCATTACGCCACCGATCAAAATATCTATCTCACTTATGTCGAGCCCGGCGACTACGGCGGGGGTCTGGCGCTGGCGCGGGCCAAGCTGAATCTCACCGGCCGGGGCGGGCCCCGGCTGCAAGACTTCGATGTGCTCTGGCGCCAGATGCCGAAGGGCAAGGGCGGGCAGGAGGGCGCGCAGATCGCATTTTCGCCTGACGGCCAATATCTGTTTCTTACGGTGGGCGACCGGCAGCGGTTCACGCCGGCGCAGGATCCCGACCAACCCGAAGGAAAAATTCTGCGGTTGACGCTGGACGGCAAACCCGCGCCCGGCAATCCCGAATACGGAAAGACCGGAGCTTCCACGATTCCGCTGATCGATCCGCCCAGCGACACCGAAACGGCCAAGGCCGCGAAAGTGGTAAGCACCTACACCTTTACCGCGCCGAATATGACGCGCGCAGAAACCTGGGCAAGCGGCTTCCGTACACCCTATGGCCTGGCGTTTTCGCCGAGCGGCGAATTGTGGGAGGTCGAGCACGGCCCGCGGGGCGGCGACGAGTTGAACCTCATCGAGAAGGGCAAGAATTATGGCTGGCCCCTGGTGTCCTTCGGCCAAAACTATAACGGCGTGCCGATTGCGAATCCGGACACGCGGATCGACCTGGCGAGGCCGGTGCTGTATTGGGTGCCGGTGATCGCGCCGGGCAACCTGATGTTCTACACCGGCACGAAGACTTTCCCGGAATGGGATGGGAGCGGCTTCGTCAGCGGGATGGGGACGACTTCGCTCAACCGCATCATTTTCGACGGCAAGGGCGGCGCCAAAGCGGCCGAGCGTTGGAATGTGGGCAAACGCATCCGCGACGTGGAACAAGGCCCCGATGGCTCGCTGTGGCTGCTGGAAGACGCCAATCCCGGCGCGCTGATCCATGTGACACCGAAGTAATTTACTTCGCAAGAGCTGATTACCAAGCAAGCGGGCCGGAGCGATCCGGCCCTTTTTGCATATTACAGGCGGGACACTTTACCGTTTAGTCCGTCATTGGTCTAATATGCTGCAAGACTTTCGGATCGGGTTCCGCATGCTGCGCCGCAGCCCGGGATTCTCGGTGCTGGCGATTCTTTGCCTGGCGCTGGGGATTGGCGCCACGACATCCGTTTTCAGTTGGATCGAGGGAATCCTTCTGCGCCCGTACCCGATGGTCAAGAACCAGGACCGCATGGTGGCCCTCACCGGGCTGGACCGGAACGGGAGGACTGACGTGTCCTGGCCGGATCTCCAGGATTTGCGAAAGAACGCGACGCTCGTCGAGTCGTTCATCGCCGAGCACATCGGGGGCGCTACGCTCAACGTCGGCTATCGCGCCGAACGGGTGACCGGCAGCGTGGTCTCCTCGAATTATTTCGACACGCTGGGCATCCATCCGATTCTCGGCCGCACCTTCCATGCGGACGAAGATACCGGGCGGAACGCGCATCCGGTGGTGGTGATCAGCTACCAGATGTGGACCGATCGTTTCAAACGCGATCCGGAGATCATCGGCAAAACGCAGATGCTCAATGGCGTCAAATACTCAGTCATCGGCGTTGCGCCTGAAGGATTCTATGGGACTTTCGTCGGCTACTCGTGGAAGTTCTGGGTTCCGGCGTCGATGGAGGAGGCATTCGAGGGCGGCGGCTACAAATTGGACGATCGAGGCGCGCGCTGGATCGAGGGCTTTGCGATTCTGAAACCGGGCGTCACCATCGAGCAGGCTCAAGCGGAGGCATCCGCGGTTGGCGCGCGGCTGGACGCGTCATACCCCCAGACCAATCGCGCGCGCAGCTTCAAGCTTTATCCACTCTGGCAAACGCCATT
Source organism: uncultured Solibacteraceae bacterium (assembly GCA_964438005.1). Classification (GTDB taxonomy): domain Bacteria; phylum Acidobacteriota; class Terriglobia; order Bryobacterales; family Bryobacteraceae; genus PSRJ01. The sequence goes on along the minus strand of CAYTJD010000056.1, from coordinate 6,397 downwards.
CAACAACGCGGGCACCCTCCTGCCAACGCTGCGGATCGCCCTGGTGGTTGCCTGCCTGGTGTTGCTGATCGCCTGCGCCAATGTCGGGAGCCTGCTGCTGGTCCGGTGCTTCGCCCGGAACCATGAGATGATCGTGCGGCTTTCGGTGGGGGCGGGGCGGTTCCGGCTGCTCCGGCAACTGCTGACGGAGGGCCTCCTGCTTTCCGGCGCGGCGGCCGCGGGCGGATTCCTGGTCGCGTATTGGTGCCGGGATCTGTTGAAGATTATGTTCGCCCCACCCTCGCCCGGCGTGGTGATCAGTCTTCCGGCCGAGATGGATTGGCGCGTGCTCGCGCTAAGCGCCGGCGTTTGCCTGATAGCCACTGTTCTGTTCGGACTGATTCCCGCTCTGCAGGCGGGCAGTATCGATCTCGCGGCCAGCATGAAAGCCGAATCGGTAGGCGTGGTGGGCGGCCGCGGCAAGGCATGGATCCGATCGGGACTGGTGATGGTGCAGGTGTCGCTCAGTTTCATTCTGTTGGTGGGAGCCGGGTTGCTGCTCAAAGGCCTGGAGGCCCGGCGGACAGCCGACGTCGGCTTCGCCACCGAAGGAGTGCTCTTCGGCAATGTGGACATGGTTGCGGCCGGCTACGACGGAATCCGCATCCGCGATTTTCAGGATCAATTCGCCGAAAGAGTGAAGGGGATTGCTGGAGTGGAAACGATGGTGTGGGCCAAATCGGTGCCGTTCAGCTATCGCATTCCCGCGTCCGGCGCGGTCAATGTGGAAGGATACGAAGTCGCGCCCGGCGAACAACCCGTTGTCGAATACAACGAAGTGGGGCCGGAGTATTTCTTCGCCACCGGCACACCGATTTTGGCCGGGCGCGATTTCCGCGCCAGCGATAACGAAACAGCTGCTCCGGTCGCGGTGGTTAACGAAGCCATGGCGGAGCGCTTTTGGCGCGGGAAGAGTCCGCTGGGAAAGCGATTCCAGGTAAAGGGCAGATGGCTGCAAATCGTGGGAGTCGCGACAACCACAAAGTACGACAGCCTTGTGGAAAACAACAAACCATTTTTCTACACGGCACTGCGGCAGGGTGTTCCCGGCGGCGCGAATTTCCAGATCCGGACGCGCTTGGGTCCGGAAACCATGGCCAACGCGCTGTTGCGCGAGATGAAGCGAATCGACGCCAACCTCGCGCCCGGCGAAATCATCACGATGCGCGAACAGGTGAACCGCCGGACTTGGAGCCAGCAAGCGGCGGTTACGCTACTGGCAATCTTCGCCGGGATCGCTCTGCTGTTATCGGGGATTGGACTGTATGGCGTCATGTCGTATGCCGTTTCGCAGAGCGGCCGCGAGTTGGGTTTGCGCATGGCGCTCGGCGCCACCGGTGGGGACCTGTTACGAACGGTGCTGCTTCGCGGATTTCAGGTGACTCTGGCGGGAATCTGCGCCGGCGGCGCTGTGGCATTGGGGCTGACCCGCCTGATGGGAGATCTGCTCTATAGGACCAGCCCGCGCGATCCAGAATCGTTCGCAGCCGCATTCGGGATCATGGTCCTCGTAGCGGCGGCAGCCTGTCTGTTGCCGGCAAGGCGGGCGATGCGCACCGATCCGGTACAGGCGCTTCGCGGTTCGTAGGCGTGTTTCCCGGGCTCCCGCGCATCGTTCTCATTCGTGATTCAATGAGACGGTATGAAAGCGTCAAGAAGGCAGGCTTTGGGGGCGATGGCGGGCTTGTGCGGCACGGTTTTCCCGGAGCGGGGGAAAGCAGGCGGGACGCCGCTTCCGATCCGCCTTGTGGTGCTGGATGTCGGCGGGACGATCGTGGAAGAACGCGGCGACGTTCCGGAAGCCCTTATCGGCGCCTTGGGGAACCGAGGCATCCGCGTCTCGCCGGCCGAGATCGATCAGTGGCGCGGAGCGGCTAAGCGCGAGGTGGTGCGGCGTTTCGTCACCGAACGTAAAAAGCTTCCCGACGTCGAGCGCGATCCGCTGATTGAGGCCATTTACAGCGATTTTCGCGCGCGGATTCTCGATAGCTACAAAACGGTGAAAGGCATTCCCGGCGCTGAAGATGCGTTTCGCGCCATGCAGAAGATGGGGCTCACGCTCGCGACGTCCACGGGTTTCGACGGACTGATTACTACGTCGATCCTCACGCGGCTCGGCTGGGAACACTACTTCGCGGCACGAATCACAAGCGACGACGTGGTGGAGGGGAGGCCTTCGCCCTTCATGCTGTTTCACGCCATGGAGGCAGCTCGCGTGGACAGCGTTTCTCAGGTGCTGGCAGTGGGAGATACGCCGCTGGATCTGCAGGCCGGGACGAACGGAGGAATGCGGGGCGTGGTCGGCGTGCTTTCCGGAGTAGGAACGCGGAAGACGATGGAGCCGGAGCCGCATACCGATCTCATTGATAGCGTGGCGGCGCTGCCGGAGTTGCTGCATGCTAAGTACGGCATGAGTTAGGCCCGGTTACCACGGCAGAGTGGCGGGCAATGACGGCGCGGCGTGACGACGAATGGGTTTGGGGTTGGGACCCGACACCCGGAATCGTTTCCGTATGGGCGGATCTGGACGGCCGCGCCACAGTGTGGCGGCGAACCCCGAAAACGGGGGAACTGATCCGCGAACAAGTGCGATTCCGGCCTTGGCTGGTGCTCGATCGATGGGATGAGCTGCAGCATCCGGGCGATCGATTCCATTGTCGCGAGCTGGAAGGACCCGGTTCTCTGCGCTACCTGGTCTCGGCCGATGACGGAAGAGCCCTGATCTCCGCGGTCTTGAAGGGCGCCACCCGGCGCCTTGGGCGGCGCGTGTCGCATCTGCGCGAAATGGGGAAGGAGGCGGTCCTCGCCCTGGCACCCGAGGAACAATATCTGGTCGCGACCGGGCGAACCTACTTCCGAGGACTTTCGTTCGACGACTTGCGCCGGATGCAAATCGATCTGGAGACGACCGGCCTGAACCCGGAGCAGGATCGGATGTTCATGGTCGCCGTGCGGGATCCGTCCGGAGCCGCGAACACACTGGAGGCACGCTCCTCTGGAGACGCCGGCGAGGCCGCGTTGATTCGCGAGCTCAGCGCGAAAGTAGCGGAGGCCGACCCCGACGTCATTGAGAACCACAATCTGCACGGGTTTGATCTGCCGTTTCTGGCGCGGCGTGCGCAGATTCTCGGGGTGCCGCTCGCACTAGGGCGGATCGGAAAGCCCGGCCTGTTGCGCCGAGCGGCGCGACGAGGACCAGCCGAAGACTTGGAGGGCCGGCGCATCCGATACGTTGCGCCGGGGCGCGAACTGATCGACACGCTGGATGCCGTGCTCCGGTACGATTTCGCGACGCGAGAGCTGCCAAATCACGGACTCAAGGCGGTTGCCCGACACCTGGGGATCGCCGGGCCGGATCGCGAGCAGATCCGGGGAGACCAGGTCTACGCGGTGTACCGGCTCGACCCGGGTCGCGTCCGTCGCTACGCAATTGCGGATGTGAACGAGGTTGCCGGCATAGCCCGGATGCTGGGCGGCGCGGCTTTCGCGCTGGCGCGAATTGCGCCCCGACGTTATGAGCGGCTGGCCGATGCGGGAGCGGCCACCGGCGTCATCGATCCGCTGCTCGTACGGGCGTATCTCCGCGCTGGAATGGCCTTGCCGCCGCACCAAGCCGGGGACGGAACGGTTCATAGTGGTGCAGCCCTTCACCTGTTCGCAGCAGGAGTGGCGCACCGGGTGGTGAAAGCGGACGTTGCGAGTCTGTACCCATCGCTGATGCGCGTATACCGAATCGGCCCGTCGCGCGACCATCTGGGAGTTTTACTGGCACTGGTGGACCAGCTCGTCGAGTTGCGGTTGGACGCGAAAGCAAGCGCGCGGCAAGCGGCGCCGGAATCAGCCGAACGCTACGGACACGAGGCAATGTCGGCTGCCATGAAGCTCGTAGTGAATTCGGCGTACGGTTACCTGGCTGCGGGCGGGTTGACGCGGTTCGCGGACGTTCATGCGGCGAACGAGGTTACCAGGCGGGGCCGGGAGACGCTGGCACTCATGTGCCGCGAATTAGCCGGCCGTGGTGTCACACTGTTGGAGGCCGATACCGACGGAGTCTATTTCGCTGTGCCGGAAGGTTGGACCGAAGCAGATGAGCGGCGCGTCGTGGCCGAGGTGGCTGCGATGCTCCCTTCACGCGTACAGCTGGAATTCGAAGGCCGCTACGCCGCAATGCTGTCCCACGAGCCGAAAAATTACGCGCTGCTGCGGTACGATGGATCGCTCATCTTGCACGGTGTGGCGTTCCGTTCCAGCCGGGCTGAGCCTTTTGGCGAAGTTTTTCTCCGCAAAGCCATCACGCACTTGCTTGCCGGAGACGTGGGCGGTGTTCGCGAGGCGTACCTGGCCGCCTTGGATCGGCTCCGTCGGCGCGAACTGCCAACGCGAGAGGTGTCGTCCCGCGTCCGGCTCACCAAAACACCCGCCGAGTACTTCGCCACTCGAGAAAGCCGGCGCGAACTGCCATACGAAGCGATGCTGGCCAGCGGCCGCACCTCATGGCGCACCGGCGATCGGGTGCGCGTGTATCGCAGGAGGAACGGCGGGTGTGGCTTGCTGGAGGAGGGGGAAGGCGATCCGCCCGGAGCGAGCTCTGGCGATGACCGGGATTATGACGCAGATCATTACGCGCGTCAGCTGCGTCAGACATTTGCGTCACGTCTCGCGTGCGCGTTTACGCCGGCTGATTACGAGACTGTGTTTGCGGACCCCGACCAGTTGTCACTTTTCCTGCCGACGATGACGACGATTGGGACGATTCTCGAAAAGAAATCGGAGCTGAAGCCCGACGCTTTCTAGAACGCGCCGCACGCAGCGCTCGAAGTTACGATAGAATTCAACGGAATATCGCAAGCCGAGGGCAATCCAAATGAAAACGATTTCGAAAGGCGTCCGGTTTTGGAAAGTCGCGACGCGCGCCGCCGCTCTGTTCGCAGTGTGTGTGATTGCTGGGGCCCAGAGCCCGACCGGATCTGCGATCATGATTACCCTGACGGGGCAGTCGATGATCCGGTCAGACATTCGCGAGACCGCGCCGGCGGCCGTGCCAGTGATTCAGGGGCTGCTGAAGGGCGACGTGGTGCTCACCAATTTCGAAGCCGCGGTGGCGGAAAAAGGACAGAGCGTCCAGGAAGGGCGGGGATTTCTCGCGCCGCCGGAGGCGCTGGATGCCCTGCGCACATTCGGCTTTAATCTGTTGTCCACATCGGACAATCATGCGTTCGATCTGAAAGTCACGGGTATTCAGAACACGATTCGGGAAATGGATCGCCGCAAGATGGTTCATGCCGGGACCGGCAACAACCTGGCTGAAGCATCGGCCCCCGGGTATCTGCGGACGCCGAAGGGAACGGTTGCCCTGGTTGCGAGCGCGTCCGGGCTGATCGCGCCGGGAGGCAATGCGGCGGCCGACCGGCCGGGAGTAAACGAGCTTCGCGTCGAAGCGGGAAATAAAGAGAATGAAGCGCGGGAGGATCTGCCGGGCGCGCCGGCGAACACGCCGAATCCGGAGGATTCGCAGCGCATTCTGCAGAGCATTCGCGACGCCCGGAAGCAGGCCGATCTGGTGATCGTGTATCAACACAACCACGTTTTCGGCAACCACTCGTTCGCGACTATTTTCACGGAAGGGATGCAGGAACGCCTGGCGCCGAATGAGTGGCTCCAGAAGTGGACGCATGAGGAAGTGGATGCCGGGGCGGATATTGTTGTGATGCATGGCGCCCCTCTGTTGCACGGCGTGGAAATCTATCACGGAAAGCCCATCTTCTACGATCTGGGCAACTTCATTTACAACGTCCCTCCTACGCTGACATACATCCACGAACCGATAAATTGGGAGAGCGCCGTAGCATACGTCCAGTTTCAGGGAAAAAACGTACAGTCGATCTCGTTTCGGCCGATCGTCTTGAACTATGTGGGCGAGGGCCAGCCCGAAATGCACAATGACTATGCCAATAACCAGTTCCTCCAAACGCGAGGTTTGCCATCGCCCGCCACTGGTGCGCGAGCCGGTTACATTCTTCAACGTTTGGCAGACCTGTCGAAGCCCTTCGGCACCAAACTGGAAATCAACGGCGACACGGCGGAAATCAAGCCGAAAACCGGGAATTAGACCGGGAAATGGAGGGCTTTGCCCGTGACAAGTCGAAATACCGCCTTTCAGCGCCAACCGGGCGCCGGAGATTCAACCGCGATGAAACTGTACTGCCTGCTGCTGCTCGCACCGGCCCTGGCTTCCGCCGCTGACGATTCATACGCCGCGGCGCTGTTTCAGAAGAACTGCGCCGCCTGCCATCAGGCCGGGGGCGAGGCCGCCGCACGAATCCCACAGATATCCGTGTTAAAGACGCGAACGCCGACC
>CAYTJD010000055.1:0-34787 GCA_964438005.1 uncultured Solibacteraceae bacterium | reverse complement strand
CCGGCGTCCTGCTCACGGCGCTGGCGGCCACCTGGTTTCCGGCGCGCCGCGCCACCGCCGTCGATCCGGTGATCGCTCTGCGCTACGAATAAGGGACAATGGTGTCTGTCCCTTCATGCGACGGCGCCTCTCGGCAATTCTCTTGTTCGGCGTGGCCTTCGGCTATCTGGAGGCGGCAGTGGTTACGTACCTCCGCGCTTTACATGAACCGGTGCGGCAGCACTATTATCCGGGGCGCCCGGCCAGCGAACTGTTTCCGTTGCTGACATTGGACGAAACTCGTTCGGCGGCGCCGGAGCAGATTCGCGTGATCGCAGTCGAGATCGGCCGCGAGGCCGCCACGCTCGTCATGCTGGCCGCTCTGGCGCTGGCGGTCTCGAAAAACGGGGGCCAGTGGGCGGGCGCGTTCGCCGTCGCCTTTGGCACCTGGGATCTCGCGTTCTACGCCGGACTCCAGGTCCTGATCGATTGGCCGCCCTCGTTGCTCACCTGGGACGTGTTGTTCCTCATTCCGGTGCCGTGGGCAGCACCCGTCCTGGCGCCTTGCCTCGTGTCTATCGCCATGATTGCAACCGGCGGGTGGCAGTTCTCGCGCGAGGTGCACATCGGAGCGAGGCACTGGGCAGGAATCCTGCTGGGCGCCGCAATCCTGATCGTTTCGTTCACGCTCGATTACCGGAACCTGCTGGCGGGTGGAATCCCACATTCGTTCGCGTGGGGCACGTTCACCATTGGCTTGGCGGCGGGCGTGCTCAGTTATGCGCACGCGGCGGTAACATCCAGACCGCGTATGAAAGCCGCGGTCGCCGGCGTTGCGGTTTAGGCCCTTCGCACCGGTGACCACCCTTCCGCTATAAAGCTCCAGCCGCGGCTCCGCCGATAGACTAGTGTGCCGTGCCTTAGACCATCGCCCTCGCTTTGTGCGCTGTCTCTCGGGTTTCTGCTGGCTGGTTCCGGCGGCGCTCAAGGGCCGGACACAATGCGAAGCGGCGATCTCGCAGATCTCAGCCTCGAGCAACTGTTATCGATCGAGGTGAAGGTGACTTCGGCCTCGCGGAGGGCCGAGGAACTGGCGGCATCCCCCGCCGCGATTTTCGTTCTCACCGGAGAAGACATCCGGCGCGGCGGATTCTCTTCCCTTCCCGAAGCACTCCGGATGGTGCCGGGGCTCTACGTGGCAAAGGTGAACTCGCATTGGTGGACGATCAGCACGCGAGGATTCAGTGACTATCTCAACAACAAGATGCTGGTGCTGGTCGATGGCCGCAGCGTCTACACGCCCCAATTCGGCGGCGTGTTTTGGGAATTGCAGGACATTCCGCTGGATGAAATCGCCCGGATCGAGGTGATCCGCGGTCCCGGCGGTACCCTCTGGGGAGCAAACGCCGTCAACGGAGTCATCAATATCGTGACCAAACCGCCGGCTGGGACGCAGGGCTTCCTGGCAACAACATCGGCCGGAAACGAAGAAGGATACGGCGCGAGCATGCGGTATGGCGGAGGAATCGGAAAGCGTCTGACGTATCGCATTTCCGGCAGCACCCGGTACTCCGAACCCGGTGTCAAACCGTCCGGCGGCAACGCCTACGATGCCTGGAATCTCTCGCAAGGCGGAATTCGTGTGGACAGCCGGCTGTCAAAAGCCGACACCTTGAGTTTCGAGTCCGGCATGTATGAAGGCCGGCTGCAAGCCGACATTCCCTTTTTCGTGGCACCAGGAACGCCCCAGACGCTGTTGCGAAGTTCTTATTTAGTCCGTGGCGGTCATGTGCTCTCGCGGTGGGATCATCGCTTTTCGGAGGCATCCGCCGGGAGCCTGTTCGCCTATTGCGACTGGACGGACCGCCTCGTAGTCATTGATGAAATCCGGAACGCGTGCCACATGGAAGTCCAGCATGACCTCCGGATCGGCAAACGGCATTCAGTTACCTGGGGAACCAGTCTAGAAACGACCGCCGGCACTCTCTACGAGAATTTCACTTTTCGGGGTATACCCGCATCCCAGCGAACCCTGACAGCGGGAGTATTTGCGCAATACGAGTTCGACCTGGTTCCGGACCGTCTCCGGCTGAGCGCCGGTGCCAAGTTCGATCACAATTCGTATACCGGATTTGAGTTGCAGCCGCAGGTCCGCGCGGTCTTCATGCCCCACCGATCGCACAGCGTTTGGAGCGCGATCTCGCGAGCCGTTCGTACCCCCGGCCAAGCATACGAAAGCGCGGAGGTAAAGTTCGCCAGTCTGCCCGGCGCGATTCCGACGTACCTCACGGCAACCGGAAATCCTGGTCTCCGCGCCGAGACGTTGCGAGCCTACGAGCTCGGGTATCGCTTCACTCCAGCAGCAGCATTTTCTCTGGATGCGGCGGTCTTCTACAACCACTATGACAATCTGATCAATCTCAATCTGGTGAATCCGCTGGCTGTGTCGGGCGCGCCCCGGATTCACAGCAGCCCCTTGTATGCGGAGTTCGCCCTTCCCTGGCAAAATCTGGGCCCGGGACAGACGCACGGGTTGGAAATCTATGCCAAGTTGCAGCCGGTGAATCGCTGGATGCTTGCCGCTGGCATTACGGAATTGCGCGGAAATTCCGTCAACTACAACGACTCGCTGAACCTGCCGCTCGCCAATTCGCCCCGCCATCAATTCAATGTGCAGTCCCGCCTGAACGCGACCTCAAAAATCGAATTGGATTCGGCCCTTTATCATTACAACGGCATCGCTGGCTACGACTTCGGCGGAACCGAATACCAGGGCGTGCCGACGCACAACCGCGTCGACGCCGGAGTTGCGATTCATGCAGGGAGCGGCTTTGTTGTCTCGCTGTGGGGAAAAGACCTTCTCTCCCGTGCTCACTGGGAAAATCGACCACCCCTCTTCACGACCAGCGGGTCGGAGGTGCGCGGTCGCGCTGTTACCCTCGGGCTGAGGTGGGAATCGAAGCCGGAGTCCGGCCGGTGACCTGAACCTTTGACAGGCCGCGACGCGTGAGCGCTACTTCATGTCGTTGCGGATAACTTTGCCGCCCTTCATTACAAATTTTACGCGCTGCAGTTCGGTGATGTCGGCCAGCGGGTCGCCCGACACAGCGATGATGTCGGCGTACTTGCCCTTGTCGATCGATCCAATCTGGTCCTGCCAGCCCAACGCTTCGGCGTTAATTGTCGTGCCCGCTTGGATCGCCCGCGCCGGAGTCAGCTCAGCCAGTTTCACCAGGGCTTCGAACTCCAGCGCCTGCGTGCCGTGCGCGAACGTCGAGCCATCCACTCCGCTGCCGGCCATCACTTTGATGCCCGGCGTGGCCGCGGCCATCGTAGCCGCCTTCTCGAAAATCGGAATAATGCGGTACTTGACGCCGGTGTTCTTCTTGTCGTTGTCGTCCATGTACGGCTCGGTGTAGCGCACCAGCGTCGGATCGTAATACAGCTTCTTGGCCGCCATCATGTTGACCAGTTCCTGATTCAGTCCAAAGCCGTGCTCGATGGTGTCGCAGCCGGCGACAATCGCGTTCTTCAGCCCCTCGCCTCCATACACGTGGCAGCCCGCTTTCTTACCGAGGCGATGCGTCTCGTCGATCATCGCCTGCACCACGGGCAGCGGATAGGTGACTTCGTACTGATCCTGGCCCGACGCGGTGAACGAGTAAGCGCCCGCCGGATACAGCTTGATCCAATCGGCGCCGTGTGCCACCTGATCGCGGACCGCGGCGCGCCCTTCTTCGGGCGAGCGAACTACCGTGCTCGCCAGCGGATTCTGCGGCGCGGCCGGGTTCGGCGGCGCCGCGCCCCACACGATGCCGAGCGTCGAAACCTGGTAGCGCGGCCCTTCGATGCGGCCTTCATTGATCGCATTGCGAACGGCGACATCGCCGTAACCATTGCCGTGCGACGTCATATCACGCGCCGCCGTGAAACCAGCCCGCAGCGTCGACTGCACGTTCTGCACCGCAATCAGCATGTAGTCTTCGGTGGCGCCTTTTGGCTTCCGCTGATTGAACATGTGAGTGTGCGCATCGATCAAGCCGGGCAGGACAGTGGCCTGCCGGAGGTCGATGACCGTGGCGCCAGCGGGAATTTTGACCTGGCCTTCCGGCCCGACCTCGGTGATGCGTTCGCCCGAAATCAGCACCACCTGCTTGGAAAGCATCTTCCCGGCATTGCTATCGAACAGCCGGCCGGCGCGCACCGCGGTCGTTCCGGGGGGCGCCGCGCATTGATGGATACCGCCATCGGACCCCACGCACGGCGTCGGTCCGGCGCCCCGCCACGGAGCCGGCGGCGCCTGAGGTTGCGCCGACAGCGCGGCTGCGCAGACGAACAGAATCGTCCATTTCATTGCCTTACTCCTCCGGCGCAAAAGCCAGCAGGACATTGCCCGCCACGCCGCCATTGCGCGCATAGCCCGAGTTCACAAACAACATGCCTCCCGCGACCACCGGCCCGGCACCATCGAGCGAGCCGCCTCTTCCGCGCGCGCCGTTCACCGTTTGATACTCGCGGGCGGTGTCGATGTCCCAGACCACGCGGCCGTCTTCGGTCGAAAACGCGCGCAGGTGGCCGTCGACCGATCCGGAAAACACGACGCCCGGAATCGCCGTGACTGCCGCAGGCTGCGCGGGACTGCAGAGCGGCTTGGCGCCGCAGGGAGCCGGTGCGGCATACCAGGCCTTCTCTCCGTTCGTAATGCGCAGAGCGGTGAGCCCTCCACCTTGCGTGGGGTCGGGCGGCAGGCCGACTTGAATCACGGTTCCCGGCGGCGCCCGGCGCACCAGGTCGGACACCGCTGCATACACCTTCTGCCCGTCGCTGGCCATGCCCCACTGCACGCCACCATTGGTGCCGCCTCTGCCGACGCGCGTCTGCCAGAGGATCTCGCCCTTGCGTTCCGGATCGAGCGCATACACGACGCCCGATTTCTGCCCCGCCAGCAGCACGTCTTTACCGTTCGGCAGTTTTTCCAAGAGGACCGAAGAGCCGAAATCATGATCGGGACCCGGACACGCACCGCCGGTGCAAGCGCCGCTGTAGATGTCGCCCGGCGTCACTTGCTTGGACCAGACGATCCGGCCGGTCTTGAGCTCCAACGCCAGCACCGCGTCACTCATGTCGGTCGCGGGCGAGGAGAAGTTGTCGCCCGTCGTCACGTATAAGAGGCCGCGCCTGGCATCCAGCGTCGGCGAGCCCCAGACGCCCGCGCCCGAAGGACCCCACGTGCCGATACTGGCCTGCGTGTGCTCCAGTTCCTTCGGAATCTCGCGAATGGTGTACGTCTTCCAGACCTGGCTGCCGTCTTTGGCACGCAGCGCCGTCACACTTCCGCGAAACGTGCAGCAGCGATAGTCGGGATTGCCGGACCGCGTCTCTTCCCACGACGCCGCGGGAATGAAGACCACTCCGTTATGCACGGCAGCGGTGCCGGTCAGCCGGGTCGATTCATGTTCTTCCGGCCGTTTCTTCCAGAGCTGGCGGCCAGTCTCGGCTTCGATGCCGTAAGCCCAGCCAGTGAGATCGGTGAACACCAACGCATGCGTCTTGCCGATGGGCACGGCAACCGGCGCGGACCGCACCGGCCCGCTCGCCTGATAGACCCAGCGCACGCAACCCGTGTCGGTGCTCAACGCCTGCACGGCGCCTCCCGCGCTGCCGACGAACAGCGTGCGGCCCAGCACCGTCGGTGCGCCAAACGCGCTCACATCGCCTTCGTAGGCGTACGCCCACTTCAGCTTGAGCTTTCCCACCTGGTTGAGGGTGATGCCGCTCGCCGTCGTGTAGCGCGTGTTCGAGGAATCCGGCCCCCAGCCTGTCCAGGCCGGGCTCGGCGCCGCGCCGATAGTCACCCCGCGATCGGAACAATAGGCTTGGGGCGGCACCGGCATATCGGCGCGCGGCACGCCCAGATAATTCGCCACCGCCTCGCGCTCCTCGCGGTTCAGGACGTAGGCGATGTTGATCATGACGCCGAAATCCAGCGTCCGCAGAATGCGCGCCACCGACAACTGCTTCAGCGCGTCGCGCGGCGGCGTTCCCTCGCGGTTGGAGTCGTGGCAGCCCGCGCAGCGCCGTTGATACACGGCTTCACCGGAGATGGCGGCCGTTGCCGGCAGCGAGACCGCGCCCAGCATGATGGCAAGAGGAAACCGTTTCAGCACGCGGTCTATTCTATCCGAATCCAAGGCCGCCGACTTACTTGCCCGGCATGTGCGTCTGGTCTTTTTCGTTCTCGTTGCAGATGAATTCGAGAATGTCGGTGCCCTGCTGCAGATTCATCTTCTGAATCTTGCTGGTCCACGGCCTGGCGTAAGTCTTCGGATCGTCAATCGTCGCCTGTACTTCGAGCGTTCCAAGATTCTTACGGTGAAAGCGCTCGGTGACGTGGAGCGCCTCGGAAGCCGGGTGACCCTTGTCCGTGTCGAGCCAGGTTTGATCGTTGAACCCGGACGTCTCAATGACCAACGTGTCGCCATCCCAGCGGCCCGTGGAATAGCCCAGCCACGCAGGGTTCGGATTACTCATGAGCCTGCGCCCGTCCAGAAAAACCTGGCGGAACAGGTACAGTTGCTCATAGAGAATTACCACCAGGAGGGGCGTCTGGACGATCTTGAATGGGAACAGGCCATTGGTATTGATGCGCGGCACGCCATGCGGCAGGCAGCGCGCGAGCGGGTCGTCGCCGTGCGCGCGATCGACACGCCGCTGCTGCAGCGCCTTGGCCCAGGGCAGCATCACCACATCCTCGGGCTTCAGGCCCGAAGCGAGATCGAAGAAGAACTCCTGCCCTTCGGCTTGCCAGACGCCGGAGAGATCGGGCTTCCCGTCGGCGGCCTTGGGTGCGGGCGCGGTCAAAGCGGCCTTCGCCGCCGGGTAGTTCAGCCACTGCGCGGATAACGGAACGAGGCCCAGTAAGGCCAAGCAGAGAGTGAATCGGTGCATAACGCGTTAGCCCTCCAGCTTACCGCGCTCGTCACATAACCGCGACCGTTAGGGAGCCAATGCCGCGGACGAACCCGCCTAACTGCTGCCCAATCCGACGAAGATCACGCCGAGCAACACGAGTGTCAACCCCAGAATCTTCTGCCGCGTGAAGGTCTCGTGAAAGAACAGCCGCGACCACAGAAGCGTCCAGATGTATCCCAACGAAACCATCGGATACAAGACCGAAAGATCGCCGCCGCGGATACCGAGCACGTAAAAGACGGAAGAGCCGAGAAACAGCGCCACTCCCAGGATGAGCCGCGAATTCAGAAAGCTGAGCAGGCTTCCATCCAGCAATGCCGCGCCTTTCTTGAGAAAGACGGCGCCGAACGAGCCCACTACCGAAGCCCCAAACACCAGCAGCATCGAAGTGAACAATTGCCGCGTCATTTCCGCTCTCCGCGTCCGAGCACGGCGACGCCCACCACGATCGATGCAATCCCAAGATCCTTCAGCAAACTCGGGCTCTCACCCAGCAGGGTGTAGGAAAGCACTGCCACCCACACGTAGGTCAGCGCGATGATGGGATACAGCGTGGATAATTCGCCTTCGCGCAGCGCCAGCACCAACAACAGCGTGTTGATGCCGTAAAACGCGTAACCGGCAATCAACGGCACGTTCGTGATAATGGCCCACACATCGGGCCGGAAGTGCGCCATGCCGATCTTCATCAACAATTGGGCCGCAGCCCCAAGGACCGTGCAGGCAAACACCAGCCCCACGCTCTTACGCCGGGATGCAGGCGATTGCTGGTTCACGGGACTGACCGCGGTGGTGCTCAATCTAAGCCAGAATAACAGAGTTTTTGGTTAGAATGACCGGTTGCGGATCGATCATCCTTGGTTTACTTGCCAGCCGCGACCGCCGCACAGCGACCTATGCCCAACCGACATTATTACGGATTGATTCTGGCCGGAGGCCGCGGTACGCGCTTCTGGCCGCGCAGCCGCAAACATTCAGCCAAACAAGTGCTGCCGGTGGTCAGCGAGCGTTCCCTGATCCAGGAAACCGTCGATCGACTCGCGCCGCTGATTGCGCCGGAGCGGCTGTGGGTGCTCACCAGCGAAGCGCTCCGCGACACCATCATCCGGCAGATTCCGAGAGTGCCCAAGGCGCAGATCCTGGCTGAACCGGTGCAGCGCAATACCGCTCCGGCCATCGGCTTGATCGCGCATATTTTGGGGTCGCTCGACTCGGACGCCGTCATGGGCGTGTTTCCTTCCGACCATGTGATCGGAAGAGTCCCCGCGTTCCGCGGTGTAGTTCGCGCGGCTCTCCGCGGCGCTACACAGGGCCACCTGATGGTGGTCGGAATCGAGCCGCGGTGGGCGGAAACCGGCTACGGCTATATCGAATTTCCACGCGGGGTCCGGAGCGGCGGGAACCGGCCGGCAACAGTCCGCCGTTTTCACGAAAAGCCGGCCCTCGCCAAAGCCCGCCGCTATCTCGCGGCCGGAAACTTCTACTGGAATTCCGGAATGTTTTTCTGGAAGGCTCGGGTGCTGCTCGATCAACTGCGCCGCCATTTGCCGCGCACGGCAGCGGTGCTGGCTTCCCTGCCCGCCTGGGGCGCTCGGAATTTCGCGAGCCGCTTGCAGGAGGCATTTCCGCGCTGCGATAACATCTCCATCGACTATGCGGTGCTCGAAAAGGCCGGCAACGTTAGCGGCATTCCCGCCGCGGACTTCGGCTGGAACGATGTGGGCAGCTGGAACGCGGTGTATGAATTGATGGCGCGCGACCCGCACGGCAACGCCATCGCGCACGAATCGATCTGCCTGGATGCGCGCAACAATTTCGTCGACGCCCGCGGCAAACTGGTGGCCTTGATTGGCGTCGACAATCTCATCGTGGTGGACACTCCCGACGCGCTCCTGGTTGCCGACCGGGCCCGCGCGCAGGAGGTCGGCGACGTGGTGAAGGCTCTCGAAAAACGCAAGCGCGAAGACTTGCTTTAGGCGGCCGGCTCGGGTTTCACGCTCGCCAGCAGCTTCTTCAGAATCCGCACCGCGCGGTCCACTTCCTTTTCGGTCGCAACGTACGGAGGGAGGAACCGGAGCACCGTATCGTGCGTGCAATTGAACAGCAGCCCTTCCCGGATTCCATCCAGGACCAACTGCTTACCCGGAACCGCCAATTCCATGCCCACCATCAAACCGTACCCGCGCACTTCCCGGACGAACGAATATTTCCGCCCCAGGTCGGTGAGCCGGTCTTTGAAATAGCCGCCGACGCGCTGAATGGACGGCAACAATTCCTCGAGGACATCCAGAAATTCCAGCGCCACGCGGCACGCCAGCGCGCCCCCGCCGAATGTACTGCCGTGCATGCCTGGCTTGATGGCGGCGGCCGCCCGCTCGTTGGCCATGATCACGCCCAGCGGAATCCCGCAGGCCAGCGGCTTGGCCGCCACCATGATATCCGGCAGAACCACCGGTTCGGACCGCTGGTAGGCGAAGTACGTGCCCGGCCGCCCGATGCCGCACTGTGTTTCATCGGCGATCAGCAGCGCATTGTGCTGGTCCGCCAGTTGCCGCGCGCGCGCCGCGAATTCCGGCGTCAGCGGATAAATGCCGCCCTCGCCCTGAATCAACTCGAGAATGATGCCCGCGGTGCGCTCGCTCACTGCCGCTTCGAGTGCGGGCACGTCGTTGATCGGAACGAATTTCACGCCGGGCAGCAACGGCTCGAAATCCGCCCGGTACTTCGGCTGGCCGGTCACGGAAAGCGCGCCCAGCGTGCGTCCATGGAATGAGTTATCCAAGGAGACTATCTCGTACTTATCCGGATGGAGCGCCCGGCCGTGGGCGCGCGCCATCTTGAGCCCGCCTTCCACCGCCTCGGTCCCGGTGTTGGCAAAAAACGCGCGCTGCAGGCCGCTAATGCGCGCTAACCGCTCTGCCAGCTTTCCTTGAAACGGATGATAGTAAAGGTTGGAAGAATGGATCAGGAGCGCGGCCTGCTCGCGAATCGCTTTCACGATCCGCGGGTGCGCGTGGCCGAGCGCATTGACCCCGATACCGGTGATGAAATCGAGGTACCGGCGGCTCTCCAGGTCATAAACGTAGCAGCCCTTGCCGCGAGAGATCAGCAGCGGGTAACGCGCATAATTCTGGAGCAGGAACTCCCGCTCCAAATCCATGGTGGCTTGAGCCGACGAGGGCTCCGCCACCGGAGGTAGAACGCTGGCCATTCCCTCATCATACAAAACGCGGCAAAACTCCAGGAATTCCCGGTTAACCGAATTTCCGTATTGCTAACAAAGGTAACGTTTCAATCTACCGGGGGCTCGGGTAGCATCAAGCGTGATGGCCTCCGCCGCCAGCGCCAAAGCCCCAGCGGGCTCGACACCGCGCGAACTCGAACAGGAATTGCTTCGTCTTTACCAGGAACACGCCTCGGCGCTGTCCCGGTACGCGGCTGCTTTTGCGCAGAACCAGGAAGGCGCCCGAGACGCGGTACAGGAAGTATTCCTACGCTACTTTGTCGAGCGGCGTTACGGACGGATCATCGAAAATCCGCGCGCCTGGCTCTATCACGTATTGCGCAATTACCTGCTCGACTGGCGCCGGAGAGTCGACAACCGCGAAGTGATCGCCGACAACCTGGACCTGCTGGCGGGCGGCCAGCACAACCCGGAACGAATCCTGCAGCGAACCGAAACCGCGCGCGAGCTGGAAACTCTCCTTTCCCGGCGCGAATTCGAATGTCTGCGCCTGCGCGCCGAAGGCCTCGATTACGCCGAAGTCGCCGGCGTGATGGGCATTCGCATCGGCACCGTGGGCGCTCTTCTTTCGCGTGTCCAGAATAAAATCCGCCGTTCCGCAGGGGAGAATCCAAACCAGGCTCTCGGGACTGCGCAAGCCATCCATCTCCTCGTCCAACAGCGGGAAGCCTGCTCCTGACCGTATCATCACAGTGCGCCTGGAACGCTAATCGAGACTAAGAAACTTTTTCCGAGGCGCTGCCTTTTTCGGCTCGGGCACGGCCGGTCCCGGTCCAACACGCTGGATCGTGACACTCACCAAGCGCACCGGTGAATGCGGTCTGCCGCGAACGTCGACCGGGACCATCGAGATCCGGTCAACGACTTCCTGGCCGCCGACCACCTGGCCGAAAATGGTGTAGCCGTTGCTGCGCGCAGATCGATCCAACGCGGGGTAGGCGTCACTGGTGATGAAGAACTGGCAAACGCCGGTGTTCGGCTGACCGAAGTTGCGGAGGCCGAGGCGGCCCGGTTGGTCAAAGCTGAGACCGTCGACGAACTCGTCTTTCACCCGAATGCCGCAGTCGTACGTGCCGGTGTTGGTCGGGTCGCCAGTCTGGATCACGTAGTCGGGAATCACGTGGTCGAATATCAGATTCCGGTACAGCGGTGTTTCCACCATGGCGCCGGCTTGGGGGTCCTTCCAAGCCTGGTGCCCGGTCGCCAGCGCCACAAAGTGGCTTACGGTCTGTGGCGCTTCCTTTTCAAAAAGCTTCGCCGTGATGGAGCCCATCGAAGTGGTGATGATGGCGTAAAGACCGGGCTCCACCGCCGTTTCGGAGGCCGCAGTGACCCCCGCAACCCGGGTTTCCGGAAATACGCACGCGGCGCACAACGCAATGAGAACAACCGGTTTCATCTTCCCTCCACAGCGGGGCTCATTGGGCCAGGCGCAGCAGCGAGGATGCCACCTGCTCGAACGCGGAACTCAGCGTGCTGGAGTTGTTCACTTGAATGAACATTCCCACTTGCTGGCTGGCGGAATACGAAGTCGCATCCTGAGTGTTGGCAAGACGCTTCAGTAACACCGGGTCGATCGGATAGCTCGCATTGCCGTTGTATCCGATGGTGAAGATCGTTACCGGAAGCATCCCGGTCGGTGCGGGATAACCGGCTATGGCCCCTCCACTTCGAATGGTGTTGCCCACGTTGTCCACCGCATTCCAGATGGCAAGGCCCCATTGGCATGGGTTGGAGACCTGCGTGGGAGTGTACGAGACATTGCAAGGGCTGGTCCACGACATCCCGAGGTTGTAGGCGCTTCCACCGGTGGAGTTACCCCAGTAGTCGGTAGTCGGAATTTTTGCCAGATCGCTGGTGCTCCAATTCGAACTGTTCATGCCGCCGCAGCCGGCTATCGCGGCGTACGGGTTGGGGTTCACTGCTCCCGTCCCGGAGGGGTTAACCCAGGAAGGCGTTGGACTCGGACCGTAGTCCCCGAGTCCGTGGCCCAGCCACCACGTGCCGGTATGCGTGGCGTCGGTGGAACGCAATAACATAAGACCGTTCGGCGCCGCACCACTGCTCCACCCCGGCGTGGCGCCGTGAATGACGAAGTAGCCGGCCATCGTGTGGGCGGCGTCGACCGTCGTGTGCGCCGGATTGTAGGTGCAGGGGCTGGTCGACAACAAGGAATTGTTGGACGGATTGTTGGGACTCACCGAAAGAGCGGTGGGGATACCGTCCGTGAAGAAGACGATCGAGTTCAGGTTGTTGTCGCCGCCCGCGGCCGCATCCCGGTTGTGACCCTTCTGCAATTCGAGGTAAGCCATCGAGAGCGCCTCGGCGGAATTGGTGCCGCCGTTGGCGACCATGGCGTTGATCTGGTCAAACATCGGCCCCGTGGTCGGTGAAGTCGCAAAGTTCTTATCCGGGCCCTGTTGCGTGCCGCTGAGCGGATTTGGGTCGTAGGGTAGCGTGTATTCGGGATAGGCTACGACCGCGCTTCCGGAGAATGCCACCAGGCCCAGCTCATCGTAGTTCGGCGTGAACATGCCGGTGAACTGAGTCGCTCCCGCCAGCATCGAAGACATGGTCGCCGGACACGCGCCAAGGCAATTCATCGAGCCCGAATGGTCCAGCACCAGCACGACCCGGGTATTCTTTCTGGTGGCGACGGCCGCAGAGCCAACCGTCGAGTAGGGATACCCGAAAATTCGCATGAACAACAGCGGCGATTGCACCGTAGCCGAAACGCTGATGGTGTTGGTGCCGAGAGTGTTGGTGTAGTTGATGGTCGGATTCAGGTTGGAAGTTCCCCAGTACCCAGCGGGAAAATTCACGTTCAAGAACTCATTCGCGATCTCGCTGGTATTGGCGACGGTGCCCAGCAACCGGCCCGCACCGAGGGCCGCACCGTCCACGGCGGCCGAGAGCTTGGCTTGTACGATGTACAAGCGGGTTCCATCGATCGCTAAGCCTACCAGGGGCAGGAAGACCAGGGGCAGGCCCAGCATCAACAGCATCATGGTTGCCCCTTTTTGCTTGTTCTTGTTTACGATACTTGTCCGCATTTGAGGTCTCCTTTTCCGTACGACTCATCAAAAGAATCCGAACTCATACATCTTGGCGTTCCCCACAAACGGAGCCATATTGAACCCAAGGGCGCTCGCTTCGGCAAGATAAAGGACCTGCCCGGAAGGTAACCCCGAGGCCACACCATTGTTGACCGAATAGGGGTTCACTCCGCTGAACGTAGCCTGGTCCCCTGCCTTAGTCGCCTGATCCGAGGCTGAGATCTTGCCGTCCGAGCCGATCGTCACTCCGCTCGGGCTGCCGAAATTGCTCGTGTGAACCGACGTGTTACCCATGGAGAGCCGCTCCGCAAACACCCACTTGGTGTAGTTGGTGCAAGCGGCGGTCGGATTTCCGCTGGCATCTACCGCACCCACGGCGGCACAGGCGTTCTTGTCCACATAGGTAAGCTGCGAGAAAATGACCACTGCATTGCCCTGCCCGGAAGTAGTGCTCAGGCCCACGTTACTGCCCAGATTCGCCAGAACGGTCTGGTTCCCGGGGAGAGAAAAATCAATGCCGCGCGCGTACATATGCCCGGCATCGCGCGCGAGTTGCACGACTTGCAGAGCGCGAATCATGTTGATTCCCATCACACCGGTGCCGAGCACCAAGGGCCCCATCACCAGCATGCTGAAGGCAAATTCGATCGCTGAAACGCCGCGAGCACGATCTCTTTTCATAAAATCCTCCTAGGGCGCCGTCCCGATCGGCGGCGGATTTCGCGAAGGCTCGATGATATCGGCAGAGCTGACGCTGGCGATGACCAGCGAGGAATTGTCGACCGGGATGTTCGAGCCATAGATGCGCGGCATCAAGGGATTCAGCACAAAGTTCTGCACCGAAACCTGCATGATGTTTCCAGCCGCATCGCCATTAGCCTGACTCGAAACGTCAGTGGCAGCTGAAGCGGAACTGGGCGCCGGCGGCAGAAAGTAATTGACCTTGATTTTGGCGTAGTTGCTGGACCCGTTCAGCAGCCCCAGCGCGTTATTCTGTACTTCTTGTTTCACCGCGCTTGTCAGATCTCCCGCCGCCGTAACCTGGGGCGATGATGCGGTCAGAGTCACACCCATTCGAACGCCGAGACGCACGGCCCGCTGGAGCGTGCTCTCGGCGAAGATGCCCCAAGCCGTGTCCACCAGCACGGTGATCATGGCAAGCAGCGGCAAGATCACCAGGGTGAACTCCAGCAGCTCCGAGCCTCTTTGGCGGCGCTTGCGTTTCCCCAATCTGCCCGCGATTGGCGCGGTCTCCCCCAATTCCATGCTGCCCTCCCTCCGCAGAGATGTCTTCGACGTATGTGAGGTACGACTGGCGTTCTTTCTTTACGGGGTACGGAAGGGGTTTTCTGGATGACGGTCCTTGCTAAGTCGGCAAGACGGTAGGTTGATGCCCGCTCCCGAACGTTAACTCCGGCCCGGCGGTGGCGCGCCGCCCCCTTTTTGCGTCAACATAGAAAGGGAACTCAAACATCCGGATGCCTTTCGTCTTTGGATTTGCCCCCGTGCTGTTCCTCTTTTTGGGGAGCCAGATCTATTTCGGCCTGCGCGCCGCTGTGTGGATCCGGAAACGGATTCCGTCGCGGGCCGGGCACATCAGTGTTATCGGCGCCGGGCTCGCCGTTTATATCATCTATTTCTACCTGAACGTTCGCGGCCAGATCGGCCGGCCCGAGCCGACCCATATGACTCCCTGGGATGCGCTGGTGGTCGCGCCTTTCCGCTGGTGGATCTTCAGCGCCACCGTCGCCTTCCTGGTGGTCGTGTTGATCTGGATCGCGCGCGGGTTTACCGGGTTGCTGCGCGGCATCATCCGGAGTTCCTCAGCCGCCTCGCCGCAGCCGGCCCCGTCCGGCGCAACGCGCCGCCAGTTCCTGGATAGCGCCGCAACAGCGGCCGTCGCGGCGCCCTTCGTCGCCGGCGCCTATGGACTCCTGTACGGACGGCTGAACCTGGAGACCCAGCGCCGCCCGGTGTATTTGCCAAATCTGCCCAGAGCGTTCGAAGGCTTCAAAATCGCGCAGCTCTCCGATATCCACATCGGGCCTTTCATGAGCGAAGACGAAATCCGCAGGTATGTCCGAATCGCCATCGCCGTCAAGCCCGAAATGATCGTCCTGACCGGAGACTTTCTCACTTTTGATCCCTCGCCAAGACAGGCGGTAGTTGCCGCGCTCTCCGGTCTGCGCGCCCCCTACGGCGTTTTCGGCTGCCTGGGTAACCACGACACCTGGGCGCGCTCGGAGGATGCGCTGACGGAGCTCTTCGCGCTCGCGGGCATCCGGATCCTGCGCCAGCAACGGGTGCTCATTCGGAACGCGGGCGAGCGCTTCAATCTCATCGGCATCGATTATGCCAATTCCCGCCTCATGTCGGCTGGGCGCGGCCACATGGACGCCTTCCGGCTGGAGGGCATGGAAGATCTAATGGAAAAGGATGCCGTGAACATCCTGCTCAGCCACAACCCGGATACGTTCGATCGCGCCGCCGAACTTGGCATCGACCTCAGCCTGGCCGGCCACACGCATGGCGGACAACTGGCGCTGGAGTTCATCAGCCCGGAAATCGCACCCAGCCGCATCGTCACGCCTTACGTGGCCGGCTGGTTCCAGAAACCCGGCGGGCAGTTGTACGTCAACCGGGGGATCGGCACCATCGCCGCACCCATGCGCGTGGGCGCGCCGCCCGAGCTCACCGTTTTCGAATTGGTGCGGGCCGGCGCGGCGCCGCGTAAGATGGAGTCATGAAGCGGCTCGCCGGGACTTGGACCCTCGCACTCGCACTGGTTGGGCCGACCGTACCCGCTCAGGTTATCGAGTTTGAGAACAATGGGTTGAAATACCAAACTCTGACCCGGAACGGCGTCACCGTCATGTTTGCTCCGCTCGCGCCGCACATCCAGGGATACACGATTCTACAGGCCGCCGTCTCGAACGGATCGCCCGGCCCCTACGTGATCAAGCCGGAAAATTTCGTTTATGTCCGGGACGACGGGGAGTTAATCGCGGCCTCGCCGGCGCAAGACGTGATCAGCATGCTGATTCAAAAAGGCAGCCGCAGCGACGTCATCAAATTGGTCGGCACCTACGAAACCGCCTTCTATGGAATCTCGCGCATGCGGTCGACCAACGGGTACGAGCAGCGCCGGCAAGCCGCCCTGGCCGAGACTTCGACCAAGCTGAAGGCCGCCGCCACGGCATCCGCGCTGGCGCTGGTGCTGACAAAACTCGCTCCGGGCGAGTCGACCGACGGCGCCGTTTTCTTCCCCACCGACGGCAAGCCGCTCGGGCAGGGGCATTTGGAAGTCCGCACCAATACCGACGTCTTCGCATTCAAGCAGGAATAGCCAGGCCGCCGCGGGCGATCACAGTCACCGCGCCCTAAGGGCACCCCGTCAGGCCTCCCCTATTTCAACGGATATCCGTGAATCAACTTCAGTTCGCGCGACCACCGCGTCTTAGTGAAAAAGTGAGCCACGATGTCGACCAGGTGGTTCACGCCAATATTCGGATTCGTCAAATCCTCCGTCGGCGCTTCGAACGACCAATAGATGATCAGCGGGGTTCCCACGATATTCTCGCGCGGAACGAATCCCCAATACCGGCTGTCGGAAGAGTTGTCGCGGTTATCGCCCATCGCAAAAATATGCCCCGGCGGCACCACGACTTCTCCATTGACAACGTGGTTTTCCAGCATGTCCATGGCGCTGGGGAACAACGGCGAATTCGGCGTACTGGGGAAGTTATCGCGGTAGGAATCGATGTACCCGGTCTTGTGCACGACGTACGGCTCATTGACCGCCTTGCCGTTCAAGATCAACTGCTTGTCCACCAAACGGATCCGGTCGCCCGGCAGCCCGATCGCGCGCTTCACATAATCTTCTTTGATGTCGAGCGGATACCGAAACACGATGATATCGCCGCGCCGCACATCGCGATACGGCAGCAGGTGTTTGGAAACCGCGCCGTCCGGCGTATAGGTCAGTTTGTCCACCAGCACGTGATCGCCGATCAATAGCGTATCTTCCATCGATGCGCTGGGAATGACAAACGCCTGCACCAGGGCTGTGGTCCCGAACAGCAACAGCAGGATCGTCACGGTCCATTCGGCAATGAAACCCCGCCGCACGTCGTGCGTCAATTCCAGATAGCGGTGGTAGATGCCCGTGCTCTGAGTTGCTTCTTGGGTCTCCACAGGAGCCATTGTATCGGATGCCGCGAGTGGCCCAGAACTTTGTTTGCTACAATCGCGATGGGGGGTTTGCTTGTCTAAGGCTATCCAGGAATTACCCCGTACATTAGGCGCGCTGCGCCACAGTTCCTTTTCCGAATCTCATCTCGCCAATCGATCCGTCAAAGACGAACTTCGAAACAATCTGATGTGCAAAATCCAGCGGGGTGAAGCGCTGTTTCCCGGCATCCTGGGTTACGAAGACACCGTGGTGCCGCAGGTGATCAATGCCATCCTCTCCCGCCACAACTTCATCCTCCTCGGCCTGCGCGGGCAAGCGAAAACGCGTCTCATCCGGCAGTTGACCAGTTTGCTGGATGAAGCCGCGCCATACATTGACGGTTGCGAGATTCACGACAATCCCTACCGGCCGATCTGCCGGCGGTGCAAGTCGCTGGTCGCCGAAGAAGGCGATGAGACGCCGATCGCCTGGCTGAATCGGGATCACCGCTATGTGGAGAAGCTGGCGACTCCGGACGTGACGATCGCCGATATGATCGGCGACATCGATCCGATCAAGGCCGCGCGCCGCGGCCACGACATCTCCGATGAGCTGACCGTGCATTACGGGCTGTTGCCGCGCGCCAACCGCGGCATCTTCGCCATCAACGAGCTGCCAGACCTGGCGGGCAAGATCCAAGTCGGCCTGTTCAACATCATGCAGGAAGGCGATGTGCAGATTAAGGGCTACCCGGTGCGGCTGCCGCTCGACCTGATGCTGGTTTTCACGGCCAATCCCGAGGACTATACGGCCCGCGGCAAGATTATCACGCCCCTCAAGGACCGCATCGGCAGCGAGATTCGCACGCATTACCCGGCCGCACTCGAGCAGGGCATCGCGATTACCGAACAGGAAGCGTGGATCAATCGTGCGTCGCCGGTCACCGTGCACGTGCCCACGTACATCAAGCAGGTGGCCGAGCAGTTGGCATTTTTGGCCCGCGAGGACAAACGCGTCGACAAGCGCTCCGGTGTTTCGCAGCGGCTGCCCATCTCCGCGCTTGAAAACGTCGTCTCAAATGCCGAGCGGCGCGCCCTGAAAGCCAAGGAAGAAGTGGCCGTGCCGCGCATTCTGGATATCTATTCCGCCATGCCCGCCATCACCGGCAAGCTGGAACTGGAGTACGAAGGCGAATTGAAGGGCGGCGACACGGTGGCGCGCGAACTGATCCGCACGGCCGTGGGCAAGGTGTACAGCCAGTACTTCGAAGGCGCGAATATGTCCCAGGTGATCCAGTGGTTCGATCTCGGAGGCAGCCTCAAGTTGGATGAGCACGTCGACTCGGCCAGCATGGTCCAGCAATTGGCAGGCATTCAGGGATTGATGGAGAAGGTCAAGACGCTGGGCCTGTCCGCCAATGAGCCGGATGCTGTGCGCGCCTCGGCCGCCGAGTTCATTCTGGAAGGCCTCCACGCGCAGCGCCGCATCAGCCGCAGTGAGGAGCGCGGCTTTGCCGCCGAAGACAAGCGCCGCGAATCGCCGCGGGAAGAAGGCGGCGGCCGCGGCGAACGGCCGAACTTCCGCCGGCAGTACAATTGAAACAAGCCGTCAGTGATCAGCGATCAGCGGGTTACCCAAACCGCGAGCTGAAAGCTGAAGGCTGATCGCTCTTATGAAGTGGATCCGCTATTCCAAATATACCGGTGAGGACCTCGGCATCAGCGCTGAGGATCTGCTGCAGGCCCTCTCGGATTTCCTCCTGGAAAGCGGTTTCAACATGCAGTACATGCCCTTCAGCGAGTGGAACCAGCACACGCTCGAAGATCTCAAGAAGGCCATCCAGCAGGCGCTCGAACAAGGCAAGCTGTTCAATGACCAGAGTCTCCAGGAAATGATGGAGAAACTGCAGAACATGTCCGCCGAGCAGAAGGAGCAGCTGCTGAACAACCTGATCCAGAAGATGGTGGACGAAGGGCAGATCACCGTCGAAGAACCGGGTGAGCCAACGGCCCAGGCTCCCGGCGTGGGCAAGGGCAAAGAATCGAAAGTAAAGTTCGAGGTTACCGACAAGTCTCTCGACTTCCTCGGCTTCAAAACGCTCAAAGATCTGCTGGGCTCGCTCGGCAAGTCAAGTTTCGGCCGGCACGACACGCGCGATCTCGCCACCGGCATCGAGACTTCGGGCTCTTCCAAGCAATACGAATTCGGCGACATGCTGAACCTCGATGTCAGCGAGACGCTCTTCTCGGCCATTCGCCGTGAGGGTGCCAAGGTCCCGCTCGAAATGGATTACTCCGACCTGCACGTGCATCAGTGCGAGTACCAGAGTTCTTGCGCGACAGTCTTAATGCTCGATTGCAGCCACAGCATGATCCTCTATGGCGAAGACCGCTTCACACCCGCCAAAAAAGTCGCGCTGGCGCTGGCGCACCTGATCCGCACCCAGTATCCGGGCGACAGCCTCCGCTGCGTGCTGTTTCACGATTCCGCCGAAGAACTGGCGCTCAGCCAGCTTGCGCGCGTGCAAGTTGGCCCGTACTACACCAATACTCGCGACGGTTTGATCCTGGCGCAAAAACTGCTCAACCAGGAGCGCAAAGACATGCGCCAGATCATCATGATCACCGACGGCAAGCCCAGCTGTTTGACGCTCGAAGACGGACGCATGTACAAGAACGCCTTCGGACTCGACCCGCTCGTCATCAGCAAGACCCTGGAAGAAGTGAACCGCTGCAAGAAGCAGGGCATCCTGATCAATACCTTCATGCTGGCGAGCGACTATGGCCTGGTGAATTTTGTGCAGAAGGTGACCGAAATCTGCCGCGGCAAAGCCTACTTCACCACGCCCTTTACGCTCGGCCAGTACCTGCTGATGGATTACATGAACCGCAAGACGCGGACCATCCACTGAGTTATTTCCGAAAGTAATCCTGCGCCAGCTCCGGCTTCGTCTCGACCGCCTGGCGCCATCGTGACCGGGCTTCGTCTTCCCGGCCCAGCGCGCTCAAGGCAATTCCCAGGTTCACCAGCGCCTCGGAGCATTTCGGCGCCTCCCGCAGCGTCTCTTCATAGAGACGCACCGCCTGTTCCGGTTTGCCGGTCTTTTGCAGCAGCAGCCCCGTGTTGTAAAGCAGATCGGGAGAGTGTTCGCCGAGGTCGATCAGCTTGCCATGGAACTCCAACGCCTGTTCCCAGTTTTCTGTTTCGATGGCCAGCGCTGCCAGACCGAGTAACGCGTCACCTGCATCCGGGTGTCCGGCGGCGGCTTTTGCGAAACCCTTCCGCGCCTGGTCGAGCTCTCCCAGCTTCCAGTGCGCAAGCGCCGCATTCGTCTGCGCTTCCAGCCAATCGCTCCGGTTTTGGAGGCACTTTTCGAATGCCTCGACTGCTCCCTGGTAGTCGCCGGACTGTAACGCCGTATACCCGGCCCGAAACCGCGCGACATCGCCGGCATCGGACTCGGCGAGCTTCGCGTAGTGCTGCTGCGCTTCTGCGCTCTTGCCTTCTTTTTCGAGCATCGCCGCCAGCTTCCAGCGCGCGGCGCCTGAATCGGGAGTGATTTCCAGAGCCTTACGATAGGCGGCGGCAGCCTGGTCGAGCCGGCCGGCCTGCTCTTGCGCGATTCCCAGGTTTACGTGTGCCTCGGCGTCGGTAGGCTGCAGGCGCGCCGCTTCCGCGAACGCATCGGCCGCTGGCGCGTCGTGCCCGCCTTCCAGGCGGGCCACCCCGAGATTAAACCATCCCTCGAAACACTCCGGGCTCGTTTTGACCAACGCTTCGCACCACTGCGCCGCCTTCTCGCGATCGCCCGACGCGAATGCAGCCGCTGCCAGAGCCTCGAGCGCCGCCGTCGCATTCGGACGCACCGCGAGGAGGCGTTCGCCGAGCCGCTGGACCTCCGTGTATTGCTTCAACTCGAGGCACGCCGAAACGGCGTTCACCAGGCAGTCTTCCCAATCCGGATTCTTTTCCAGAAGTTGCCCGTACAGGGCGGCAGCTTCCTGTAACCGCTTCTGCATCTGCAGCGCGGCCGCCTTGCCGAACTGTGCTTCGGCCCGCTCCGGCTGCTTCTCGAGGCAGCGTTCGTAGGACGCGAGCGCGCCCGCGCCGTCTCCTGTCTGCAAGTGGCAGCCGGCCAAGCCCAGTTGCGCCTCCGCGTGGCTCGGATCGAGAACCAACACTTGCCCGAATTGTTTTGCCGCCAACTCCCAGTGCCCCGCCTGCTGGTGACAAATGGCCAGGTTGTACGTGCCCGCCAGGTCCTTGGGCTCGAGTTCCAGCAGCTTCGAATAAGCCTCCGCCGCTCTGTCGAATTGGCCTGCCTCCAGCTGCAGATACCCGACACCGCTGTAGATCTCGGCCAGTTGGGCCTTACTTAAACCCGCTTTTCCCCGAAGCGCGCGCTCCAACTCGGCCAAAGCTTCTCCACTCTTGCCCTCCAGATGGAGAACGACGGCGCGTGCGAAGAAGGGAGATGCGGAAGCACTCTGCGCCGGAACCTGGTTCAGCGGCCCTCTTTCGATTTCGTTCATACGTTCACACGTCGCCTCGTCAAGGCGCCCGTCCTACGAGCCCTGACCAACTATCGGCGGGAAGGCGTAAAAAGTACGCACAGATTTTCCCAATCAGGTCGTCGCGGTCGGCCACCCGGACCCGCACGATCCGCGCCTCTTCGCCGGGTTCGCCAAACAATCCCACGCCCCCTGCCGGATGCCTCGGGTCGATAAACGAGTCCACTACCTGTCCGTTTACGGAGGTGATGAAACCGTCCTGATAGACGCGCGTTACCACGCGGTAGATCGTGTCGTTGCGGACCGTCAGCGGCAGCATCATCTGCACGCGGCCGGCGGGAATTCCCCTGACGACCGCGTATCGGACCAGCGCGGTTCGCGGCAAGGGCCCCGGGCGCGTGATCACGATTTTCATCGCATAGTAGTTGTCCTGGTCGGTGGCCCGGAACGCCCAGGATAGACTTTTCTTGCGGATCTGTCCCAGGAGTTCGAACCGGTAGTTCGACAAGGAGCTCGAGGTCTTGAGAATTGCCAGCTTGCCAGGCCGCACCAATCCGGCTTGGTCGTAGACCCAGTCGCTCAGCCCGCCGGGACCGCCGTCCCATCCGGCGAGGCCGGAGGTGAAATTGTCGTCGAGTATAATCGCGGCCCGCGCGCGGAGGCGGGATTCGATGCGCTGCGTCCAGCGGTCCACCAGGGCCGGACGTTCCCAATGAACCTGGCGCAGCGTCGTCTCGATGCGTGGCAAAAACAGCCCGCCGGCACCCAGCAAGGGCAGCACGAGGATCCCCGCACGTACCGGTTTCGGCACCAGGAACCATGTGCGGCGCGGCGTCCACCGCGGCTTGGGCAATTCTTGCTCGTCCAGCGAACTGTCGCGCCCGAAGAACGTCGCCGAAGGCACCGGAAGTTCCATCGGCTTTCGCGCTACCTGGGGCAGGACAAACCGTGTGTACCGCCACTCCGCTACCGAACCAAGCCGCGGCGCCGGGCCGGAGGCCCCTCCAATTTCGAGGGCGCGCGGCGGCGCGAGGCCGAGTGTGAACTTCACGGTTCGGCGCGTCTCTATGCACCGAACCGGCGGCTGGCGCTGTCTTCTCCAGGCGCACGTGTGCTGCGGACGCGAAACCACGTTGCGCCAATCCAGGCGGAACGAAATCGGACCGGCCGCCGAAAGACGCCGGGGCGTGCACCGGCCGCCTGAAAGAGGCAATCGCGGCGGATTCCCGGTGCGCCTCCATGTAGCCGCGCAGGCGCGGTCCGCCTGCTCAATCCGTGCGCCGGGCGGCCCCAGAGGCCGGATTGGCTGGGCTGCCAGCGAAGCGGCTGACGCCATCGAGCACGCCACCCGACGGTACTCGGAAACAAACACGCGCCAGGGATGCTGATCGCACGCCCCACTCGCCTCGGGTGGAGCCACCCGCACTGTTTCGCTGCGAAAGCCTGCTGCCGGCGGCGGAGCTGCGGGCACGGGCTCCGGCTCCAGGCGCGACAGCACCATCTGGTGATACTCGTCGTGATGCGCGGTGCTGCAAAACTGCCGGTCGCCGAAATGAAACCGCAACGCCTTTCCGCAAAGCAGGCACTGCACGCGCTTTTCTCCCTACCTTCCCTTATCGGCCACACTCCCGATTCGCACAGGAACCCCGCCGCCCGAAGGCGTATCATTGGAAGCTTGCCGCTCACCGTGGCCTCGATTCTGTTCGGCGCGCTCTTCACGGCTCTGACAGCCTATGCTCTCGGCGTGCTCGCTCTTCGCGGCAAGCCGGCGCCTCCGGAAATCGCGCTCGGCCTCGGGGCCGTAGTGGAAAGCGCCCTGGTCTTCCTCTTACTTTGCGCTCACCTGGGCCACCGGGCGGCATTCCTGTTCATCGGCGCGGCTGCGTTGACGTCGTTGCGATGGGTTCGGCTGCGGCCGCTAGCCGAACCAGCAATCGAGTCATTGCGCCCTGAGCGCATCGCCGCCGCGGTGATTTTTGGCGCGTACGGCGTTTGGTATCTGGTCAACGCACTTGCTCCTGAAACGCAGAGCGATGGAATTACCTACCACCTCGGCTTACCGTACGAATATGTCAGGCTCCACGGTTTTCCCCATCGCGTGACTTTCTATGACCTGGTTCCACAGGGCATGGAGATGCTATACACGGTGGCCTTTGCGTTCGGCCGCCATTCGGCGGCGAAGCTGGTCGAGTTTGGATTCCTGCTGGCGTCCGTACCATTGATGTTCCGCATCGGGCGGCGGCTGCGGTTGAGTGACACGGCCTCTCTGCTGGCGGCGGCGGTGTATTTTTGTGCGCCCATCGTCGGGTTGAGCGGATCGTCCTCTTATACGGATGCGGCCGGCGTGTTCTTCGCCCTGGCGTCGTTTTATCTCTTACTCGTCTGGCGCGATACGGAGGACCCGTGGTATCTCCTGCCGGCCGGCATGTTGGCGGGATTCTGTTACGCCGTCAAATTGTCCGGCGGCTTCGCCGTCCTGGCTGCGGTTTGTTTTGCGCTGTCCCAACGCCGCGTTCGCGCTGCGCTGCGGGTGGCGCTCGGCGCCATTCTAGTGATGACGCCCTGGCTGGTGCGCGGCGTGGCCCTCGCGCACAATCCCGTGGCCCCCCTCTTCAATGGTCTGTTTCCCAATGCCTATTTCGATCTGGCCACCGAGGCGCGGCTGGCCGCCGATCTCGGAACGTGGGCCGGAGTCCCGGTCTGGCGCCTCCCCTGGGAACTCGCCCTCGGCTATCGCTTCGCGGGCGCCTTCGGACCGTTCCTGTTGGTCTTGCCGATCGGGCTGATCGGATTGCGGCAGAGGTCCGGACGCTGGGCTTTGGGAGCGGCCGTGATTCTCGCGGTGCCGTGGTGGTTCGATAGCGGCGCGCGCTTCCTGATGCCGGCAATCGCGTGCGCTGTCTTCGCGGTGGCGATGGCGCTGCCCCGCCCCGCAGCATGGGTCGCCCTTGCGCTCCAGGCGGTTTTTTGCTGGCCCCAGGTCATGAACCTGCGCGACCATCACCCGCTTTATCGATTGCATGAATTTCCGCTCGCCGCCGCTTTGCGCACGGTTCCTGAAGCCCATTATCTCGAGCAGCATCTTGAGGATTTTAACGTGGCCCGGATGCTGGAGCGGCGCACTGCGCCGGGTGACACGACCCTCGCCCTCATGCCGGTAGCCCAGGCGTATCTGGATCGAGACGTGCGCATCTGGTGGCAGTCTGCCGAGACCGGCCGGCTCGCCGAAGTCCTGCGCTCCGCCGCGTTCCGTGCCGAGGGATCGCTAGTGGCATGGACCGCCGCGTGGCCACCCACCACCCTGCAGGCCGTGCGTTTCGTAGCGCCTGCGGGAAAGGCCGCGGAGTTTGATGTCACGGACGTGTGGCTCTATTCCGGGAAACAATGGATCGCCCCCAGCCCGCGCTGGACGGTGCACGCCTGGCCGAACGCGAAGGACGCCCCGCTCGCTCTCGACGGCAACCTCCTTACCCGCTGGCGTTCACGGCAGCCGGTCACTGGCGGGATGCATCTCGAAATCGACTTCGACCGCCCCGTGCAGATCTCCCGCGCCGTGCTGTTCTCTCACGCGTACCGCCCCGGTATCCTCGATGTCTTCGGCCAATGCGACGATCGCTCGTGGCGCCGCATGGGCGGCGGACCCGCCGCACCGCGGCCGCCCGAGCACCTGCATCTGGAAGCGGGCCTCGCGTTGCGCGCCGCCGGATACCGGTATATCCTCGCGCCGACTGGCGGCGGTGGATTCGCGCCAATCGGCAATGCGTTGGTCGCCGAAGCACCTCTGTGGGGCGTTCAATTCGCCGATCACGCCGGGCGTTATTACCTCTTTCGAGTCAAGTGACAAATCGGCTCTGGCGCTTGTGATTCGCATAAGAATTCGATAGAATCCCCCGCACTCTAAGTGAGCTTTTCCAACTTCAAGAGGAGACAATCGACCAAATGAGACGACCAACGATTTCACGAACTCAGATTCTGGCAGCACTCCTTACAACAACGGCGGCGTTGGCGGCGGCACAAGGCCTGCCCAATGGCGGCGTGCAGTACATGCAAACCATACAGATTCCCGGCTGGGGCGCGACGGGGTCGCGCGGCAACGCCAACGTCGACCTCATGGGATATAACCCGGTCACGCGCATGATGTACCTGGCGGATCGCACGAACAAGGGCATCGACGTGATTGATACGCGCTCGAACGCGGTGATCGGTCTGATTAAAATGCCGCCCGGCTCGGTGTATGGAGCGGTGCCCACCGGGCCCAACGCCGTGCTGGTTGCCATAAACCTGCAGCAGCTCGTGGTGACCGACGGTTTGCAATCGGTGTATGTTTGGGATCTCCGCGCGCCGCAGGCGCAGCCGGATGTTTACACGTTTCCCACGACCCTCGGCACCGACACCGATGGACTCGACTATGACCCGATCAACCAGACCATCTATGTCGTCACCGATAACCCGCCGGAGTATATGATCGGAATCAACCTGGCTTACAAAACTGTCGTGAGCCAGATTGCGCTGCCGGCCAGCTCGGACCTGATCCGATGGAGCTCCATCGATGGCAAGATTTATATCGCCGCCGAGGATGCGGACGGGAACAACAATAACGCCGCAGCCGGCGTCTATGCATACGATCCGGCCACCGGGCCCAACGGGCCCGTGACGCTGGTTTCGAAGGTTGGACCTCCCTGCCCCGGCCATGGCATCAACATCGATCCGATTTCGGACATCGCGGTGATGGGATGTTTCGGCGGCACAAATGATACCGGAGACGTCGCTGTCAATCTCAGCACAGGTACGGTACTCAAGACATTCACGGACGCCGGGGGCACTGATGCGGTTGTGTTCAACCCGAACCTGCGCCGGTTTTATGTTGCGGCAGGTCTGAATACCGCGACCACCAGCGGATGTCCGAAGAGCGCGCCGGGACCGTTCGGCCAGACGACGCCCATCTTGGGCATCGCGGACGCAAGCGGAGCCAGCGGCGCGGTCACGCTGGATGGCGTGGTTTGTACAGGCGGTGGTCACATTGCGGGAGTCGACCCGATCACGAACGTTATTTACGTGCCGGTCTCGCAGTATCCGGAAGATCCCACTAGTAGCACGAGCGGTGCGAACGGCGTCCTCGCCTTCCGCGACACCACACCGCCCGCTCAGGCGCCGCTGTCCACAGCCTCGGCAACTCTTAAGGGAATCGGGACTTCCGCGGCGACAGGGACCGTGCAGTTCAACCTGGTTGGGAGGAAGATCCGCGTGACCGCCTCTCCCGCCAGCCTGCCGTCGGGCTCGGTAGCGGCTTGGCTTACGGTGCCCACCACGGTTACCGACGAGTGGGCGGCCTGCGCGGTGAATCCGACCGACCTTTCGGCAGTGTGCAACGAAGACCTGATCGGCGACCCGCTGCTGGGCGGCACTGTCACGCTATCGGTGGACAGCGGGCAGGGCGGTGTTGCCGCGGCGCGCGGCACCGTCAGCGGCCACTAGAGGTCTGACCCGGCGTGGAGCGGTGCTCCCCGCTCCCTCCCGGGTCCCTGCCACAAAGCGATACACCTCGAAGGTAGGCCGGCCGTGGCGGTCGGCGATCACAGTCAACCGATCGCGGCGATAATCGAGACTCTCCGCAAACTTCTCGAGCCTCGCGCCGAAACCGTGGAACAGTTCCAGATCGGCCGTGTGCCCGAGGAAGATGGCGCCCGGCTGTGCCACCATTGCAGTGATACGCGCGCGGTCAGCCGGAGTCCATTCCGCTTTTCCGAGTTCTTCCCATCCCACGACGAGAGGCAACCGGCCGCGGCTGAGAAGATGAAGGCCAGCCAGCAACCCCCAGTCCACGCAGTACATTTCGCGGGCCGGCGCCGTCCACAGGTAACTGGACAGCGAATCGAGGGCATCCGTCCAATTCACAGCGCCGCCGTTGCGCGCCATCAGCACCCGGTATTCGTTGAGCACAGCCAGCTGCGACGTCATTAGAATCGCGAGAGTTGCCGCCAGCGCAGGTTTTCCGGCGCGTCCGAGCCGCCGCGACGCGGCCGCGAAAGAAACCGCGATCACCATCTGCGGAAGCGGCCACAATAAGATCGCATGATGCGCCCCGGCCCCGGCATTGCTGGTGAGCTCCATCTGCGTCCAGATCGCAGCCATCGCGATCAGCGCAAACAGGATGGCGCGGCGGTCATGCCCGGACGCGAGCGGGGCCAGCAGCAGCGCGGCGCCGAACGCATATAGCATCAGGTTCGACTTTGGATTCCCCGTGAGCGATGCCCCGGCCGCCGACACCCGTTCGAGAGCCGTGTGCGGCTCGCTCGGATGCGGCGCCGGTGCGTCTCCGTCCAGCAGCCAGCCGAACAGGAGCGATCCGTCGGCAGTCCGCATCAAGACACGCGCTTTCGGCCCGATGCCGCCAGTCTCGCGGGCCACGGTGTCGTGAAATGTCTGAGCCCGGCTTCTCACGTTGTATGCGATGAGCGGCATGGCGCCCAAAATGAACGCGAGCGCAGCCACAGCCCCTCGGCGCGCCGTGAGAGCCTGCCGAATCTCTCGCGGCAGCACCGCGACGCTCCCGAGCGCCAACCCCGCCAGGCTCCAGATCGCGGACGCTTTGTCCCACAGCGCCAAGCCAAACACAAGAAATCCCGCAGCCAACGCCCACTCCTGCCGTTGTTGCCAGAATCTCGCCAGCAGCACCAGCCCACCAACCACCAGCAGATGCTGCAACGCCACTGGCCCCCAGTCGAAGGTGGCAGTCAGCAGATACGAGGCGTCCACGGCGAGCAGCGCGCAACCCGCGACGGCCGCGCGCTCTCCCGCCACGCGGCGGAGAAACAGATAGAAGAGCCACACGCCGACCGCACCCGCCAGCAGCATGGGAACGCGCACGCTCCAAACGCCGGTTCCGAACAGGGCGAACACGGGAAGATAGATCCAGGACTTCAACGCGCCGACATAGCTCATCATCATCAGCGGTACTTCGATGGCACCGAGGTGGAGCATGTAGGCTCCCGCGCGCGGCGGGAATACTCCGTAAGCAAACAGCGCCTCGTCGTTCTGAATGCCGAGCAGTGGGATCAGGCTGAGGCCGGCCAGAAAGAAGACGACGCAAAGGGCAATGGCGAGAGCGCGCGTCATTGGGGCTCCAGCCCGATACTCGTCACCACGATGCCAAGTTGGCGCTCATCCTGCCCCACCGGCGGCAGGACTTTGTCGAGCTGAAAATCAATCCGCACTTCTTCAGAGGTCAGCAGTTTGGGAGCGACAGCCCGGATATAGGACTGATCGCCGGGCCGGATATAAGTCTCCGGAGCGAGGGAAGAGCCGCCGATCGATGAAGAAAGCGAAATCGAATGCAACTTCTCGATCACACCTTGTGGTATGCCAAGCCGCACCACCAGGGTTGCCGCCTCGCCGGTGGCGCCTTCGGGCGGCCGCAGCACCACCGAAAAGCGTTGGGCCGTCCAGCGCCAGGAATATTCTTCGACGCGATAGAAGCCGCTGAGAAGCTGGGGCTCGGCATTCGGATCGCCCGTGTACACGGTCGAAGCGAGGCGCGCCGATTGATCGGAGGCGGGCCGCACGGGCGCTTCGGACTGGCACCCGGCGGCGGCCCCTCCGAGGGCCAGCAACCCGGCGGCACACCACAGCCGATGAACGATTCGTCTCCACACTCCCCGAGATCCTATATCGCGGGATAGTATACTACCGGCGTCGCGTTTACCGGTTAATACCCGGGTCCCGGAAAACGGATGTACAATTGGATGGTTTGCGTTGCTTGGAGGGAAATCTCGGTTGAAGCCAACCAACACCGATGACCCGAACTACTTTCACAAAGTGGTCGATTGCCAGTGGGCGTGTCCAGCCCACACCAACGTTCCTGAATATATAAGGTTGATCGCGCAGGGCAGATACGGCGACGCCTATCTGTTGAACCGCGAATCCAACGTTTTCCCAGCCATCTTAGGCCGGACGTGCGACCGGCCGTGCGAGCCGGCGTGCCGCCGCGGGCGCGTCGATGGCAAGCCGGTGGCGATCTGCCGGTTGAAGCGGGTGGCAGCCGATCATCGCGGCGATATCGCGCCGTATCTTCCGAAAATTCCCACAAAGAAAAATGGCAAGCGCATCGCGTGCATCGGCGCGGGCCCCGCGTCACTCACGGTGGCCAATGACCTGATGCCCCTTGGCTATGAAATCGTGATTTACGAAAAGCACGATAAGCCGGGCGGCCTGATGCGCACTAATATCCCGGCCTTCCGCTTGCCGGAGCAGGTGCTCATGGACGAGGTCGATATGATCCTCAACATGGGCGTCGACATCCGGTATAACGCACCGGTCAGCAGCATGAAGGCGCTGCTCGGCGAAGGCTACGACGCGATCTTCGTCGGCAGCGGCGCGCCGCGCGGCAAAGAGCTGGAGCTGCCCGGCCGCCATGACACGGATCGCATCCATATTGGGATCGACTGGCTGGAATCGATCGCCTTCGGGCACGTCGACTCGGTGGGTGAACGCGTTTTGATCATCGGCGTCGGCAACACCGCCATGGACTGCTGCCGCTCGTCATGCCGGCTCGGTGGTAAGAATATCAAGGTAATGGCGCGCCGCCCGCGCGGCTTCTTCAAAGCCTCACCGTGGGAGTTGGACGACGCGGAGGAAGAAGGCGTGGAGATCCTCGTCAACCACGCTCCCAAGCGCTTCGTCATCGAAAACGGCAAACTCACCGGCATGGAATTCGAGCGCCTGGAGTGGGACAAGAACGCGAAAAATTCGAAACTCATCGACACCGTGTTTCTGCCCGCCGATGACGTGATCCTCGCCATCGGCCAGGAAAACGCATTCCCGTGGTTTGAGCGGGGCCTCGGCGTCGAGTTCAACAAGTGGGAAGAGCCGGTAGTCGATCCGGCCACCATGATGTCCTCGCGCCCCGGTGTCTTTTTCGGCGGCGATTCGGCCTTCGGACCGAAGAACATCATCTGGGCCGTCGAACACGGTCACCAGGCTGCGATCTCCATCCACAATTACTGCCAGGGCGTTGCAGTCAGCGAACGGCCGCCGCAGGGAACCAACCTCATCAGCCAGAAGATGGGGCTCGGCCAGTGGAGCTATCACAACGATTACAATCCGTCTCCTCGGCAGAAGATGCTGCACGTCGACCTGGAGACGCGGTTTCGCGATATTGGCATCGAGGTCGAGCTCGGCTTTGACGCTGCGCAGACCGCGCGCGAAGCGCAGCGCTGCCTTAACTGCGACATCCAAACCGTCTTTTATCCCGCGCGCTGCATCGAGTGCGACGCGTGCATCGACGTCTGCCCGCTGCTGTGCCTGACCATGCTGGCCGACGCCGAAGAGGAGAGTCTGCGGCCGCGCCTTTCGGCGCCAGCCAACAGTCTCGACCAGGCTCTCTATGCCTCCGCTCCGCTTCCGCAAACCAAGCGGCTGATGCTCAAAGACGAAGATCTCTGCGTGCACTGCGGACTTTGCGCGGAACGCTGTCCCACCTCGGCGTGGGACATGCAGAAATTCGAGCTGCAGATTCCCTACGCGGCCAAACCCGTCAACGAAACAACATGCGTACCGGCGTAAGTATCGAAACCAAAGTCAACGATTTCGCATTCAAACTTGCCAACGTCAATGGAACCGGGTCGGCCAGCGCCAACGGCCTGATCATGCAAGCGATCTTTCGCATGGGCATCCCGGTCTCGGGCAAGAATCTATTTCCGTCCAACATTCAGGGTCTGCCGACCTGGTATGAGATTCGCGTTAACAAGGACGGCTACACGGCGCGCGCGCTCGATTACGACCTGATCGTCGCCATGAACGGCCAGACGTATGACCGCGACGTGCGCGAAGTGCGCGAAGGCGGCTACCTGATGTACGACTCCACCTGGCCGATGGATCCGGCCCTGCGCCGCGACGACATTACTTATCTCGGCGTACCGCTCTCCCAGATGTGCAATGAGACGTTCCGCGATCCGCGCGAGCGGGTCCTCATGAAGAACATCGCGTACGCCGGCTCGTTGATTGCAGTGCTGAACATTGACATGGACGTAGTCGAGCAACTGCTCGACGAAAAGTTCGCCGCCAAGAAAGCCCTGCGCGAATCCAACCGTAAGGCGCTGCGGCTCGGCCTCGATTATGCCGAAGAGCACTTCGAGCCGCTGCCCTTCCGGCTGGAGAAGATGAACGCGAATCAGGACAAGATCCTGATCGACGGCAATACCGCGACAGCCTTGGGCTGCCTCTATGCGGGCGCCATAGTGGCCGCGTGGTATCCCATCACGCCTTCGACCTCGGCGATGGACGCGTTCAAGGAGTTTTGCGAAGAATACCGGAAGGATCCGGAAACCGGCAAGAACAACTACCTCATCCTGCAGGCAGAGGACGAGCTGGCAGCCATCGGCATGGTGATCGGCGCGTCTTGGGCCGGCGCGCGTGCTTTCACTTCGACTGCGGGTCCGGGCATTTCACTGATGAATGAGTTGCTCGGGCTGGCCTACTACGCGGAGATTCCCGCGGTCGTCATCGACGTGCAGCGGGTTGGGCCGTCCACCGGCATGCCCACGCGCACGCAGCAGGGCGATATTCTCGAATGCGCGTACGCTTCGCACGGCGATACCAAACACATCTGCCTGTTCCCTGCGAACCCGGCCGAGTGCTTCGAACTCGCGCCCAAGGCGTTCGACCTGGCGGAGCGATTCCAGACGCCGGTCTTTTTTCTGACGGATCTCGATATCGGCATGAACGACTGGGTGGTCCCGCGCCTCACCTGGAACGATTCGTACACGCCCGATCGCGGACGCGTGTTCGGCGCCGAGGAACTCGAGAAGTTGGAACGATTCCTGCGGTACACGAACGAGGACGAAGACAATGTCGCGCCGCGCACACTGCCCGGCGTTGACCCAAAGGCCGCCTACTTCACACGCGGCTCCGGCCACGCCAAGACCGGGGCGTACACCGAAATTCCGGACGAATACCAGGAGGTGATCGACCGGCTGGCGCGCAAACATCGCTCCGCCGCCCGCTTCGTGCCGGAGCCGATCGTGACCCGCCGGCCGGGCGCCCGGTTCGGCATCATCACCGTGGGCGGATGTGACGGAGCGGTGCGCGAAGCAGTCGATCTGCTCGCAGCCCGCGGCATCGCCGCCGACTTCCTCCGTGTCCGCGCTTTTCCGTTCACCGAGACGGTGGAGGCATTTTTGCACGAGCACGAAATCTGTTACGTGGTTGAGCAGAACCGCGATGCCCAGTTGCGCGCGCTTCTCACGCTCGAAACCAGTGTTCCGAAAGAAAAACTGCGATCCGTGTTGATCTATGGTGGGTTCCCGCTGAGCGCCAGACACGTGATCGAAAGCATCACCAGCCAGATGGGAGAACCGACCCTTGCCCTCCATCACTAAGCCCATCGCCGTTCACCCCAGCCTCAAGCGCAACGATCTGGGCTTGACCGTGCGCGACTATGAAGGCTCCATGTCGACGCTGTGCGCCGGATGCGGCCACGACTCCATTACCGCCGCGCTGATCCGCGCGATCTGGGAGTTGTCGCTCCCGCCGCACATGATCGCCAAGCTGAGCGGCATCGGCTGCTCGTCGAAGACGCCGGCCTACTTCGTCAATGGCGCGCACGGATTCAATTCGGCGCACGGCCGTATGGCGCCGATCGCCACCGGCGCCAATGCCGCCAACCGCGAACTGACCTACATCGGAATCTCCGGCGACGGCGACTCGCTCTCCATCGGCCTCGGCCACATGTGTCACGCCATCCGGCGGAATCTCAAAATCCTGTACATCATCGAGAACAACGGCGTGTACGGGTTGACCAAGGGCCAGTTCTCCGCATCGGCCGATGTCGGCTCCAAGAGCAAGCGCAAAGAACCAAACCGCATGGCGCCCATCGATCCCGTCTCGCTCGGGTTGAGCCTTGGCGCGACGTTCATCGCTCGCAGTTTCTCCGGCGATAAAGAGCAACTGGTTCCGATCCTGAAGGCCGCGATGACGCACCGCGGCTTCGCACTGGTGGATGTGCTCTCTCCCTGTGTCACCTTCAACGACCACGAAGGCTCGACCAAGAGCTACATGCACGTGCGGAAGCAGGCGCGGGCTGCGACGGAGACCGATCTCGTGGCGCCGGCGTCGGAGATCCTGGCGCATATCGGAACGAACGGCGCCGTGAACGTGACTATGCACGACGGCAGCGTCGTGGCGTTCAAAGGCGTGCCGCCTGATTACGATCCATCGGACCGCGAGAAGGTGTTCTCGTATATGCAGGAGCGCCAGGGCAAAGGCGAGATCGTCACCGGCCTTCTCTACATCGATGAAACGCAGCCGGACCTGCACGAGCTGAACGCCACTCCCGACACGGCGCTGATCAAGGTGCCGTATGAGAAACTGTGTCCGGGGTCCGCGGCGCTGGATAAGCTGCAAGAAGACTTCCGGTAGCGGGGCGGCGTTACTGCCACAGCCGTGCGGAAGCCAGGCGGGCGCCTTCGGCCATGGCGCGGAACTTTTCCCACATCACGGTCGGATGGACCTCGGGGTGGTAGGTTGCCTGCGAGGAAAAGCCGCAGTCGCTGCCGGCAATCACGTTGTCACGGCCCACGCGCTCCGCATACCGAATGATGCGCTCGGCGATCAATTCGGGATGCTCGACGATGTTACTGGCATGCGTAATCACGCCGGGAATCAAAATCTTCCCCGCCGGCAGTTTCACATTTTCCCAGACGTGATACTCGTGTTCGTGGCGCGCGTTGGCGGCTTCGAAGGAATACGCCCCCGCATTGATCTTCAGCATGACATCGACAATGTCTTTGAGCGGCGCATCGTGGACACGGGGACCTTCGTTGATGCCGTAACAGGTGTGGAAGCGGATCTTCTCCGGC
>CAYTJD010000054.1:0-27860 GCA_964438005.1 uncultured Solibacteraceae bacterium | reverse complement strand
CAGGCCATTGCGCCGCAGCGCGTCGGCGGCCTCCACCCCGATGTATCCGGCCCCGATGACGACGGCGCTCCGCGGCTTGTGCTCGCGCACGAAGGCACGCATTCGTTCGGCGTCTTCCAGCGTCTGCAGATGGAAGACGTGCGGCAGGCGGTCGCCTGCAATCCCCAGATTTTCGCTGCGCGCGCCCGTGGCAATCACCAGCTTCTCGTACGCGACACGCGTTCCCGATTCCAGCACCACCTCGCGCCGCGGATGCGAGATCGAGACTACGCGCGCGCCGGTGCGCACGTCAACATTTCGTTCCTTGCCGAAGCGCTCCGGGGTGAAGACGGTGAGGTCCTTGGATTCACGGATGCGGCCCTCCACATAGTACGGCAGGC
The DNA here is from genome assembly GCA_964438005.1 of uncultured Solibacteraceae bacterium. Lineage (GTDB taxonomy): Bacteria > Acidobacteriota > Terriglobia > Bryobacterales > Bryobacteraceae > PSRJ01. The sequence goes on along the minus strand of CAYTJD010000054.1, from coordinate 27,480 downwards.
CGCAGGCGCCGAGCGAGATGACCGGGCCTCTTTCCAGGACGATAATTTCCAGGCGCGGATCGATGCGCCGTGCGCGGGCCGCCGCGCTCAGGCCCGCGGCGATTCCTCCGACGACCACCAGTGCCATCGGCGGCTACTCCTCGTGTTTCATCTTCTGCACGAAATCCAGGATATCGAAGGTCTTGAGCTTGCGGTCGGGATAATAGCTGTTGATCGCGTCCTGCTCATCGGAAAAGATCTCGAAGACGGTCGCCAGCTTGGTCATCACCAGCAACTCAATATTGCGCCGGTTCAGGTTCAGCAGCTTCATATTGCCGCCGTTCCTCCGCATGCTCGTCGCAGACATCACCAACGCGCCCAGACCGGTGCTGTCGATGTAATCCACGCCTCCCAGGTTGACCACCAGATTGTGCGTGCCTGCCTGATTGAGCGCCGAGATCTTCTCGCGGAACGCAGTAGCCTCATTACCGACCGTGAGGCGGCCCCTAAAGTCGAGAATGGTAATGCCTTCGCGTTCCCGCTGCGTGATGTCGAGCGCCATAGGATTCTTTATTGTAAGCCGCCGCCGGTTTTACCGCATATAAAACAGGCTCAAGCGAGGCAGGCCGGCTTTTTCCAGCAGGTTCCGCTCCAGGTATTGCTTCTCCAGCATCGCGAGTTGCTCGGCCGTCATTTTGCCGCGGTACGGCCGCAGTTGCTTTTCGAGCTCCTGGCGCGCCTGAAGCAATTGTTCCTCGGTCTGCCCCGCACGTGCGATGGCGATCATCTTCTCTTCGAGCACCGTGAGCCGCTGCTCCAGGCCTTCAAGATCGCTGTAGTGCTGCTCCACTTCGCCGGCAAGACGTTCCAGTGCCGCGGCGATCTCGGCAAAGTCGGGAGGCAGCGCCCCTGCATTGCTTTTGAGATACGTTCGCAGTTCCTCGAGAGGGAACGGCGGAGCGGCTTCTCGGCGGTTTCGCGCCGGTGCAGTCCCCGCCATGACCTGCGCTTCTGTCAGCACCGCTTGGGCGCAAAACGCGAGCGAGTTGACCATCTGCGTTTTCACTTTGCGCGCCCGCCATTTTTCAAACGCAGTATCGATGCCGCGCAGCACCGCTTCCAGCGGCACCCCGGCATTCTTCCAGGTTTCGATCAGCGCCCAGTCCAGCGGCGAAAGCAAAAACAGGCTCGTGCCGCGGGCGCGCTGGAAATGCTCCTCGATCTCGGTGAAGTAATTGAAATAGTTACAGACCCAATCTGGATCGGTCACCGGGCGCCCTTATTCCGCTCCCAGATCATCTGCAGCCCTTCCAACGTCAGGTGCTCGTCGAGCGTCTTTAGATACCGCGATCCGCCCGCAATCATGCGCGCTTGGCCGCCAGTGCCGATCACCTTTGTGTCTGGCCCGAGCTTTTCGATCACGCGTTCGAGAATGCCGTCGATCATGCCGATCGCGCCGAAATACAGGCCGGACTGCATGCTCGCCACCGTGTTGGTGCCGACGACGTCTTTCGGCGGCCGAAAGTCCACGAGCGGCAGCCGCGCGGTCTTGCTGAACAGCGCTTCGATCGCGATGCCGATGCCCACGGCGATCGCCCCGCCCAGATATTCGGCGTTTCTGGAAATGACATCGAAATTGATCGTGGTACCGAGGTCGACGATGACGCACGGGCCGCCGTATTTGTAAAAGCCCGCGACTCCGTTGACCAGGCGGTCCGCGCCTACCTCGGTCGGATTGTCATAGCAGATCGTCAGGCCCAGGTTCGTGCGAGGCCCGACGAACATCGCCTCTGTGCTGAAGTAGCGCTGCGCCATCTGTGCCAGCGTGCTGTCGATGGGCGGCACAACACTGGCGATGATGATGCCGTCGACGGCCGCGATGTCCAGGCCCGCCGGCGCGAACAGGTTGCGCAGCAGGATGCCCCATTCGTCGGCGGTCTGCTCGTGAACCGTGCGCAGACGCCACTGGGCGCGCATCTTCCGGCCGTCGAAAGCGCCGATTGTGGTGTTGCTGTTGCCTGCGTCAAGAGCCAGCAGCACGGACCCCTCCTGCAAGAATCAGAGTATCGGTTCCGTCGTCTTTTCGCACCACCAGGTATCCGGAGGGGTCCAGCCCCGCCGTGGTGCCTTCGATTCTTCCACCGGGTTGATCGACCGTCACCCGGCGGCCGGCCGCATAGCTCGAAGATTGCGTGAACAGCCGGAGAATGCTCTCATTTTCCAGCGCCCAAAAGGTATCGATTGCCGGGATTAATGCCAATAGAATCTCCGTGCGGTCAAATTCGCGACCGGCGTGGATGCGCAACGAGGTGGCTTCGCCCGCGAGATCCGGCGGAAACGCGGTGTGATTGACATTGATGCCGATACCGGCAATGGCGGAGCCGTTGACCAGTTCCACCAGAATACCGGCAACTTTCCGGCCGCCCAGCACCAAATCGTTCGGCCAACGGAGATCGCAGGCAATCCCAGTCGAGCGGGCGATCGCTTCGGCGGTGGCGAGACCAAGGGCGAGAGTAAGTAGCGGAGCAGGCTCCAAAACTGCGGAAAAATAAATGCCGCGGCGCGGCACCGAGTGCCACGAGTGCCCGTGACGGCCGCGGCCTGCAGTTTGTTCGTCGGCGAGAACAAGGGTCCCAACGGGCTGCCCCGCCGCGCGCTGCATCGTCGACACAAGCGTGGCGTGATGTTCGATGGCGCGGTTGGGAAATTCAGCGCGGAGGCGGTCGAGGTTCATTTGGATGGGAGGAGATCGAGGCGGAAGCTGATGTCTACAGCTCGCGCCGAATGGGTGATAGCGCCGGAAGAGACAAAATCGGCGCCAGTCTCGGCGTAGGCGCGCACGTTTTCCAAGGTGATTCCGCCCGAGAGTTCCACCTTCGCCCGGCCGGCGATTTCGTCGATCCAGTCCGCGGCTTCGGCAGGCGTCAGATTATCGAGCAGTAAATGAGCGGCGCCGGAATCCAGCGCCTCGCGCAGTTCCGCCCGTGTGCGAACTTCGATTTCTATCGGAAGACCACCCCCCCGCGCGCGCTCAATGGCGGCGCGCACACCGCCGGCCGCCCCGATGTGGTTGTTCTTGATGAGAATGGCGTCATACAGGCCCATGCGGTGGTTGGTGACGCCGCCGGCCGCCGCGGCCGCTTTTTCCAAAGCACGCAGGCCGGGCGTGGTTTTGCGCGTGTCGAGAACCTGGCATCGCGTCCCGGCGACGGCCTCGGCAAATTGCCTGGCGCAGGTGGCGACTCCGCTCAGGCGTTGCAAGAAATTAAGCGCTACTCGCTCGCACTCGAGCAGCGTGCGCGCGTTCCCACGCACCGTAGCCAGGATATCGCCGTCATGGACACAATCCCCGGCCCGACGCAGCAACGCGAGTTCGTCGACGCCGCCGCGCGCGTCATAGATTTCGCGCAGCAAGTCGATGCCGGCCACCACGATGGCTTCGCGCGCGAGGAACCGGCTGGCAGCCTTCTGCGATGCGGGAATGCAGGCGAGGCTGGTGACATCACCGGCGCCGATGTCTTCGCCCAGTGCAAGGCGCACGACCTCGTTCATAGAGAACCGTCGATTTTGCGTAACTGCGCTTCGTAATCGGCCAGTTTCTTGCGAATGGTTTCGACCACCTGCGGGGGAGCCTTGCCAAGAAAGGTCTCATCGCTCAGCTGGCGTTGGGAATTTTCCACATTCTTGACGAGTTGCTCGCGCTCCTTTTCGAGCCGCTTGCGTTGTGCATCTTCCTGCGCCTTGGGCAGGTGCAGCACCAGGTCGAACTCGGAAGTGGAGCGGATGGCAGCCGCTCTGGGAGCCGCATGGCTATGGAACTCAAGCTTCACGCGCGCGAGATCTTGAATCGCAGCGGCGTGTTTGCGCGCCGTTTCAAGCGCGGCGTTTCGCGAGTAGAGCGCCCCTTCGAGCTGTGCTTTCGGATCGAGCTTGCTCTCGGCGCGCAGGTTCCTGGCCATCGTCACGATCTGCTGTACAATTTCGATTTCGCGTTCGGCCTTATAATCGGTGTCCTCCGTCCGGTATCGCGGATACGCGGCGAGGGCAATCGACGCAGGACGGTCTTGACGGCCCTTGGCCAGGCGTTGCCAAAGTTCTTCGGTGAGAAACGGCATCGCCGGATGCAGCAGGCGCAGCGCGCTTTCAAACGCGGCGAGCGTATTGCGCCAGTCGGCGTTGAGGCCGGAATTCTCGCGAAATCGCATCTTCTTCAGCTCGATATACCAGTCGCAGAACTCGTGCCAGAAGAACTGCCACAAGGTTTGCGCCAACTCCTGGTAGCGGTGCTGCTCGATAGCCCGTCCTGTCTGCTCGGCGCAGGTGTTGAGGCGGCTGAAGATCCACCGGTCCTCGATGGGCACTTCGAGACTCGTCGAATCGGGTTCCGGTCGGAACTCTTCCAGCGACTCGGGCAACCACGGCTCTACGGCTGAGCGTTCCATGTTGAGGAAAAGGAATCGCGCCGCGTTCCAGATCTTATTGGCGAAGGCGCGCGCCCCTTCCATGCGATCTTCCGTGAGAACCACATCGGCGGTGGGCGATGCGCCCTGCAGCAGCGACATCCGCACGGCGTCGGTGCCATATTTTTCCGTGACCACCAAAGGGTCGATCACGTTACCGCGTGTTTTCGACATCTTCTGACGCTCGGCGTCGCGCACCAAACCGTGGATGTAGACGTGGCGAAATGGAACGTCGCCCATAAATTCGAGCCCCATCATGATCATCCGCGCCACCCAAAAGAACAAGATGTCGAATCCAGTGTTGAGCAGCGTGGTGGGGTAGAAGGTCGCGAGGTCTTCGGTTTTTCCCGGCCAGCCCAAAGTAGAGAAGGGCCAGAGCCCGGAGCTGAACCAGGTGTCGAGCACATCCGAGTCTTGTTCGAGATGGGTGGCGCCGCAGCGCGGGCAACTGGTGGGCGTCTCGCGGGAAACAATAATCTCATGGCATTCGCGGCAGTGCCACGCGGGAATCCGGTGGCCCCACCAGAGCTGGCGCGAGATGCACCAGTCGCGAATGTTATACATCCACTCAAAGTAGGTTTTTGTCCAATGCGCCGGCGTGAACTGGATGCGTCCACTCTCCACCGCGTCGATGGCCCTCTCGGCCAGCGGCTTCATCTTGACGAACCACTGGTTGGAGATCAGCGGCTCGACCACGGTCTTGCAGCGAGTGCATTTGGCAACGCTGAGCGGGTAGTCTTCGATCTTGACGAGAAAACCCTTTTCTTGGAGATGCGCCACCACCTGGCGGCGCGCTTCAAAGCGGTCGAGTCCGGCGTAGGGCCCGGCCGCGGCCGTCATCGTGCCGGTGCCGTCGATCACTTGAATCTTGGGCAGGTTGTGGCGGCGGCCGGCTTCGAAATCGTTGGGATCGTGCGCGGGGGTCACTTTGACTACGCCGGTTCCGAACTCGGGGTCGGCCACCTCGTCGAGAATGATCGGCAGTTCGCGATTCATCAGCGGCAGCTGCACCGTCTTCCCGTGCAGGTGGCGATAGCGCTCGTCGCTAGGATTAATGGCGACGGCGGTGTCGCCCAGCATGGTTTCGGGACGCGTGGTAGCAACGACCACGAACCCATCCTTCACGCCATTGACCGGATAACGAATGTGCCAGAGGTGTCCTTGCTCGTCGGAATGCGCCACTTCGAGATCGGAGATAGCGGTGCCGCAGCCCGGGCACCAGTTGACCATGTATTCGCCGCGATAGATGAGTCCTTTTTCGTAGAGGCGCACGAACACTTCGCGTACCGCGGCGGAGAGGCCGGCATCGAGCGTGAAGCGCTCGCGGCTCCAGTCGCAGCTGGCGCCGAGGCGGATCATCTGGCGCTTGATGGTGCCGCCGTATTGCTTCTTCCACTCCCAGACGCGCTCTTCAAATTTCTCGCGACCGAGGTCGCGGTAATTGATACCTTGTTCGGCAAGGCTGCGCGCGACCACCATTTGCGTTGCGATGCCGGCGTGATCGGTGCCGGGCAGCCACAGCGTGTTGTCGCCGGTCATGCGATGCCAGCGGATGGTGACGTCGATTTCGGTGTGTTCGAGCATGTGGCCCATGTGAAGAGAGCCGGTGACATTGGGCGGCGGAATGACGAGGGAAAAGACGCGGCGCGACGGCGCGGCCGCGGCATGGAAGATGCCGGAAGAAATCCACCACTCGGCCCAATGCGGCTCGAACCGCTGGGGCTCGTACACTTTCTCAATTTGCATGCGGGAATACTTCAGGATAACAGAGGGAGAAACACGGTACGGCGAAACGTCCCGTCCGCTACAAATTGAGGGCGTCGCGTTTTGCCAAACCCGCGGCGCTCAGTTTCTTGATCAAGACTCTCGAGTTGCGCCGGCTTTGGTCGTATTTCTCGCGGCGGGTCGGCGGCAGGTCATCCGGGGTGCCCACGACGAAGCCTCCCTTCGATTCGAAGTAGGTAAAAGCCTGGGTCGACAAGGCGATTAATTCCGAGAGGCCGCTTTCGCGGGCCTTTTCTTCCACAAACTGCATCAACTGTCGGCCGATGCCCTGATTTTCGTGCGCGGGATCGACATATAAGCTGGCGAGTTCGCCCGCGTGTTGCTCCGGATAGACGTGAAGCGCTACGCACGCGACCGGATTCTTGTCGATTTCGAAAATGTAGTAATCCGAAAGGTTCTTCTCGATCTCGGCGCGCGTCCGGCGGATCAACTCTTCGGCCTCGACGGCCTTCCTGGTCAATTGCCGGATGGCCCGAATGTCCTTCTTTCTGGCCGGGCGGATCTGTTCGTATTCGTTGGCGTAAATCAGGGTGCCGATGCCTTCGTTGGAGAATACTTCCGCGAGCAAGGCTTCGTCCTCGCGACCGTTGACAATGTGGACCCGCGGCACGCCCGCAGCGCAAGCGGCGGCTGCATGGCGCGCCTTGGAAATCATTTCCGCTTGAAAGCCTTCGCTTCCCTGTTGCAGAAGCTTTTGCAAGTCGGTCACCATCATGTGGCGGATGATTTCATTCCGGTAACGCAGTCCATCCTCGCGCGTAACGAAAATGAGCTTGGCCGCATTCAGAGCGACTGCCACGGCGAGCGCCACACTGTCGGAGTTGACCCGGTATGCCTTACCTTCGCCGCTGAAGCCGATGGGAGAAAGAACCGGAACGATGCCCTGGTTGAGCAAGGGTTCCAGAATGGCGGTGTCCACGCGCTCGACCTTTCCGGTGAACGCGTGATCGACGCCGTGAATGATCCCCAGCGGGAGCGTAGTGATGGCATTGGTGGAAGCAGCGCTGAGGTCGTTGGCCGAAAGTCCGCCAATGATCTCGTGCGTGACGCGGTTGGCGGCATCAATAGCTAGCTGCAAGGTTGCCGCATCGGTCACCCCGGTGCCATCGAGGTTGGAGGTGGGGACATTGTGCTTTTCGGAGAGGGCCTCGATCTGTTCGGCAGCGCCGTGTACGATCACGACGCGGACGTTCAACGAACGCAACAGGGCGACATCGAGGAGAATGTTGGGGAAATTTTCGTCCGTGACGATGCCGGCGTCGACACCGAGAATGAATGTTTTGTCGCGGAATTGCGGGACGTATTGAAGAATTCCGCGCAGGTCAGTGAGCTTCACGATTGCACGATCAGCTTGAGGCAGTAGCCAAGGAATAGCCGGCCTATTCGCCGCGTTTTTCAGCCGAAGATCCCGCGAAGACGCTCCGACCATCCGCTAACGTTACTTTCTTAGCATTCGCCAAACTGGAGTGGTCTTTGGCCAAGTAGCCTTCAACCGTCACCTGATCGCCGGTCTTCAGCGAGTTTTCCCGCCATCCCAGGTGGCGCAAGATGAGCGGCGGCCCCAGTTCGATATTCCAATTGACGACTTCGCCCTTATCGTTCTTCACATCCACGTAGAAACGGACGTGGGGATTGGTCCACTCCACTCTCGTGACCGTACCTGTGATTTGCACTGGCTTATCGGTATCGAACTCGGCGGCGAACGAGTGATGCGCGTATACGGGCGAGTGCGAGAGGAGCAGCGCCAGCGACAACATCAAAAAATGCGCTTCGTATCTCATTACTGTATGCTCTCCCCCAAACGCGTGTCCGGTTAGTTGGTGCTTACGTGGTCGCGGTATTGATTATTCTCCGCGCAAACGTACTCCTCGACTTCTTCATCGGATGCGAGGACATTTACGAACTTGCTCTGGAACGGCGTTTTGAAGCTTTCCGGATCATTATACGTGGTCTCCACTTCGAGGTGACCCAGATCTGGGCGCCGTAAGCGTTCCGTAATGTGCAGCTTGCCGGTATGTGGGAACATATTCAGCCAGGTTTTGTCATTCAAGCCCAGCGTATCGATGACCAGTGTGTCGCCTTCCCATTTGCCAATCGAATATCCCTGCCACGTTGATTCCAGATCCTGCGGAAAACTACGTCCGTCCAGGTACACCTGATGGGCGTTGATTACATCGTCGCTTCGGAGCGTCACCAGGAGCTTGGCGGTCTGGACTATTTTGATCGGCCAGCGAGCCAGGAATCCCGCGAGTTCGGGCAGGCATCGAGCGGAAGGCTTCTCTTTGTAGTCATTGAGTACGCGTTCGCGGTATAACGCTCTCGCCCACGGCAGCAGATCCGGTTGTTGCGCACGGCCCCCAACGGACGCAGGAGAGATCAGCCAGACGCCGGAAAGGTCCGGCTTCCCCTCCGGAGTTTTCGGTGCAGGTCCCTGGGGAGGAGGCGGCTTTTTGGAAAGAAGCTCAAACAACGCCGGCATTTCTCCGAGTGTGGCCAACATGCCGGCATTCGACGCGAGCTGAATCTCCAAGGATGCAGGCTGGCCCGCGCGGATCGCGACTCCCCTTCGCACAAAAGGCCGGTACTTGCCCTCGATGACGAAAATGTCGTACTTTCCGGGCGGTAGTGGCGCGAGGGTGTATTCGCCCTTGGCCGAGCTGACGGCCTTGAAGTCAGTTCCGGTTTCCGTGTTCCTGGTTTCCACACTGACACCCGCCGCCGGTGCGTGCGCCGGGTCGAAAACGAAACCCTCAATGGAGCCGGCTTCCGTTTGGGCCAAGACCGCCATGCAACAGCAGAGGCCGCCGACAATTGACAGGACACGCATTCGATACCGACCGTCACGGGCATTATACAACGGGGTATGGAAGCGGGCGCTGCTGTGGACTCACGCCTGTCTTGAAAGATCGCCCACATGGAAACGCGGCACGGGGCGTTGGACTGCGTTCCCTGGACTCTAGTGATTACGAGCGATCGACGATACTGTGCGATGCCGCTTATCTCGTGCACGCTCTATGAAGGGGTGGAAGTACTCTTGCATCGCAAGCCCCTGTGGGGTCAGGCTGCTGAACTCCCTGAATTCTGCGATCATGTGGGACTGGTCGGCATAGCCCAGCTCGACTCCGACCTGGGCCCAATCAATGTTCTTGCCACAACCCGCGTAAGCCAACCCTGATTGGAATCGTGCAAGCCGGCAGTACAGTTTTGGAGTAACGCCGACGCATTCGCGGAACGCCTGCGTCAGGTGTTGTCGTGAAACCCCTGCCGCGTCCGCCATGCGCTGCACAGTCAAACGGCCATGCTGGCGAACGACCCAAGCAGCCAACCCGGGTACATCCAGCGCGAGAGTTGGCGTTCGCGCTGCTGCAATTCGCGCATACAATGCCGACTCCAGGCGGTCGATGCGGGCTGGGCCGGTCAAGTCGTGGATCTCGGTTGCGAGCTCCGCCCCTGCCGCGCCCCACAGGTTCTCGAGGTCCACGATCCCATCCCTCAGCGCAGAGGCGGGGATGCCTATGCAGGCGGACGCCCCCGCGGCATGGAAGTAGACTCCGACCATTTCAGATCGTTCCCCGCCGGACGGCGGGCCGACCACGCTCATCGGGCCGATCACCGTTCCACTCGGCCGCGCAGGACACTGATGCCAGAAGCCACCTACCGGGCACGCTCGCTCGAAATTGAAAACGATCGAAACGTGCCCGTCCGCGAAGAGCGGCGAACAGAACGAGTCGGTCTCGAAGAACAGAACTTCGAGCGTTACCGGCCGGCGGGGCGGGCTCTCGTTCGTCCACGGGCCAAACGAGAAAAAAGCACGCACGTCCTTTCGCAACGCTTTACACGGAGCAAACTCGCGATAGCGTGCGACCACTCGCGACATCTCTCCGGTTATATCAGACTTCGGCTGCTTTACGAATCCTGCATCCGCGAGTTTCCATTTTTCCTATCGCTCTCCCTGGCTAGTGATTTAGACTTCCCTGTGTTTAGTCCAATATGCAACGCACAAAAAAGGAGCAACGACGATGCGAAAAATGATTCACTTAGTTGTAGTCCTGTTTGCCATAGTAGCTGGCGTCTCCGGCGCCGACGACTTCAAGCCTGAGGCAATTATTGCCCTGGAGCGCGCTGCGCTTGACCGATGGGGAAACGGCGATCCCCAGGGCTACCTCGAGTCGTACGCACCAGACATAACCTATTTCGCCCCCGGGGGACAACGCCGCGTCGATGGGCTGGAAGCGATGAAGAAACTCCTTATTCCGATCACGGGTAAGATCAAGGTCGATCATTATGAGATGGTCCGTCCAAAGGTCCAACACATGGGTGACGTCGCGGTGCTGTCGTACAATTTGGTCAGCCATGCAAAACGCCCGGCTGGCGCGGTGATTGTGTATTGGAATTCGACAGCGGTATACGGTCGGGTTGAAGGCAAATGGAAGATCATTCACAGCCACTGGTCATATACCAGGCCGGAAACCAAAGAGCCAAATCCGTAAGAGTAATTGCGCGCGACGGCCAATGCCCTTACTGGTCGCTCCCCGGCGCTTCCAGCGCCGGGTTCCGGGCTAAGCGGTGTGGCGGGGACAGGATGAAAGCCGAAGCCGCGGCTGACCCCTTCTATTTCGAAGATGCCTGCGGAACGGACGCCGATGAAACGGGCTTCGCCCACCAGGCGGCGAAGCGCGTGGCAAGGTCATCGAGGTAGGTGTAGACTACCGGGACTACGATCAGCGTCAAGAGCGTGGAGGTGATCAGGCCGCCGATGACGGCGCGGGCCATGGGCGCACGGAATTCGGAGCCGGCGCCGATTTCGAAGGCCAGCGGCAGCATGCCGAAGATCATGGCGAGCGTCGTCATAAGGATCGGACGCAGACGGATGCGGACGGCACGAATCAGGGCGTCGCGGCGCGGTAGGCCTTCGCGGCGCTGCGCGTTGGCGAAGTCGACCACCAGGATGGCGTTCTTCGTGACGAGGCCCATCAGGAGAATGATGCCGATCATCGACATCATGTTGAGTGTGTCGTGGACCAGATAGAGCATGCCGGCGACGCCGAGCAGGGAGAGCGGCAGGGAGAGCATCAAGGCGAAGGGCTGCAGGAAGCTGCGGAACTCGCTGGCGAGCACGGCATAAATCAAGACGATGGCGAGCAGCAGTGACTGCATCGCATAGCCGAAGCTCTCCATCATGATTTCGGTATCGCCCGTGTAGTCGATGCGAAAGCCGGCTGGGATGCCGATGGCGGCGGAGCGGGCCTTGATGTCGTTCACCACTTCACCGAGCGAGCGATTTACCGCGCTGGCGCTGATGCGCACTTCGCGGAGTAAGTCGCGGCGGCGAATCTTGGAGGGAGCGATGCCGTTATCGAGGCTGGCGACCTGGCTGGCGGGAACGAGCGCCCGGCCGCCTTGGGCCGGAAGATCGAGGTCCAGCAGATCGGCGGCGCGGGTGCGGTCGCCGCGCTCGACGCGGAGACGGACATCGTAGCTGTCGCCGTCGGGGTCTTCAAATTGCGAGGCGACTTCGCCGGCCACGAGGCCGCGAATGGTCGAGGCCACCGTGCCGAGGTCAAGCCCGAGATCGCCGGCCGCATCGCGATCCACCCCGACGCGCACTTCGGCTTGCGGGGGTTCTTCGCTGGTATCGACATCGGCGGCGCCGGGAACTTGTTTCGCCGCCGCCATGAGGCTTTCGCTGAACGGCACAAGGCGCGCGAGGTCGGAACCCCGCACGCTAATCTGGATCGGTTTGACATCGCCGCCTCCGGAATCTGCTTCTTCAATAGAGGTGCGTATGGTGCGGAATCGGGCGATGGCCTGGCGGACCTCGGCGCTCACGAACTTATAATGCGCGCGGGTTCTGCGGGGGTTGAGGCGAATGAAGATGTTGCCTTCATTGATTGCTTTGCCGGCGGTGCCGCCGATAGTTGCGTACGTATACGACACAGCGGGGTTGCGCCGGATCTCCGCTTCAATCTGGCGCGCAATCTCAATGGACCGGTCGAGGCTGATACCCGGCGTGGCTTTGTAGGCGACCTGGAACTGGCCGGGGTCGGCGTTGGGCATGAACTCACTCCCGAGCTTGCCGAAGATCCAGAAACTGGAAACCACGGCGGCGATCGCCAATAAGGAAACGGCCCAGCGATGCGAGAGCGACCAGCCGAGCGTTCTCGCGAGCAGGTTTTGCAGTCTGTCGACTTGGTCATTCAGCCTGCCGAGCGCGCGGCCGAACCAGGAACGCGGGACGCGCGGGTCGGCGGCGGGATCGTACCAGCGGGAGGAGAGCATGGGGTCGATCGTGAAACTGACGTACAGGGAGACCAGCACCGCGAACCCCACCGTGATGCCGAATTGAAAGAAGAAGCGGCCGATGATGCCACCCATGAACGCAACCGGTACGAACACGGCGATGATCGTGAAGGTCGTGGCCATGACGGCGAGGCCAATTTCGGAAGTAGCTTCCCGCGCGGCCGTGAAGTGATCGGCGCCGGCCTGCATGTGGCGCACGATATTCTCGCGGACGACGATGGCGTCATCGATCAACAGGCCGATGGCCAGCGAAAGGCCCATCAACGTGAGAATGTTCAGGGTGAAGCCGAGGGACTTCATGATGATGAAGGTGCTGATGACCGAGACGGGCAAAGCGAGGCCGGTGATGACGGTACTGCGCCAGCTGTTCAAGAACAGAAACACGATAAAGACGGTGAGGAAGCCGCCGAGGAGCAGAGAGACCTGGACGTCGCCGACGGACTCGCGAATGAACGTGGAACGATCGACGACTTTGCGCAGACGGATATGCGGCGGTAATTCGGCGTTGATCGCGGTTACGGCCTTGTCGATAGCGTCAGCAACCGCCACTGTGTTCGCACCGGACTGCTTGACGACATCGAGAGAAAGCCCGGGCCGGCCATTGATTAGAGAGGCGCTGCGCCGGTCTTCGATGCCATCGACGACGCGCGCGACCATAGGGAGGTAGATGGGACTGCCGTTGCGAAAAGCGACCACCACGCGATCGAAGGAATCGAGCGCGCGGAATTTGCCGGCTACGCGGACCAGCGGCTCGCGCTGACCTTGCTCGAGCTTGCCGGCAGGCATATCGAGATTCTCTCGCTGCAAGGCGCCGGCGACCTGTGCGTAGGTGAGGCCGTAGGACCTCACCTTGTCGCGGTCGAGGAATACTTGAATCTCCCGCCTGGCGAGGCCGACGAGCGTCACCTGGCCGACTCCGGAGACAGTTTCGATTCGCTTCTTGATTATTTTCTCCGCCACCGTAGAGAGGACCTTGATGTCGGCTGTAGCGCTCTCCACAGCGACAGAGACGATCGGCATGGCATTGAAATCGATGCGCTGAATGACCGGCTCTTTTATGTCTTTGGGAAAGTCGGCGCGGATGGCGTTAATCTTGGCCTGGGCGTCCTGCTGGGCGTTGGCGATTTTGACCCCGAGGTGGAACTCGACCACAACGGTGGAAAAGCCTTCGGTGGTGATCGATTCGATGTGGCGTACTCCGGAGATGGTGTTGAGCGCTTCTTCGATGCGCTTACTAACTTCGCGCTCGACGGTTTCCGGCGAGGCGCCGGAGTATTGCGTCTGCACGGTAAGGACGGGGATTTCGACGTCGGGGAACTGGTCGATCGCGAGCTGATTATAGGAGTAGATGCCGAGTGTGACCAGCGAGACAGCGAGCATGGTGCCCAGCACCGGCTGCTTGATCGAGAGATCGCTCAGGAACATTCACTACCTCCGCGGCTCCACGCGGACGCCTTCGGCGATTTCGATGTTCTGATCCGCGATCAACTGCTCCCCGACGCGGAGGCCTTCGGTGATTTCGAGCTTGGAATCGCGCTCGTGGCCAATGCGGACAGCGCGGCGGCAGGCTTTGCCGTCTTCGACCACGAAGACAGAGGACGCCTTGGCGGCGCGGTCGTCGCGGTAGACGGCGGCGGCGGGGATGACGATAGCGCGAGCGTTGACGCCGGTGAGAATCTCGCCTTGCGCGAACATACCGACCTTCAGTTTCCCGGCGGCGTTCGGCGCCTGGATACGAACTTTGGCGGAGCGGGTTTGGTCATCGACCGCAGGGTTCATATCAATCACACGGCCTTCGAAGGTGAGATCGGGGTAGCTATTGACTTTGAACGTGACGCGCTGACCGTTGCGGATGGGCGCGAGGTCGGCGGACGCGACGGGGCTCTCGAGTTCCAGGCGGCTGTTGTCGACGATTGTGAAAACGTGTGTAGGCGCTTCGACGTAAGAGCCTGTATTCAGGACTTTGCGCTGGATCTCGCCGGAGACCGGCGCGTAGATGATGGTGTCACGCACGTGCTTGCGGGCGACTTCGAGGGTGGCGCGCGCCTGGTCGACCTGCGCCTGGGCCAGCAAGACCTGTGCGGCGGAGTCCCGATCGGCGAGTTGCGCGGCATTGCGATCTTTGTCGGTAATGCCTCCGGATTGCACCAGGTTTTCGGCGCGCTCGAGTTCCGAGCGGCTGTGCGAGGCAATCAGGCGGGCGCGCTCCAAGGCTGCTTCTGCTACTTGTACGGCCGTTTCCGCCTGGCGCACGGCGAGGCGGAAGTTTTCGTCGTCCACCCAGGCCACCGGCTCGCCGGTACGGACGGAGTCGCCCTCCTGCTTGTCGAAGCGGGAGATGTGGCCGATCACCTCGGCTTTGACATCCACGCGGGAATTGGAGACCAGCGTGCCGGTGACCGGGATGGTGAGGGGAAGAGTTTCGGCGGCGACAGTCAGAATTACGCAGGAAACCGGCGGCGGATCGCTGGCGGCGTTGGTGGCGACTTCCTTTCGGCTGCAGGCGGTCAGTGCCACCACAGCAGTGAAGGCGGCGAGAGCTGAATGTCGCATACGCTACTCCCACGGCGTCTGGCCCAAAGACCAGCGCAGATTGGCGCGGCCGACCGAGTAATCGTAGAGGCCGCGAAGCAGGTTGCCGCGGGCGACGGAGGCCGCGGTTTCGGCGTCGACAATGTCCAGCGTCGTGGCTGCGCCGAATTTGTAATTGTTCTGCATCATCGCGAGGACTTTTTCCGCCTCGCCGACGGTGGCCTGGGCGGCTGCTATGCTCTCGGCTGCGGCCTGGAGGTCGTCATAGCCTTGCTGGATGGAGAGGCGGATCTGCTGCCCGAATTTCTCGCGATCAAGATGCGCCGAGCGCTGGTTCGCCAACGCCTGCGCGATCAGCCCGCTCCGCTTGAAACCATCAAACAGCGGAAACTGGAAATTGACGCCGGCGGACCAGCGGATGAATTCCGAATTCACCAGATTTTGCGGGAGGCGCGCCATGAGGCCGTAGCTGCCGGAGAAATCGAGGCGCATGCGGTCTTCGGCTCTGGCCAGCGCGAGCTGGGTGTCGGCGCTGCGTTCGGCAATGCGGAGGCGCTCGATTTCCGGACGGCGCCGCAAGGCATCGCGTTGCAGTTCGCCCAGGTCGGGCCGCTCCCATGGTTTTTCCTGAAAATCGCCGGCCAAGCGCGTCGGGGTATCGAGCGGGCGGCCGAGATAGTAGTTGAGCTCGGCACGCGCCTGCCGGATGGCGTTATCGGCGCGAACCAGATCGGGCGCACTATTGGCCACCGCCACTTCGGAGCGGAGCACGTCTACTTCGGTGGCTACGCCGTTCTGAAAGCGAGTGCGGGCCATAGCGGCATGGAGTTTTTTCTGCTCCTGCGTCTCGGCAACGAGGGTGCGAGAGCGCTCGGCCCACAGCAGGCCGTAGAAGGCTTTGGTGGTGGCGAGGGCGACGTCCTGCTGGGCGCGGTCAATCTCGGAGACCGCGGCTTCGGCCTCAATGGAGGCGAGGCGCAGCGCGGTGCCCACCTTGCCCTGCGTGAATAGAGGCTGCTTGACGGTTACGGCGTAATCGAACAGATTGACGGCCGAGGGGATCAGCGCGGTTCGGAGGTCTTCGGGGAACTTATCGATGCCGGAGGCGTTGAGCAGGCTCGGGTCACGCCACCGTGTGGCGTTGGATTCGAGCTTGATGTCGGGGAGCGCCTGCGCGCGGACCTCGCGGATCTTGCCTTTCAGCGCATCGGCGGCGGCGCGAGCTTTGGCGACGTCCTGGTGGCGGGCAATGGCAAGGCGCACGGCCTGATCGAGGGTCAGCGCATCCTCTGCGGGCTGCCCGCCCAACAGGGGCGCTGCTAGAAACCAAGCTAAAAAGACCCGCATAACCTAATACATATTGTAGCGGGAGGACGGGAGGATGTCAGAGGGTAGGGATCTCGAAGGCGTCGGCAATCAGCTCGTAGGAACGGCGGCGCGCCTGATGACTATGCATGATGTTGACGACGAACACCTCGGCAGCGCCGTACTCGCCAGCGACAGATTCGAGGGCCGCCCGGACTTCGGCGGGTGCGCCGGTGACCATGCGCCGGTTCGGCGGCAAAGCGCCGATCGGAAGACCCTCTTGTTCGAGGAAGGCGATTGCGCGTTCGACAGGCGGAACCGGAATCAAGCGGCCGCGGTAGAGATTCAGGAGCATCATGCGACCGGAGGCTGACAGACGAAGACTTTCTTCTTGAGATTCGGCACAGATCGCCCAAACGGCGACGGCAACGTGGGGTAGGGCGAGCCATTCTGAAGGCTGAAAGTGCTCACGGTAATAGTCGGCATAGGCGGCACCTTCGGGATTAATGAAATCGGCGAAGGCGTACGGCAACCCGAGTTCCGCGGCCCAGACCGCGGACTGCGGGGAGGAACCGAGGAGCCAGGGCTCGGGACTGGTGAAATTCATGCTGGGGATTTGGCGGAAGGGGCTGGCGGGCTGCTTGCGCTTCCCGAAGTAGCCGAGCAATTCGTCGAGCTGTTCGCGAAAATCGTCGAGTGGCGGCTGGCGCCGGTCGCGCTGCAGCGCGTGAGCCACAGTGGCGCTGGTGCCGGGGGCGCGGCCGAGACCGAGGTCGATGCGTTCGGGGAACAAGCTGCTCAACATGCTGAAAGTTTCAGCAACTTTTAATGGGCTGTAATGCGGGAGCATGATGCCACCGGTTCCGACATGGATGCGGGAGGTAGCTGCGGCGATCGGGGCGATCATCACTTCAGGGCTGGCGCAAGCCAAGCCGGGCGTGCCGTGGTGCTCGGCCAGCCAGTAGCGGCGGTATCCGAGCGCATCGGCAAATCGCGCCAGATCAATGGTGTTGCGCAAGGCGTCGCCTGCGGTGAGGTTTTCGGGTATTGGGGACTGGTCAAGAACGCTCAAGAGAAGTGGAGTGGATGCAGATCGGGGCAGGTTTGTTTATCCTCGCTCGTTCCAGAATAGCGGACAAGCTCTTATTTCGGTTGAGGTTAGGGGAATCGGAAGCTGATTTGGCTGTAACGTCTGGCGGGAGCGTTACGTATTTAGTGTATGCGCCACAGCCGATTTTTGTTATTGATTGCCGCTTTGGTGTCAGTCGGCACTGTTCACGCCGACGACCCGGTGGTGTTCCGCAGCGATGTGTCATTGGTTCGGGTGGATGCGCAGGTGGTGGACCGGGACAACCGCGTGATTACCGGACTGGGTCCACGCGACTTTGTTTTGCGGGAGCAAGGAAGGTCGCAGCCGGTGCAAAGCGTGGACAACGAACATCTGCCGATCGACCTGGTGCTACTGCTGGACGTCAGCGCGAGCATGCGGCCTCATGTGCAACGGATCGCATCGGCAGCGCATGAGGCCATGCGGCAACTCCGCGAGCAGGACCGTGTTGCGATCCTGGTGTTTGACCGCTCGACGCGAACGCGGATGGCGTTTCGAAGCAGCCAGTCGGGTGTGGACCGGGAACTGGAGCGTGTGCTCGATTATGAGAATTTCCGCGGCGGCACGGACATCACGCGCGGGTTGTACGACGCGGCGGACTACATCCAGCGTGATGGACGGCGGGAGGCGCGCAAGGCCATCGTGATCGTCACTGATGACCAGACGGAAATGGATCGCAACGTCGAAGGTGTGGAAAGGGCCTTGGCGCGGGCGGACACTGTGTTAATGGCGTTGATTGCTCCCGATGCGATGGCCAATCGCGGCATGCGGCGGGACCAGGACAATTATCCCGGTGGCGGATATCCGGGCGGCGCGCCGGGCGGACCTCTAGGCGGCATCATTTTCGGTTCGCCGCGGCAGCGGCGTGGGTATCCAGGCGGCGGGCAGATGGGATCGCGAACGCGCCCGGCGGGAACAGAAGAAATTGCGCGCGCTTCCGGGGGCGACAGTTTGCCGGTGAACGATGCTTACGCGCTCCAAGATACGATCGAGCGCATCCGTGAGAGCTACGCGATTTATTTCGGGGCGCCGCCGGGTATGCGCACGGGCGAAGAGCGGCAGATCGACCTGGAACTGGCGGACGCGGCGTACCGGCGGTATCCGGGCGGGCAGGTGCATTACCGGCGCACCTACTACGCGCAAGTCAGCACGACCGGAAGCGGAGCCAGCGGTTCGGATCCGGTAGTAGTGAGCCGGGGCAATCAACCGTCTTCGCAGGATGATCCAGATCGGCCGCGGCTGACGAGGCGACAGGGGGTGAGCCAAGTGCCGGATCGCTCGCGCGAAGGGCCGCTGGCCGGCGACAGCAATGCGACAACTGCGGCGGCGCAACCGGTTCAGCAGGTTACGCCAGCACCGCCTTCGGCGCCGCGAGATCCCAACGCACCGGGGTGGCGGAAAGCGCGTCCGGACGAACTGCCGCCCAATTAAGAAGCGCTACCGCCGGTAGAGGGATTCCAACACCGCCGGTGAACCGTCGAGGTTTTCCGGCAACTGCAAGCCGAGAATCTTCGCCACAAATGGATATATGTGGATGTTCTCGAAGGAATCCACGCGGGCGTTGGGCCGGATGTTGGGGCCGATGGCATAGAAGATTCCCTGCATCGTGGGATAGCGGCGCGAATCGTAGCCGTGGTTTCCTTTGCGAGGCTTCGCGTCGCTGGCGACCAGATCGCAGGGCTGCTGCGCGACCACGACGAGATCCCCGATACGCGGATTATCGGTGTAGTGCCATTCGGGGGGCGTTTCCTCACGACGGTACACGTCGAAGGCGCGGCTCTTTTTCTTGAGCGAGCGGTAGATGCGCTCGCGGGCCTCGGTGTCGGGCGGATAAATGAGAGCGATCGGGCCGCTCGACGCTACGCGCGTCTTACTGAAATCCGCGTAGCGGCGCAGATCGACAACCCGATCTGAGTTCTGCATGCCATGATCGGAAAGCACGATCAGGTTCACAGGCAGTTGCAACGCTTGAATCCCCTCCCATAGTTTGCCAACCACCTGGTCAACACGCACCACGGCCTGCCGCGTCTGGACCGAGTCGGGGCCGTAATCATGGCCCGAGTGATCGGTATCGCTGAGATACAGAGTGAGGAAGTGCGGGCGCTGCGCGGCGGGCAGACGCAGCCATTCCAGAACCTGCTCCATGCGTTTCTCGGCGGGGACCTTGTCATCGAAGGGCAGCCAGTAGGAGGGGCGCACGCCTTCGATGACGCCGTCGCTGCCGGGCCAGAAGTAGGTTGCCGAAGGCGTGTGTTGCTGTTCGGCCAGAACCCAGAGCGGCGTACCGCCATACCAGCTGCCATCGGCCGCAGTCTTGGCCGTCTCGAAAGGCGCCTGCCGCATAGGATCGAAAAAGCCATTGGCCACGATGCCATGGTGCGCGGGATACAGGCCGGTGATGATGCTGGTGTGATTCGGGAAGGTCAGGGAAGGGAATGAGGGGATGATGGAGCGTGCGGATGCCCCGGTGTCGCGGATGGCGAGCAGATGGCGAGCTCTGTCCCGGACGGCGTAATCAAAGCGGAATCCATCGAGAGAAACCAGCACGACGTACGGCTGGCCGGCGCCGCTCTGGGCTTGCCCGATGCTCCAGGCGAGCAGCAGGCAAAGAATGAGGACGTAAGCGAAGCGCGCCGCGCGTGTTTGCATCCACCTCAGGCTAACCGCGGATGGCCCAACGGAGCAACTGCGCTGCATTGGGGCGCTGGCCTTGAAAGAGAATGGCGATGCGGAAGATGCGGGCGGCGGCCCAAGTCAGCAGAGGCACCACAATCAAAATGCCGGCCAGTCCGACCCAAGGCTGCCAGGCGGGCACGCCTCCGGGGAGCGATTGTCGAAGTAACATGGCGATCGGCGTGAACAGGGGGAAGAGCGAGACGGCGGTGGCCATCGGTCCCCCTGGCTGTTGGAGAATCGGGCCAAACAGAAAGATCGGGACGAGCACGGGAGCCAACAGCGGCATGGCCAACTGTTGCGCTTCCTGTGCGCTGCTGCAGGTTGCGCCGAGGGCCACGCCGACGGCGCAGAGCATGGTGACTTCTGCGACCAGATAGACGAAAAACCAAGGCAGCAAGTTGAGTGGGGCGAAGCCAAACGCGGCCAGCGCTTCCAACGCGAGCAAGCCGCCAATAATGTAAAAGATAGAGCTGGTGAGCGAGACACCGACGGAGGCGAGCACCTTGCCGCCGATCAGGTCGACGGGAGTGGCGATGGCCAACAGCATTTCGTGGACGCGCTGCAGCTTGTCTTCGGCGACGGTCGATAGGACAGGCGCCACACTCACCATCACAATCACGAACAAGATCATCACGAGCGCGATGGGGATCACAGCCTCGGCGGGTCCTCGCTTATGGGGTTTGGAAATGGTGCCGACCTGCGGATCGCGCGCGACCAGGGCCATGCTTTCGAGCGGCGCGGTTTCGACGACATCGCGTGCCCGGTCGTCGGGGACGCCGAGTTCGGCGAGGCGCGCGCGTCGCAAGCCGGTATTCACCGCCTGGCCGAGCCATTGCTGGGCGAGATCGGCGCCGCTGGCAGCGTAGTAACCGACAGAGGGCGGGGGATTGCTTTTGGGGTGGAGGGCGTCGGGCGCGATCTCAAGGAAGCCATGCAGCTCGCCGCGGCGCAACTGGTCGCACAAGGCCAGCCGCTGCTGTTCGGGGTTGGTCTCGTCGGCGGTGAGGATTTCGAACTCGTAGCGCGGGTTGGTTTGCAAGCCGGTGTCTTTATCGACCAGCACTTCCTGATTCCTCTGGCGCGCCGCTTCAGCAACGGCCGCGGCGGCCGCGCCGGAGCGGTCGAGGATGATGATGCGGCGGTTCTGTTCGCCGCCTTTGCCGCGCAGAAACACGGAAGCCATGCCGGCGCTGCCGAAGACGATGGGAAACACGATCAGGCCAATGATGAAGGCCTTGGTCTTTACCACAGCGAGGTAATCGCGGCGAGCCACCCAGAAAATTCTATGCAACTCGCACCTCCTCGGCCGCGGGGCCGGCGATCCGGACAAAGATATCGTGGAGCGAAGGGCTCGCCACCGAAAAACTGGAGACGCGCGTGCGCGCCACCACCGCGCGCAGCACCTGTTGGGGGTCGCAGCCGGGCGCCATGCGGAGCTCCTGGATCTGGCCAAGATCGCGGATCTTTTCTACTCCGGGAAGACCGTCGAGAGCGGCGGCGCCACCTTCGACGGAAACGCGAATGGTGTCGCTGCCATACTGGCTCTGGATGGAATCGAGCGTTCCATCCAGCACTTTCTTGCCGCGAAAGATCATGAAGATGCCATCGCACATGCTCTCGGCCACATGCATATCGTGCGTACTGAGGATGACGGTGGCGCCGCGGCGGCGGAGCTCGAGGATGGAATCCCGCAGAAGGTCGGCGCTAACGGGATCGAGTCCGCTGAACGGCTCATCGAGAATCAGGAGCTTCGGGGCGGGGACGACAGCGGCGATGAATTGGATTTTCTGGCTCATCCCCTTGCTCAGTGTGTCGAGCTTCTGATCGGCGCAGCGCAACAAATCGAATTTCTTTAGCCAGGCGGTGACTTCGCTGTTGACGTTGCCGCCCCCGCGCAGCCCTCCATAAAACTCGAGCAGGGGCCGGACTTCCATCTTGCGATAGAGGCCGCGCTCCTCGGGCAGGTAGCCGATGTGTTTCGAACGTGTGCCGCGCAGTTGCTCGCCGAAGACGCGAATGGAGCCGCGGTCGGGATAAAAGATATTGACGATCATCCGCATGGTGGTGGTCTTACCCGAGCCGTTGGGCCCGATAAAACCGTAGACGGAGCCCTGCGGAACCCTTAGCGTGAGATCGTCGACTGCGGTCAAGTCGCCGAACGTCTTCGTCACATTGGTGATTTCGACTGCATCCATGCGAATCTCCTCAACCCGCGCCAGCGGTCCGGTTGTTGGCCCGGGCGAACAGCGCGCGCAGGGCGACTGCGATGCCCGCACAACTGGCGAAAAGCACGACTTGAACCGGCACGGCCCAATCGGCGCTATGGGCCGTCATCACGAACTGCAGCCAAATCGCGCTGAAGGCGGAAGCCGGGCCCTTGATCGCGCGCTGTTCGCCGCGGGCGTACACATCGGCCACCATCAGGGCGACCAAGGCTGGTAAAACCGGGAGCGCCACCCGAAGATATACGTTGGGAGTGCCCAAAAAGATCCCTCCGTTGCAGAAGCGGGCGCTGACACAGAAAGAGAGATAGACGGCCAATGCCTCCAAGAGAAGCAAGCCGGCATCGGTAACGCGGCGGACTTGGCTCAGGATCACGAGCGGCACGGTCACGATGGCGTTCCCGATGTACTGGCGGCGCGACACGAATCGTTCGTGGAGATCGCCCAGGACCGATTCGCGGCACTGGGGAGGGAGCAGGATAGCTAAAGCCGCTTCGACTATTTTGGGCGGGCCGGGTTCCATTTGGGACGCCGATGGCCCCATAAACCGGTCTCCTTTCCCCAAGTCTCGGCGACGGTTTCCCAGATGCGCTGCGCGGTGACGGCCGAATCCTGCAGCGCGCGCTCACCCAGCGCTTCGAGGCGGTAGCAGCGCTTGGAGCGGCCGCCGCGCTCGGGGGTCGGATCAGAGAGCCAGGAGGAAATCAAACCTTTGTCTTCGAGCCGGTCGAGAGTCACGTAGACCGCGCCGAGCGAGACGGCCTTGGGTTTTGCCAGCTCTTCGACCTTTGTGTGAATGGTCACGCCGTACGCCTGGTTGCGCAAGTTGAGGATGGCGGTTAGCACCAGCTGCTCAAATTGCCCCAGGGAATCGGGCTTGGCCATTTGTCAAACAGGGTAAGACAAATGGAGGGAGCTGTCAAGAGGAAATGCCGCCTGTTACAATCCGGGGCATGTTCAAAGGCGTCGAGCACACGGCCATTGCCTCGCCGAATCCCAAGAAACTGGCGCAATGGTATGTCGATCATCTGGAATTCCATATCAATTTCGAATACGACGGCAACTACTTCGTGAAAGCAGCCAACGGGACGGTGCTGGAAATCATTCCGTCGGAAGGAGAGCGCGGGGGCGCGAAGATGAAAGACCCCGGCATCCGGCACATCGCGATTCAGGTGGACGACTTCGAAGCCGCGCGCGAACACTTGCAGCGGGCTGGAGTCAAATTCCTGGCGGAGCCGACCGGAAGCCAAGGCAATCGGATTGTGTTCTTCGCCGACGGGGACGGCAATTTCCTGCATCTGATTCACCGCCAGAGACCACTACCGTAGGGCCGCATGCGCGAGGTAACCCGATCTTCGGCGCCGCAGCACTTCGGCGAGTTCCGGTGCCTCGGCGCCGACTGTGAAGATACCTGCTGCGACGGGTGGGCGGTCACGATCGAC
Source organism: uncultured Solibacteraceae bacterium (assembly GCA_964438005.1). Lineage (GTDB taxonomy): Bacteria > Acidobacteriota > Terriglobia > Bryobacterales > Bryobacteraceae > PSRJ01. Next base: position 3,671 of record CAYTJD010000054.1, on the reverse strand, counting down.
AAAGCAACTTACGAGAAGTACGAGCGCTGTCCGGACGCTACCTGGCGCGAGCGGTTCCAGCGGCTGGTGACCATCAACGCGGCCAACGCGAGCAAGCACGACTACGCGCGAATTCAGCTGGCAAGCACGACCTGCCCGTTTGTGGCGGAAGGGCTGTGTTCGATTCACAGAGATTTGGGCGAGGAATATCTGGCGGTGACGTGCGCCAGTTTTCCGCGGGTGTGGAATGCAGTGGACGACGTGCTGGAGAAATCGCTGGACCTGGCGTGCCCGGAAGCGGCGCGGCGGACCTTGCTGGATCCGCAGCCGATGACGTTTAGGGAAGGACCGCTTACGGGAAGCGACTTCAGCACGGCGCGGATCGCGGCGATCGACACGGCGAGCCAGGGGCCGCCTGGCAAACCGCACCGGCATTTTCGCGCCGTACGCACCTTTGTAGTGGGGCTTCTGCAAAACCGCGCTTTGCCGGTGTGGAAACGTTTGCTAATCCTCGGCTTTTTTTGCGACAAGCTGCAGGAAATGGGTTCCGAAGTGTCCGAAGCGCAGCTGGGCGAGTTGCTACAGGGGTACGGGGCGGCCCTCGGCGGGGGGCTCTTTGAAGACAGCGTGGCCCAACTGCAAGCCCATCCCGGACTACGGGTAGAACTACTGCTCGAACTCATCGTGAGCCGCATCACGTCGGATTTCACCAACCGCCGCTTTCTTGCCTGTTACAAAGAGTTCATGGAGGGCGTCGGGTGGGGGTCGAACTCGACGATGGCAGACATTTGCGCACGGTTTCACGACGCGCATTCTCGCTACTGCGCGCCGTTCCTGAGCAGGCACGAGCACATCCTTGAGCAGTTCCTGGTGAATTACGTCTACCGCAACCTGTTTCCGTTCGGCCCGCAGGAGAGCACTTACAAACTGCGGGATCAGATGACCGAACGATCGATTCACAACGAGTTCATGCTGCTGGCGGTGTACTATTCGATGATCGATCTGCTGCTGGGCGGCATCGGAGGTTTTCACAAAGACGGATTCGGCGAGCAACAGGTCATTGACGTCATATACACATTTACGCGCACCTTCGAGCACAGCCTGACGTTTCCGCAGCGTGTGATTCAGGCTCTGGACGAAAAAGGATTGCATGGCCCGGCGGCGGTGGCGGTGCTGGTGAAGGCCTGGTAGCGATCAGGATTCGGCGACGTCGACCCAGGCGCGGGTCTGGTTACTGGCGCGCCCGGCTTCGATCAGACGCAATTGGCGGAGTCCGTCGGCGAATTGGGGATATTCCGGCGCGGAACCCGGCGACTCGACAGATTGATAAAAGCGGCGGAACACCTGCTTGAACGTGTCGTCGTAACCTTCGCTGTGACCGCCCGGGAGATCGGCGTACGACTTGGCGGACTCCTTCATCAGCGACGGATCTTTAATCAGAATCTGGTTGTTGGAGTTGCGATTGCCGATCCACAGTTCATCCGGACGCTCCTGGTTCCAGGCCCCGGATGCTTTCGAGCCATAGACCTCGATGCTGAGGCGGTTCTTGCATCCGGCCGACACCTGGCTGGCCGTGAAGGCGCCTCGGGTTCGCGGGCCCATGCGGAAGAGGACCGAGCCGAAATCATCAGTATCGATTGGAACTTCGGTGTAGTCTCCGGGCGCGAGCGTCTTGCCGGCGAACGTTTCGATGGATCCTTTCGGGCGCTTGCGCGTTTTGTGGAAAGTCTGCAGGTCGGCGCAGAGCGACGTGATGCGCAGTCCTGTTACATGCTCGGCCATGTCGCACCAGTGCGAGCCGATATCGGCCATCACGCGCGACGGCCCGTTCTCGCGCGAATCCAGGCGCCAGTTCCAATCGGTATCGTAGAGCAGCCAGTCCTGCGAGTAGGTGCCCTGGACGACGAGAATCTCGCCGAGATCGCCGGCTTCGCGCAGGCGCCGCATCTGCTGGACCATTGGGTAGTAGCGCAGGTTGTGACAGGTACAGTTGCGGAGATTCCGCGCGCGGGCGAGGTCCGTAAGAGCTCGCGCCTCGGCGACCGAGATGGCGAGGGGCTTTTCGCACAAGACGTGCTTGCCGGCCTCGAGAGCCGCCTGCGCCAAAGGCAGATGCAGCGCGTTGGGGGTGCAGATGTGAACGGCCTGCACGGACGAATCAGCGAGGACGGCGCGGTAATCGGCTTCCTTGCGCGCGCTGACATTGAACGCATCGACCGTGCCGAGACGCCGCAGCGCCTCGAGATGGACGCGGCCCATGAAGCCGGTTCCGACGATGGCGGCGCGCACGCTCAAACCCACCACGCGGCAGCCGGCTGCTCCCGCATGACGATCTGGTTCAAGAATCCGGCGGCGCGCGCCAGACCTTCCTCGGGCGAGAGCAGGCTGTCTTCATGCTCAATGGACAGGACTGAATCGTAGCCGAACATGCGCAGGGTCGAGGCGAATTCGCGCCACCATTCTTCACCATGCCCGTAGCCGCAGGTGCGGAAGATCCAGGCGCGGTTGCGCTCGTCGGTGTAGGGCTTGGTGTCGAGTACGCCGGTGAGAGGAAGATTCCGGTCGTAGATTTGCGTGTCTTTGGCGTGCACGTGAAAGATGGAATCGCCCAAGACGCGAATCGCCGCGATGGGATCGATGCCCTGCCAGAACATGTGGCTGGGATCGTAATTCACTCCGATGGCCTTGCCTGCCGCCGAGCGCAGCCGCAGCATGGTCTCCGGGCTATAGGCCACGAATCCGGGGTGCATTTCGATGGCGATCTTTATGCCGTGGTCTTCGGCAAACTTCGCGCGCTTGGTCCAGTAGGGGATAGCTTTCTTCTCCCACTGCCACTCCAGCACCTCGAGATACTCCGTGGGCCACGGGCACGTGACCCAGTTGGGATACTTGGCTTTGTCGCTGTCGCCGGGACATCCCGCGAAGTCGATCACCACCGGCACGCCCAGCTTTTGCGCCAGCAGGATCGTCCGGCGATTCGTCTCTTGATTCCTCTTGGCGATTTCTTTGTTGGGGTGCAGGGGGTTGCCGTGGCAGCTGAGCGCGCTGATGCTGAAACCGTAGTCGGCAAGTTTCTGCTTGAAGTCATGCAGCTCAATTTTGTTGTCGAGCATCGAAAGCTTGCAGTGCGGGTCGCCGGGATAATTGCCCGTGCCCAATTCAACCGTGCTGATGTTCAAGCTCTTCAGTTTCTTCAGCACGTCATCCAGCGAAAGCTGCGCCAGTAAGGCGGTGAATACGCCGACTCTCACGTGTCTCTCCTTTTTCGGGGGCGCTCCGCCCCGCGCTGCATTTGATGTAAGCGAACAGAATATCACGGGCGCAGAGCGGCGGTAATAGAATGGACCGCATGAAATCAAATGTTGGATTTGGCCGGCGGGATTTCCTGCGGTCCGCGGCTATAGCGGCAGGCGCGAGTTTCTGGGCGGATGAAACGCTCGATGCCGCCCCGCAAAACGTCAATCGGAGTTCCAGTCCTTCCGATTTGAAGATTACCGACCTGCGCGTCGCCGTGGTGAAGGACGCGCCCTTCGTTTGCCCGCTGATCCGCATCGATACCAACCAGGGAATCTACGGCCTTGGCGAGGTGCGCGACGGCGCCAGCAAGACTTATGCGCTCTTCCTCAAGAGCCGCTTGCTGGGCGAAAATCCCTGCAACGTCGACAAGATTTTCCGCAAGATCAAACAGTTCG
>CAYTJD010000053.1:0-6455 GCA_964438005.1 uncultured Solibacteraceae bacterium | reverse complement strand
GTTCTGGTCTTTCTGAGGACCACGGCGGGATGGCGTGGCAGCAAAGCCGCCATCATGACCGTAACTGTACTGGGATTTTCCGCCATCACCTGGGTAGCCCATTCGCGACTGGGAGCGATGCTGCTTCGGCAATGAAACTGTTTCTGACAGGAGTCAGTCACAAGACCGCGCCGGTGGAGGTGCGCGAGTGCCTGGCGTTTCCTGAAGAATCTCTGCCGAAAGCGTTAAGGGACCTGCAGGCCTGCCCGGGAGTGACTGAAGCCGTAATACTCTCTACCTGTAACCGTGTGGAGATTACGATCACCACCGAAGATGGTGTCGATCCGCAAGCAACGATCGACACCTTTCTGACCGATCACAAAGCGATCAGTCCCGATACGCTGGTGGCGCACGTCTACCGTCATGAAGGCCGGGAGGCGATCCATCATCTCTTTCGCGTGGCCGCCAGCCTGGATTCCATGGTGGTCGGCGAGCCGCAGATCCTGGGTCAATTGAAAGTGGCATATACTGCCGCCAAGGAAACCGGCGCCGTTTGCGGCTGGATGGACAGTCTGCTCACGCGCGCGTTCAATGTCGCCAAGCGGGTTCGGTCTGAGACCGGAATCGGCCAGATGGCCGTCTCGGTCAGCTATGCCGCGGTCGAACTGGCGCGCAAGATTTTCGGTTCCTTGAACGGCCGGACCGTCATGATCGTCGGGGCGGGCAAAATGTCCGAACTCGCGGCCCGCCATCTGCGCCGTTCGGGGGCGACGCACGTCTTCGTCACCAACCGGACCTACGAACGCGCCATCGAAATGGCCAAGCTGTTCCAAGGCACGCCGGTGGAATACAGCCGGTTCGTCAGCATGCTGCCTGAAGTCGACATACTCATTGCCTCCAGCGGCGCCACCGAATACATCCTGCGCAAGGAAGACATGCACCGGGTCATCGCCGCGCGGCGGAACAAGCCGGCATTCCTGATCGACATTGCGGTGCCGCGCAACATCGATCCGGGCGTCAACGACCTCGACAACGTCTTCCTCTACGACATCGACGACCTGCAGGAAGTGGTCAATGCGAACCTGCGGGAGCGGATGAAGGAGGCGGATCGCGCCGAAGAGCTGGTTTCCGAAGAAGTCGAACGCATGATGGCGCGTCTCAAGGTGGTGGAGGTGACGCCGACCATCGTCGGGCTGCAGGAGCAGCTCGAGAGCATCCGCGCCGCCGAAGTGGACAAGGTGAAGCGAAAATACGGGCCCTTCACCCAACAGCAGGAGGAGGCACTGGAGGCAGCCACCCGGGCCATCATCAACAAGGTCGCCCACGGGCCCATCTCGGAGCTGCGCGTGCAAGCGGGAAAGCCGGAAGGGGTGCACAGCATCGCGCTGATCAAGAGGGTCTTCCATCTTCAGGATTGAACCATGCTCGTGATCGCATCGCGCGGCTCCCAGCTCGCTTTGTGGCAGGCCCATTGGGTGCAGCAGAGGCTGGCCGATTTAGGGCACGAGACCCGCATCGAGATCATTAAGACCACCGGCGACAAGATCACCGACGTGCCTTTGGCGAAGGTTGGGACCAAGGGCCTGTTCACCAAGGAAATCGAGGAAGCCTTGCTGGACGGGCGGGCTGATCTGGCCGTCCATAGTTTGAAAGACCTGCCGACTGAGTTGCCTCCCGGTTTGGTCCTCGCTGCTGTTCCCGCTCGTGAAGACCCGCGCGACGCGATCGTCGGCCGTCGGCTGTCGGAGCTTCCACAAGCAGCCAAGGTCGGCACCAGCTCGTTGCGGCGCGCGGCTCAACTACGTCAGCTGCGTCCCGATCTCGAGATCGAATCGATTCGCGGAAACCTGGACACGCGGCTCCGCAAGCTGGATGAAGGCCGCTATGAAGCGATCGTGCTGGCGGCTGCGGGCCTCAAACGTCTGGGCTGGAGCGATCGTATTGCGGAACTTTTGGCGCCCGAGGTGATGTGCTCCGCGGTCGGCCAGGGGGCCTTGGCGATCGAAACGCGCGCCACGGGAGCCGGCCACGATGCCTGTGCCGCGCTGGATCATGCGGCCACACGCGCTGCCGTAACGGCCGAGCGAGCCGTTCTCGCGGCGTTGGGCGGAGGTTGCCAGGTTCCGATTGGCGCGTATGCCACGGTAACCGGTGCGCGCCTGCGAATCGTGGCCGTAGTCGCATCTCCCGACGGTTCCGATCTGGTCCGCGGCACGTCAGAGGGCCCCGCCGCCGACGCCGCGCGCCTTGGCGAAGCGTTGGGGACGGATCTGCTGGCGCGGGGCGCGCGTAAAATCCTGGACGCGGTCAACAGCGTATGAGCAAGGGCAAGGTCTATCTGGTCGGAGCCGGGCCCGGGGATCCCGACCTGATTACCTGGAAGGGCCGCCGCATTCTGGAGGGCGCCGATGCCGTCCTGTTCGACCACTTAGCCAGCGATGCCCTCGTAGACCTGGCGCCTCCCCACGCCGAGCGCGTCTATGTCGGAAAGAAGAAATCCACCCACACGTACACCCAGGATGAAATCTGCGCCATGCTGATCGAGCGCGCGCGGCGCGGATTGACTGTCGTGCGCCTGAAGGGCGGCGATCCCTACATCTTCGGGCGCGGCGGCGAAGAGGCCGAGGCGTTGGCCGACGCTGGAATTCCCTTCGAAGTTGTGCCGGGCGTGACAACACCGCTCGGCATCGCGGCGTATGCGGGCGTACCCCTGACGCACCGCGAGCACACATCGGTCGTGACGTTCGTTACCGGACACGCCGTCGGCGACATCGACTGGGGCAAAGTGGGGTTGGCCGAAACCCTGGTAATCTTTATGGGACTGACCACGTTTGGCGCTGTCGCGCGCGAATTGATCGCCCGCGGCCGTTCCGCCGACACGCCGGCGATGGCGGTCCGGTGGGGCACGCGGCCGGATCAGGAAACGCTTACCGGAAACCTGGCCACTCTACCGGGCCTGATCGAACAGCACGCGATGAAGCCACCGGCCACCATCATCGTAGGAGAAGTGGTGCGCCTGCGCGACAAGCTCGATTGGTACGGCCGTCTGCCATTATTCGGAAAACGCATCGTGGTGACGCGTGCCAGGGAACAAGCGGATGCTCTCGCGGCCCGCCTCCATGGGCTCGGCGCGGACGTCGCCGAACTGCCGACAATCGAGATCCGGCCGGCCGCCGATTTTGCGCCGCTCGACCAGGCGATCGCCGGGTTGGGCTGCTACGACTGGCTGATCTTCACGAGCGCGAATGGAGTCCGTTTCTTTCTGGAGCGCATGGACCGCTCCCGCGCCGATCTCCGCTCGCTGCGCGCGCAAATCTGCGTGATCGGCCCGGCAACCCGCGCCGCGGTCGAAGCGTTGCATCTCAAAGTCGATCTGATGGGCAAAGAGTACGTCGCCGAGGGTCTCGTCGAGGCTTTTGCGTCGGAAGACCTTACCGGAAAACGAGTGCTGCTGCCTCGCGCGGCTGTGGCCCGCGATCTGGTGCCGGTCGAACTGGCGCGGCGCGGCGCCCGCGTCGACGTGGTGGAGGCATACCGCACTGCGATCCCGGACGATACCCCCGCACGCGCGCGTGAACTCCTCACCGCTCCGCGCCGGCCGGATTGCATTACCTTTACGAGTTCGTCCACGGTCCAGAACTTTGTCACGACTGCCGGCGCGTCTGCGCTCGAAGGCGTCCGCGTCGCAACCATCGGTCCGGTCACGTCCAATACCGCGCGTGAGCTGGGAATCCGCGTGGACGCCGAGGCGCAGCCCTACACGATCGACGGCCTGGTGAACGCAATCCGCCGGCTGTTCTGATCAGCGTTGCCGGTGATAGGACTTCAACTGCTCGAGTTGCCCGCGCGCCACGCCGTTATTCGGCTCCAATTCCAAAGCCTTTTCCAGGCTCGCCATGGCCGACGCGTCGTCCAGCTTGCGCGTATAAGCGTGGGCTAAGGCAACATAGCTGCGCGCCGACTTCGGGTTGAATTCGAGATTGAGCTGGATCAGTCCGAGCGCGTCGTCCGGCTTGCTCTCGACCATGCGCTGCGCCAGGTTCAGCAGCGTATCCTCTCCGAAGTCGTAAGCCTGGCGCCCGAAATAGCGTTGGCGCAGGTCGCGATATTGAGCGATCGCGGCGGCCGCACCCTGGGCCCGGTAGGTTTGCGTAAGAATATCGCCAACCTGCGCGGGAATGGCGACTCCCCGGTGGCAAGTAATACACTGCACCCGCGTGACCGAAGCGCCCGACTTCCCCGTGGCTGTTTCCACCTTGGCGTTCAAGTCCCGAGTCATCGCAATCATGGCGCGCGCGATATCCTTCTTCGGCTCTGATACGCCGCTTCCTCGTGGTGCGGTATGACAATAATCGCAACCGACTCCCAGCGCGCTGGAAATTTCCTGCATCGTGGCAAATAAGTCGCCGGGCGGCCCTTGTGCCGCGAGCGGTGCCGCCAGCACAATGAGCATCGCGACAAAGCGGATCGGCAGCATACAGGACTCGCAACAAGTATACCCTGGCGCTACTTGTTTACAATGAGAGGGAAAGCGTTGGGGGCGTAGCTCAGGTGGATAGAGCAACGGCCTTCTAAGCCGTAGGTCGGGCGTTCGAGTCGCCCCGCCCCTACCAAATCTTGAGGCGGATCGCTGCCATCTACGACCTGCACGGGAATCTTCCCGCGCTGGAGTGCGTGCTGGCCGAGATCCGTCGGCTCGACGTGGACCTGGTTGTAGTCGGCGGAGATGTTCTGCCCGGCCCGATGCCGCGCGAAATACTCGAGGCCCTGCGAAACCTCGACATTCCCACGAAATTCATCCTCGGCAACGGCGAGGTGGCGGTGCTCCAGCAGAGGGCCGGCAAGGACCCAGCTAAGGTGCCCGAGCCGTTCCGACCGGTCATCCGCTGGAATGCCGCGCAGCTTGACCCCGAACAGGAGCGTGCTGTGGCCGGCTGGCCGAAAACCATTCGCGTCGACATCCCCGGCGTGGGCAAAGTCCTGTTCTGCCACGCCACGCCGCGGAACGAAGACGACATCTTCACGAGCCTGACTCCGGAAGAACGTCTCTTGCCAATATTCGAAGGATTGGACGTGCTGCTGGCCGTGTGCGGCCACACGCACATGCAATTTGATCGGATGGTCGGGCACGTGCGGGTCGTGAATGCCGGGAGCGCCGGTATGCCCTTCGGCGCGCCCGGCGCCGACTGGCTGCTCCTGGGACCCGACGTTCAGCTGCGACACACGAACTACGATGAGGACTTTGCGGCCAACAACATCCTGCGGCCGCCGCCGGCCGAACGGATGCTGGAGTCATTCACGCGGGCAGGACTGTGAGACGCGCCGTCACGCCACGCTCATGCGGATCAATTGCTCGGCGTGTTTGAGGGCCTCCGGCGTGACCTTCTGGCCGGAGAGCATGCGGCCGATCTCGCGGGTGCGCGCGGCTTTGTCGAGCTCTTCCACCTCGGCCACGGTTCTGCCCCGCACCTCCCGCTTCTCCACCAGATAGTGATGGTCGGCGAACGAGGCGATCTGCGGCAGATGCGTGACGCATAACACCTGATTGCTGGCGGCGAGCTTCTTCAGCCGCCGCCCGACCCCTTCGGCGGCGCTCCCGCCCACTCCGGCGTCTACTTCGTCGAACACCAGAGTGCGAATCAGCGGAGTCTTGGGGCCGGCAAGGCAGGTTTTAAGCGCCAAGGCAATGCGTGAAATCTCGCCGCCCGATGCCACTTTCTCCAACGGCCGCGGTTCCTCGCCGGGATTGGCCGAAACCAGAAACTCCACTCGGTCGGCGCCGCTCTCCGACCACGGGGCCGGCGTGATCTCGACTCGAAATTTCGCGCGCTCCATGGCCAACTGCGCCAGCTCGGTCTCGACCCGCTTCTCGAGCTTTCGAGCGGCCGCCTGGCGCGTGGCGGTCAACTCGGCGGCACACGCTTCGAATTCCGCAGCGAGTTTCTTGCGGCGGCGGCGCAGCTCTTCCATCCGCTCTCCGGCCCCCTCCGCGGAACCGATCTGCAACCGCACCTCGGCCAGGAATTGCAGGATTCCCTCAATGGTTTGCCCGTACTTTCGTTTCAGCCGGTCAATCGCCGCCAGCCGGTTTTCGATTTCCTCCAGCCGCGCCGGATTGGCCTCCAGCCCTCCCAGATAATCGCGTAGCGCGTAGGACGCTTCCTGCAAGCTCAGCGCGGCGGCGCTCAACTGCTCCCGAACCCCGTCCAATGACGAGTCAATCCGGCACAGTTCGTCGACGCGCTTGGATGCCATCCGCATTAATGAGAGCGCCGACTCCGGGCTGTCGTAAACCGCAGCGTATGCCGCGGACGCAGCCTCCTCCAGCCGCTGCACGTTCTGCAAGATCCGCCTCTCGTTCTCGAGCGCCACATCCTCGCCGGCCTCCAGGGCGGCAGCCTCAATCTCCTTGCGCTGGAACGACCACAAGTCGAGCAGACGTAATTTCTCCTGCTCAGACCGCTCCAGATCTTCCA
>CAYTJD010000052.1:0-38572 GCA_964438005.1 uncultured Solibacteraceae bacterium | reverse complement strand
TGGCGCGGCCCAACTCCTCCTTGGACAGGTTCATGATGTTCTTGCCCCACATCTCGCGCAGCTCGCACCAGTGCAGGTGATAGCTGGCGAGGAAGGGCAGCGCGTCCTGCAATTCGCCCGTCAGCTCATCGGTAATGATGCCGAGCTTGAACATGTTGGTTTGTCCGGCCCGCAGCCGCAGGGCTGTGCCAGCCGCCAGCGCGGCCTTGGAGAAATCTCTTCGTGTCACCGTCAGCCGCATGATGCTATGCCTCCATCCCCGCCAGCACGCCCCTCATGTATCCCATGGAATGCAGCATGCCGGGCAGCGGATTATCGCTGTGGATTTCGTATTCCAGGTTGACGTAGCCGCGGTAGCCGACCTTGCGCAGTTGTTTGAAAATCGCCACCACCGGCATCACGCCTTCGCCGACGTCGCACTGGCTATCTTTGTCGGTCCGGTTCTTCAGGTCTTTGAAATGCATGTCGAGCAGCCGCGGCCCGGCATTGGCGATCTCCTCGACCACGTCCGCGCCGCCGCGCATCGAATGGCCCACGTCCATGCACAACCCCATCCGCGGGTCCATGTCCTTGACCGCCCGCAGCACCACCTGCGGTGTCGGGAAATTCGGATCCTCGGGGCCGTGCGTGTGGATGGCGATCTTGATGTCGTACTCCCGCGCCAGTTTCTCGACGGCCGGCAGCGTTTTATGCGTCGGAGCGGCCACCAGCATCGGCATCCCGCACGCCCGCGCGTACTCGAAGTAGCGGCGAAGCAGGGAGGGATCTTCATCCTTCAAATCGGTATTGCCGCCGCTGACGATCGTCAGTCCCGCCTTTTGGAACTCGTTCCGTGCCTTGGTAATTTCCGCTGGCGTTGACGTGTACGGCAAATGAAAATCCTTCACGCTGACGTAGGCGACGTTCAGCTGCTTCATCATGGAGATCGCTAGGGAGCGCTGGAATTCGCGGACCGAGTAGCTGCAAATGCCCAGCTTGAATCCGCTGTCCGGCTGCTTTTCAGCGGCACCGGCAGGAGTGGTGGCGGCGGCCAATGCTCCAAACGCCTGGACCATTTTGCGTCGCGTCACGAGTTTCGGACCTCGTTGCCCATCATATAACCCGCACTGGCCGGCGACAAGCCCGGGGTACGTACACTTTTGTACCGATAACTGGAGGTAACATGAGTCTTGTCGAATTACGATGGACCGTCGTTCGTTTTTGAAAGCTGCTGTGAGCGCGACCGCCGCGACGGCGTGGGCCAAGGCAGGCGCAGTGGAACTCGGCGTATGCGCCGGTATCGAAGACCTCGCCAAAGCCGACCGCTGGGGCTTTGATTACCTGGAGCCGGCGGCGGCGGCAATCGCCGCAATGAGTACGACCGAGTTTGAAACGGCCCGCCGGCAAGTTCTGGCTTCCCGGCTGCGCTGCCGCCGCTTCAACAGCCTGATTCGCACGATGCAGGTGGTGGGTCCGGAGGCGAACCTTGATGCTGTTTCCTCGTACCTGGATCTCACGTTCGATCGTTGCCGGCAACTGGGAGCGCAGGCAGTGGTCTGGGGCAGCGCCAGTTCCCGCAACATTCCCACGGGCCGCTCGCGGGAGCAGACCTGGGAAGAAATCACACGGTTCCTGCGACGCGCCGGCGATATTGCGCAGTCGCACGACGTGGTGATCGGGATCGAGCCGCTGCGCCGGCAGGAAAGCAACATCATCAACACGGGAGCCGAGGCCCTCCGGCTGGTGGACGAAGTGAAGCATCCGCGCGTGAAAATGATCATCGACTACTACCATCTGCGCGTGGAAAATGAAAGCCCCGAGATTCTGCTTCAGGCGCGCGAACACATCGTGCATCTGCATTTCGCGAACCCGACCGGCCGGCGGTGGCCCCATGCTGCCGATGAAGACGCCGAATATGGGCGCTTCTTTCAGCTGGTCAAACAGACCGGCTACACGGGCGGGTTGTCGATCGAGGGGCGCGGCACATTCGAGGAAGACGGCGCAGCCAGCCTCGCGTTTCTGCGGCTCGAATTGAGCTGACTGGCCCAACGCAACCCCGGATTAGAAAAACAACTTCATGGCGAACTGCAGAATGCGCGGATCAAACGCGGCCTGCGGTTGTCCGAAAGTCGAGGAAGCGGCATTCTGGGTCATGGTTGTGAGCGATGCGATCAAACCCGCGGGCGAGATTGCGCCCACGAAATTCGCGTGATTGATCAAATTGAACGCTTCCGCCCGCGCTTGCAGGCTGAAGCGCTCGTTCATCTTGAACTGGCGGCTGAGGGCCATGTCGAAATTGAAAGTACCGGGGCCCCGTACTGCGTTGCGGCCCAGGTTTCCGGAAGTCGCAACGGGTAACGAGCTCGAGAACGCCGCCGGGTTGAGGAACTGCACGCAAATAGGGGCGTTCCCGCAGATCTGGTTCGTGGCGTAGACCGGTTGGCCTGCGATCTGATTGGGCCGGTCATTGCCGAGGCCGGTCCGCGAAAAATCGGTTCCGCCGTTGGTGCCGCCGTAGTTCAGGTTCAGAGGCTGACCCGTAGAGGCATGGATGAGCGGCGCGATCTGCCAGTTCCTGAGCAAGCGGCCGGCCCAGGCATTGTTGCCGGTCCACCAACTCTGCGCCACCATGTTGGCGTTGAAATTGTACCGCGTGTCGAAAATGCAAGACCCCCAATCCGCATGCCGGTTGAACACTTGCGAGTTCGTCACCGCTGCTAATGCGGCACCGAAGTCGTAGTCGGAGAGGCAGTAGGAATCGGTAAAGTTCGCATTGAACTGGAAGTGCTGGGCGAACCGGTGCTGCACCGACGCCAGCAGCCCTTGATAGCGGGCGACCGCGCCGTCATCCATCGTGTCAATGCTGGCGTAGGAAGCGCCCGTGGCCGGATTCGACTGGATGAGCAGCCGGCGATAGTTCGCATTGGAAATGGGGGAGCACGGGCCGGCTGCGGTGAGGCCGAATTGGCCAGCCGCGCAGTTCCCCGGAATGTAGGTAGCGGGATTCCGTTCCTCCGCGATCCAAAGATGAGTGGTCTTGTTTCCGAGGTAGCTCACCGACGCCATCCAGCTGCCGGCGAACTGGCGCTGATAGGTGACATTCCACTGCGCCACGTAGGTCGGCTTGGGGTTGATTGGCATGTTGATGTAAGTTCCGAAGGTCGGGAAGAACAAGTTCCCGTGCTGAGGGAACGGATTCCCGCCGGGATAGCCCGCCCAAGGATTGCTGATGGTTCCATTGGCGCCGATGTCGATCAGATTGCCGTAGGGCGGATTGGTGGTTTCGCGCTCGTTGAACCAGGTTTCTGTCGAGTCGTACAGCAGGGCGCCGCCAATGCGAAGGGTCTGGCGACCGTCGCCGTTCGGATTCCACACGAGGCCGATGCGCGGGGCGAAATTCGCCAGATGGCGGTTCCACATCGCGTCCGGGATTCCAGGATCGCCTTTGAAGAACAGACCCGGAGGCGCGGTCGGGTTCACGGTGCTGCGCTGGCCGGCTAGAAATGCGGCCATGTTGAACGATGTGCCGCGGCCATATTTATCGGGATCGGGGAAGGTCGGCTCCCAGCGCAGGCCGAAATTCAGGGTCATGGTTTTGGAGAGTTTGAAGGTGTCCTGCGCATAGAAACTCATCACCCATTGCCGCAGATCGTCCGGCGTGGCATTGGTCTGCTGGAAGTCGCTCATCTTCCCCACCAGAAAATCCGCCATCCCCAGTCCGGTGAACGAGCCATTGAACGTGGGCGCGCCATTCTCCTCGAAGCCGGAGATGGTGTTGTTCTGTACGCGAATCAGGTTGAATCCGAATGCCATCTGATGCCGACCGCGAATCACGTCCACGTCGTCGGCCACCTGGAACCCGTTGTAGTTGAAATGTCCGGGCGCACACGTGCCGCAGAATGTGGTGAAGCCACCGGTCATGCCGGAAATCAGCAGAAAATTAGGAACGGCGCTGTACATCTGGGAGCCAAGCAAGGTCCAGTTGATGGGGGTGTTCGTCGGTCCCCGATTGTCGCGGATACGGTTAAACGTAAAGTGGAACGCGTTCAGGGTGTTCGGGCTGAACGTGAAATTGTCGCCAACGGTGGCCGATTGCGCCCGCTCGAAGTTGCCCGGTTGGGTGGTGGTGAGCAGGTTCTTGCCATCGAATGTCGGCGGATTCTGGTAATCGACGATGAAATACCGGCCGTACAAGGTGTGCTTGGCGCTCTGCACCCAATCGATGCGCCCGATCCACTGATCCTCGTCTCCCGTTACTGGAATTGCGTAGGTTACCTTGCCGCACTGGTCGGCGGAACTGACCGGCAGATACTTAGTCAGCGCCACCGCAACCGGGTCCAGCAGAGCCGGCGAGATCTGGTTATTGGTGAAGGGCGCATTCAACGTGATGCCTTTCCCGTTGGACTGGCAGCCTGGCCCGGCGATAGTGGTGAAATCTCCTGCCAGCATGGCCGCGGTCGGGATGTGCGTAGTGGATTGCGGCGGGTTGGAGCGATTGCGCGTGCTCTGCCACCCTCCGAAGAAAAACAGCTTGTCGGCGATGATCTTGCCGCCCAGCGTGCCGCCGAACTGGTTTCGCTTTAAGCTGTCGTGTCCCGTCAGCGAGAAGAAGTTGCGGGCATTCAGGTCACCGTTGCGGAGATAGTCGAACGCGTCGCCGTGGAGCGCGTTGGAGCCGGATTTGGTGACCACGTTCACGGTCGCGCCGGGATGGGTGCCGAAGCGCGAAGAAACGGCGCTGGTTTCGATACTGAATTCCTGTAAGGCGTCCGGGAACGGGAAAGGCATGTTCACATTCGACATGGCGTCGGTATTGTCGCCGCCGTCCAGCAGGTAAGCCGTTCCGTTTGACTGTCCACCCGCCACGGAAATGCGCGTGGCGCTGTAAAAGGTCTTGCTTCCCGTGTCTCCCGAGTCTCCGTATGCCGAGGCGCCCAGGGTCAGGATGAGCTGCGTCGCCTGCCGGCCGTTCAGGGGAAGGTCGTTGATGGCCTGCTGTTCGATTACCACCGATACCGAGTTTTCCTTGGTTTCGACCAGGCTAGTGGCGGCGGAAACCTCGACCCGCTCCGTGATCGCACCTACCTCTAACCTGGCATTCACCTGGATGTTGTTGTTCACCACCAGCACGATGCCGCTCTGCACATAATCCTTGAACCCGGTAGCTTTGACATCGAGCGAGTACGGCCCTACGGGCAGGTTCGGCAGTATGTAAGAGCCGCTGGCGTCGGTTACGGTCGACCGCGACACCTGCTTGTCGGTCTCCGTCATCGTGACCTGCGCACCCGCGACGGCTGCGCCGGTAGAATCCACTACCGTGCCCGCGACTTGCGCCACCGCGACCGCCTGCGCGCGCGCGCACGGCACCGTCGCCGCCAAACCCACGAAGAAGAGACCAATGGTAAATCCCAAGCGCTTAATCATCCCGGCACCCCCTGAGTGCGATTGCCCGAAACTGAGCACGTGCGAGGATACTAATTGGCCTCGCCACCCAATGTCAATTGGATAGAATTGACCGGTCGGTTTAGTGGAATTGAACGATCCCCGAGTTGCCCTGTGCCGCGGCGTTCGCCTCAGGGACGCGTCAGTTGTTCGTTAGGCTTGAATTCGCTGCCCTGCAGAATGGTTCGCAGCACACCTTCCGAGCGCTCTTGAAAGGCCCCCTGTTTGTCCGGCGTGATGTTGTTGTGATCCGACTCCACCATGGCCACAGCCTCTTTCGGACCTGGAATCTGATTCAGGGCGGTCCAGATGCCAGCCGGCGGCGCAATCGTGTCGATGAAACCCATCGCCACCAGCGACGGAGCCTTGATGCGGGAAGCGAAATTGACCGGATCGAAATACAGCGCCGTCTGCATCACCTTCAAATCGTTCGAAGGCCAGTTCGGATATCCCGCGGCCCGGCCGTGCAGATCGCCGTTGGTGTCGGCGCCCGAGGGTTCGTTCACGATCACTGCCGTAATTCGGTCGGGATTCAGCCCCGCGGTGACGAGGCTCTGCTGGCCGCCCATGCTGGTGCCCATTACAACGATAGTCTTGCCGTCCCAATCCGGACGGCTGGCGATGTAGTCGATGGCGCGCGTGTCTCGCAGATACATCTTCAGAAAATAGGAGGTCTCGCGGTCGGTGTTGCCAACCGCCTGGTAATCTCGCGGCGGGCCTGTGGATTCGTTCGGCGGCATGTCATGCGAGTCCACGTCCAAGGCGAGCCAGCCCTCCGCAGCCCGGCTGGTAACGGTCTCGGGCTGCAAGGCATAGACACCCGCGAATTGATAGATCACCAACGCCGGAAATTTGCCTTCGCGTTCCGGCTTCGCGATATACCCCTGCACGTGTGAGCCAAGGCTGTCCAGCTTCAACTGACTTAAATCCACGCCCTGCACGTGGGAAGGCACGGATGTCAGAACCGGATGGATGGGAATCTCGCGCAATGCCTTAAGCTTCGATTCCCAGAACGCATCGAAGTCGGGCGGGCGCGGGACGGAAGGCTGCAATCGATGCGGCGCTATGGCGGCGCCCAGCGTCGCATATGGCTTGTCCTGCGGTGTGGCGCCTTGAGCACTCACCTGCACGTACAGCATCGCGGGTTCATCCAGCGTAATCTCCATGGTGCCGCTGCCGGAAGACAGGTCGAGAATCCCCGTCTTGAGCACGGCTTGATCGTTCTTTTTGATCGCGAAGGCAAACTTTTCCGGCAGACCCGCGCCGGCAGGCCGCGTTACGGTCCAGCCGGCTCGCTCCCCGATCTGATAAATGCCGTTCTGGTGGAACGGCGCAAACGTCAACTGCTGTGCGGCGGCGCACGCTGCAATCACCAGAACCAGAATGAACCGCATATCAGAAGGATAACAGCCGGGGGGTTGACGGCATTTCGCTCCGAGGTACTGTATTACCGTGATATTCATTCAGGGGACTGTGATTCAAGGCTTCCGTCATTTCACCAGACGGATGACGGAACATGCAGAATTGTTCAGAGAGGCTACTGGCGAGTGTCTATTTCCGGGCACTCTCAATGTTCAAGTCGGCCAGCCTGAGCCGATTCGAGAGCATTTCAGCATTCCTGATCCAATTGACGCCGCGCAGGACTTGCAGTTCGAGGTTTGCCGGATCAACGGCAACTGGGCCTATCGAATTCGTCCGATCAATCGGCAGACCGGCGATGGCGGTCATGGCGATCACATCCTTGAGATTGCATGTTCCACCAAGCTGCCAAATGCCGGTGACGGAGCGGTAGTGACGATCGGATTGTTTCGGTGAATTGGCCATTTATCTGACAGGGTACCCACAACTCGACACCCACGGCCGTGGTCCCGGAGCTAGAACCGATTTTGAGGTGGTACGCCCGAGTGGATTCGAACCACCGACCTTTTGCTCCGGAGGCAAACGCTCTATCCAGCTGAGCTACGGGCGCACGGGGGAACCTTCCTATTCTAAAACAAATCGCTTGGTGTGATTATGTTAGGATGCTTAATGACCCCAACGTGCCTCGCGGAGAGGTGGCTGAGTGGTCGAAAGCAGCGGTTTGCTAAACCGTCGTAGGGTCTAAAGCTCTACCGGGGGTTCGAATCCCCCCCTCTCCGCCAGCCTCTCCATGTCGTTCTTGTGATTGGGCCCGGCAGGCGCCCGCTGCGCAAAGGCTTACAGAGCGAAATAGCCAAAGTTAGTGCGAAACCGCACGGTGTTGGCTGTATTATAAAAACATGGTTCGGTGGTCGGCTCCAGTATTCCTAGGTACCTTCCTTTCCGCGGTTGCTTCGATGGGTGCCGTAAGAGCGTCCGCGCAAGCGCAGCCTTCGACAGAAACCAGACGCGACTGCAGCCACATGGTGGAGCCGTATGTGACTGAAAGGCTCTCGGTCTGGCAGCAGCGTCTCAAACTGCAGGATTGGAAAATCACCATCGTCATGGCACACCCCAGCGATTTGAAACCCAGGACCTTGGGTAATATCCACTGGGATGCCGACAAGAAATCCGCCGTCCTGCGCGTACTGGATCCTTCCGACTACCGTATGGCATGCCATGACATGCTGGACGATATGGAATTCACCGTCGTGCACGAATTGATTCACCTGGAGCTCTCCTCTCTGCCTCGCTCCGAAGCGAGCCGGCGCGACGAAGAATACGCGGTGAATCAGATTGCGGACGCGTTGCTCGCACTCGACCGCAAAAAGTAAGCCGGCCCGCTGGCGATTTTGGCGCTGCCACCTCGCCTTGCGAGTACAGCGCGTCATTCGGCATAATTAACAGGAACATCCACAGTCAACCGCTCGTAGGGCCGAGACTGGCGGCGGACGCCACGGCCAAAGGGGGAAGCAGTAAATGGTGATCGACGCGCATGCGCACGTCACGGCGCCGGACAAGCTCTACGTGTATAAGGCGGGAATTCTCGCGCACCGGGGCGGCCACGGCCGCGGTAGCGCGGGTGCCACCGATGACGACATCCTCAAAGCCTTACACGCGCCGGTGTTCGGGGGCTCTTCCCATCTCGAGCAACTCAAAGAAGCCGGGATCGATATGCAGCTCATTTCGCCCCGCCCCTACCAGATGATGACCAGCGAAAACCCGAAGCTGGTGCAGTGGTTCACCGAGGAAACCAACGACATCATCGCCCGCGAGGCCCGGATGTTCCCGAACGTGTTCCGCGCGGTCTGCGGGCTGCCGCTTACGCCCGGCATTCCCGTCAAAAATGTGTTGCCCTACCTGGAGAAATGCGTCAAGCAGGACGGATTCGTCGGCTGCCTGCTCAACCCCGATCCCGGTGAATGCAGCGGCGTGGAGACGCCGCCGCTCGGCGACCGCTATTGGTATCCCCTCTACGAGAAGATGGTCGAGTTGGACATCCCCGGCCACATTCATTCGACAGGCTGCAAGTCGGAGCGGCTCACCTATTCCCTGCACTTCATCAATGAAGAAAACATCGGCGTGGTCTCGCTGCTCACCTCGAATGTGTTCAACGATTTCCCGAACTTGAAGATCTTGGTTTCGCACGGAGGCGGCGCGATTCCGTATCAGTGGGCGCGCTTTGAGGCCAGCTCGCTGCGGCGGCCGGGGACGGAGCGCTTTTCCGACCGGATGCGCAAGTTGTATTACGATACCGTGCTGTATTCGAGCGATTCGCTGGCTCTGCTCATCAAGACCGTCGGCGCGGACCGCTGCCTGTTCGGCACCGAGCGGCCGGGAATTGGAACGGTGAAAGATCCCAAGACCGGCAAATGGCTGGACGAAACGAGACACCTGATCGAGGCCTTCGACTGGCTGAGCGCGGCGGAGAAGAAGATGATCTTCGAAGACAACGTCAAGAAGGTGTTCAAGCTGGATGTGGCCAGCAGCAAGGCGGCTTAATAGCGTAAGGCTCTGCCTGGCGCAAGCACCATGGTGAAACTGGAGATCACCCACCTTTCGAAACGCTACTGGCGCGACTCCCGCGACGTCCTTGCCCTGGCAAATGTCTCGCTGTCGGTGAACGATGGCGAATTTCTGGCAATCGTCGGGCCCAGTGGGTGTGGCAAGACCTCGCTGCTCAACATCGTCGCCGGGCTGCTTCCTTATGAGGAAGGCGCCGTCGCCATCGACGGCAAGAAGATCTCGGGTCCGGGAACAGACCGCGCCGTAGTCTTCCAGCACTCCAGCCTGCTGCCGTGGCGCAACATCGCCGGAAACGTCCGCTACGGTATGGAAATGCAGCGCCGCTTCGATGAGGCGAAGATGCGCGAGCGCACCGAGTACTTCATTAAGCTGGTTGGCCTTACCGGCTTCGACAAGCATTATCCCAATGAGCTGTCCGGCGGCATGCAGCAGCGCGTAAACCTGGCGCGCGCCCTGGCGGCCGACCCGGTAGTGCTGCTGATGGACGAGCCGTTTGCCGCGCTCGACGCGCAGACTCGCGAATTCATGCAGTCCGAGTTGCTAAAAATCTGGACCCAGGCGCGCAAGACGGTTCTGTTTATCACACATCAGATCAATGAGGCCATCTATCTCGCGGATCGAGTCGTGGTGATGAGCGCCCGGCCCGGACGCGTCAAAGATGTCTTTCCGATTCCGTTCGAACGGCCGCGGACGCTCAGTTTGAAGCGCGATCCGCGCTTTCTGGAAATTGAAGACAAGATCTGGCAATTGGTGGAAGAGAGGCCGGAGCGTATCGGCATGGCGGTGACGAACTAGCGGTATGGCTTACCCGGCGATCGATACCGAGACCGTGGCGGCGGGCACGCGGGCGGCGCGGCCGCGCCAGAGCGCATACAAACGCCATGAAGCGCTGATTCTGGGCGGCACCGCCGTCGTGTTGGCCCTCGCCGTCTGGCAGGCTTGCTGGTCGGCCGGCTGGATTTCCCCACTTTTCTTTAGCGGACCCTCCGCCATCGCGAAGCGTTTCTACGAAGACCTGGTGCACGCTCACCTTCGCTCCGACATGGCGTACAGCGGCCGCAATTTTATCGTCGGCTTCGCTCTCGCCTTGGTCGCCGGCGTTGTCATGGGTGTGATCGTCGGCTGGTATCGCCGCGTCGAGATGCTGTTGAACCCTTTCCTGACTACGCTGTACGCCACGCCCCGCATCGCCATGATCCCGCTCATCATCATCTGGTTCGGGATCGGTATGTGGTCTAAAGTAGTCATCGTTTTTCTATCGGCGTTCTTTCCGATCCTCGTCAACACGATTGGCGGGGTGAAGGCCACAGACCCGGACCTGCTTCGCGCGGCGCGCGCCTTCTGCGCCTCGGACTGGCAAATCTTCACGACCCTGGCCATTCCCGGAGCAGTGCCTTTCATCCTGACCGGAGTGCGGCAAGGCGTCATGCTGGGCTTGATCGGCGTGGTGGTCGGAGAGATGTTTGGTGGCAGCGAAGGAATCGGCTTTATGGTGTCCTACGGGGGCCAGACCTTTGCGACGGACACGCTGTTCGCGGGCGTTCTGATCATCGCCTTTGCCGGCATCGTGCTCACTGCGCTGACCGAGCGGCTGGAACGGCATTTCTCGCGCTGGCGGCCGGAGCGGTGAGCGGCGGCGTGGAAGAACTAGTCTCGCGGCTCAGCCGGGTCGATTCGTGCGCGGTCTCCGACGCGCTCGACAAGCTGGAACTCCCCAGCGCGGTCAGCGGCATTCACCGGTATTCGACCGAGCGCCGCATCGCCGGTCGCGTCCTTACAGTCACGCTGGCGCTGGCAGGAGGGCGGCCGGGCGCGTCCCGGCATCTGTGCACCGCGGCCATCGAAGCCGCCCAGCCCGGAGACATCATCGTAATCGAGCAGCGCACCGGTGTCGATGCCGCCTCATGGGGCGGAAACCTCTCGATCGGCGCTCAAGTGCGCGGCGTGGCCGGCGTGATTGTCGAAGGACCGGTTCGGGACGTCGACGACAGCCGCCGCCTCGACTTCCCTGTATTTGCACGCACGCACACCGCGCGGACCGCGCGCGGCCGCATTGTCGAGGTGGCAACCAACGAGCCGATCACAGTCGGCGACGTCACCGTCCGGCCCGGCGATTACGTGGTGGCCGATGCCAGCGGGGTCGCGTTCATCCCGCAGGGCCACACCGAGCGCGTTCTCGAAGCCGCGGAGAGCATCATCCAGCGCGAAGAGGGCATGGCTGCCGCCATCCGCGGCGGCACGCCGATCACGCAGGTGATGGGAGCCAGCTACGAACAGATGCTGAAAAAGTAAGACTCATGGCAAGCCAAACCGCACCAGAAGATCAGAACGTCCAGCGCGCCGCGCGGCTGGATACGACGTCGCTCAGCGATGCGATGGACCGGCTGGGAATCGCCGGCCAATGCCTCGGGATCAAGCCGCTTGACCACCGGTTTCGTCTGGCGGGTCGCGCCTACACGATACTCTACGGGCCGGCCGGCAAACCGCCGGGGACAGTCGGCGACTACATCGACGATGTGCCGCCGGGATCGGTCGTGGTGCTCGACAACGGCGGCCGCGAGAACGCCACCGTCTGGGGAGACATCCTGACCTGGGTCGCGCATAGCCGCGGCATTGCCGGCACGGTGATCGACGGCGCCTGCCGCGACGTGGCGCTCTCCCACGAGCTGGGCTATCCAATCTACAGTCGCAGCTATTCTATGCGAACCGGCAAGGATCGCGTCCAGGTGGAAGGCGCCAACGTGCCGGTTAATGTCGGGGACGCCCGCGTGCATCCGGGCGATCTGGTCCGCGGCGATGCCGACGGTGTCGTGGCCATTCCGCGGGCGCACGAAGATCAGGTGCTTCAAATTGCCGAAGAGATCGACGCCGTCGAAGACCGCATCCGCCGCGCGGTCAAAGAAGGCAAAAGCCTGGCTGAGGCAAGGAAGCAGTTCGGATACCACCAACTGCAAAGCAAACGTTAGCCCGTTTCCAGTCTTAACCGAGCCGCATGAGTAAAATGGAAACCCTCCCGTCGGCGGCCGGTACTAGTACCCATCCCCGAAAAACTCGCTGAGGGCTTCTTTCACTTCTTTCCGCGTATCCATCGTAAGATTTTGTGGATTCAACGAAGGACCTCGGGCGCTGCCATCGCGACGCAGTGCCGATCAGGTCCGTTTGGATAGGAGGATATGGAAATGAAGCGGCGGAAAACAGGGGGCTCACTCGTTCGACGGGAAAGAATCCGAAGCTGCGCGTGGTGCGGCTTTCTCGCCTTGCTCCTTCTCTGTCGCTCGGCGGCTGGGCAGATCGCCAATTGGAATACCACCTCGGGGAACTGGAGCAATGCCAATAACTGGGATTGTGCGGGCAACGGCGTTGCGGCCCATTGTGTTCCTGGCGCGGGTTTTCAAGTCATTAACATCGGGGGCGCTATCACTCTCGACACAAACGCAACAGTGGCGATGATCTCAGGGTCCAGCGGTTCTCTGACACTGAACGGTCAGACCCTGACAGCCACCGACCCTCTCGGCATTCAGATGACCAGCGGCGCCTTCACCGCGTCCGGCTCGACGATCGACAGTGGTTTCCTCCTTGCCAACAATCTGCAGTTGGACACCTCCACGGTTAATGGCAGCACGGAAGCCTTCACCGCCAATATCACCAACAGCAAACTGGGGCCGCTCACCATCGCTGATCAATTGAATGCAGCCAACAGCACCATCGGTTCCAACTCAACCCTGAACATCTCCGATCTCAGCTCGATTTCGAATTCCACGATCGGCGGACAATTCAACATCGAGTCGGGCGCCTCGCTGACAGTGGCTAACGGTTCGACAATCAATTCGACGCAGACCTTCATTTCCGAGGGGTCCTTGACGATTCAGGGCGGCTCGAACTTCACCGCGACCACCACACCCGTTTTCATGGGACTTGCTCCCGGCGGCTCCACACTCGACGTCACCGGCGCAGGCAGCGTTTTGCACCTCACAAATACGGCGTTGGAGTTGGGGCAAATCGCCAATTCCACAGTTACTGTCGAACACCTCGGGAGCATCGCCGCGAGTGGCCCGGGCGGGAATTTCCTGATCGGCTTGGGTGTCGTTTTCCCGACCGATTCCACTATGACCGTAAACACCGGCGGCACCGCTTCGGCAAACAACATTACCGTCTCGGGAAGCGCGATCGGCTCCACCGGAGTGCTTAGCGTTTCGGACTCGTCGTCGAGCGTCACTGCCACCGGCCAGTTGCTGGTGGCGTCCGGAGGCGTGGTCAATGCGGCCAACCAGAGCACCCTCTCGGTGGATTCTCTGCGCATCCAAAGCGGTACCGTCACCATCGATTCCGGCGCAACTCTGAATGTCACGTCCGCCACTCCGGTGCTGGTCGGCTCCGCGGGCGCGGGCACCCTGAATCTGCTGAACGGTGGAACCGCCAGTGCTTCCGGAGAACTGGTTCTCGGCACCAGCGCCACCTCGAGTGGCACCATGAATATCTCGGGCTTCGGCAGTAAATGGGACGGCAGCGCCAACGTGAGCGTCGGCGACGGCGGCGCCGGTTCCTTGACCGTGAGTAACGGCGGGGCTCTGGTTACCGGATCCGATCCCACAGGTCTCAGCGGCTCGATCGGCACGCAGAGCACGGGAGTCGGCGCCGTAACCCTGCAAGGTGGCGACTGGACCGCCCACGGAACGCTCCAGATCGGCGCTGCCGGTTCCGGGACGCTACAACTTCTGCAGGGCGGCACGCTCGAGAGCGGTGGCGCCACGATTGGGGCCAGCGGTGGTTCGACCGGAAATGTCTCGGTCGCTGGCGTCGGTTCCAAGTGGACCATTTCCGGCAACCTGACTGTGGGTTCCTCCGGCAGCGGCTCCCTAAGCATCTCCAACGGCGGCGTGGTCACCAATACCAACGCGCTGATTGGCGACAAACTGGGGTCGAGCGGATCGGTTACGGTCACGGGACTGGGCAGTACCTGGCAGAACAGCGGCATCCTGACAGTCGGCGGCGACGGTGCGGCAAGCCTCACCGTCAATACCGGCACGGTTACCGCGGGGGGCGCGGGGATCGGAAGCAATTCCGCACCCGTACATGTCACCATCACGAATAACGGGACGCTCGGTGTTCTCGGTGACGTCTCGATCGGCGGCGGCGGCAGCACCGATGTGACCATCGACAACGGCGGAACCTTCAATAGCGGCGCCAATGCGACCGTAGGCGGCAGCGGAGGTGATACGACTGTCACCGTTACCGGCGTGAACTCCTCGTGGACCCTGAATGGAACTGGGAATCTCACCATCGAAGACAAAGGCTCCCTGCTGGTCATGGATGGCGGCACTGTCACCTCCAGCAGCATTACCGTCGACACCGGCGGCCTTCTGAACGGACAAGGCGGTAACATCGTCGGCAACGTGTTCAACAATGGCGGCACCGTCACCCCCGGCGACGCCACCGGAATCATGTCGATTATCGGAAACTATACCCAGACTTCGGGCTTACTGCTCCTCGAGATCGATGGCCTGAACTCGGCCCAATACGATCACCTGGCGGTCTCGGGATTGGCGGACATACTGGGTGGATCCATCGACATCCAGTTCGGAAATGGCTTCGTGCCGGTTGCCGGAGAGAGTTTTGATCTCCTCACCGCCGCCCTCGGTCTTGACCTCACGGGTGTCAGCTTTGACGTGATCGGCCTTCCCTCCGACCTGCAGTTCACGGAAACCATCGGCGCCAACGGACTGGATCTGAGCTTCGCCTCGGTCGGCGGCTCGGGCAGTGGCTCCGGCAACGGCTCGGTCCCGGAACCGGGCAGCGCTGGCCTGTTCGCCATGGGAATCCTCGCCATGCTGGCGGCCCGCTGTCAAGCGGCAACCCGCCTTTTCACTCCCTCCCGCAAGACCGCCTCGCACAAAACAGGCAGCCACGATATCGAAGGAGGGTTTCTCAGTTGAAACAGTTGCTGGCGGTTTCTCTGGTGTGCCTCGCGCTGTCCAGCGCCGGCTGTACCAGGGCGCAGCCGAACCCGGCAGCCGCTACCGTGGATGCTAATAAATACTATGCCGTTCTGCTCAACAACGGATCGGTCTACTTCGGCAAATTGGAGGGGCTCGGTTCGGCGTACCCGGTCCTTCATGACGTCTACTATGTCCAGAGCGTGACGAACGCGGACACGAAGGCTGTCACCAACATCCTGGTGAAACGCGGCAAGGAATGGCACGCCCCCGACCGCATGATCGTTAGCGAAAAAGCGATCCTCTTCGTGGAGCCGGTGGGGGCCGATTCCAAAGTATCGCAGTTGATTGCCGAATCGAAACGCTGACGGACAGTTGCCGGCGTGCGCGTACATCCCGGCGACCTGCTGCGCGGCGATGCCGACGGAGTAGTCCCGCGCGCGCACGCCTGTCAGTAGCGCTATCTCTCGCGACCGGACGCGCAGCTGTAGTTCTTCCAAGAGAATATCGAAAACACGGCTTCGTATTCGGCCTGTTCGCGTCGGGTGCTTCCAACCGGGCTCGCTCGTCGAACTGAACGTCGAGTGTCGTTACGCCGTGTTGTCGTCGCCGAACGGTTATACTAATTTGCAAGCTCGGAATCCTGGGAATGGAGATGAGCACTCCGAATCGGGTTCTTCAAGCGATCTTCGATCACGCGGCCGTCGGCATCGCCGAGATCAGCCTCGACGGTAAGTGGTTACGTGTAAATAAACAGTACTGCCAGATGCTCGGCTACTCAGAATCCGAGCTGAGAAGCAGAACGCTGAAGGACATCACGCATCCTGAGGATTGGGTCGACTTCTTGGACGCACGCGGCCAACTTCTGGAAGAGACGATTTCACCGCAATCGATAGAGCAACGCTACATTCGTCACGACGGAACTGTTTTCTGGGGAAGGCTAAATCGCTCGCTGGTACGGAACGATGAAAATCTCCCGCAGTATTTTATCGCCGTCGTAGAGGATATCACGGGGGAGAAGCGGGCCGAGTGCGCGCTAAAGGAAACCGAGCGTCGGCTCGATCTGGCACTGGAATCGGCTGGCCTCGCATTGTGGGATCGCGACCTGCGGACGGGCGTAACCCTCATTTCCGGGGAGTACGCAAAACTGCACGGGCTGGCACCCGACCACCCTCCTCTAAGCCATGAGGAGTGGCTGAAATCGGTCCATCCGGACGACCGCGATAGAGTCGACGCGCAATACCGCGAAAGCCTCGAGCGCACTCACGCGTGGGATACGGAATTCCGCCTGGTTTGGCCGGACGGCAGCGTACACTGGATACTGGCCAAAGGCCAAGTGTTTCTTGACGATCGAGGGCGCCCGGTCCGCCTCGCAGGAATCTGTCTCGAGATCACCGAACGCAAACGAGCCGAGGAGCAGCGATCGCAATTCGCCGCTATAGTGGAATCCTCCGATCTCGCCATTATCGGCGAAACGTTGGACGGTACGATCGTGAGTTGGAACAGTGGGGCGGAAACCCTCTATGGTTACACGGCAGAAGAGGTGGTGGGGAGGAATATCTCCCTGCTGCTCCCCCCCGGCCCCCGGGATCGGTTGCCTTCGGTTTTGGAGAGGCTGGGCCGTGGCGAGCGAATCCGACAGGTCGAGACGATACGGATGCGCAAGGACGGCCATCTGGTCCCAGTGTCTTTAGCGCTCTCGCCGATCCGATCTCCAGCCGGCGCGGCGGTTGGCATCTCAGCCATTGCCCGCGATATCACAGAACAAAAACGGGTCGAAACCAAATTACGCGAGAGCGAAGAGCGCTTTCGGAGCGTGGCTGATTCAGCGCCTGTCATGATCTGGTTATCCGGCCCGGACAAGCTCTGCACATTCTTCAACAAGCCTTGGCTCGATTTTACGGGCCGGACTTTGGAGCAGGAACTGGGCGACGGGTGGGCAACCGGTGTGCATCCTGACGATTTAGACGGCTGCGTCACCACGTATTATTCCTCGTTTGATGCGCGCCGCAACTTTCGGATGGAGTACAGATTGCGACGCGCTGACGGAGAATACCGCTGGGTCTTGGACAATGGGCTGCCGCTCTACCGTGATCGTGAATTTGCAGGATTCATTGGATCCTGCATTGACATAACTGAGCTGAAGGTGATCCAAGACCGGCTCCGGGCGAGCGAAGCACGCCTCCTGAGCGCGCAACGTCTCGCAAACCTGGGGAGTTGGGAACGCGACGACGCCACCGGGAACACCGATTTCTCCGGTGAGATGCTGAGCATCTTGGGAGCGCCGGACCCTCCGCCTCAAACTCTAAGGGAGTTTCTGAACTACGTTCATCCCGAAGATCGGGATCGTGTTCGGGAAGGCGCCCAGCAAGCGCGTTTGACTGGCGTTTCGATGGCTGACGAGTACCGAATTGTCCGGGCAGACGGCGAAGTCAGGTTTGTGCGCTCAGTTCTGGAGGCGATCCGGAACGAGCGTGGCGTAGTGATTCGCGTCGTGGGCGCGACGCAGGATATCACCGATCTCAAGCGCGCCCAGGAGGAGGCGTTCGCGAGGCAGAACCTGGAGAGCATTGGAACCCTTGCCGCAGGTATCGCTCATGATTTTAATAACATCCTGGCAGCGGTCTTGTTTCAAGCGGAGGTATTGCAGGGACGCTGTGACGATGGGGCACATTCCGCGGAAGAGCTGGAAGATATCCGGAGCGCGGCCCTCCGGGGCTCTGAAATCGTTCGCCAACTAATGATTTATGCAGGGAAGGAAAGTGCCGTTGGAGGGTCGGCCGACCTTTCCAAGATCGTGGAGGAGATGCTCCCATTACTGAAGGTATCGGTGTCGAAACATGCCGTGCTGGAAATGGATATTCGCAAAGATCTCCCTGCTGTTCACGCCGAAGCTGGACAACTTCGACAGATTTTGATGAACCTGGTTACGAATGCCTCCGAGGCAATTGGCGATCGGGACGGAGTGATTCGTGTGACCATCAGGTGTGTTGGTGAGAAGGGGCAGGACTCGGGAGCCACCTCAGAACCTTTCATTCAGGGCGATTGTGTAGAGCTGGCGGTGTCCGACACCGGCTGCGGCATCGCGCCCGAGATACGGCCGCGGGTGTTCGAGCCGTTCTTTACCACCAAATCTGTGGGCCACGGCCTCGGACTGGCGGTTGTCGATGGGATTGTGCGCGGTCTCGGCGGAGCGATCGAAGTTACGAGCGAACTACGCAAAGGCACAACGTTTCAGATCCTGCTTCCCCGTGCTGAAACCAAGGGTCAGGAGACCAGTCGCGCGATGCCTCCTATCCAGGAGTTCGTACAACCCTCGCAGGCCGCCGTTCTAATTGTTGAAGACGAAAACGTATTACGCCAAGCTGTGGCCAAAATACTCCGCAAGAACAACTTTCAGGTACTTGAAGCTGCCGACGGGTCCTCGGCGATCAACCTTCTGCGGGGTGCCGCGGACAAGATTGATTTGCTGCTTCTGGACGTGACCATCCCCGGCGCTTCGAGCACCGAAGTCGTTGCGGAGGCAGCGCGAAGTCGGCCGGACATCAGAGTTATTTTGACCAGCGCTTACAGCCAGGAGATGCTGGCGGAATCTATGACTGCCTCGCAGGTCCGCGGCTTTATTCGGAAACCATTCCAAGTCGCAGACCTTGTTCAGAAACTTCGACGTGCCGCGTCTGCCTCGTGAGGGCATCGCCCATCTGGGCCGGAAGCCCCGGCAGCTACAACCCGACAATCGCGACGCGGAGTTTCTTTCTCATCGGTAGCGTTACTTCGAGGCGATGGTGGGGTTCACCCAGCCGTTCTTCATCACGCCGTGCGACGGACGGAGGCTGAGATAGTCCACATGATCGGGAATGTCGGCCCAGCCGTGGATTACGCCCGGCGGAACGATCAGCACGTCACCCACCTGCAGCTCGATTTTGCGGGAGCCAACCGCCAGCCCGCCGCAGCCCGGACCGTTCGGCCCGCCGTCGGGGTTGGCTGTGCTGTGCCGGCCATTGACGACATGTCCGTCAATGAACGCCGTGCCGCCGCCCGACACGATGTAATAGCCTTCGGTCTGATTGTCATGCGTAATGGCGCCCGGAATTGCATCCGCCGGTGGATTTGCCATCTGTTCTCCACACGGGATGGTTTGGGCCGCTGCTTTGCGCTCCCCGGCGGCAGGCGCGGGCGGCGGATTCCGAGTTGAGGCGCGATGAACGATGCCCAACTCCATGCTCCAGCCGTCGCCGATATCGACCACCTTGGCATTCTCGTCACGGACCCGTTGCGATTGTTCTGTGGCGCTGATCTTGTCGATTTCCGCTTTGGTGATCACGGTGGCGGTTGTCGGGTTTCCCGGCCTCGGCTGCGCGTAGACCACCACAGGAATCAGAGCCGCCGCCGTGAGCAAACCTTTCAATGCAGGGTTCTTCATACTGCTCCTCCTGAACCTTTATATCTGATCACTCTCGCGATCGCTCGGCAACACACACATCCGCGTTCATCGCTTCACCGGACAAAACATGATATCCGGCGACCTGATATCAGCCACCCGGCCGCCACGTCTAATTCAGCTGGCGACGAAGCTTTACTGGTAGACGCGAGCAGTCGGGCCAAGCGCCTGGCGCAGTCCCCACACTTCCCGATTTTTTTTCGCTAACAAAACAAGCCTCAAACTCGTCATTTCGGCCTTCTCTCACCCCGTCCCGCCGCCCCTCGTGTGCTCCAATAAAGTCGGGCAGGCAGTCAGGGCCACCCGGCGGAAAGCCCGATTTCGCATCGATCGAAGCGAACCGGCGCCGCCAACTCCCTTGTTTGCAACAAAGCTTCTCCTAATCCCGCATCGATCGTTGCGAAAAACGCTCATGGATGGCGGAAACCCTCGACGCCTCGGCGCGGCCGGCCTCGAGCCAATCCCGGTGCGAACCCCGCGGTCGGTCATTTAGAATGGCACAGAATGGCAAATCTCGGATATATCGGACTCGGTGTGATGGGCAGCCGCATGGTGAGCCGGCTGCTCGAAAAGGGACACACAGTCACCGGCTACAACCGCACCCGCTCGAAGGCGCAATGGCTGATCGATCGCGGCATGAAATGGGGCGATTCACCACGCGCGGTGTGCGAAACCGCGGATGTCACTCTCTCAATGCTGACCAACTCGGCCGCCCTCGAGGAAGTTGCCGCCGGGCCCAGCGGCCTGCTGGCCGGGATCAGCGGGGGCAAAATTTTTGTCGATATGAGCACCGTCAGCCCGGCCATTAGCCGAGTCCTGGCGGCCAAGGTCCGCGAGCATGGCGGCGACATGATGGATGCACCCGTTTCCGGCAGCGTCATTACGCTCGAGCAGGGGAAACTGTCCGTCATGGTCGGAGGCCGGAAAGAGACCTTCGAGCGCGTCAAGCCGCTCCTGCTCGACCTCGGGCCCAAAGTGACCCATGTCGGCGACAACGGGCTCGCGCTGGTCATGAAGATCGCCACCAATCTCAGCCTGGCGGTGCAGATGCTCGCCTTCTCGGAAGGCGTGCTGCTGGCGGAGAAGAGCGGCATCGCGCGCGAGACTGCGGTTGACGTGCTGACTCATAGCGTGATCGGGTCGCCTATGGTGCAATACCGGGGCCCGTTTGTCCTCAAAATGCCCGACGAAGCCTGGTTCAACGTCAACATGATGCAGAAGGACATGCTGCTGGCGCTGGAATTAGGCCGGCAGGTGGACGTTCCCCTTCCGACCACGTCCGCCACCAACGAACTGCTCACGGCCGCCCGCGCTATGGGGTTGAAAGATTTCGACTTCGCCATCCTGTTTGAGGTCCTGGCGCGTCTTTCAGGCGCCCCCCGGTGAACACGCCTGGGCCCCTCCCAAGCCGGTACTAAACCGCACAGGACTATGGTCCTGACGTGACCTGGGCTAACATTCGGCTATGCGTCAAATCGCTGTGTTTGCTCTTCTTGTCTTCGCGGTGGGCTGCGGCAAAAACCCTCGAGAGTACGTCGACGCGGGCAACCGGTTCCTGCAGGCGCACAAGCTCGACGACGCTTCCATCAACTATCGAAACGCCATCCAAAAAGATGCGAACTTCGCAGAGGCGTATTTCGGTTTGGGAAAAGTGTTCCTCGAACAGGGCAAAGCCAGAGAGGCCTACGCCGCTTTGAACCGCGCCGTGGAGCTCGCTCCGCAGAATCTGGAGGCGAGGCAGAAGCTGGCAAGCCTGGCGTTGGCCGCATACTTGAGCGACCGCCGCCGGCCCAAGAACCTGTACGACCAGCTGAACAAACTGGCTGCGGACTTTCTGAAGCGCGATCCGAATTCCTACGACGGGGTGCGCCTGAAAGCATACATCGCCCTCAGCGACAATCAGCGCGCCGACGCCATCGGATACTTCCGAAAAGCGCTGCAGGTGAAGCCGGAGGACCCGGAAATGACGGTCGGGCTCGCCGAGGTCCTGCTCCAGGAGAATGCGACCACTAGCGAAGGCGAGAAGCTGCTCACCGATCTGATTCAACACAAAAACATTGGTCCGGCATATGATGCGCTGTACCGCTACTATTCGATCGCCAAACGTTCCGCAGACGCGGAAAACATCGTGAAAAGCAAGGTGGCCGCCAACCCGAAGCAGATGGGTTACGTTTTGCAGCTCGCGGAACACTACCGGCGGGCCGGGAAGATACAGGAAATGAAGGCGGCGATCGCCACGCTGCTCACCGATCCCAAAACGTTCCCGAAAGGACTGATGGCCGCCGGCGATTTCTACAACCAACACGGCGACCGGGAGCAGGCCCTGCAGTATTATCAGCAGGGGGCACAGGTCGCAGGCGGCGATCAACTGGCGTATCAGAAGCGCGCGGTGGCAACGTTGAATGCGCTGGGCCGGTCGGATCAGGCTCTGTCGCTGACTGACGAAGCGCTGCGGACGCACGCCAAAGATCCGGATCTGCACATGACGCGGGCGTTGATCTTATTGAGTCAGAAAAAGGCCGACCCGGCACTCGCTGAGCTGCAGCAGCTGGATCAGAACCAGCAAAACAACGCGGCGGTGAAATACCAGCTTGGGCGTGCGCTGGTGCTGAAGGGTAAAGTCAACGATGCCACAAAAGCCTGGCAGGAATCCGCCAAGCTGCAGCCCAGCTTCATCGAGCCGAAAATCGCGTTGGGCAGCCTCGCATTGGATAACCGGCGTTTTGATGAAGCGCAGCGTTGGGCAGACCAGGTTATTGCTCAGTCTCCCGGCAGTTTAGGCGCTCAGGTCATCCGCGCCAACGCGCTGCAGGGTCTCGGCCGCATAGAGGAGGCGAAAACGCTGTTGACCCGTTTGCGCCAACAGGTTCCGGGAAATGCCGCGGTCGAACTGGAATATGCGTTTCTGACTCTGCGCGAGAACAAAGCCGCCGACGCCGAGAAGATCTTTCAGGCGCTCTACGTCCCGGGCCAGGAGAACCTCCGCCCCTTAACCGGACTCGTGGAAGCACTTTTCACGCAAAAGCGAAATGACGAAGCGTTGCGCCTTTTGCAGAACGACCTGGCCAAAGCGCCCGGCAGGCCATCGGTACAGATGATGCTGGCGAATAGCTTCCTGGTGGCCGGCCAGCCGGAGTCCGCCGTCCACACACTCGAACAAATGGGTACGACCCATCCGGATCTCCCCCAGGTGCCGATGCGGCTCGGTCAGATCGAGGGGAGCAGAGGCAACTGGGAAGCCGCCTTGGCGGATTTCCAGAAAGCGCGGCAATTGGCTCCACAAAGCATGGACCCGATGCTCGCCAAAGCCGAGGCCGAAGAACGCCTGGGACGTAACGATGCCGCGCGGCAGGATTACCAGTCGGTTCTCAAAACCGACGCCTCGAATCTGGTGGCCCTCAACAATCTCGCCTATCTCACCGCGGACACCGGTGGCAACCTGGAAGAAGCCCTTCGAATGATTACGACGGCCTCGCAGAAACTTCCCAAGCAGCCCAATCTGTCCGATACTCTCGGTTACGTCTATCTCAAGCAGAAGAATGTCAGCAGTGCACTTCGGGTATTTGGCGATCTCGCGCACCAATACCCGGCCAATCCCACCTTCCGGTTTCATCACGCGCTGGCGCTGATCGAGTCCGGCAGCAAGGAGCAGGCGCGAAAGGAACTGGAGGCCGCGCTTGCCGACAAGCCGGCACCGGACCTGGCATCGAAGATTCGCGAGGCGTTGGGGCGCGTTGGCTGATCATTTCGCCGGTTTAACGGCGAAATCCCAGATCTGCATGTTCAGCTTGCCGGCCGTGTACTCAACGACTGCATACTCGCCGGCCGGCAGAGGCTCCTTCGGCCAGATCTTGTAGAGACCTTCGGATGCCAGTTGGGTCTGCAAGATGGGGATCATCTGGATATCCTCCTCGACCTCCTTCGTCACCGGCATAATCGTGAGATTCTCGACCACACGCACGGCCCCCTTGGGGGTAACCTTCGCGATGCCGAACCGCTCCACATCGGAAAGCTGGATATAAAACTCCTGCTCCGGATTGCTGAAGACAGTCGCGGAATGCGGGCCGGCCAGTTCGACCGCAGCCTTACCCGACACGATGGGAAGCGGGGCGAGCCGGCCAAGCACCGACCGCCCTTTGTTGTTGTGGACCGTCGATTCCGCCTGCTTCAGGACCTTAGTCTCTTTCCCTTCCACCCAGTAGACGCCGGGGTCCTGAGGAATCCGGGATACCTCCTGCTGAATCTGGCGCTCGACCTTTTCTTCCTCCTGGACGAGCTTGGTTTCCTTGTCCAGCGTAGCCTGGCGCTCGGCGGCTTCGGTCTCGGTACGCTTGAGGTCGACCAGGTCGGCCGGAATCTCTTCCCACTCGCTGCGCTCAACGCTATAAAAGCGGATGCGGTCGGGTTGCACCTGGTATTCGCGGACAACCTGAAAAGTGCCGTCCTTCATGTACAACTTGAGATTTGCCGCCCAGGCCGAGAGCCCCAGCGCCAGCAGCACCAACAGGAATTTACTCATACCTCTAGTGACTACTCTACCGCCGAGCGGGGTTTCCCGGCTTTGCGACGAAAGTCCCACGGGTGACCTGAGCGCTAACTTTCGGTGAACTCCACCGTCCCACGGTACGTAACTTGTTACGATGCCAGTAGTGGTGGGCGTGTGTCGCTTGGCGGCCCTCCCGGCGTTCTCCTTCGAGGTCTTACACTTATGATTCGATTGCAGTCCCTTGCAGCGCTCCTGCTGTGCGGCAGGCTCGCTCTTCCCGGATTCGGGCAGACTCCGGAAATCCGAGTCGCGCCCGACAACGGTTTTTTCTCACGGCTGACGCAGGACTACCGGCCGCGGCCCGTGCGCAACACGAATTTCACCGATTCCGGGCGCATCGACAGCCTGATGCGGGCGGGAAGCCTTTACCTTTCGCTGCGCGATGCCATTGCGTTAGCTTTGGAGAACAATCTCGACATTGAAAATGCGCGCTTCAATCCCCTTCTGTCGGACGCCAACATGCTGCGCGCCAGCGCCGGCACCCTGCTGCGCAACGTGTCGAACAACATCTCGCAGGGTCCGTCGTCGGCATCTCTAGGCGTAAACGCAGGAGGACAAGTGGGCTCGGCGGCCGTTCAGCAGAACAGCAATCCGCAGCAAGGCGTCCTGAGCGGCCTGAACGTGCAACTGGCCGGCACCAGCATTCCGAACCTCGATCCCACATTCTTCGTGGTCAGCCAGTACGCCCACCTGACACAAATCAATACCGCCACCAACATCACCGGCACCAACTTCCTTACTAACCAGTACACATCGTCAATCTACGGAATCCAGAAGGGATTCCTGACGGGGACGACGTTAAGCCTCTCGATGAGCAGCCAGTTCAACGTCACTCAGAACTCGCCAGCCAATAGTGTCAACCCGTTCACGCAGGGCAATCTCCAAGTGGGTATCCAGCAGAATCTGCTGCAGGGGTTTCGTTCGTCGGTCAACAACCGCGCGATTCGAGTAGCCAAGAACCAGCGCCACACCTCCGATCTGACGTTCCAGAATCAGGTGATGGCTACTGTAGCCAACGTGGTGGGTCTGTACTGGGACCTGGTTTCCTTCAACGAACAGCTGAAGATCCGGCAGCAGACGCTCGAATTGGATACCAACCTCTATCACGACAACCAGCGGCGGGCGGAATTAGGCGCGATCGCGCCGATCGACATCATCCAGGCGCAAGCGGAGATGAAATCGGCCGAACAGGACGTGACCAACGCGCAAACCCAGGTATTGCAGCAGGAGATGATTCTCAAAAACGTGCTGACGCGCAACGGCGTAGACAACCTACAGATTATCGATGCGCATATTATTCCGACAGACCACTTCGAAGTGCCCGCGCAGGAGCAGATCCGGCCGATTCAGGACCTGGTGGCGGAAGCGGGGGCGAGCCGGCCGGAAATCGCGCAGAGTAGCATCAATCTCGAAGATGCGAGGATCAATATGAAAGGGACCCGCGACGCCATGCTGCCGCAGCTCACGGCGTTCGTCAACCTGCAGAACAGCGGGCTCGCCGGGGCGCCGAACACAGTCCCGTATCCGCCCTCACTCACCGGCGGTTTCTCCGGGTTTACCGGGGGCACGGTGACTCCGCCCAACCCGTTCATCCTCGGAGGCTACGGTACCGTTCTGAGCCAAATCTTCAGCCGCAATTTCCCGAACTACACCGTAGGCGTCCAACTGAGCATCCCGATCCGTAACCGGTCGACGCAGGCCGATTTCATCACCGACGAGCTGAACTACCGGCAATCGCAGATCCAGGACAAGCAACTGCGCAACAACATCAAGCTGAATGTCATCAACGCCCGCACGGCGCTGACCCAGGCGCGCGCGGCTTATCAAAACAGCACGGAGGCACGCGATCTCCAAGACCAGACGCTGGCCGGCACGCGGCGGAAGTACGAGCTTGGCACAGCCACCATCATCGACCTGTTGACGACGCAGCGCGACGATACGACGCGCGAACTGGCCGAATCGAGCGCGCGCAACCAATACATTCACGCCAAGGTGAACCTGGAAAGCGTGCTGGGCACCGTTCTCAAGGAATACGACGTGAACATCGACGAGGCGCTGAAAGGCCAGGTCAGCCGCCCGCCGGATCCGATTCCGGCCGTGCCGCAGCCGTAGTTGTTATTCTGGGGGTTGGCGCAAATCCACCCCTTCCAACCCTACCGCTACACGGAGAAAGCGGGGCCGCCGGAAACGCTGCTCACGCAACCGTATGACAAGATCTCACCCGCGATGCGGAGCCGGTATCTGGCGCTCAACCCGAATAACCTGGTGCGGATCATTCTCGGAGAACGCACTGCCGGCGATACGGATTCGAACAACGTGTATACACGCGCGGCCTCCCACTTGACCGAGTGGATTGCCGCCGGCATCCTGGCCCGCGACAGCGAACCCGGCGTCTTTCCCTATTTCCAGGAATTCACGGTACCGGACACGGGCGAACGACTGGTTCGCAAAGGATTCATTGCGCTCGGCGCGGTAGAAGATTACGCCGCGGGCGTGGTGCACCGCCACGAACAGACGCTCTCCGGTCCGAAGCAGGATCGCTTGCAGCTATTGCGCCACACACACGCCCACTTCGGCCAGATCTTCATGCTGTATCCGGACCCGTCGGGAGCCATCGACGCCATGTTGGATGCCGGCACCCGCGGCCGTCCGCTGGTCGAGGTGACCGACGAGTATGGAGCGACCCACCGTATGTGGAAGATTGGGGATTCCGGCGCCATTCAAAAATCGATAGCGGACAAGAAACTGGTAATTGCCGACGGCCATCATCGCTACGAAACCGCGCTGGCGTTCCGGCGCGAGAATCCCGCGGTTGCGGGCGCGGACCGCGTCATGATGACCTTCGTCAACATGCACTCGCCCGGCCTGAAAATTCTGGCCACGCACCGGCTGGTAAACGGCGTCTCTGTTCAAGGATTCCCGAAATCGGCTTCCGCGGACTTCGATGTTGAGGAAATCGATTCACCCGCCCGTCTACAGCAGGCATGGCGCGACCGTCCAGGACGGACGGTGATCGGAGCGGCAATCGGAAGCCGCCTCTATACGATGGAAGCGCGCGGAGTCAAAGATGAATTGGACGTGCGCGTCCTGCACGAACGCATTCTCGCCAAGGCCCTTGGCGTGAACGAGCAGGCCGTGCGCGACGAGAAGAACGTCCGATACATGAGGGGCATGGATTCCGCATTAGAGGAAGCGAGGCAGGGCTCGGCGCAAATTGCATTTCTGCTCAAGCCGACTTCGATCGAGCAGGTGGCCACAACATCGTTCGCCGGCGGCGTGATGCCCCAGAAGTCCACTGATTTTTATCCCAAGCTGCTATCCGGACTGACGATCTACGCGCTGGATTGATCGCCCACAAACCGCGCCCTCACGGACGCGGCTGCATCGCTGTTTGAAACGACGTTGGCGGCGTACCAGCCCCGTCGCGTGAGCGCGGAGTTTTCAGATAGACTCGTCAGAAAGCGGTATACGCTACACTCTCCTCATGACGCTCTATCTGAAGCCCACTTGAACGTCTTGCCGCAAAGCGAAGAGTTTGCTTCGCGAAAAAGGCGCTCATTTCGAAGAGATCGACCTGAACCGCGGGCTGACGGTAGCCCAACTGGAACAGCTGATCGGGAAGCGGGATTACCGGGAGTTTTTGAACTCCCGCAACGAGCTCTACCGCGAGCGCGGCATGAAGGACACCCCGCCGCCGCGCGGCGAGGCACTGCGGCTGATGTCTGAAAATCCGAACCTGATCAGGCGGCCCATCCTGGTGAAGGGGCGCGAGATCGTGCTTGGCTTTGACGAAGAAGCTCTTTCAGGCCTGGTGTAGCTCGCCGTAACTCTGCGCCAGGTTCGACAGCAAGGGAGCAGCCACCGGGATCTGAGTTGGCGGCGCAGCCTGCGTGACCGGCGCGCTCTCTTCTTCCTGAACGAAGCAGCTTTCGAATGCGCGCGCCAGCAGCGCGTCATTCAATTCAAATGGCAGCTTCTCGAAATGGATCAGGTTGAGCGCGTGGGAGAGCACATCGCGCGGATGGCAGCGGCGGAATGTCTTGCCGGTGCCGTGGTAATACTGCGCGATAAACCGTTGCGGCAGTCCAGCAGGACACGGAACCTGCTTTTCCGCGCAGAACCGTTCGAAGATCTGCGTGAATTCGCTCTCACTCGGACCGCGCAGCAGCATTTTGTACTGGATGCGCCGCAGGAAAGCTTCATCGCCGAGATCGGTGGGGTTCAGGTTGGTGGAAAAGACCAGAAACGCTTCAAACGGCGCGGTCATTTTGCCGCCGGTCAGAAAGCTGAGGTAATCGACGCGCCGTTCCATGGGAACGATCCACCGGTTCAGCACCTCGGCCGGCGTGGCGCGCTGACGCCCGAAGTCATCGACGAGATAGATCCCGTTGTTCGCCTTCAACTGGAACGGCGCCTCATAGACCTTTGAAGTCGTGTTGAACCGCAGGTCGAGCATGTCAAGCGAAAGCTCACCGCCGCTGACGATAAACGGGCGCTTGCATTTGATCCAGCGCCGGTCGTGGCCGCGCTCTACCGAGACCGTCAGAACCGACGGCGCTTCTTCCTCGACCGGATGGTGATAAATCGGGTCAAAGACCTGGATGATATTCCCCTGGCACTCGATGGCGTGAGGGACATACACAAATGCGCTCTCCAGATTATTGAGCGATTCGATGAGAAAGGTCTTCCCATCTCCCGGCTTGCCGTAAACCAGAAGGGATTTGGAGGCGGCCACCGCCGGACCAATCTGGGCCAGCGTGCGCTCCGTAATCACCATGCCTTTCAAAGCCTGCGCCAAGGCTTCTTTTGTTAGCCATCCATCCCTGTATTTTTGGCGGTGGACAATCTCGGTGTACTGTTCGATGGGCACCGGCGCGACGCCCGCGTACTGATTCGCCTCCAGATGCTCGCGCGCGCGGCCGCGGCCTGCTTCACTGAGCGCCAGCAGCGAGCCGACGCTGCCCATTCCCATGGAGCGCTTGACCACAATCTGATGCGTGAGCTTCAAGGACTCTACCACTTCGCTGATCACGCTGAATTTCAGTCCGATGGCGTTGGACAAATCCTGGCCGTACAGTTCTCCTCGAAAATAGAGAATTTTCAAGATGAGCTGTTCGATGGTGGTTTCGCCCAGTCCGGTCTCTTCGACAGACTCCGGTTCGCGCGGCTGCAGGGGTGATGGATTCTCAAGATTTTCGGTCATGACAGGCCCCACCAGCATACGCGCTTGGCCGTGCGTGAGATAAGTCGACGAAGGTTAACCGGGTACCAAGTGTGAGTCAGGCCGGCAGCCGGAGCGTGGCGAGACAGCCTGCGCCATCAGTACGGTTCTCCAAAGTCAACGCACCGCCATGCCCTTCGGCAATCTGGCGGCTCAGCACCAAACCGATCCCGGAGCCGCCCGGCTTGGTGGTGAAGAACGGCACGAACAGGTTGGCAGTTGTGGAGATGCCGGGGCCATCGTCCTTGACCCAGATCTCCACCATGGTTCCGTTTCGACGCCATCCGATCCGCACCGGCGTTCCTGCAGGGAGGGAGGCGTCGGCCGCGTTGCGCAAAAGATTGATCAGCACCTGCTCGACCTGATCGGGGTCTCCGCGAACCACCACGTTCGGGCCGGCTTCCACGCAAACGGGAACACGCGTCTCGAAGCTCACCGCGCGTTCCACGCAACCGCCCACGGGCAGCGGCTGTAGTTGCGGGCGCGGCAACCGGGCCAGCCGCGCGTAGGCGCCGATGAACCGGCTGAGGCTTTCGGAACGCGAGGTGATGACGCTCAAGCCGCGTTGCATATCCTGCCGCCAGTCTTCCGGCAACGACTCGCGGCCAAGAAGACTGTCCAGCGTTCCCGCGATGGACTTGATAGGGGCCAAGGAATTGTTCAATTCGTGGCCGAGGACCCGCACCAGCCGTTGCCAGGCTTGCAATTCGTGCTCGCGCAATGCCTGGGTCAGGTCGGTAATCACCACGAGGTCAAGCGGCAATCCATGTTCGCGGACGCGCGTGCGGCGCAGGCCCCAGCGCCCGACGCCGCCGGGGAATACCGCCTGGAAGGTGCTTTGCGGTTCACCCTCCAGGCAGGACGCGAGATGCAGATCGCCCGCGTTCTGGCCGATCAGGCGCTCTGCCGGCGCGGCCAGCAGTTGCTCGCCGGCGCGATTGACCAGGCGCAGCCGCCGGTCCTCGCCAAACGCAAAAATGGCGACGCCGATTTCCTGCATTACGGTGCGAAGCAGCGTGGTGGCTTCCATCGCCCCGAGGCGTTGTTCGCGCAGTGTGCCGCCGAGCGTGTTGACCTCGCGCATGACTTCGCCCAGCGCGTCGTCGGGCCGGGGCGCTCGGCCGCGCACAGAAAAATCCCCTTCCCGCAATGCCGCCAGCAGGTTCGACAGCGTCTGCAGAGGAAACACAACCCGGTCGCGCAGGGCCACAGTAAAACCCCACCAGGCGCCTACGATCAGAATCGTTACGGTCCACTGAGTCTTGGGTAGATAGGAGCCCGTCCACAGGATGATGAGCGCCACCGCAGTGCCCGGGAGTCCCGCCAACAAGGCGAGCAGGACCACGTGGCCTTCATAACTGAGCCGGGCTTTATGGATGCGCGCCACAGTGCCGAGGTCGAAGCAACTTCTGATTATACGTTTGGTGAAGGAATTAATCGGGCGCGAGCATGAAGAGTTCTTATATTCGCCCGTAGAGATGGGCTTTACGGATCGCCGGTTTGCGGATCGTCGGTTGAGACCATCCTTGCTCAGTGTGACATTTGCGAGTTTACAGTTCGCAACGCCCGTCGAGTTGTCCTCTTAGCTCCGCGAGAAAGACGGCGGCAGCAAGCAAAGCGACGCAGATCGTTCTCCCTGAGCCCGCGATATTCCTTGCAGATATCCGAAACCCCGGGGCAGGCGTGTCAACGTGCGGTTAGTAACCACCCTACAGCCCGTACCGCTGGAGGCGCCGGTAGAGGGCGCTGCGGCTGAGGCCCAGGGCTTCGGCGGCGTGACTGACGTTGCCGTCGAAACGGGCCAGCGCTTTCTTGATCAGGAGGGCTTCCACATCTTCCAGGCTCATGTCTTCGAGGCGCGGAGCGCCTTCTCGGCCCGCGCGGAGGCCGAGATCGGAAGCGCGTACCGTCTCTTCCGACGCCATCAGAACGGCGCGTTCCACCGCATGGTCGAGTTCGCGCACATTGCCCGGCCACGGGTGCGCCAGCAGCGCTTTCACCGCGCCTTCGTCGAACCCAGTGAAATGCTTGCGGTAGCGGCCGGCGTGCTGGCGCAGGAAATGGGTGGCCAGCGGCACCACGTCCTCGCGGCGGTCGCGCAAGGGCGGCAGCCGGATCTCGATGGTGTTGAGGCGGAACAGCAAGTCCTGGCGAAAACGGCCTGCTTCGATTTCGGCGTGCAGGTCGGCGTTGGTAGCCGAAAAGACGCGGACGTCGACGCGGCGCGATTTCGACGAGCCGACACGCTCGAACTCGCCCGTCTCCAGCGCTCGCAGCAGCTTCGATTGCAAGTTCTGCGAGATATTCGAAATCTCGTCCAGAAAGAGCGTGCCCCCGTCGGCCATCTCGAAGCGGCCGACGCGGTCGGCCTTGGCGTCCGTGAACGCCCCTTTCACGTGGCCGAACAGTTCGCTTTCAAAGATGCCTTCGGCCAAGCCTCCTGTATTCACGGTCACCAGCGGCCGCCCGGCGCGCAGCGAGACGACGTGCAGCGTTTGTGCGACCAGCCCTTTGCCGGTGCCGTTCTCGCCCGTGATCAGCACATTGGCGTCCGACGGCCCGACGCGCGAAATCACATCGAGCACCGGCCGCATCGCCGCCGAGTGCGCCACCAGTTGCGGAAATCGTTCGGCGCGCAAAGCCCGGTTCTCCGCTTCCAGGCGCTGGCCTTTGCGGAGCGCGCGGCCGAGTTCGATCTGCGTCTTGAGAATCGCGGAAACGCGCGCGTTGTCCCAAGGCTTTTGGATGAAATCACGCGCGCCGCGCCGCATGGCTTCCACGGCCAATTCCACCGAGCCCCAGGCGGTCATGACGACCACCGGCAAAGTGCCGTCCAGGTTTTGAATCCGCGTCAGCAGATCGAGGCCCTCTTGTCCCGACGTGGTGTCGCGCGTGTAGTTGAGATCCATCACCAGGGCGTCGAACTCACGGCGCTCGACGGCATCCAGAACGGCGGCCGGCGACGCCACAGCTTCGGCCTGGTAGCCTTCACCCTTAATCAGGAATTTGAGAGCCTCCAGCACGTCGGGCTGGTCATCGGCAATCAGAATGCACGGAACGCGGGAATCGGCGGATTTCATCGCGAAGGGAATTAGTCTCCCAGGAGTTCGGCCGGCCGCAGCCCGTGGTGCGCCTTCCGCAGGGCGCGCCAGCGTTGCAGCAAAGCGGCCATATACGTGTACACCACGGGAGTGAGATAGAGCGTCATCAATTGCGAAAAGGCGAGGCCTCCCACAACCGCCATGCCCAGCGGCCGCCGCGCCTCTCCGCCCGAGCCCCAGCCTAAGGCGATCGGAATTCCGCCCAGCAGCGCAGCCATGGTCGTCATCATGATCGGCCGGAACCGGATCAGGCAGCCCTCGTGGATTGCCTCCAGCGGCGACTTGCCTTCCTGGCGCTCAGCCTCCAGCGCGAAGTCGATTTGCATGATCGCGTTTTTCTTGACGATGCCGATCAACAGAATCAATCCCACGAAGCTATAAATGCTCAGCTCGATCTTGAACAGCAACAGCGTCAGCAGTGCGCCGAAACCCGCCGCCGGCAGTCCGGAGAGAATCGTCAGGGGATGAATGTAACTCTCATAGAGCACGCCCAGCACGATGTACACCACGAACACGGCGACCATCAACAGCAGGCCCATGTTGCGCGTGGAATCCTGGAACACTTTGGCGGAACCCTGAAACGTGCCCGTCACCCCGGCCGGCAGGCTCGCTTTCGCCGCTTCCTCAATGGCGTCCGTGGCCTGGCCGAGGGCATAGCCACGCCGCAGTCCGAACGAGATGGTCACTGACGGCAACTGGCCGGAGTGCGGAACACTGTTCGGCCCGGCATCCAGTTCCAGCCGCGCAATCGCTTCCAGCGGGACCAATTGGCCGCTGTGATTCTTCAGATACAGCAATTTCAGCGAGTCTTCGAAGCGCTGGTATTGCGGGAGAACTTCCAGCAGAACACGATACTGGTTGTTGGCGCCGTAGATGGTCGAGATCAGCTCCGGACCAAAGGCGCTGTACAGCATGCCGGCAATGTCGCTCCAGTCGACATCGAGCGCGGCCGCCCGGTCGCGGTCTACCGTGACGCGGATTTGCGGATTGCGGATCTGCAGGTCGCTCGTCACATCCACGAGCTGGGGAAGCCGCAAGAGCGCGTTCTCCAGCATGGGTGCCGCCTGGTACAGTTCCTGCGTATCCGGCGCATAGAGCGTGTATTCATAGCTTGCAGTGGACCGGTACCCGCTGAAGCGGATCGGCTGCGGCACCGACATCGAGACGCGCACGCCCGGCAGGTTCGAGATGTTCGGCCGGATGCGGTTCATGATGTCCAGCACGCCCGCCTGCCGCTGCCGCCGCGGCTTGAGATTGATGGTCAGGTTGCCGGTGTTGGCGGCGCCCGCATTTCCGCCGGCTCGCGAATAGAGTGTAACTACCTCTGGTTCGGTCGCGACGGCCTTCGCAATCCGGTCGGTGTACTCCAGCATCTGATAAAACGAAGTGCCTTGCTGCGCCAGCAGGTTGATATTGAACTGGTCGTTGTCTGTGTCGGGGAGAAAGCCCTTCGGAACGGCTACATACAGGTACGCCGTGGCGGCCGCCACCAGCAAGAACAGGACCAGCATCACCGGCCTGTGATGAAGCACCCAGCCGAGGCTCCGGCCGTACACGCCGCGCATCCCGATAAACCCGCGCTCGGTAGCGCGATAG
The DNA here is from genome assembly GCA_964438005.1 of uncultured Solibacteraceae bacterium. GTDB lineage: Bacteria > Acidobacteriota > Terriglobia > Bryobacterales > Bryobacteraceae > PSRJ01. The sequence goes on along the minus strand of CAYTJD010000052.1, from coordinate 4,389 downwards.
AACAAGCCCCGTGTTTCCGGCTTCGCTGCCCGAAGCAGCCGGCTGCAGAGCATCGGGGTCAAACTGATCGAGACCAGCCCGGAAATCAGGATCGCCGCGCAAATGGTGATGGCAAATTCCCGGAAGAGGCGACCGAGAATCCCCGACATAAAGAGAATCGGGATGAAGACAGCGGCGAGCGACAAGGTCATCGACACAATCGTGAAGCCGATTTCTTTCGAGCCGCGGTAGGCGGCCTCGACCGGTCTCTCGCCGCGCTCAATGTGCCGCGTAATGTTTTCCAGCATCACGATGGCGTCGTCGACCACGAATCCGATCGACAGAATCACCGCCATCATCGAGATGTTGTTCAGCGTGAAACCGAGCAGATACATCACAGAGAACGTGCCGAGGATCGAGAACGGCAGCGCGGTGGCGGGAATCAGGGTGGCGTAAAAACTGCGCAGAAACAGGAAGATCACCAGGACAACCAGGCCGATCGTCGCAGCCATCGTGAACTGGACGTCTCTGAACGCCTCCCGGATGTTTTGCGACCGGTCGCCGCGGATAATCAGTTGCACCGCCGGCGGAAGTTCCCTCTGGATCTCAGGAAGGAGTCTGCGGATGGCGTCGATCACCTGAATCGTGTTGCCACCCGGCTGGCGCGCCACGCCCATCATGACGGCAGGCGTCCCCGAGCCGGCGAAACCCTCGCCGTACAGCGCCGCTGACTGTTTATCGTCTTCGACGCTGTCGATCACGTGGGCTACTTCGTCCAGCCGGACCGGCGCGCCGTGGCGGTACGCCACAATCATCGGCCTGTATTCCATGGCGCGCTGCAGCTGGCCGTTGGCTTCCACATTGAAGGCGGTGTGCGGCCCGAACAAGGTCCCGGTCGGGATGTTCACGTTCCAGTTCTGAACCGCGTCCTCGACTTCATTGATGCCGATACGGCGGGCCGCCAGCTTGTTCGGATCTACCTGGACGCGCACGGCATACTTTGCGGCGCCGAAGATCTGCACCTGGGCAACGCCCGGGATCATCGAGATTCGCGGCACGATGATCGTTTCGGCGTAGTTGTCCAGGTCGGACAAGCGCATGGTCGGCGACGCCACCGCCAACGTGATGATGTGCTCATCACCCGGATTTTGTTTGCGGAACGTCGGCGGCGTCGGCATGCCGGGCGGCAACAGGGGCGCGGCGGCCGCAATCGCGGTCTCGACATCGACCGAGGCGCCGTCGATATCCCGGCCCAAGTCGAATTGCAGGGTGATGCTGGTCGCGCCCATGGTGCTCGAGGAAATCATCGAGTCCACACCGGCGATGGTGGTGAACTGCCGTTCGAGCACGGTCGCCACCGACGAAGCCATGGTGGCCGGGTTTGCGCCGGGAAGGGACGCCTGCACCTGGATGGTGGGAAAATCGATCTGCGGTACGTCGCTGACCGACAACGCGCGGTAGGCGATGACCCCGAACATCGCGATCGCCAGCATCAGCAGGCTGGTCGCGATCGGTTTCCGAATAAAGGGCTCGGAAAAATTCACCCGGCAGCGTCTCCGCGCTGCAATTATATCAATCGCAGGGACTTAGCGCGCGGAAGCCTTCGCGGTGGAATTCAGGATCTGTTCCAGCCGGTCTAGAACTTGCATGGCGGTAAAGCACTGCTCGACGCTGGCGTTGGGCTCGCGTTTTTCCTTGATGGCGGCGAAGAATTCGCGGTCCTGCAGCTCGATACCATTCATGGAGACGTCGACTTTGGACAGATCCATCTTGTTCTTGTCGCCATCCTCCAGATCATCGTAGTAGGCCACATAAGTTCCGTTGTCGCCGATGTACCGAAAGAAGGTACCGAGCGGCCCCTTGTTGTTGAAGGAAAGCGAGAGTGTGCAGATCGCACCAGACGGCACCTTCATCACGATGCCCATATCCATGGCGATCTTCAGTTCCGGGTGAATGGGGCCTTGCACCGCGTAGCAATCCGAGACCAGCTCCCGCGTCTGGTACTGGAACAGGTCGACCGTATGGCAGGCGTGATGCCACAGCAGGTGATCGGTCCAGCTGCGCGGCTTGCCGGCCGCATTCATGTTGGTGCGCCGGAAGAAGTAAGTCTGCACATTCATCTGCTGGATCTTCAGCTGCCCGGCCTGGACCTTCTTGTGCACGTACTGGTGGCTGGGATTGAAGCGGCGTGTGTGCCCGCCCATGCAAACAACGCCCGTTTCTTTCTGAACTTTTACGAGTGTTTCGGAATCGGCCAGCGTATCCGCGATTGGGATCTCAATATGCACGTGTTTGCCCGCGCGCATGCACTGCACGCCTTGCTTGGCGTGCATCTGCGTCGGCGTCGCAAGAATCATCGCTTCCAGGCCGGGCTGCTTGAGGCTCTCCGCGAGGTCGCCCGTATAATGCGGAATTTTGAACCGTTGGGCCACTTCCGCGGTCGCTGTCTGATTCCCGCCGGTCAGAGTGATGACCTCGATCCCTGGAATATTCTGCAGCGCTTCCAAATGCTTGATGCCGAACGCGCCTTGTCCCGCCACACCAACTTTCATGATTTCTCCCTGTGTTTGCTGATGAACTTGATTTTCCACGTTATCATCATTGGCAGCCTGGGCCCTCGAGCTCCGCGACCGCTTTCAGAAACTCGCGATAGCTCCGCGGCGGCTCGCCGTGGAAATGCCGTTTGAGCCCGATCTGCGCGCTCCAATCCATGCGCCGCGCAGTGGCTTCCGCCATGATCGGCTCGATGCCGATCGATTCCAGCGTCTCTGCCACTTCTTCCATCTCCCGCGCGCGCCGCTCACCGTGCTCCACCACGCGGCCGATCATGTAATCGGCCATGGCCTTCCAGTCGATGCCGGGATAGCTTTCTGTCAGTGACGCAAACACTGCCTGCTCGGCCCCATAACGGCCGGCTCCGAGCACACACTCAGCAATTAGCGCCTCCATGCCCTTCACCATGATGCTGCGGAACATCTTGGTTGCGGCGGCCGTGCCTACCTCCCGCGAGATGACTTCGATGCGCATCCCGTACGGCTTCATCCGCTCGGCAAACTCGGCGGCGGCCGGGCCTCCGGCCAGGATCGGCACCTTGTGGGCATAGGGTGGCACCGGCGCCATCATCGCGATCTCGACAAACCGCGCGCCGGAAGCGGTGATGGTCCGCGCGATCCCCTGCTTCACGGCGGGCGAGACGGAGTTCAGATCGGCATAAAGGTGTCGCACGGTCAGGTGCGGCGCATTCTGCCCGGCGGCCGTGGCCGCCTGGTCTGATGTCACAGTCGAGAGAATCCACTCCGCGGCCCGCGCCAGCTCCGCGTTGGATTCCAGCAGCGGTGTGCCCGTCTCCGCCGCCCGCTCCCGGATCTTTTCTCCGCGGCCCGGAGTGTGCGTGTGGATGTCGTAGGCCACGACCTGGTTGACACCCGCCTCGCGCAGCCCTTTGGAAAGATGATAGGCGGCTTCGCCAAAACCCACGAAGCCAATGGCCGGATGGTGAACCATACGCATCTCGCAGGTTGGAGACCTGCCCCACCCTAGTTCCCGACGCCCTGCTGCTCTCGCTTCAGCCGCCGGCCCTCGGCCTGCACCACTACCAGGCACATCAGCAGCCCCAGCGGGTGCGCGCCCACATCGACCAGTGGATGATTTTTGAGCGAGCGGAACACATCGATGCTCTCGTCCGCCAGCGTGTCGATGCGCGCCATCTCCTCCGCACTCAACCCGTAGTTTTTGGCCACCGACTTGGGATCTTTCAGCAGCTCGAGCCGCAGCGGCTGCTGGTGCCGCAGATCGTAGATGAGCTTGTTCAGGTTGTACGAGGCCGGGTCCGGATGCTTATAGAACTGGTAGCCGCCTTTGTTTTCGAAATTCCATTTTGGGTCGGGGGCGTTGCCGGCCGCGGGCTTCGTCCGTCCAGGGATAAAGCGCATCACGGCGTGTCCATGGTGCCACGTCGGCTGATACGTGATGAGCTCGCCCGGCTGCTTGCCGATGGCGCCGAACATGATCAGCCACGGCAGCATCTCGGTGTTGCCGACTTCATCGAGCTGTTGCACCGTGCAATTCAGCAGCACGTCGTGATTGCCGCGCTCCATGTGTTCGATGGCCCAGTAATCGAAATCAAACGCCGGCTGCGGATATTTCCACGTTCCCGGATAGTGCGACATTCCGCCCGACGCAATAATCGCAACCTTCTCCGGCCGGGACTGAATCACCTTCAGGATCGCCTGGCCCAGGGCTTCGCAGCGGCGCGGCGTCGGCAGCGGCGGCAGATAGGTGTTCACAAACAGGGGAACCACGGGGATCGAGCGCCCTTCGATCACCCACTCATAGACCGCCGCGAAAGCGTGCCCCAGGACCGCGTCCTGAGAATAGGTCAGATCGAATCCCGCTTCCACCAGCTTCTGT
>CAYTJD010000051.1:0-40978 GCA_964438005.1 uncultured Solibacteraceae bacterium | reverse complement strand
CGCTAATGGTTTGGGTGCTGGCGCTGATCACCGATTTTCTCGACGGCCCGATTGCGCGCCGAAGAGGCACGGTGACCGCCTGGAGCGGAACCTTCGATCACGCTACCGATTTTCTGTTCGTCACGGGGGGATTATTTGCCGGAGCGACACGGGGCGCGTTCCCGTGGATCCTGCCCGCGCTCATCACAGCGGCATTTCTCCAATACACGATCGATTCTTATTGGATTCACCGGCACGCCAAGCTGCGCGGGAGCAAGCTCGGCCGCTACAACGGCATCCTTTATTTCGTTCCGCCGTGCGCGGATTGCGTGATCCGACTGGGTTTGCACTTCCTCGCGCCGCTGCTCGCGATCTTCGTCTGGCTGCTGGTGTTGACCACGATACTATCCATGGGGCAGCGGCTGATGCTGACGTTCAGAACCGCTCCGGAATCGTTGTGATATAGTCAAAAGCCCCTTTCCCGTGGATCGATCCGTAGAGCGTGGTTATGAAAATATTCTTGAAAACTATTGGCATTATCGTAGGTTGCCTGGTCGTGCTGCTGGTGGTCTTGCGTATTACGGGTTTTGGACCGCATGGACGAACTCCGGGGCTGTGGCTTAGCGGGGAGCTGGTCACAACTCCGGTGACCGACTGGTCGTTCACCGACAAAGTTCAGAATGTCCAGCTTCAGACCAACACCTGGTATGGAATCCCGCACTCGGTAAACATTAACTGTTCCACTTACCAGGGGCAGCTGTATCTCGATTCCTTTTATCCTGCCGGGCTTACGTACCCGCACGGCCGGAGCTGGAATGAGAACATCGCGCGCGATCCCCACGTGCGCATCAGAATCGGAAATAAATTGTACGATCGCACGCTGGTCCTGGTAACGGACGCGGCATTGAAGGAAGCTGTCGATGAATTAAAGCTGAAAAAATACCCGGATCTAAAACTGCCGCCAGGCGGGACGATCGTTCTGTTTCACGTCGTAGATAACAGTTGAGACGCCCGCGGTACCGGCGGATTCCCGCATGAGAATCGTAATCACTGGGGCGAATAGCGCGACGGGGCAGGCGATCCTGCGATGCGCCTCCGAACAAGCAGCGCCAGTCACGCTGGTCGCCGCGGTTCGTTCGGAACGCGCGGCGGAAGAGATTCGGCCGCTGCTGGGGGAGCGGAACTCCGCGGCCCAAATCTCCTACGATGATCCGCGCAGCCTGGATGCAGCCTTCCGAGGCGCTTCCGCGGTGATCCACCTGGCCGGAATTCTCGTCGAACGGGCGGATTCGACGTATGAACAAGCGAACGTCGCATCCACGCGGAGCGTGGCGGAGGCGGCAAAGCGGGTTTCGGTAGAGAAATTCGTTTTGGTCAGCGCCACGGGCGCCGACGAGAAATCTTCGAACCGCTATTACCGCACCAAGGGGCAAGCGGAGGCTCTGGTGCGCGCCTCCGGCCTATGCTACACGATTCTGCGCGCCCCGCTGCTGCTGGGTCCGGAGACAGAGGGAACCGCGGCGCTCGCTCGGAATGCCGGCGGCAATCAGGCAAAACTGATTGGTGGAGGACGCCACCTTCAACAGCCTCTCTTTGTCGACGACCTGGCGCGCGGCGCGCTCGCAGCCGCCGGACCGCCGGTGGCACGCAATCGCACTTTGGACCTGGTAGGCCCCGTCTCGCTGCCCGAGCGGGAGGTCGTAGAGCGGGCGGCTCGTCTGCTGGGCCACACGGTGCGGGTGAGGTCGATCCCCAAGGCGCCGCTTCGGCTGGTGCTTGCCCTTCGCGGCTGCGTCTCCGGACCCGGATTTTCTCGCGACGTGGTCGATGTGATCACGGCCGACACGCGCCTGGACTCGGAGGCCGCGGCGAGCACATTGGGAATCCAACTGACCGGGCTGGATGAGATGATCAAAAAGAGCTTAGGATAAAGACAAAACGAAAGACATGAATCCAGCCAGCCAATCCGCCGTAGCCCGCGAGGCCGGCGCCAGGAAACCCTCTCCCTGGCAACGGCTGTTGCCGTTGCTGATTACGATCGCGTGCTTCGCCTATCTCTACCGCGCGATCGATCGGGCCGCGGTGGCCCAGGGCACTACACTGCTCGCTTACCTCGCCAAGAGTTTCGAGAACGTGAATTGGATTTATTGGCTGGCCCTGATGGTCCCCTACTGCTGCCTCTATGTGATCTTCGACAGCCTGGGGGTTTGGTGCGCGATCAACTGGTTCAACGCCAAAATCCGTTATGCGGATATCTTGCCGATTCGCGCCAGCGCGTACATTCTCTCGCTGGTGAACGAGCAGGTGAGCAAAGGCGCCATTGCCGTCTATGTGAATCGCCGCGACGGTGTACCCGGCTGGGAAGTCGGGTCCAGCATGGTGCTTCTCATCTTTTGCGAGTTTTACAGCCTCATTCTTTGGGCCACGATCGGCGTCATCTTGCGTTGGAACAATTTTCAGCCGGTCTTCCACATTATTCCCTGGATCGCGCTGGGCGCCCTGGTGTTTTTCGTGCTCTTCTACTTGTTCTTCAGTGGAAAAATCGGCTCGGGAGCAGCCCTGCGCGATCGCGGGATCTTCCGCGCGTTCCGGCTGGCGAAGGTGTGGCAGTACGCCGCGCTCCTGGCGCTGCGCGCGCCGCTGGTGATCGCGGGTGTGATCGTCTATACGGTGGCTCTGCGGCTCTTCGGCGGCTCGATCGGGTTCGGAGAGATGCTGGGCATATTGCCGGTGATTTTCTTTGGGGCCGCCATACCCGGACCGATGCACTCGGTGGCGATTCTGTTTTGGGTTTTGCTATTCCCGGACCGGCCGGGCCAGATGACCGCCTTCGGCTTGGTCATGCATAATTTTTTCATCTTCTTTAACGCCGCCGTCGGCCTGCTGTTTCTCCGCCGTGCCACCCGGGAGCTTTTCGGGTAGGCTCTCGCTGCGTCAGCCGGCGCTCAATCCGACTGCACGTGAAAGAGGTGCATCACGGGACCATTGGTCGAGTCCGATGCCAAAAGTTGAGGGTTCTTTTGGGCTCTCGGTCCGAGCACGGCCGCTCTTTCGTTCGGATCGGTGACAGGGGACAAAGTGCAATCATACAAACGATCGCCGAATTTCAGGCGGACATGGGGATCACGCATCACGTTTTTCACCCAACTCTTGCCGTCCGGAAACGGCACTCCCTTGGCGAAATTCGACGTCAGGTAAAGCTGATCATGAGAAAGAATGTAACCGGTTGTTACCGAATGAGGAATCCCATACCAGGTTCGCGTCTCAACTTTGTCCCACTTGTATTGAGACACGAACGACCAGTCGGTGACATGGGTTTTTACAACCGTTCCACTCAACCAGAGCCCGGGATAATTTCCGGGACCGGGCGCATTTCCGATGGGGTTAAAGCCGGTGGCTCGCAGTACCACCAACGCCAAAACCAAACAGATCACGATTACGCCTAGAATTCTCGCCATTGTCCTCATCTTGGGCTCCTTTGCCACCTCCAAACCAATGCCTGCCGGTCTACCACCAGCGTTTGCTCGAACGGACTACGCGGGGTTCACGCGAAAGACAGTCGCCGCCGAGACCGAGGGTACCTTCCATTGGGGATATTTCTTTCCCTTAGCCTGGAGCACGGCTGCTTTTTCAGCCGGATCGTCAATAACCGACAAAGTACGATCAAACACCCGGTCCGCGATCTTCAGGCGCACGCGGGGCTCACGGATTATATCTTCCACCCACTGTCTGCCGCGATAAGAGGTCACATACAGATTGCCGTTATAGACGGCGCACCAAATCGTGACCGAGTGAGGCAACAGATATGGGGTCTGCGTCTGAATTTTGATCTGCGGAATCTGATCCGTGAATGACCAGTCGGCGACCGGGGAAGTGACGACTTCCCCCTTTAGCCAAAGCCCTGGCATTCGGCACGCCAAAGATCGATCGGTCGGTGGGCAGGTCTTCGGTTCGAAACCAGTGAAGCTCGTTAGCAGCAAAAACGCGACCACCGCAACTATTGTGTACCCGACAACCTTTACTAGTTTTCTCATTCTGGACTCCTAAAGACTTTCCATGATGTTTCCGGGATTGCCGTTTGGCCTTACCTATCGCATCAATTCTACACTGCCAGCCTTATTGAATTCGAATGCAACGAGAGCCGGTAATCCCGGCAGCACGTCGAGTGAGTGAGGCGGCCGGAGATTGCAAATTCCGGGGGCTCTGTCCAGATCGCCGGCGACTCGGACATTGGTCTGATCCGGAGAGCGAGCAGTTCCAGCTATATCCGTATCGGGAAGCCGGCCAGGGCGTCTTTGACATCACAGCAGGATCTGCCTAACATTAACCTGAGTCCGTTCGAGGTCCGACGATGGGTGGGTTTTTATGGATTGGACAAAGGTGATTAACGATCCCCTTGGCTTTTCCGGTTTTGCGCTGGCGCTTGTATTTTCGCTGGCGGGCCGTCTGTTACAAAAGAGGCACGCCGGCCAGGGGTGGATTTTGCCTGCCGTGATTATGCTCGCGGCGGTGTGCATTTTTGGCGGGCTGGCTCTTGCCTATCGCCGCGCTTCTCCCGCGAGCCCGCCCGAGCAACCCGTAACGACTGTCCGGCCGACGCAAACTGATCCGGCTGACCGGAGCAAGGAGGCCGGAGCGCTGAGGGAAAACACGCCGCCGGCGAAGGCACCAAACGTGACTCCGCCGGGAAGCGTTCAAGTCAATGGCTCGATTGACCAGAAAGGAGCTTCCAAGTCCGTCGCCGTGGCAAATGGGCCTGTCACAATTGGCAACCAAAAGTAATCGCCACGGAAATGAATTTCACGGCACCTCGTGCTTTGGCCCCAAAAGCTGTCGTGGCGGCATGGCGGTTTTTATCCCTCGGGTTCGCTTGCCTAAGTAAAAAGAAGGAGAAGCTCAAGGTGAGACGATTCATTCCCATATTCGTCATCGCTTGCAGCGCCGCGCGGGCACAACAGGTTTCGGTGGGCGCCATCCAGCAGAACGGCGCTAATTGCGTGGTAGGCGCCGCCAATGGACCGGTATACTTCGACCACGTCAATTGTTCCGATAACCGAGCGGCCATAGAGGCTCTGGTTAAAGCGCACTCTGCGCAACTGCGCGATAAAGACCAACAAATCGATCAGCTCCAGCGGAGCCTCAACACATCCTTCCAAAACTACAAGGACCTAGTCGATAGTCTGGCCGCCGTGGGTCAGACAGAAGCGCAGAAAAGGAAAACGTACGATTTGCTCAAGTCGAGCAAATTCGACGAAGCCCGCGGCCTCATCGATCAGATTCTTGAAGCTCAGGAGAAACAAGTCTATGAGGCCGCCGAGCAGCACTTTTTCCGTGGTCACTTGTTTGAGCTCGACGCGCGCACTCAGGAGGCGCTGGAGCAGTTCCAAACGGCTTACCGCTATCGGCCGGACGACCCTCGCTTCGCGATAGGATATGCCGACGCCTTGAACGCGTCCGGGAGACTCCCGGAGGCGGAAAAGCTTTATCTCGCCGCCCTGAACTATTATCAATCGAACTCCGGCGCGAACCTTCCGGAACAGGCGCATATTTGGGGCAACCTCGGAGTTTTGTACGGGAGGCAAAGCCAGAGGGCGGCAAACGAGACTGAGCGGGCTCAGTGGGAACAGAGGGCCGTCGAGGCGCTGGACAAGGCTCGGCAGGCCTTCGAAACTCTGGCGGCCCGGGACCCGGTCAAGTACACTCAAGACCTGGCGGAATCGTGGAGTAATCTGGGCAACGCATATTTGCGCTTTCGGACGGAGAAAGCGTTAGAAGCTTTTGGAAATGCGCAGAAGATTTATGCCGACGTTCCCAAGACGGGTTCGAAATCGCTCTTGCCAGATCAAGCGGCCCTGTGGCTCGGGGTGGGGAGCGCGTACATGTTTGCCCAGCCGCCGCGGGCAGCAGATGCGGAGCAGGCATTCAACAACGCCCGGAAGATATACGCGGATCTGAGGAAAGACAATCCGACGGCATACCGGCAGGACGCTTCCAAGGCGGAACTGAACCTCGGATTGATGTATGCGATTAATCAAAAGGCGCCCGAAGCGGAGGCTGCTTTCATATGCGCCGTTGCGGTTCTAGTGACGCCGGACAAGGCCCATCCCGGCGACTCCGGGAACTGCAAAGTGGATGTCCAGGATAGGCTGAGTCTCGCCCTGGCGGTGGACAAGGATCGCGCCATCATGCCTGACGTAGCCTCGATTCTGAGCTTTCTCGGCTCGTTGTACAAGTCAAAGGGACGCACTGCTGACGCGCAGCCGGTCTGCGAAGAGGCGAAGACGCTCTTCGGCTTGCTCGTGATTGGGGGACAAGACTATACGGAAAGGATGGAGCATGTGTGTGAGTACGAGGTGCAATAGGTCCTGCTTTCCGGGTTTGCCGCCGCAAAACGCGGGTTCCGGCTCCGGGAAGTTAGGGTGGCTCTGTCCCTAATGAGGGCTACGGTTTCCACCGCAGGATCGGTTTGCGGGCGGCGGTCACTTCGTCGACGCGGCTGATCCGGGTGCCGTGCGGCGCGGAAAGCACTGTCTGCGGGTCCGAGTCGACTTCCTGCGCAATAGAAGTCATTGCTTCGATAAACTGGTCCAGTTCTCGCTTGCCCTCGGTCTCGGTCGGCTCAATCATCATCGCGCCGTGCACGATCAAAGGAAAGCTCACGGTGTAGGGGTGGAATCCGTAGTCGATCAACCGCTTCGCGATGTCGCCGGAATGCACATCCTTCCGGGCTTGCCGGCTGTCGCTGAACACCACCTCGTGCATGTTCGGCGCAGTGTACGGCAGGTCGAAGTACGGCTCCAGCTTGCGGCGCAGGTAATTTGCGTTGAGCACGGCATCGACGGTGACGTTGCGCAGGCCGGGACCGCCGTGCGCCAGAATGTACGCCAGCGCGCGGACCAGCACGCCGAAGTTGCCGTAGTAGGCCCGGACGCGCCCGATGGAGTGTTTGCGCTTAAAATCCCAAGCCCACTTCTTGCCCGACCTCTTCAGCCGGGGAGCCGGCAGAAAAGGTTCCAGCGCCTTCTTCACCGCGACGGGCCCCGCGCCGGGACCTCCGCCTCCATGGGGCGTGGAAAAGGTCTTGTGCAGGTTCAAGTGCAGGGCGTCGACGCCGAAATCGCCGGGGCGCGCGATGCCCATCAGGGCGTTCATATTCGCGCCATCCATGTATAGCAGCGCGCCCTTGCCATGCAGAATTTCGGCGACGCGAATGATCTCCTGCTCGAACACTCCGAGGGTATTGGGATTGGTGACCATCAAGGCCGCCACGTCGGCATCGACGATCCGCTCCAGGGCGGCCACGTCCAAACCGCCGGCCGGGTTGGAGGGGACGTGCTCGACCGCATATCCCGCGATGACCGCGGAGGCGGGATTCGTGCCGTGAGCGGAGTCCGGAATCAGAATCTTTTTCCGTGGATTCCCGCGCTTCTCGAGCAAGGCGCGAATCAGCAGTATGCCGGTCAGCTCGCCGTGCGCGCCGGCGGCCGGTTGCAGCGTCACGGCGTCCATTCCCGTGATCTCGGCGAGAGCGGTCTCGAGCCGCGCCATCACCTCCATCGATCCTTGGGCCAGTGCCGGCGGCTGGTACGGGTGAGCCCACGCCAGCCCTTCCAGGCGCGCCACGACCTCGTTCACCCGCGGATTGTATTTCATGGTGCACGATCCGAGCGGGTACATGCCGTGATCGATGGCATAGGTCCAGGTGGAAAGGCGCGTGAAGTGCCGGATGACCTCGACCTCGCTCACCTCCGGAAAGCCTTCGATTGCGGCGCGGACGTTCTCCGCGCCCAAGGTCTGCGCCGCGTCCACGGGAGGCACGTCCAACTCCGGAAGCTGGTAGGCGAGCTTGCCTGGCGAGCTGCGCTCGAACAGCAGGGGCTCGTTTTGCGAAGGATGCGGCCGGACCTTGGTAATCATGCGAACACCTCGCCGACGGCGTCCATGTCCGGGCGGCGCGACATCTCGGTGGCGCACAGCAGCATCGAATCGGCCAGCTCCGGGTAGAAACGGCCGAGCGGCAACCCGCCGATGATCTTCTTCTTCAAGAGCGCCTTGTTGATCGGCTCCGGCTCTTTGCCTGGCGCGCGCGCAACAAACTCGTTGAAGAATTTTCCACAGAATCTCGGCTTCACCCGGTTTGCGAGGTAATGCGACTTGGCCAGATTCTGTTCGGCCAATTCGCGCAAGCCGCGTTTCCCGTACACGGTCATGAAGACCGTGGCCATAAGCGCGATCAGGGCCTGGTTGGTGCAGATGTTGGAGGTCGCCTTCTCGCGCCGGATATGCTGCTCACGCGTGGCCAGCGTCAGGCAATACGCGCGACTGCCGCGCGTGTCGACCGTTTGGCCCACCAGCCGGCCGGGCATCTGGCGCATGAACTTTTCGCGCGTGGCGATGATGCCGGCGAACGGCCCGCCATAACTGGGCGCAATGGCAAACGATTGCAGTTCGCCCGCCACAATATCGGCGCCCGCTGGCGGTTCCAGGATCCCCAGCGACACCGCCTCGGTGAACACCACGATCAACAGAGCGCCGCCGCGATGGGCGATCTCGGCTGCTTCCTGCACGCGATCGACAATGCCGAAAAAATTGGGAGACTGCACGATTACCGCGCCCGTGAGCCCGTCCATCTTCCGCTCCAAGTCCTCGGCGTCGAGGGCGCCGGCATCGTCCAGGTAACCGAACTCCTCGACCGGCATCCCCTGGTTGCGCGCGTAGGTGCCGAGCACCTCCCTGTATTCGGGATGCACGGAACGCGCCACCAGCAGGCGGCCCTTTCCCGTGATGCGCACTGCCATCATGGCCGCCTCCGCCAGCGCGGTAGAACCGTCGTACATCGAGGCATTGGCGACGTCCATGCCCGTGAGCTGGCAGATCATGGTTTGGAATTCGAAAATAGCGGTCAGTGTTCCTTGCGAGATTTCCGCCTGGTACGGCGTATAGGAGGTCAGAAACTCTCCGCGCTCCACCACCGTATCGACCAGCACGGGGCGGAAGTGCGAGTAGACGCCGGCTCCGAGAAAAGTGGAGTATCCATTCGCATTTTCGGCGGCCCGCTCGCGGAAATACTGCACGATCTCGTACTCGGAAATGCCGGGGGGCAACTCCAGGGGCCGCTTCAAGCGCACCGCCTCCGGCAGGTGCGAAAACAGGTCTTCGGCGGACGTGACGCCGCAGGCGTCGACCATCTGGCGGCGTTCGGAATCGGATTTGGGGAGATAGCGCAACTTACTTTTCCGCTCCTATATAAGCCTGGTAGTCGGCCGCGGATAGCAGCTTTTCGAGTTCCGGGGGGGCGCTGAGCTTGATTCGCACCAGCCACGCTTCGCCATGCGGATCGGCGTTCAGCTTTTCCGGAGCGTCGGCCAGCACAGCGTTGATCCCGACCACCTCGCCGCTAACCGGCGCATAGATGTCGGAGACCGCTTTGACCGATTCCACCGAACCGAGCGTGCTCCCCTGGGTGACGCGAGCCCCCTGCTTGGGCAAGTCGACGTAGACGATATCGCCGAGCTCCTGCTGCGCGTGATCGGTGATCCCGATCGTGCCGACGTCGCCCTCGACGCGGACCCACTCGTGCTCTTTTGTGTAACGGAAGTTGTCTGGGTACATTCTTATCTCGCTCGTTTGTAGAACGGGGTTTCCACCGTCACTGCATCCACCGGCTGCCCGCGGACCACAATCTGAATGGCGCGCCCCGGCTGCGCCAGCGCGGCGGGAAGATAACAGAGACCAATGTTCTTGTTGAGAGTGGGGGAGGGGGAGCCGCTCGTCACCCATCCCGCGGGGACGCCCTCGATCCGGACTTCATACCCATCGCGGCCGATCCCCCGCCCCTTCATCTCGAAACCAACCAGCCGCCGGCGCACTCCGGCCTGCTTCTGCCGCTGCAAGGCCTCGCGGCCCACGAACTCGCCTTTGTCCAGCTTGACGATCCAATCGAGATCCGCTTCCAGGGGAGAAATCGAGGCATCGATCTCGTGCCCATACAGCGCCATTTTCGCTTCGAGCCGCAGGGTATTTCGGGCACCCAAGCCGCACGGCCGGATGCCGAACTCAGCGCCGGCCTGTAGAACCTGGTTCCAGATCCGAGGGGCGTCGGGTGGCGGAATGTAGATTTCGAAACCTTCTTCGCCGGTGTATCCGGTGTGCGCGATGCGCGCGGGAGCGCCGGCAACAACTCCGTCGGCGAACCAGTAATAGCGAATGGCCGCGAGGTCGACGGACGTGAGCTTCTGGAGAGTCAGGCGGGCCTTCGGACCCTGCAGCGCCAGTTGCGCGTACCGGTCGCTGGTGAAATCGACCTGCGCGCCAAACCGGTTATGCGCGCGGATCTGCTCGAAATCTTTCTCCTGGTTGGAGGCATTCACGCAGAGAAAATAGTGATCGTCGGCGACCTTGTGCACCAGGATGTCATCCACAAACCCCCCGTGCTCGTAGAGCAATCCCGAGTACTGCACTTGTCCGGCACTCAGTCTGGCGGCGTGGTTCGTAGTGACGAAATCCGTGAGAGCTCCGGCCATCGGGCCGCGGATCTCGATTTCGCCCATGTGGCTGACATCGAACAATCCCACAGCAGTCCGAACTGTTTGGTGCTCTTCCAGGATTCCGGAGTACTGGACGGGCATCTCCCACCCGCCGAAGTCCACCAGTTTTGCACCGAGAGCGCGATGCGTGGAATTGAGCGGAGTGGCCCTTAGCGCCGGTGCTGCGGCCATGAAAGCTCAGACTAGCACATGGCAGGGCGGCACTCTGCCGATCCGCCCAAACAGGATCGGCAGGCTGGATTCCCAGTTATGGGTTACGCGCTCACCGCAAAGGCCGGCCGTTCGAGAGAAGGGTGCTGAAAGCGCGGGGCGTGAAATGGCTGAAACCGGTACCCGATCCCGAAGATCGTCTCGATGTATTGGTCCGCATACGTCCCCAGCTTTTTCCGCAGCCGGCGGATATGCACGTCCAAGGTACGCGTCCGAATTTCCGCTCCGTATCCCCAGATTTGCATCAACAGCGCTTCGCGGGGCACGATCTGGGTGGCGTGCTGCACCAGCAGCGCCAGCAGATCGTACTCCTTCCGGGTCAAGGTAAGCGCACGACTGTCGAGCGTCGCCAGTTGTTGGCGAAAATCCAGGGACAAATGTTCATCCCGGTACACGGCCCCCCCGTTGCTTTGGTCCTGAAGCAATCCCATATTTCCTCCGTCTATAGCCAATCCTACGGAGAGCCCTCCCCGAGGTGATTGCGAACTTGTAAAAACTTTGTAAAAACCGGGCGGAAGGGCTTGAAAACTCACATTCGCGCAGAACTGACGAACCGATTCCCGCGCACCACGAACCGTAACGGCCAATCGGCACATTCGCGGATCCCGACCCGCGGCGTCACCGCAATTTGCAGCTTCCTCTCCTCGGCGGGCTCCCGAACGACCAGGGCGCCGCGCGTGACATCGGCGCCGTTCTGCGCGCGCGTGATCGCCAGGGCCAACGTCAGCTTTCCCGGTCCGGAAGCGAGGTCCTCGAGCCTCCTGGCAGCCGGCCGCCGCTGCTGCATGACGCCGATTCCAGCCAACGGTTCCAGCGCGCGGATCAGCACACATCCTGGCTTTCCCGCCTCCTCCACTACCAGGTTCAGACACTCATACATCCCGTAGATGAAATAGACGTAGGCATGGCCGGGCGGTCCAAAAATGACGCGGGTCCTGGGAGTGATGCCCCGTGCTGAATGCGACGCCAGGTCGTCGCCACCAAGATAGGCCTCAGTTTCAACGATGATGCCGGCCGTAGGCCCGTGCACGAGCACTTTGCCCAACAGATCGCGCGCGACCGTCACAGTGGCGCGGTCGTAGAAACCGCGCTGGAGAATTCGTCCGAGTTTCATTGGAGTCGAGCCACTATCTTCGCCGATCCGCCGATACAATGAAAAACGCGGATGCGTTTATTCACCGGCCTGGACCTTCCCGAAGAGGTGATCGGCAGTTTGCGAAAGCTCGTTGGTCATCTGCAGCCGACTGCGAAAATCAGCTGGAGTCCGCCGGAAAACCTGCATGTCACGACGAAATTCATTGGGGAGTGGCCTGAGGAACGGTTGGACGAACTGAAATCGGCGTTGGCCCAGCTTCCGCCGCGCTCACCGATTCCGATTCATATCCGCAAGGTCGGCTTCTTTCCCAATCCCCACGCCCCACGCGTGTTCTGGTGCGGCGTCGACGCGCCCGGGCTGGAGGTTCTGGCAGCGGCGACGGATGGCGTCACCCAGGGTCTTGGGATTCCGGCGGAGAGCCGCGCCTTCTCGCCTCACCTCACCTTGGCGCGGATCAAGGAGAGAGTGAATCTTCAGCCGCTTCGAGAATCGATCGCCGCGCTGCCGTCTCTCGATTTCGGCCAGTTCGTCGCCGACCGCTTTTTCCTATACCAGAGCCGCCTCGGCCCCAAGGGTTCTGTGTACACTAAGCTTGCGGAGTGTAAGTTCTCAGACCAATGATGCCTCTCGCGGCCTTGGTGGTTGCCTACCTGCTTGGGTCGATTCCCTTCGGTTATCTGTTGGTGAGGTGGCAAACCGGCGCGGATGTCCGGTCCTCCGGAAGCGGCAATATCGGAGCGACCAACGTTCTGCGTACCACCGGGCGCGCGGCCGGGGTGATTACTCTGCTTCTGGATATCGGCAAAGGGTACGGGGCCGTGTGGATCGCGGCTTGGCTGACTGGCGGCGCCGAATTGTGGATGAGTGCGGCCGCCCTGGCCGTGATGGCCGGTCACGGGTATCCGGTGTTCCTCCGATTCCACGGCGGCAAAGCCGTCGCCAGTTTTGTCGGGGCATTCCTGCGTCTCACTCCGCTGCCGCTGCTCGCGGCGCTGCTGGTGTTCCTCGGTGTGGCCGTCTGGACCCGGCATATTTCGCTCGGATCCATTGCCGCCGCCGCGACGTTTCCCCTGGCGGTCTGGCTCATTCTCCAAGCCGCCTGGCCCATCCTGGCAGCATCGATCCTGGCGGCGGCCTTTATCATCTACAGACATAGTAGTAATCTCGAGCGGCTGCGTGCGGGGACCGAGCATGTTTTTTCTTTCGGGGGTAAGCCGCGCTCGTGAAGTCCCTGGCCATCATCGGGGCGGGGAGTTGGGGCACTGCGCTCGCTATCGTCCTGGCTCCTCGGTTTGAGCAGATCCGGCTTTGGGTGTATGAATCGGACCTCGCCGACCGCATCCGCGAGACCCGCCAAAATGATGTTTACCTGCCGGGCTTTTCGATTTCGGAAAAAACATTTATATCCAATAGTTTACAGGAAATCCTGCCGGGTGCCGACCTGGTTTTGAGCGTAGTCCCCTCCCACCTGGTGCGCTCCCTGTATGAGCAAATGCTGCCGTGGCTCAGGCCCGAAATGGTCTTCGTGAGCGCCACTAAGGGACTGGAGCTTAAGACTCTACTACGACCATCGGAAATCATAGACGAGGTCATCTCTCCCCAATTTAAGCCGCGGATTACGGTTTTGTCCGGTCCTACCTTTGCCCGTGAAGTGGCCGCGCTTAATCCTACAGCTGTAGTAATAAGTTCCGGAGATCCATCTGCCGCTCGGTGCGTGCAAGCTGATCTGGCTGGCCCGAGTTTCCGGCTGTACACCAGCGACGATCCGATTGGTGTGGAAATTGGTGGTTCTATTAAGAATGTAGTAGCAGTCGGCGCCGGCGTGCTGGAGGGACTGGGTTTGGGTCACAATCCGATGGCAGCCCTCATCACCCGGGGACTTGCGGAGATGACCCGGCTGGCGGTAGCTTTGGGCGGAAAGGCCAGAACTCTTGCGGGACTGGCGGGTTTAGGAGATTTGGTGCTGACCTGCACCGGAGAACTGAGTCGAAACCGGGCAGTCGGCGTCGAGCTGGCCCGTGGGCGGAAGTTAGACGAGATTGTCGGATCGATGAAGATGGTGGCGGAAGGGATCAAGACGACCACGGCTGCGGTGGAACTGGCCCGGCGCTGCTCGGTCGAGATGCCGATCACCGAACAGATGTATCAGATGCTGCATCACGGCCTGGACCCCAAAGAGGCGATCCGCCGGCTCATGGAACGTACGCTGAAGGGCGAGTAGTTCAATAGGGTTAAATTCAGGAGTGCGGGACGCAACCTCGGACGATGGAACGGGTTGAGAAGAGTATGGGCAGCGTCGCGGTGGCTCTGGATTACGACGCCCAGTTGATGGTCCGGGTCAAAGAGGGCGATGGTGTCAGCTTTGGCCTGCTGCTGGAGAAGCACCGTTCCTCGGTAATTCATTTTCTATACCGCATGGTGCAGAACCGGGCAGTGGCGGAGGAACTGGCGCAGGAGGTCTTTCTGCGCGTGTATCGCTCGCGAGCCAATTACGAGCCTACGGCACGGTTTACCACCTGGCTGTTCCGCATTGCGACGCATCTGGCGCTGAACTCGCTGCGGGATGGCAAATACGAGCGCGCCGAGGCCCGGCTGGACGCGGAAACGCCGGAATCGACCGCACGCCAGGTATCGGATGCCACTCCGTCGGTGGAACAGGTGATGGTGCGGCAGGCCCGGCTGGACGAAGTTCGGCAAGCGATCGCGGCGCTGCCGGAGAAGCAGCGGGCCGCAGTTTTAATGCATAAGTACGAAGAGATGGAATATTCGCAGATCGCCAAAGCGTTGGATTGCTCCGAATCTGCGGTGAAGTCGTTACTTTTCCGGGCGTACGAAACACTGCGCGCCCGGCTTGCCCATATGGCTTAAGTATTGGATGGTTCGAGGCTCTTATGATTTGTCCGATGGAGAATGGAGATCACTCCGAGTTGCTGGCGTTGGCCGCTCAGCAACTCGAGGAACCGCAGGTAGTGCGGCTACAAGAGCACTTGGGAGTCTGTTCCCGGTGCCGTGAATTTGTCGCCCGGCAACAAGTGGTTTGGCGGGCGCTCGATGCCTGGGAGGCGCCGGCCATTACCAGCGACTTTGACCAGCGGCTCTTTCGGCGTATTGAGCAAAGGCCTGGCTGGCGGGATCGTTATTGGGCGTTCCAGCATTGGGTGCCGATTGCCGCGGCGGCTTGCCTAATCGTCGTGGCTGGCTGGGTGTCGTCCCGGCCGGCTCGGGTGGCGCCTCTTCCGCAGGGGCAAGCTGCGCAATTGCAGAGTCTACAGCCCGAACAGGTCGAGCATGTGCTCGATGACATGCAGATGTTAAGCGATTTCACGAAGGCGGCGCGCTCCGATGCGGGTGAACTGTAAATTCGGCATCGCGCTGGCGGCTTTGTTTGTGTGCCTCGCGGCCGGTCCGTTGGCTGCGCAGCAAGGCGCCAGACCGGCGCCCAAACTCGGCAATCCCGGCACCTTGGTGCGGCAACTGATGCGGATGGCGCCGGAGCAACGGGAGCGCGCGCTGGAAAAGCTGCCGCTGCAACGGCAGGCTCAGATCCGCGAGCGTCTGCGGGAGTTTGACAATCTTCCCAAGGCGGAACAGCAGCGTCGCCTTCAGCTCAGTGAGCACTTTGCCAATCTGCCGCCGGAGAAGCAGGACCTGGTCCGGCGCCAGATCCAGGCATTTAACCAGCTTCCGGACGATCGCCGGCGCGTGGTGGGCGCCGCCTTTCAAAGGTTGCGCCGGCTGCCGGAAGCGGAGCGCCAGGCCCGGATCGCCAGCGCCCAGTTTCAGGCCCGATTCTCCCCCACGGAGCTGCAGATGCTGGCGGATCTTTCGAGTAATTTGCCGCCGCCGACCGTCGAGTCGCCTCGTCCATAACTTCACTGGTTATCCAAACGTAGTATTGTCTTCGGCTGAGAATTCTGTTACGTTCTTTTGACTATTCAGATGTCCTTGGGTGAATAAGGACGGAGGGCTCATGAAGAAACAGACGCTCGTGACCACCGGGCACAACCGCGACCGGGAAGGAGCACTCCGGCCGGCGAGCGAGACATACCGCCAGCAATTGCTGGCAAAGCGCTCCGACGTGCTGGCTGCGCTTGGCGTAAAGTTTGATACCCTCGCGCGGATGGGCCGCGTGGCCGAGGAAGACCAGGCACAAATCACGCACGATGAATTCGTGTCCCTCCACCTGAACAGCATCGATTACCTGCAACTCCGGCTAGTGGACGAAGCCCTGGATCGCTTGGATTCCGGCGATTACGGGACCTGTCTGGCATGCGAGGAAGCGATTCCCGCCAAGCGGCTGCGGGCACTCCCGTGGGCTCGATACTGTATTTCCTGCCAGGAAACAGCGGGCGCCCAGATGGATCAGGACTGGGCGCAGAGCCGGTCTCGGACGCCGCTGGCGCCAGCCGCGGACTAAAAAAGCCGGGGCTGGAGGCCCCGGCCGCAATCCACAGTTTCTACTGGAGAATTCCTTAGGTTCGTGGTGTAGTCACGCTCGAGACGTGCGGCTCGAGCATTTTTTGCACTTCGGCTTTGCCGATCGCGCCCACGCGTTGCTCTACAACCTGGCCGTTCTTGAAAAGTAGCAGCGTCGGAATGCCGCGAATGTTGTAGCGCATCGCGGTATTGCCATTGGCATCGACGTCCAGCTTACCGATTTTGGCTTTACCGGCATATTCATTCGCCACGAGGTCGATCGTCGGCGCCATCTGCCGGCAAGGCCCACACCATTCAGCCCAAAAGTCCACCAAAACCGGGACGTCCGATCGCAGGACCTCCTGGTCAAAACCGGCGTCGGTAAAGGTTAACGTATTCTGACCTGCCATCTTGTCTCCTAAGTAATTAGAATCCCCCATCCAGCGAAAGGATTCAATTCCGTTCCAGAAGGCGCCGGTACAGGTCCGAATAGGTTCGGGCCGACCGGTTCCAGGAAAAATCCCTTTCCATTCCCCGGAGCATCATCGCCTTCCAGTCCTCCGGTTGGGAAAAAACCCGCCCGGCTTCACGGATTGCCGCCAGCAGCGCCTGCCCCGTAGGCTCCGAGAACTTGAACCCGGTGCCCTCATCGATAGTATCATTCAATCCGCCGACGGCGCGAACCACCGGAACCGTCCCATATTTCAGGCTGTACATCTGGCTCAGGCCGCTCGGCTCGTACCGGCTCGGCATGAGGAAAAGATCGGCGCCGGCTTCCACCCGGTGCGCCAGGGCGGTATCGAAACCGATGTGCACGGCGATTCGCTTCGGGTGGCGTGCGGCGATTTTGCGGACCATCGCCTCCTGCTCCGGTTCGCCGGTGCCCAGAGCCACGAGATACATGTCCTCGGCGACCAGATCGTCCGCAATCTTGACAATCAGATCGATTCCTTTCTGCTGCGTAAACCGCGAGACAACCCCGAGCAGAGGCCGGCCGGAGGCGGATGGAAGGCCGAATTCCGCCAGCAGGCGCTGCTTGCAGATCCGTTTGCCGCCGAGGTCCTGCGTTGAATACCGGGCGGGAATGAGGGAATCGGTCGCCGGATTCCACTCCCGGTAGTCCGCGCCGTTCAAGATACCACTGATGACTGCAGAACGGGCGCGCAGAGCGCCATCCAGCCCGAAGCCGAATTCCTCGGTCTGGATCTCGCGCGCATACGTAGGGCTCACCGTGTTGATCGCCCCCGCGTAAGCGATCCCGCCTTTGATGTAGCTGATCTTGCCGAAGAACTCCATGCCCTCGGGCCGGTTCAGGCTCGCGTCGAGCGCGGCCGGGGATAACGCCGTCTTCGGGAACAGGCCCTGGTATCCCAGATTATGAATCGTGAAGAGGGTCTTCACTCCGAGGAACGTGGGATCGCGGGCGAAGGTGGTGCGCAGATAGGGCGCCACCAGGCCGGCCTGCCAGTCATGACAATGGAAGACATCCGTCTTGAAAAGGAAGCGCGCCACACCCAACGCGGCGCGAGCCAGAACTGCGAACCGAATGTGATTGTCGGGATAATCCTTCCCCTCCTCACCATAAAGGCCGTGACGATCAAAGAGCGCGGGGCAATCCACCAGGTACAGGGGATATTCCTGCGACCCGGCATAAATCGATGTGTCATACCGGGCTGCGCCCAGGAAAACGGGGAGGTGGTCGTAAACGCGCCGCAGCCCTTTGAGATCGATGAAACCGTACCGGGGAATCACCACGGCCACCTCGTCGCCGCAGGCTCGCAAGGCCGGCGGAAGGGCGCCCACTACGTCGGCCAACCCGCCGGTCTTGGCGAAGGGCGTGGCTTCCGAAGCTACCATGAGGACTCGGGACACAACCGAATTCTATCGAACTCGCAATTAATAACGGATCAGGTCTTCGTAATCGACGTTCCCGCCGGAGAGCACGATACCGACGCTGCGAATTCCCGGCGGAAGCTTGTGGAACAGCGCGGCTGCGGCGCCCACCGCGCCGCTCGGCTCCACCAGAATCTTCAATCGCGACAAAAGAAACTTCACGGCCGACCGGATCTGGTCATCGCTCACAAGAACGACCCGCTCGACGAGTTGGCGGACGATCGGAAAGGTCAATTCGCCGGGCTTGGGCGCCCGCAGGCCGTCCGCGATCGTTTCCGGCTGCACCGCGACGCGTTCTCCCGCCACCAACGAAAGAAATGTGTCATTGGCTCCTTCGGGTTCCGCTCCCAGCATCCGAATTGCCCCGTCCATGTCTTTGGCGATGGTAGAGCAGCCAGATAACAGACCGCCGCCGCCCACCGGAGTAATCAACGCATCGAGGGGTCCCGTCTCGGCAAGCAACTCGAGCGCAGCGGTGCCCTGGCCCGCCATGATCATTGGATGGTCGAAGGGCGGCACTAACGCAGCGCCACTCTCCTGCTGAATCCGCTCCGCGATTTGCTCCCGGCTTTCTTGAAACCGGTTGTAGGTGAGGACGCGGGCGCCGCGGGAGCGAGTCGCCTCCATTTTCGAGCGGGGTGCGTCTTCGGGCATGACAATCGTTGCGGGCGCACCGACGTGCTGTGCAGCGATGGCGACCGCTTGGGCATGATTGCCGGACGAATAGGCCACGACACCGCGCGACAGCGCTTCCTTCGGCAGGGAGAGAATCAGGTTGGCGGCCCCGCGGATTTTGAATGCCCCACCTTTCTGCAGGTTTTCGCATTTGAAGAACACGCGAACGCCGGCCTCCGCATCAAATCCGCTCGAAGTGAACACGGGCGTACGCCGCGCCAGCGGCCGGATCCGCTCGGCCGCCGCCCGCACGTCATCCGCCTGAATCGCCAGTCTCATACGCTTCGAGTGTAGCCTGAGCTCCAGAATCAGCTTTACAGGTCTGAAAAGACCATATATGGCCCTTCAGATGCAGCAACGTTTGCGGCCACCAAAGGGGAGGAATGTCATGGCCAAAGGATTTGTTGCAGTTACGGTGGAACGGTGCAAGGGATGTGGGTTTTGCGTTGAGTTTTGCCCCACTCAAGTGCTCGCGCTGTCATCCGCTTTCAATTCCAAGGGTTATCACCCACCCTATGTCGTGGCCGGAGAAAAGTGTAGCGGCTGCGATTTGTGCGGGATGTACTGCCCCGACTTCGCGATCTTCGGAGCACGGTATGCACGCTGACCCAAAAGGGGTTTTGACCGGTGTTCACTTTCTCGACGGCGATCACGCCTGCTGTGAGGGAGCCCTCGCAGCAGGTGCGCGATTTTCCGCAGGGTACCCGATTACCCCCTCAACGGAAGTCGTCGAACGGTTCGCCGCCCGCGTCCCGACAGTCGGCGGCACCTTCATCCAGATGGAAGATGAACTGGCGGCATCGATCGCCATTCAAGGTGCGGTCTGGGGCGGCGCTAAGGCGTTCACGGTCACTTCGGGCCCGGGATTCTCGCTGATGATGGAACACATCGGCTATGCCGCCATGACGGAGACCCCGTGCGTATTCGTGAACGTGCAGCGGGGCGGTCCCTCCACCGGATTGCCTACTTTGCCGGCCCAAGCCGATATGATGCGGCGCGTTGGGGATCGCACGGGGACTACGGAATCATTGCCTTGTGCCCGAATTCCCCGCAAGAATGCTTTGATCTGACGATTACAGCGTTCAACCTGGCGGAGGAGTTTCGCGTGCCGGTCATGATGATGCTGGACGAATGCGTCGGACACATGACCGAAAAGGTGATCATCCCTTCGGCAGACCAGCTCGAGATTACCCCGCGGCGCTTCACCAGTCGGCCCGCTGAAGAGTTTCACGTCTTCGAACCGGACGAATGTCTTGTGCCCGAAATGAGTAAGGCCGGGGACGGCTACCGGTTCCATATCACCGGACTGACGCACGACGAACGCGGCTACCCGAGCATGAATGTGGAAGTGCAGGACCGGCTCCTGCACCGGTTGCAGGACAAACTGCTGCCGCTGGCGAACGGGCGGGCCCTCGCCGAGACCGAAGCCTTGGATGACGCCGAGGTGGTGGTGTTTTCCTATGGCATCACGTCGCGGGTGGCCCAACGGGCGCTGCAACTCGCGCGTGAGCGCGGCGTGCGCGCGGGCAAGTTCCGGCTGATTCAGGCATGGCCGTTCCCAACGGAGCGAATCCGCGATCTGGCGGTCCGCGTCAAGGCATTCGTGGTGCCGGAGCTGAATCTCGGACAAATGGTTTACGAAGTGGAGCGCGCCGCCGCGGGGAAAGCGAAGGTGATGCCGGTGCCGCATGCCGGCGGCGGGGTGCACAATCCGCAAGATATTCTCGATCGCATTGTGGAGGCAGCGGCGTTATGACCGAGGTGGAAATCGAGAGGGAGATTCCGGCCGGCGCACAGAACCCTGTCGAGCCGTTTCTGCGGATGGAACGCATGCCGCACATCTGGTGTCCGGCTTGCGGCATCGGCACCACCGTCAATTGCTTCGCCCGGGCGCTTCTTAATTCCAAAGCAGACCTCGACCGAGTGGCGATCGTTTCGGGAATCGGCTGTACGGGGCGCGTCGCGGGCTATCTACGTCTCGATTCGTTCCATACGACCCACGGGCGTGCCATTCCGTTCGCGACCGGACTCAAGCTGGCGAATCCCCAGTTGCAAGTGGTGGTGTATTCCGGCGATGGCGATCTGTTCGCGATCGGCGGCAACCATCTGATCCATGCGGCGCGGCGGAATATGGACTTGAAAGTCATCTGCGTAAACAACATGATTTACGCGATGACCGGCGGGCAGACCGCCCCCACCACGCCCGGCACGGCCGTGACGTCGACCGCGCCCTACGGAGTGTTCGAGCCGTCCTTCAATCTGGTGGCGCTGGCCGAAGCCGCGGGGGCCTCTTACGTGGCGCGCTGGACCACCTATCACGTCACTCAACTCGCTCGTTCCATGGGAGAGATCCTCAAGAAGAAAGGCTTCTGCTTTATCGAGGTGCTCTCTCCTTGCCCGACGTTATACCAGCGGCGCAACAAGATGGGCGATGGCCTCGACGCCATGAAGTATTACAAGGAAGCGAGCAAGATCCGCAACGGCGCGCCGACCCACGAGTGCGGCTTGACGAAGTCGGGGGAGATCGTGGTAGGCAAATTCGTGGACCGAGACCGCCCCGATTATCTGGACCTGATGCGTGCGCAGCTGCATGCTTCCCTCGGCGACCGATACGTGGAACCGGAGGCCGTATGCAGCCTCTGACGGAAATTCGCATAGCGGGCTTCGGCGGGCAGGGCGTGATCCTGGCCGCGGGCATCATCGGCAGGGCAGCAGCGTTGTTCCAGAACGGTTACGCCACGATGACGCAGAGTTTCGGCCCCGAGGCGCGAGGCGGGTCTTCGAGCGCCCAGGTAATCCTTTCCGCGGAACCCATTCTGTACCCTTATGTGACGCAGCCCGATGTTCTGGTGGTCCTCTCGCAAGAGGCGTACCGGCGGTTCGCGCCGGAACTGAAACACGGCGGCATTCTGATCACGGAGCAGGATCTGGTCCGCGTGGACCAGATCCGGCCGGGCGAGCGTGTGTTCGGCGTGCCCGCGACGCGGCTGGCCGAAGAACTGGGACGCAAAGTGGTGCTGAATGTGGTGGTGGTCGGCTTCTTCGGCGCCATCACGCGATTGCTGGACGCGGAAGCGCTGCGAAAAGCGGTCGCCGATTCCGTGCCTCCATCACTCCAGAAATTAAACCTGGAAGCTTTCGAGAAGGGATACGGTTACGGAATCAGCCTCATCGACCGGGTATCCGAGAACGGCGCCGGGGAAGTTCCGCTGGTGACGCTCGAGAGCGAATGGTAGCGCGCCGGTGCGCCAGATTATATGGGACAATAAGATCATATTATTTCCATTCATTTTCTCTCGCGCGTGAGCGAGGGGCCCACCTCACTCTCCCGCCGGCCTTGTCATTTACGGACGCCGGCAAATCAGCGAGCCGGTAGTTAAAGCACCCACGCGCCGCCGGGCCGGCGGGTTCAGGAAAGGATTGGACATGAATCACCGAAAGCCGAGGGCCGAGGCTTCGCCACGCGGGTTGGAGAAAGTTCCGACCGGAATTCGCGGCCTTGACGAAATCACAGGCGGCGGTCTTCCCAAGGGCCGCCCCACACTCGTATGCGGCAGCCCGGGGTGCGGCAAGACCATGCTGGGAATCGAGTTTCTTGTGCATGGCGCCGTCGATTACGGCGAGCCGGGGGTCTTCCTGGCCTTTGAAGAGAGTGAGGAAGAATTGGCGCGCAACGTGGCCACGCTGGGTTTTGATCTGTGCCGCCTGATCGCCCGGAAGAAGCTGATCGTGGAATACGTTCGTTTGGAACGGCATGAAATCGAAGAAGCCGGCGAGTACGACCTGGAAGGCTTGTTCGTCCGGATCGGCGCCGCCATCGATGCCGTCCACGCCACGCGGATTGTGCTCGACACCGTCGAAGTGCTCTTCGCGGGCCTCACCAACCATGGAATCGTGCGGGCCGAGTTAAGACGGCTGTTCCGATGGTTGAAGGACAGAGGCATGACCGCCATTGTGACCGGCGAACGGGGGAAAGAAACGCTGACCCGGTACGGTCTGGAAGAATATGTGGCCGATTGCGTGATCTCGCTGGATAACCGGGTCGCCGACCAGATTGCCACGCGCCGCCTCCGTGTTGTGAAGTATCGCGGATCCTCGCATGGGATCAACGAGTATCCTTTCCTGATTACGAATCAAGGCGTTTCGGTTCTGCCCGTCACATCGCTCGGGTTAAATTACGAGGCGCTCACCAGGAAAATCTCCACGGGCGTGCCGCGGCTCGATACCTTGTTGGGCGGCCAAGGCTACTATCGCGGGAGCAGCGTTTTGGTTTCAGGGGGCCCTGGGACCGGCAAAAGCACGCTGGCCGCGTGCTTCTCCGCGGCGATGTGCCAGCGCGGCGAGCGTTGCCTGCTCCTGGCGTTCGAGGAGTCCCCCAGTCAAATCCTGAGAAATATGCGCTCCGTCGGAGTGCATTTGGAGAGCTTCGAGAAGAACGGGATACTGCGTTTCCACGCGGTGCGGCCGACCTGCCAGGGTCTGGAGTCTCACCTGGCCGTAATCCACGACCTGGTGACGGACTTCAAACCGGCCGCCGTCATCGCCGACCCGGTGACGAACCTGACATCGGTCGGCACAACCGAAGATGTGAAATCCATGCTGGCGCGCTTGATCGACTTCCTCAAGTCCCGGCAAATTACGTTGCTTGCGACAGGCCTCACAGACGGCGATGACGGCGGGAGCCAAGGCCAAGTTGGAATTTCTTCATTGATGGATACCTGGATCCTGGTCCAAAACCTGGAAAACAACGGCGAGCGCAACCGCGGCCTGTACATTCTCAAATCCCGGGGAATGGCGCATTCCAACCAGGTGCGGGAATTCGTCATGTCCGGTAAGGGCGTGCAACTCCTCGACGTGTACACCGGGCAGGGAACGGTACTGACAGGGTCGGCGCGTCTGGCGCAGTTAGCGCGCGAGCAGGCCGAAGAGGCGCTGCATCGGCAGGAGCTGGAAACGGAGCGGGCCGCCGTGGAGCAGCGGCGCGCGTCCGCGGAAGCGCAGATTGCGGCTCTGCAGGCGCAGGTGCGAAGCGCCGAGGGTGAATTGAAACGGCTGGACCTGGCTGCGACGTTGCGGGAAAAATCGGCGGCTCGCTCGCGATCCGAGCTATCGCGCAGCCGCGCGGCCGATAAGGATACGACCGTTCCGGCCGGAGACGCCCTTGTGCATTAGCCTGCTGCCGGAACGGCGGGTGATCGGAACCCTGGAGAGCGCCCGTGCGGCGGCCGATGCGCTCGGGCTACGCAGCGGGAATTCCCGGCGTGGGCGCATCTTGGAGGAGGTTAGAGATGGTGATTCATATCGACAAAGCGCGTGGAGCGCGGGTACGCATCCGTCAAAGCGAGGTCTGGAATTTGCGCCTGTATGTGGCGGGCCAGACACCCAATTCCATGGCCGCTTTTGCCAATCTTAAGGAGATCTGCGAAGTGCACCTGGCCGGCAAGTATCGTCTCGAAGTGATCGACCTGCTCAAACGGCCGCAGTTGGCCTCAGGCGATCAGATTCTGGCAGTACCGACCCTGGTCAGAAAACTTCCAGTACCCGTCCGAAAAATAATCGGCAATCTGTCCGACACCGAGCGAGTCCTGGTGGGGCTCGATATAGTCCCGAGGAGGCCGTAATCATGGAACACCATGTTGAAGATGTGACCCGCAGCTACGAACGCGCATTGCGCAAGGCCGAGAACCAGACGTACGTGCTGCGTCTCTACGTTACCGGTTTCACAGCAGCCTCGACTCGCGCGATCTCCCATTTGAAGGCGCTCTGCGAAACCAATCTCAGAGGCCGGTTCGAGCTGGAAGTGATCGATATCCTCCAGAGGCCGGCGCTGGCGAAGGGGGAACAGATCATCGCCACACCGACGCTGGTGAAGCTGCTGCCTGCGCCGGTGCAGCGGTTCATCGGGGATCTGTCAGGCATAGGCGGCAGGCTGTACGGCCTCGATCTGCGGCCTCGTAAGGGGCGCGCCGTTGACCGGTGAATCACCGGTATGCGCGACACGAATCGGCAAGCCGAGATCGAGGAGTTGCGGCGGCAACTCGAAGAATCGCGGGAGACCCTGCGGGCCATTCGGGCCGGCGAGGTCGATGCCCTGGTCGTGTCCGGTCCAAATGGCGATCAGGTCTATGTTCTCAAAGGCGCCGATCAACGCTACCGCAATTTCGTCGAGACGATGAACGAAGGCGCAGTGACGCTGCTGCGGAATGGCACCATCACCTTCAGTAATGATCGCTTTGCGCGGATGCTGGGGGCGCCGCTAGAGCAGGTGATTGGCGCGCCGCTCGCCTCGTTTCTCCCGCCCAGCCAGCGCCACCGCCTTCAATCTCTTCTGGACGAAGCCGCCGGCCGGCGCGGCAACGCGGTCCTGTCATTTCTTACGAGCGCCGGCGCCACGATGCAGACCGAACTGTCCATGTGCCCGGTCACGCTGGACGGCTTAGCCGGGGTCTGCGTGGTGGTCAACGACATCACCGAACGCAGGAAGACCGAAGAGTTGCGCGCCTACCTGGCGTCCATCGTGGACTCGACCGACGACGCGATCATCGGCGTGGACCTGAATGGCACAATCGTGAGCTGGAATCCAGGCGCCCGCAAGCTGTATGGATACGGGGTGGGGGAAGCTTTGGGCCGGCCTCTCACGGGCCTGGCGCCGCCGGAGCGCACCGAAGAGGTCCTCGCGGATCTCGCGAAGGCGGCGCGGGGCGAAGCGGTCGAACCGTTCGAGGCCGAACGCGTTCGCAAGGGCGGTCAGCGCGTCTGGGTGTCCGTAACGGTTTCTCCGGTCCACGACGATGAGGGGAACATCGTAGGCGTATCCACAATCAACCATGACATCACCGCCCGGAAACGGGCTGAGGAGGCGCTCGCGCGGCAGAAAGCCGAGCTGGAGCGCTCCAATGCCGAATTGCAGCAATTCGCTTATGTGGCATCTCATGACCTGCAGGAGCCTTTGCGCGCGGTCGCGAGTTTTACCAAGCTGTTGGCCGAGCGATATCGGGGGCGCCTCGATCGGGACGCAGACGACTTCATCGATTTTGCGGTGGATGGAGCGAAGCGGGCGCAGCGGCTCATCGCCGACCTGCTCGCCTACTCGCGAGTGGGTACCCGGGGCGCGGCGTTCGCTCCCACGGACTGCGAGGCTGTCCTCGACAATGCCCTGGCAAATCTGGCGGCGGCCCTGGAAGAGACGAGAGGCCAGGTCACGCACGAGCCGGTTCCGATGATCGACGCCGATGAAGTGCAGATCGGCCAGCTCCTGCAAAACCTGATCGGCAACGCGCTCAAGTTTCATGGGTCCGAGCCGCCTCGGGTGCACGTGTCGGCGCGGCAGATCACGGGCGCGTGGCAGTTTTCGGTGAGCGACAACGGAATCGGCATCGCCCCGGAATACGCGGAAACGATCTTCGAGGTTTTCCAGCGGCTCCACACCAGCGCGGAGTATCCGGGCACCGGCATCGGGCTGGCGATCGCCAAGAAAATCGTGGGCCGGCATGGGGGCCGTATCTGGGTGGAATCCCAGCCCGGTAAGGGCGCGACGTTTTTTTTCACAATTCCGTTCCAGAAAGGAGGTGGTGATGCCGGCTGATCCGATGCTGGTTCAGGCCATCGACATTCTATTGGTGGAAGACAGCCCTGCCGACGTGCGGCTGACCCGGGAGGCGCTGCAAGACAGCAAGCTGATCAACCGGTTGACGGTGGCGCGCGACGGCATCGAGGCGCTCGCGGCCCTGCGGAAGCAGGGAAGTTATGCCAGCGCTCCGCAGCCCGACCTGATCCTGCTCGATCTGAACCTGCCCCGCAAAAACGGCCGCGCGGTTCTCGAGGAGATCAAGCAGGATTCCGACCTCAGACGCATCCCGGTTGTGATCGTTACCAGTTCCGCGGCCGAGGAGGACATCGTTCGGAGTTACGATCTCCACGCGAACTGCTACATCGTTAAACCGATCGAGCTGGGCGATTTTATGCGCGTGGTGAAAGCTATCGAGGATTTCTGGGTGGGGATCGTCAAACTGCCGCCCAAGTGAGCGGCGTGAAGGACAGAGCCGATGCCGATTAAAGCGCTGCTGGTGGAAGACAGCCCGGCCGATGTCCGCATGATCCAGGAACTGCTGCGGCAAAGCGGCGGCCGGCAAGTGTTGCTGCAGCACAGCGGCCGCGTCTCGACAGCCCTGGCCAGTCTGGCGGCGGACCGGCCCGACGTGCTGCTGTTGGATTTGAGGCTCCCGGACAGTCAGGGGCTCGACACGTTCCGCCGCGTGCAGGACCAGGCCGCAGCCATACCCATCATCATCCTTACCGGGTTGGATGACATTGACATGGCGGTGGAGAGCATCGCCGAAGGCGCCGCCGATTACTTGCTGAAGGGCGACCTCTCCGCCGGTCTTTTGCTGCGCGTGATGCGCTACGGCATCGAGCGCAAACGGGTCGATCAGACGCTCCGACGGACCGAAAAGGAACTGGCGTTCAAGAACGAGATTGCGAACGCCTTCCTGACCGCGCCCGACCAGGAGATGGCTCCGGGGGTACTTCGCGCCATGCTCGAATTCATGCAGAGCGAGCAGGGTGCGTTTGGCTATATCGATCGGGACGGCTCGCTGATCTGCCCCGCGGTGGCACGGGCCCGGCCCGGCGCGACCGAAATCGTGCGAACCAATCGAAGGCTGCCGCGCAGCGCGTGGAACGGCATCTGGGGGCGGTCCCTGGCGGAAAAACGCCCGCTGCTGTTGAATGAACCGGCCGAGGAGATAGGCGGCGTGGTCCAGCGCGCGCTGGCGGTACCGCTGCTCGACCGCGGCGAACTGATCGGCCTGTTCGAAGTGGCGGACAAACCCGCCGACTACGACAGCGCGGATCGCGAGTTTCTCGAGCGCTCCGCAGAGTATCTGGCGCCGATCCTGCATGCCCGCTTGCAGAGAGAGGAGCACGAGAAGGCGCTGTCGGCGGCGTTGGCTTCCGCCGAGACTCTTCTCAAGGAGGTTCACCACCGCGTCAAGAACAACCTACAGATCATTTCCAGCCTCCTCAATATGCGGTCCGACGGGCTCCCGGCGGCAGCCCAGGGAGCGCTCGAGGAGAGCCAGCAGCGGGTCCGCTCCATGGCCTTGGTCCACGAGCAGTTGTACAGCCGCGAACGCCCCGACCAGCTGGATTTCGAGGATTATATCGCTTGTTTGACGAGCGAGTTGTTTTCCGCGTACAGCCAATCCAGCGGGATCCTCCTCCGGCTGGACCTCGAGCCGGTCCTGCTTGGCATCGATCAGGCAATACCGTGCGGTCTGATTCTGAACGAACTGGTGACCAACTCGCTCAAGTACGGGTTTCCGGAAATTCGCTCAGGCGAAATCGCCGTCGAGCTTCATTGCATTGATGAAAACCGCGTGAGGTTGCGAGTGGCGGACAACGGAGCCGGCTTTCCTCCGGACTTCGATTGGAGAAAATCGGAGTCTCTCGGCTTGCGCATCGTGAACATTCTGACCGCCCAGTTGAACGGGACTCTCCATTGCGCAGTCGGCGGCGGGGTGGCTTTCACCCTCACCTTTACCCGGGATCAGCCCCGGGGAGGCGACTCGCGGCCCGGAGGATCGCCGCATGGCCAATGACCGCCCCCTGTTCGAGCAACTCCGCGTCGCCTGGAGGAGGCGTGTTCACGACGCCGAAGGCCGGCTTGCAGCGGCGCGCGAGGAGGTGCGCAAACTCGAAGAACAGCTGCGATCTCAGGCAAGCAGCAGACGTACACGGCGTAGCAGCTCCGACGCCACAAAGGGTTTCGACAGAACGTTCAGATCGCTTCCGATCGTTCCTGACGCTTCCGGTACATCGTGCCGGTAGCCAGATACGAAGAGGACCTTCATTTCGGGACGCCGGTGCTTCATTTCCTCCGCCAGTTGATGGCCGTTCCTGCCGGGCATCACCAGATCGGTGACCAGGATGTGAATCGGCTCCTCATACACTTCCGCGATGGATTCGGCCTCCTCCGAATTGCGAGCTTCGAGCAGTCGATATCCTTCGCGCTCCAGGTAATTGTGCATCAGGCGCCGGACGCCGTCTTCATCTTCCACGAGCAGGACCGTTGGAACGGCTTGTTCAGTGACACGTTCGGCGCCGGCTCCATCGCGCACGGACTGAAAAGTGCCGACACAAGGCATTAGGATCTCGAAAGTCGTGCCTTTTCCCTTCTCGCTGGCCGCGGTAATATGCCCGCCGCCCTGCGCCACAATGCTGTGCACGATCGACAGCCCCAGGCCCGTGCCAAATCCCGGCTTTTTGGTCGTGAAGAAGGGCTCAAAGATATGGGGGAGCGCCTGCGGCTCGATGCCTTGGCCGGAGTCGGTGACCCGAAGCCGCACATAAGGGCCCGGGCGGCACAGGCGCGCGGAGGAGTGGGATGGCGTAATCTCCGTGCTGGCGCTCTCGATGCGTAGTTCGCCGCCCGCCGGCATCGCATCCCGCGCATTGAGCGTCAGGTTGAGTAGAACCTGTTTGAGCTGGTTGCGGTCGGCGCGGACGAAACCGACCGGTGTGCCGAGATCCGTCGCCAGGGTTCGCCCGCGGCCCAGGCTGTGTGAGATCATCGGCTGCAACTCGCAAATGACTTGGTTGATGTTCAGGACCTCGAGGCGCGTCAGATCGTGACGGCTGAGTGTGAGCAGTTGCTGCGTAATGCCGCTGGCGAGCGAGGCGGAATTTTTGATCTCGACGGCGTCTTCCTTCTCCGGGCTGGAAAGGCGCTCGCTGAGTCCCTCGGCATATCCCAGAATGATGGTGAGCTGGTTGTTGAAGTCGTGGGCCAGCCCCCCAGCCAGATTGGCAACCGCCTCCATTCTCTGCGATTGCATGAGGCGCTCTTCCAGCTCGCGGCGGATTCGGATATCGCGCAACACAATGATCGCGCCGAGCACTTCGTCCGCCGACCGGTTCTCGAAACAGCCGATTTCGACCAGGACCTTTTCTCCGGTTCGCGAAACCAGCGTATAGACGCGCGTCTCTCCGGGCAGCAGATCGTACGTCGGATCCTTCGCCGGCCTGCTGGTGGACTCATCACACAGATCCATGACATCCATCAGCGGCACGCCATGCGCGCTGGCCGCGCTCCGGCCGGTCAGTCGCCCGGCGACAGGGTTCATGAATACGACTTCACCGCTGGTGTTGGTCGCAATCACGCCGTCCCCGATGCTGCTCAGGGTGGTCGAGAGCCATGCCTCGCTGTTGCGCAGGCGGCGTTCCATTTCGTGTTTGTAAATGGCGATTTCGACCGCGCTGCGCAGATCTCCGTCACCGATCGGCTTGAGGATGTAGCCGAACGGCTCGGTCAACTTGGCCCGACGAATCGTCTCCTGGTCCGCATGCGCGGTGATGTAGACGATGGGTGTGTCGCAGGCGGTCTTTAGCGCCCCGGCGGTTGCAATCCCATCCATTTCACCCCGCAGCCGAATGTCCATCAAGACGAGGTCGAAAGGTCCCGATCGGACGATTTGGAGCGCTTCCTCACCCGAACGCGCGACAACCGGCACGGCATAACCTAGCCGCTGAAGCCGTTTCTGAATGTCCGCCGCGATCAGCCCCTCATCTTCGACTATGAGGATCTGTTTTCTCGGATCGGTGTTCAACTGCATGTTTCCTTCTTCCGCGGACGATCGCAAGATCGCCCCCGGCCTTCTGTCCACCGTTGTAGCAGACGGGTTGTCCAACTCTGAGCCCGAAATCCCGAAAGTCTTTTAAAATCAGCCGGCAATCAATGTGATTCCGCCGTGACTTCCCTTCCCGGTGCTCTCCGCTTCGCCCTTAGCCGCCGCCCGCCGCCAACAGGCTCATGCCTCGGGCCGCGCCCTGCCCGGCCCTCCAATGCGTGCACGCCATGCTGACCGCGCGCATTACTTCCGTGTGGTCGAACGGTTTGGCCAACACGTCATACGCTCCGAGGTTGAGCGCTTCGGCCCAGAGGCGTTCATCGGCGACACGAGAAGTCACAATCAGGAACGGAGGATCCGGGAGGCGTGCTAAGAGGTCGAGGAGTTCCCGCCATGTGCCTGGCTTGAGATCACACTCGCACAGTACCAATGCAAAGTGATGCGAGCGCAACGCGCGCCAGGCGTCCGTCAGGGTACTGCACGCGCGCAGCGTCCAGGAAGAATCGGGACAGATGCTCCACGGAGAACTCTCAAAAATCTTTTGGAGAGTGGCGTGGTCTTCCTGAACAGGATCCACACAGAGGACGGGAACACTCTTCCGGAGATGAGCCGTGGGGGTCGGCGACGGGTTCATGAACCAACTCCTGTGAAATGTTGCTTCCCCAGGTGCGGGAAGAAGGCCAGAACCGGTCGCGCCACCGGCCTGAATCGTTTCTGCGGCAGTTTTGCTGAGAACCAACCTAAAACCGGCAGAAACAGGTGAGCACTATAAGAATAGAGTCAGTTTTGGTCTCTTGTCAATGTTCAATCAGAGCTGCTTATCTAAAAAGATCTCATGGCTGGCTGTCAGTAGCGTCCCGGCGTCCGCCATGTGATCATGAGAGCCATGGCTGTCCAGAATTACTCCAATCACGTGCGACGCGTACCGGTGTTCGTCGCGACCATGCTGATCTTGATGCTGACTACGGTGGGCGCCATCGTGAACCTGGTACTGTCGTGGGGCGACCATGAGCGGCTCTACGGCGCGTCACTGATCCTGGTTCTCAGCGCCTGTGGTGTCGTAATCGGCGGCTCGGCCCGATCGTTTCCGCTGAAGGCGCAGGATCGGGCGATCCGCGCCGAAGAGAATCTGCGGCACTATGTGCTGACGGGAAAGCTCCTCGACGCGCGCCTAACGCCTTCGCAGATTGCGGCGCTGCGGTTTGCCTCCGATGCCGAGTTCGCCTCGCTGGCTCAACAGGCAGGCGACAAGGGGATGAAGCCCGACGAGATCAAGCGCGCTGTCAAGAACTGGCGCCCCGATACTCACCGGGTCTGACAGTCCGGCTGCCGAGTTCGCCGAATTACTTCCGGTTGTCCTTACCGACAATGTGCTCCACGTCCTGGTTGTTCTCGTTGCAGACGTACTCCATGATTTCTGTGCCGGGCTGCAGCGGAAAATGGCCGTACATCGTGAAGGGCTTCGTGTAAGCGCCCGGATCGTCAATCGTCACTTCGCTTTCGAGGTGCCCCAGGTCGGTGCGGCGGTACCGCTCCACGATGTGGAGTTTTTCGGTATGGGGATGGGCGGCGAAATCGAACCAGAACTTGTCATTGAAGCCGATCGTGTCGACCACCAGTGTTTCGCCTTCCCAGTGACCGATCGAGTCGCCGTACCAGCTCGGATCGAGGTCGTTCGGATGACTGCGCCCGTCCAGGAAAATCTGCCGGTAGCTATGAATATTCCCCTCAAAGAGGAAGACGATCAGCGCCGAAGTTTGCACGATCTTCCAGGGATACGGCGCCATGCGCGGCACGCCCGTCGGCAGACAATTGGCTTCCGGATCGTCTCGGGACATTCGCTTTTTGGTCAATTCCGCAGCCCAGGGCTGCAGGGGTAGGGACTCGCCGGGCTTGAGGGCGGATGTAATGTCGTAGATAAAGGTGCGGTCGGGATTCCAGACGCCAGACAGGTCCGGCTTGCCGTCGCGCGTGTGCGGAGTGGATCCACTGGCAGGTAGACGGTTATTCAGCACGCCCCCACCCTGCAACAGAGTGGGCGCCTCCGGTTGGGCCGAGGCGGGCAGGCACACAACGAGGAAAGCGAGTGCCGCGAGCACGATCCAGTTCCGCATACCTACTGTTTTTTGGCTTTTTCCAACTCCAGCGCCTTCTGAATGTGGTCGTTGTCTGGATTGTTCTCGATGCACTCGTACTCCTCAACCCGAACGTCCACCGGCCGTCGCAAGACGGCCCCCGTGACCCACGGTTTGGTGAGCGCGCCGGGGTCTTCCACGGCGGCTTCGTAGGAAATGGTGTCGTCGTCGTTCAGGTGATAGCGCTCCACCACGTGCAGTTTTTCCGTGTGGATGCTGCCCATCCCGCTGAGCCAGGTCTTATCGTTGAACCCGGTGACATCGACGACGAACGTGTCTCCTTCCCAGCGGCCGACGGAATCGCCCATCCAAGTGGGCGTCAGGTCATCCGGGTGTTGGAGCTTGGCGTCAATCGGGATGCGGCGATATGCCCGGAACGACTCATAGAGGATCACGACTTCTTTCGGCGTCTGCACAATTTCCAGCGGCATGGGCATCCCGACGATGCGCGGGACTCCGGGCAGCAGGCACTTCGAAGTGGGATCGTCGAGAACTGTAAACGTCTTCTGCTTCGTGGCGGCCCACTCCTGGTACGGAATCGGCTGGCGCGCCGGCGGCCGGTACTTCGTCGGCGGCAGCGGATGGAGCGGCGGCGCTCCGGCCTCGCCGGTGATGCTTACGCCGCCGGCTTGCCAGGTCCCGGTGAGATCCGGTTTCCCGTCGGCGGTGCGAGGAAGGGCCTTGGTCGCCTGCGCGAAAGCGGTACCTATCAGGAGCGCCGTGGCGCCCATCAACAGGCAAGGGGCGAATCGCTGTCTCACGTCAGCCTCCTGCTCAGTTGCCCTTCGGCCCGGCGAATTTCTTCGAGCCGTCCGCGAAGGTGAATTCACGTCCGGCGCCGGTATTGCTGCCGTCTCTGGACTTGTAGGCGGTAGCCGTGACGGCGTCGCCGATCTTGAGCAGGTCGCGCGTAAACCCGGTGCGCTTCAAAGTGTTCGGAGGATAACCCTCCAGGGCCCACGTCGTTACTTTTCCTCCGGCCTCCTTCACATCGAGATAGACGTAGATATGCGGGTTGGTCCACTCGACCTTGCTGATGGTCCCTGTCAGGGTGATCAATTGGTTCGAATCATACTCTGCCGCGAACGAATGATGAGCCCAGACGGGCGCCGCGCCGAGGAGGCAGACACCTGCCGCCCAAGCCACCCAAAGTTTGAATTTCATAACGATAGAACCTCCAGCAAGCGACCGCGCATTCGTGGCGCGTTGGCGGTATGGTATCGCGGGCCGAGCAGAGATGTCAAACCAGCGGCGTTGCGTGTCAATCGTTCTCCGGTACCGCCGCGGATGCCGCGATTCTAACTCTGGGGAAATGTTTCTCTAATCGTGGAAAGGGGCATTGCATTGCTGATACACTGGGATGCTCAGCCACACAGATTTGAATCCTGTTTCCGCAAGAAAAGACTGGTGAATTCAATTTGCGACTGGCGCTTCTACAGATTAACCCGACGGCCGGCGACCTCGAAGGCAATGCGGAGCTGGTAATTCGAGGGGCCCGCGCGGCCCATGCGCAAGGGGCTGACTTAGCCGTCACGCCGGAGCTGGCGTTGATGGGCTATCTGCCGCGCGACCTGCTGATGAATCAGGGGTTCGTGCGGCGCAGCTGCCAGATGCTTGCCGGGATTGCCCGGGAGCTGGCGAGCGCGCCGCCGTTGCTGGTTGGGATCGCCACGCCGAATCCTTCCGAAATGGGAAGGCCGCTGTTCAATAGCGCGGTGCTGTTAAAGGATGGCGCCGTAGGTCCCGCATTTCATAAGACGTTGCTGCCGACGTACGACGTTTTCGATGAGGATCGCTATTTCGAGCCGGCGTGCGGGCCGTTTGTCTTCGAGTGGAAAGGCCGCCGGCTCGGAATCAGCATCTGCGAGGATGTCTGGAACGACCGGGACTTCTGGAAACGGCGGCGCTATCACCGCGATCCGATTGAGGCTCTGGTGGAGGCCGGGGCCGACGCGATTTTGAACCTGTCGGCCTCGCCGTTCACTGCGGGTAAGCAGGTATTTCGCGAGCAGATGCTCGGCCACATGGCGCAGAAGTACGGTCTGCCGATCGCGTATGTCAACCAGGTAGGCGGAAACGACGACCTGATCTTCGATGGACGCAGCTCGGTGTTTGACGCCAACGGCCGCCTGTTCGCGCGCGCCCGGGGTTTTGAGGAAGATGTGCTGGTGGTGGACTTGGAAGCGGGAGCGGGCTCGGTAGCGCCAGGCGATTTCGCGCCGGAAGCCGAGATCTGGAACGCCCTGGTTTTGGGGGTGCGGGACTACGCCCGCAAGACGCGATTTCGCAAGGTTCTGCTCGGCCTATCGGGCGGCGTCGATTCGGCGCTGACGGCTGCCATCGCGGCCGACGCCATGGGGCCCGAGAACGTGCTAGGGGTCATGATGCCATCCCGGTATTCGAGCCAGGGTAGTGTGGATGACTCGATTTCGCTGGCGCGCTCTTTGGGCATCGAGACAGTGACGCTGCCCATTTCCAGCATCATGGATGTTTACGACTCGGCCTTGGCCGACGCATTCCGCGGATACGCGCAGGATGTGACCGAGGAGAACATTCAGTCGCGCATTCGCGGGAATCTGCTGATGGCGTTGTCAAACAAGTACGGATCGCTGCTATTGACAACAGGCAACAAGTCGGAACTGGCCGTCGGGTATTGCACGTTGTACGGCGACATGAACGGCGGTTTGGCCGTAATCGCGGACTTGCCGAAAATGATGGTGTACCGCGTGGCGCGCTGGCGCAATCAGCGCAAGCCGGATATCCCGGAAGTCATCCTCACAAAAGCGCCGTCGGCCGAGCTGCGGCCGAATCAAACCGACCAGGACAGCCTGCCGCCGTATGAGTTGCTGGACCAGATTCTGGAGCTCCACGTGGAGCAGTGCCAGTCGGCCGAGGAGATCATCGCGCAAGGCTTTGACGAGCAGACGGTGCGCCGGGTGCTGCGGCTGGTGCGGATGGCGGAGTTTAAGCGCAAGCAGGCAGCGCCGGTGCTAAAGGTGACGTCGCGCGCGTTCGGCACAGGATGGCGGATGCCGATCGTGCGGCAGGAGTAGAGCATGAAGCTTTCGATTATCGGCCTGGGAAAACTGGGAGCCCCCATGGCGGCGGTGATGGCCCATAAAGGGAATTCGGTGGTGGGCGTGGATATCAATCCCGGCTACGTGCTGGCGCTGCAACAGGGACACGCGCCCGTCAACGAGCCTGGGTTGGAGCAGATGGTCCAAGCCAACCGTGAGCGTTTGACCGCGACCATGGATTTCGACAAGGCGATTCTCGAGACCGAGGCCACGTTCATCATCGTTCCGACTCCCTCCGACCCCGACGGAACCTTTTCGATGCGCTACGTGTTGGATGCGGCGGAAAAGATTGGAGCAGTGCTGCGCAAGAAGAAGGAGTGGCACCTGGTGGTGCTGTCGAGCACGGTGATGCCGGGATCGACGGGCGGCAAGCTGCTGCCGGCGCTGGAGACACATTCCGGCAAGAAATGCGGAGAGGATTTCGGCTTGTGCTACAACCCGGAGTTCATCGCGCTGGGCAGCGTCATTCGCGACATGCTGAACCCGGACATGATCCTGATTGGGGAGTCAGACCGGCGGTCCGGTGACTTGCTGGAGGCGCTGTACACGCGGGTCTGCGAAAGCAATCCGCGCATCCAGCGGATGAACTACGTGAACGCCGAGCTGACGAAGCTTTCGGTGAACACCTTTGTGACCACGAAGATTTCCTACGCGAACATGCTGGCGCAGGTGTGCGAAACGCTGCCGGGCGCCGATGTCGATGTGGTCACCTCGGCGATCGGTTGTGACAGCCGGATCGGGAAGAAATACTTGAAAGGCGCGCTGGGTTATGGCGGCCCGTGTTTTCCGCGGGACAACGTGGCGTTTTCGGCATTGGCCCGGGCGAACGGCGTGCCGGCGCTTCTGGCCGAGGCGACGGATCAGATGAATCGACGGCAGGTGCCGCGGCTGGCTGATCTCATCCTGTCCAGACTGCCAAAGGGCGGGACGGTGGGAATACTGGGGCTCTCGTACAAACCAGATACGGATGTCATCGAAGAGTCGCAGGGTGTAGCGTTGGCGAAACATCTGCTCGGCCTGGGAGCGAGGGTCGTGGTGCACGATCCGATGGCCATGGAAAATGCGAAGAAGCATCTAATCGGAAATGTGACCTTCTCCAGGAACGCTCAGCAGTGCGCCAGCGTTTCCGACGTATTGACTATCACCACGCCCTGGCCGGAATACCGAAAACTGTCACCTGCCGATCTGAAGCCATCGAAACCGGTTGTCGTGATAGATTGCTGGCGTGTGCTGTCCCCAGCGCACTTTGAGACGGTGACGCCAGTGTTGAACCTAGGGCGGTCCGGCCTTGCGGAGGCTCTGCCGCAGAACGACGACCGATCAGCGATGGCTCAGGTCGACAGCAGGTAAGCCTGGTGCGCATGGGCCTGCTGCTAGTCGACTAGGCGAATTTGCCGATGAAACTGAAAGCGCTGCGCTCCCTGGCGGATTTGGCGTTCGTTCCGGTGATCCACTGCCCCTTCACAAGTGTTACACGGTACGGATATCTGGCCCTCGTTGTTGCGCTCATTGTTGCCACCGCTTATATCGGCCTGGTGGTGACGATCGACGATACGAACCTCGGCACCACGAACGGCTTATGGAAGTCTCCCGATGTGTTTGCCTGGGGCCACGGCGCTAATCAACCGTTTGATACCGGCGAGATGCTTTATACCGATGCCTATGGTCATCTGGCGAGACTGATTCCGGACGCCTTGCTTCAGTATGGCGTGCCTCCTCCCGACGTCACGTTCCGGAAGATGGCGATCTTGAACGCGATTTTCGGGGGGGTTGCTTGCGGACTCGTTTTCCTTCTAGCGGTGCGGTTCACAGACTCCGCCTGGGTTGCGACCGTGGTCAGCCTCGTCCATGCCGGTGCGGGTTTCGTTCTCCTGAACAGTATCAATTCAGAAGACATCATCCCGGCATACACCTTCCTTGTAGGCGCAGTGGTGTGTTTTTTCGAATTTCAGCACCGCGGAGGATTTCGTCTCTTTGTGGGCAGCGCTCTTCTAATGGCTCTTGCGACGTTGTTTCACTGGACCGTGATGGTACCGGGTGTGGCGGCGTTTGGGGCGGTTTACTTGTATCTACTGCCGAGGGGCAGGTTGTGGTTTCTGCAAGGCGCGGCTTGGCTCTTCGCATTCGCTGCGTCCGTTCAAGCGCTGATCCTCCTGGCGTTCCCTTTCCGACACATCCCAGTGTGGTATGTACTGTATCCCGCAAAAGCGCAAAGCTCGGGCTGGGTTGGGCTGTTTGGGGAAAAGCTCTGGTACCTGCTTGTCGGCACGGGGAATTATCTATCAGGTGCAAATAACCTGGCCAGTTACAGGATGGCCTTTGAGAACAGTTCGATCCTGCACTCGATGATTCTGTCGTGGACAGTTCTAGCAATTGCGCTGGCGACGTGCGTTGGCGTGGTGATTCGGCGTCCTGCCAACTCGGTGTCTCCACTCTTGGCGGTCTTCGCACTAGCATTGTTCGCGGTGGGTGAAGCAGGGGCGGTTTACTCGCAGCCGCAAGATCCTCAGATGCAAATCGAACCAATGTTTGCAACCATTCCAGGATTGATTCTGTTGGCACGTCAAAGGACCGGGAGTGCCGGAATTCTGGTCAGGCGTTGCGCCATAACCGGGCTCGTGGTGATTGGCACCGTGAATGGCGCGTGGAACACTCACCTGATGACGCTCGGGAGCGGACAGGACAGCAAGGCGATCGCGGCCATGACGGAATTCAATCGGCTCTTTCCCAAAGGGAAGACGCTAATCGTGTCTCATGGGTTCGAAGGATGGATGTCCTGGGAATTTGTGCTCTTGTGGCACGGTGATTCGAAAGGCTTCATTGAAAACGGCGTCCATCTGGCGCGGCCGTTCACTATTGATCGGGGAATTACCGGTGCGGACGCGGCTGCTATCGTTTGCAAGCAGATCGACGCCGCTTTGGCTGAGGGCCGACGGGTGGTCGCGGCGGCCGTCTGGACGATGCCGTCCCAGGAGATTATTGACTCGCTGACCACCGTAACCAGTGAAGCTGACGCCCGGGTTTACGTCTCGATTTTGAGGAAGAAATATCGAACCGGCATGGCCTGGGATACCAGTCTGGGGCGCTTCGTCGAATTGGTGCCGGCAACTTGACTAGCGCCAGTAGTCGGAAGCTTGACAGCACCACCGCCGTCTTGATTCTCTATTAATTGCACAGAACAGTGGAAGTTATGGACAAGGCAGCCGATCGCGCAACCCGACATCTTCTCCGGGATCGGCCTCATCCCGCCAAGCTTTCATTGGTCATTCCGATGTATAACGAGGAATCGGTCATCGGTCACCTACGCGCGGCGATTCACGAATTCGCGTTGACGCTGCCGTGCGCGCTCGAACTCGTACTGGTGAACGACGGGAGCACGGACCGGACTCTCGATCACGTGGCGAACTGGGCGGCGGCCGATGGTTCGATCAAGGTGCTGCATCTGTCGCGAAATTTTGGACACCAGATTGCTGCGACGGCCGGCCTAGATCATGCTAACGGTGACGCTGTTGTCATCCTCGATGCCGACCTGCAGGATCCTCTGTTGGTAATCCATGAGATGATCGCCCGTTATTGCGAGGGTTACGACGTGGTCTATGGACAGCGCGTATCGCGGGCCGGGGAGTCAATCTATAAACGCTTGACCGCGTGGGCCTTCTATCGAATCATGCGAGTGATGGTTTATGACCGGCTCCCGGCGGATGTCGGCGACTTCCGTCTGATCTCAAGCGAATGCCTGCGCGCCGTACGAGAGATGCGAGAGACACA
Organism: uncultured Solibacteraceae bacterium; assembly: GCA_964438005.1. GTDB lineage: Bacteria > Acidobacteriota > Terriglobia > Bryobacterales > Bryobacteraceae > PSRJ01. Next base: position 1,555 of record CAYTJD010000051.1, on the reverse strand, counting down.
CCGGTTTCTTCGCGGCATGGTTGCCTGGGTCGGTTTCCCGCAGATCGCCGTCAGATATGAGCGGCAGGCCAGGGTGGCCGGATCCACGAAATATCCGCTAAGCAAAATGCTGGCATTCTCCTGGACCGCCGCCACTTCATTCTCAACGCTTCCTTTACGGCTCAGCATGATTATGGGAGCCATTGTCGGGCTTCTAGGGCTTGAGGAAGGGATCCGTGCGCTGCTGGCGTATTTCTTGGGCTGGTACACGGTGCCGGGATGGACTTCATTAACGGTCGTGGTTTCTTTCATCGGGAGTGCCCTGCTCCTGAGCGTGGGAATTTTGGGCGAATATGTTGCCAAGCTGTACGAACAAGCCAAAGGACGCCCCTTGTACGTCGTGGCAAGGGCGTTTAATGTCGATGCCGACGAATTGCAGAGAGCCGAGCGGATGAATTCGGCATCTGTCCCCCTGCCGTGACGGATAAACCGAGGTTCGATCAACTTGCGAAGTCTTACGAGGACTTGCTCAAGGATCCGATCCGTGATCGCTTCTCCGGCGAAGAGTCGCTTTTTTTTCACCAACGGAAGACCGAATTAATTCGAAGCTTTTTTCGCCGCCATAAGGTGGATCCTTCCTCCCTCCGTTATCTGGATGTGGGTTGCGGAAAAGGGGAATTGGCTACTCTACTCAAAACGGATTTCTCGCATACGGCCGGCTGCGATCTGTCTGCCGGAATGATGCAGCACATTACGGGGATTGAGACGCGCATACAAGAGACGCCCACGACCGTACCGTTTGGAGATTCAGAATTCGATTTTGTGACTGCGGTGTGCGTCTACCATCACGTTCCTCCCGCGCTCCGGCCGGGGTTGACTGCTGAAATCGCGCGTGTGCTGAGGCCGGGTGGGATCTTCTGTATGATCGAGCACAACCCATTGAACCCACTCACGCGCCTGATTGTAAGTCGGACTCCCGTGGATGCCGACGCCATTCTGTTGTACTCGGGCGAAGCGCGAGCACTGGTCTGTGAAGCGGGGCTACGCCGCATCGATCAGGAGTATTTCCTGTATTTTCCGCAGGCTGTGTATTCGCGGATTGGAGGCATTGAGCCACTGCTGAGCAGAATTCCGTTAGGCGGTCAGTATGCCGTATTCAGCGCTGACGCTACTAGTGCGACGTTATCACGGCGATTGAAGTCAGGTCGACGACTGAGCCGGCGCCAATAATAGATAGTATGGCTTACTATCGAGGAAACGCTCTATTACTTTGCTGCCCGGAGCCAAGTGAAGCCAACGACTACCCGCTCGCAGATGCGAGAGAGGCACCTGTGCTTCAATGCGTGCCATTTCGAGCGCAGCACTTCCTAGTGGCCTGCCGCAGAGAGATCGTTAGCGCGGATGCGGCGTGAGGGATTGGAATATTTCCACTGGATCGGCTTGGCGTTGGCTGAGTAGGCATTGATGTAGCGCCTCAGTTTCCGGGCAAGATCCTTGACTGAGGTGAAGACGCCGCGAGCGATGACGTCCCGTTCGATCTTCGAAAACCAAATCTCGACTTGGTTCAGCCACGAAG
>CAYTJD010000050.1:0-51632 GCA_964438005.1 uncultured Solibacteraceae bacterium | reverse complement strand
GGAAGACATCAGCAAGGCACCTTCGCGTTTATATGAATCGATCTGTTCCAGGGGCCGGGTGCTCCTGACTTCAACAATTTCAGCAACCAGTTGCATGATTTTAATCCTGGCATCGACGCGACGGGGCTGTTCTGGACGGTTGCGCTACCGGCGGGCAGTGTGGAAGTGAATCCGGGCAACGGCCGGGCGTCCTTGACCGCGAGCAACGTGGCCGTTACCGATTTCTTCACCATTCCCAACTCCCTCCTGCATGGTGCGCTTGTGCCCCCTGTCCCTGCGACGGTTTCGTTCACGGCTCATTGGGGAGGACCCGGAAAGGACGTCAAGTTGCGCGATCCCGTAAATGGGTTTTCCGGAGATTTCGTTCAGAATACCGCGAGTATCGTATGGTCAGCCTCGAGTGCCGGATTACTTTATGAGTCAGGTGCCGAGGAGACGTCTATCAGTGTGTTTGGCGAAGTTGGCCACGAGCGCAATGGAGTCTTTTTCCCACAAGGCTAACGCGCGCTTCTGGACCGACGCGTAAATCATCGCTGAAGTGATGCGGCAGTGGTTAGTTCGTCATCCTCCCCCAAGCAGAGCGAACTGGCGCACACCTCTCTCAGCCCTTGAACCTGATCCTCGGGAGTCAGCCGCCTCAACTGGAAAAAGCGGGAGCCCAAAGAAAGCTCCGCCACCGCGACTTAATCGCGTCCTCCTAGTTGCCCGAGGCGTTGCCCATTAACTGAGAGCAGCGCGTGACTAAGAATGTAGTCTGCGACCGCCTTGCCGACAGTCGTGCCGTCGTTAGTCGCTCTAAACGGCAGAGCAATAATAGACCACGAAGCGCCGCGTTGAGCGGCGGTTTGTGCGGTCAAGAAGTAGACCACCACACTTGAGATCCAAAACATTATAGGGCAGTTATGTTTTGTGAGACACCGGTAGGTGTACCAGGTGGAAGTGTATGCACGCATAAGACGAGCCGTGCAGGTGGACGGCATGAGCATCCGGGAGGCGGCTCGAGAGTTCGGCCTGTCGCGCAAGACGATTCGGAAGATGTTACAGTTCTCGCTGGCGCCAGGCTACCAACGCAAGAAACCGGTGGCGCGCCCGAAGCTTGGGCCATGGCTGGGCATCATCGGCCAGATTCTGGCCGACGACCAGTCGCAGCCGAAAAAGCAGCGTCACACCGCCAAGCGGATCTTCGACCGGTTGAAAGCCGAGCACGCCTTTGGTGGCGGTTACACCATCGTGAAGGATTATGTGCGGCAGGCGCGGCTCACGCACAAAGAGGTGTTCGTTCCCCTGGCGCATCCTCCCGGAGACGCACAAGCGGACTTCGGCGAAGCGCTGGTGGTGATCGCCGGAGTGGAGCAGAAGGCGCACTTCCAGTGCTTCGATCTGCCCTATTCGGACGACTGTTTTGTGATCGCCTTTCCGGCCGAGAACAGCGAGGCGTTTCTGGAAGGTCACAACCAGGCCTTCGCCTACTTCGGCGGCGTGCCGCGCACGATCCTCTATGACAACACGCGAATCGCGGTGAGGGAGATCGCCGGGGACGGCGAGCGGAAACCTACCGAGGCCTTCAGCGGATTGCAATCGCACTATCTGTTTGCGGCCAAGTTCGGACGACCTGGCAAGGGCAACGATAAAGGTCATGTGGAAGGGCTGGTGGGATACGCACGGCGCAACTTCCTGGTGCCCGTGCCGCGCGCGGCGAGTTGGGAGGAGCTGAACGCGCACCTGCTCTCGGAGTGCGTGAAGCGGCGCCAGCGGAAGCTGTGGGGCCATCAGGAAACTATCGCCGAACGGTTCGAGCACGACCGGGGTAAGCTGCTGCCACTGCCACCCGCGCCGCTGGAAGCGTGTGAGAAGCGCACCACCCGCGCCAGTTCGCAGGCGCTGATGCGGTATGAGACCAACGATTGCTCAGTGTCTACCGAGTACGGATACCGTCAGGTGCTGGTGAAAGCCTTCGCGTGGGACCTGGTCATTTCGTGCGGCAGTGAAGTGATCGGGCAGCATACACGCAGTTATACCCGCGAGGAAATGATCTTCAACCCACTGCACTATCTGGCTCTGCTGGCGCAGAAAACCAATGCGCTGGATCAAACTGCGCCGCTGGAGGGCTAGCATCACTCGTTACACTCCCGGCCTCGGCAGCCCTGCAAGCTGGACAGACCAGCCTGACTCCGTGGATCTTGCATCTCGGAATGTGCATAGCAGCGATATTAAACCCAACTTGATAGGTTAATCAATCGGCCATATCCCTCAGGGTGGTACGATAGTTTATGCAGTCCATCAAGCTGAGCCTGACTCTCGACGAGCTGAAGGGCGTACTCCAGACCGTTCAAAACCAGCTCTTCCACGTCAAATACCTCGACCCCAGAATCCCCGGCTACAAGGCCCAACCGGGTGAATTGGAGGCAGCGGAATCCGGCATTCGCGTCCTTGTAGAGGCAATAAAACAAGACCGGCTGAGGACACCCGGTGCCTGGGAGAGTCCCGTCCGGTTTGGGCACGCGACGCCAACAAAGTAACGGGCAGTCTGGGGTCCACCTCCTTTTTCTCGCGGCGGATTTTTCGGAAGCCAGAGCTGCCGGTTGGAGATTCTGCCCCATTCCCCTCAACCCAAGGCGATGACTTTCCGCTGGCCCCTGGGAATTGCTGCCACTGCTGACCATCGAGCAGGTGTCCGGCAGCGTGTTTGCCTTTACGCTGCATCGCGAGGCCATATTCAATTTGATTTCCTGGCGTCCGGTCGGGTGGTTGCAAAAAACGCGGGTTGCTCCAGCATCTTCATCCTTCCAACAGATGTGATCGACGCTAACAGGTTCGACGGCTGATCCTGCGGGTGGTTCTGGTGCGGTTTCTACTGCTCGCAGGCGCGCCGGAAGATCATTGATAGGACGCCAGCTAACGGCGGAATAGCCGCCGAATTCAAAGGTCAAGATAATCTGAAATCCAGTGAGCCTTCGGGCCGGTGTTGTGCAGCCTCGCGTAACCAGCCGTCCTGTGGTTCACGGTTTTGGTTGAATTTCCATGCAACCATCTTCACCCCCGACCTGACGAGGTCTTGCACTAAACCGCAATCAGGTGGGATCGGCCTTTGGTAGGGGACATAGGCCGCGTCATCCTTGGCGGTCCTCTCGTAGCTCAAGGGTCCATGAGTAGTAAGCGCGTTTCCCACCCCGTAGACGAGCATTGACCCTAGCCGAACGGGCCTGCCAAAGAACAGATGATTCCCAACAAGAGATTCCGTAGCAAACGAGGCTAACAGCGATCCTATTGTAGCGCTGTTAACCGCGAGTAGGTTGACACGCAGTTTCTCCCGGGAATGCCGCACGTTCAGGTCGTAATACTTTTCCTGATAGAGCGCCAGCACCTGCTCGACCGTCTTCAGTGGCACGCGCCGGAAGCTTACTTCTCCTTTGCGCCGGTCCGCCAACCCGTTGTACCCATGTTCCTACAGCCGCTCCCGCCACCGGCGCATCGTGCGCGGCGTCACCCCGATGATCTCGGCCGCCGTCACCCAGCTGATCTTCTTGGCCATCGCCTTCAACAGCACGTCTTGTAGTTTCATCATCCGCTCCATCTCGGCCGCGGAATACGTTCGCCCAGGGTTCACCTTCCAGGCTCTCGTCTCCGCCGCCGTTTCTCAAAGCGGACAGATCATCCATTAATTCGAGCGGACAGATCGTATGTTAACGACACGCCCGAAATTACTTCTTGCTTCAGGTCTCATATCGTGCGATGCTTTAGATGTAGTTTGACAGTCCCGCCAATTCAGGCCTATCGTATAATCCGGCTTAACCGGTTATCCTGCCCGCATTCGCTGCTCTGCCAATTGCAGAAAGAAGAACAAGTGAAGAATATTTTTGTAGGAAACCTCAGCTTCGATGCAACCGAAGGCGCCGTTCGAACCCTCTTTGAGGAATTTGGGACGGTTGGCCGCGTAAACATCGTAACCGACCGGGACACCGGAAGGGCGCGAGGGTTTGGATTCGTGGAGATGGCTGATGACGGCGAGGGGCAGAGAGCCATCGACGCGCTGAACGGCCGGGACATGGACGGAAGGTCGCTGAATGTAAACCAAGCCCGGCCCAAAGAAAATCGATCTGGGGGCGGATCCCACGGCAATGGCGGCGGCTACCGAAGAAACGATCGCTGGTAAACAGCCACGTATTTTGTCGCACTGAATCGCGACGCTCGCGTGGCACCAGAGTGGTGAAGCGGAGCGCCGGCCAACTCGGGCCGCGTTCCGCTCGACCTTCAGATAACCGTCTCGTGACCGCGATCGCTCCCAGCCCAGTAGTGGCACCAACTCCACTGATCGCTGACGCGCTACGGAGATCCGTCCCGATCGGAACTGGAAGTTCGCGGAGTCTATCCCGCCCGGCTGTTGATTTTCTTGGAGAGAGTGCGACGCAAGTCGTGCGGGCACCACAACACCCCGACTTCATCTTCAAGGGAAGCCTCATCAACCGCCGCGGTTCTCCATTGACATCCATCCGCAAAGGGTCCAGACTAGAGCTACACTTCCTCGTCCGTAAGGCTTCGAATGACGATTTTCGAAGCTGTGAGTTTATGGGGTAGGGGCCCTGCGAGCTCGGACCGCCAACCGTCATTTGCTATTAGGCTGCGAGGTGTCTCGCGGCGATGAAAGAGTGGTGGCCACATGTCCGCACGGGTTCAAAAAACAGCGTCCGACCGAAACCAAGGATCGCCGTCGCTTAGTCGGCCATCCGACCTCCCGAACACCCAGGAACCGAAGAATGCTCAGAAAATACCCGAGCGCGCTTACGAACTCTGGCAGTCCCGGGGATGTCCGGATGGTTCATCGGAAGAGGATTGGTTGAGGGCTGAAAGAGAGCTGGGGTGCAGCACCTAGCCAGGTCTCCTAGAATCGGGCTCGGTTGCCAAAACATCCCGGTACTTTCGATCAGTCCGGCCACGAGTGACCACGCGGATCTCGAAGCGTTACTATTCACCCCGCAATGGAAGGTTCATCGGGCAGTCTCGCTTCCATCCGCTCTGTCACAGCTAAGGCATCTTCGGCCGATTCCCGTGGTCGTCTGCGAGCGGAATCTGGTTCAGGTCACGTGGCAGGAAGTGTTAATGGAAACCGTGCTGCTGCGAGAGCCGCCTTGTTTCATCATCACCTCCCGGTTTGCGGATGACTACTTATGGGCCGAAGCATTAAATCTGGGAGCATATGACGTGCTGACAAAGCCCTTCGATCCGATCGAGTTGACTCGCGCGGTCAGCTTAGCCTGGCAGCACAGCGAATCTCGGCGCCCAATCACCCGCACGCCGTCGATTGTCTCGAGGGTCGCGGCCGCCTAGAAACGATGACTGCCCCCCATACTCGTGGCAGTCTTTGAAGGGGCTCCCACGCCATACCAGGGTGATCGCAATCCGGCGCGAAAGACCGGGCTGCAGCGATTGAAATGCGGCGCAGCCGCTCTTTCTGAAATGTGACTCGTTCGGGACGACCAATGCAGTGATGAACAATGGGTTTCGGTCTACTCAAACTAAAGCCGGCTGGTACGCCTCGGTTTCCGGAACCGGAGATCTCTTTCAACGCAAGAGGAATGCTCTGATGGCATATTTCGAACAGTATTGCGCCTCTCCCCTCACCGAGCTTGAATTATGAGCCTGAAATTGCAGCGCTTGATTCTGAATGCAACCAAGCTTCTGCCGAATTTCAATCACTCCGATTACAGCTACGGTGCCTCCGGTGTAATCCAGCCCGGCAACATCGCACTCGTGGCTTCGATTGGGCCTTATGTGCCTGAAAAGGGTTTAGTGTGGCTACGGGACGACAGCCAAACTTTTTGGGAAGTGGCCAAAGTCGAACTTCAGATGGCGCTCTCCGCGCCGGCACAATGACGGCAGGTTGAGGGGTAAACGGGAGCTCTCAGGGGAGATTTGGCTGGTTATTGTTAGCGCCACTTTAAAGTAGATACGATTCGGCCGACTTTGTATCCGCCCGGTGTGCCGGATTCATCGCCGGCGCAACGAACAAACGCGCGTGGGGGCCTGGCTCGCGGCCTCACCTTTTGTAAATACTCGCGCAGGATACTGTGGTGGCCGCCGTTATACGGTGATGGTGGTTTTGAATGGATCAAGCTTGCTGCTACGCTGCCGCCGGCCAGCACGCTGCGCCGGCGCATTCAGATACTTGCGGATCGTGTTGCAGCCCATGTGCAAGTGCCGTGCGATCTTGCGGACCGGCCATCGCTCGCACCAGTACAGGCGATACAAGTCGTTGATCTGTTCGGTCGAGAGCATGGGAGCGATTCTCTTTATCCGGCGGAAACGACGTGTGCGCCAGGACGTTGTTGTTTGCAAGATTCCGAGACGCGAGGTTTGCGCGCCGGAAGTGCTTCTAGAATCCAGACTTGCAACGAAGCTGAGTTCTTGTTTGCAAGATTCTGGAGTTCGGAGCCGAGTAGCCAGACCTCTGCTGCGGCATGCTTTAGATCGAAAACTGAGTTCTTGTTTGCCAGATCGCGCAGACGCCGCTTTTGGTCTCGAACGTGCTGCCCCTGACGATTCCGTTCGACAGCAGCCCGGTGCTGCTGGCGATAGCGCTGCCAGTAATCCGGGTTCCGAGCGCGCCACTTCTGCGGACTGTCCAGGCACACCTGTTGATATTCAGGATCAGCAGCGATCTTCTGGCGGTGATAATCGGCGCGCCCGGCGCCCCTGGCACCCAGGTTCGCTGCAAACCGATTGTGCTGGTTGATATTTCGAGGGCTGGAAGATTCGTTCGCAGTAGCGGCAGCGCCGTTCGACCATACCGGCGGTTGTCGCACTGCCCGCACCCGGCTGAAGAATTTAGAAATTGTTGTAAAGTCCGTACGGCGTCCCCGCCGATGGCCTTTCTTTTTCAGCTACAAAACAGGCGGAAATGAATCCGTTTTATATCGGCGCTGACATGCACCGGTTTTCACTAGACGCACCCCCTACCGAGATGGAGATTAGACTTATGGGGGTGGGGGGATTTCTCGTGAACATTGGCTGGAGTTGGATGGATTAGCTCTGCCAGAAACGCCGACTCCTGTGGTGGGGGGCACATCTCGTGAACGGATCAGAGCCGGAGACACCTCCCCTGGGTGTAAACTGAAGATGCACCAAAGAGCCGTCTAAACCGCCCAGACCGGCTGGCTCCTCTTTCATGCAAGGGAGAGGAAAGCCATGACGTGCTCTGAGAAAGGTGCCCTCCTTCAGGCTTACCGGGCTGCGCTTGGGCAATACCAGGCAATATTTGATGATGAGAAGCTCTCCTCGGCCAAGCGGCTTGAAGACTTGGAACAAGCCCTCACAGATTGTGCGCAGAGAGGGAGTGCTCTCCTGTTGCACAGCGAAGAGCACGGTTGCTGAAAGTCCGGCATTGGCTCTGCCGTTGTTCACGAGAACTCCCTCCCCCTAGCGAGTAGGCATCCAGTGCCAATGGCCGTTCACTAGAACTACCCCCTTACCGAGATGAAGATTAGCCATATAGGGGTGGGGGTCTTGCTCGTGAATGAACCCGGCCTTGGGAGTATACTGAAGATGCACCTAAGAGCCGTTTAAACCGCTTGGACCGGCTGGCTTCTCTTTTCTGCGGAAAGAGGTTCAGGCCATGCCGGATTATTCCAAGGACTCCCGCACACTGGCAGAATTGAAGCACCGGGCTGATGAGGTCTTTGCCGCGTCGAGAATGGCAATTGAGGAGGCCCACAAGATCGTCCTCGATGCCATAAAGATGCAGGCCAGGCTAATGCACGCCGAGGAAGACTTCAATCGGGGGAAGAAATAGAAGCTCCCGACAACAACCAGTTCAAAACCGGATTTTGCATTTTTGGTTTTTTTTGAAAATTTTTCAGATCCACCGAACTCGATCCGTGTTCGATCGTCACAACATCATTGACGAGGGCGACCTCGGCAATGCGGCTGACAAACTTGCCGCCTACTTCAAACGACGCAAACAGGAACGGGCGGCCAAGCTATGGCGGGTGAAATAGCCTTGAGTTTTGACTTGAGTCGCCGCGGAACAGCCGCGAGAATCAAGCAAGTGCTTTATTTTCTGTGTGGTGCGGATGATAGGACTTGAACCTACACTCCCTTGCGGGAACTGGAACCTAAATCCAGCGCGTCTGCCAATTTCGCCACATCCGCACAGCCCGCACGACTCATTCGAATTATAGCCCAGCGGGATCAACCGGACGCCGGTTGCGTTTGCCGCCAAGCCGGTGACCAGACACGGCGGCTATTCGCGCGGCAAACGGAGTCCGGTTTTCAGCCCATGGCGGCGAAGCGGACGTTTCCCTCGGCGTCGATGGATTAGGCCACTGCCGCCCGTGCCGACTTCGAAACGCTGTTGATCGTCTTCAGAATCCTCGACACGATCCGGTACGGATCTCCCTCTGAGTTCGGCTGACGGTCTTCCAGATAACCCTTATACCCGTTCCTAATGAAATGAACCGGCATGCGAATCGATGCGCCCCGGTCCGAGAGACCGTAGCTGAACTTGTCGATCGCCTGGGTTTCGTGCAATCCCGCCAGCCGCAGATGGTTATCCGGACCATATACCGCGATGTGTTCAGCGATGTTGGCGGAGAAAGCAGCCATCAGTTCTTCAAAATATTCCTTGCCCCCCACTTCACGCAGGTATTTCGTCGAGAAGTTGCAATGCATCCCTGATCCGTTCCAGTCGCCCCGCACAGGCTTGCAATGTAACTCCAGATCCACCTCATACTTCTCACAGAGGCGCATCATCAAATAGCGAGCCGTCCACGAATCGTCTGCCGCCTTTGCCGACCCTTTTGCAAAGATCTGGAATTCCCACTGGCCTTTTGCCACTTCCGCGTTGATGCCTTCATGATTGATTCCCGCAGCCAGACATAGATCCAGATGTTCTTCGACGATTTGGCGCGCGAGTTTGCCCATGTATCTATATCCCACCCCGCAGTAATACGGCCCCTGCGGCGTGTTGGGGTGCCCGTCCCGCGGAAAGCCCAGCGGCCTACCGTCTTGATAGAGGAAGTACTCCTGCTCGAACCCGATCCACAAGTCTGGATCATTTTCGATCGTTGCCCGTGTGTTGGTGGAATGCGGAGTGCCGTCTGGATGCAGAACTTCGCTCAGAAAGATATAACCGTTCGTACGGCTCGCGTCCGGATACAGGGCTACCGGCTTGAGGACGCAGTCGGAACTCTTACCCTCCGCCTGCATGGTCCAACTGCCGTCGAAACCCCAATTCGGCACATCGGCAAGGGCAGGCGGGTGTTCGAATTGCTTGATCAGCGTCTTGCCACGCATGCCGGGAACCGGCTCCCGGCCGTCCAGCCAGATGTATTCCAGTTGTATTTGGTCATAAGACGAGTACGCTCTTTTCTATCTGAATTTTTTGGATTCGGCCAGCTCGTGGTGCACCGATGCAGTCGCTGCCGACCTTACGGCAACGCGACGACGGCATCTGCGCACGCCGGCGAAACCCTACTTGTCAAGCAGCGCCCCCGCGATGGCAAGACCTGTCCCGATCGAATGTATTTATGGATCTCCTTCAAGAAATCGGTCAGCCCTTTCGGCGGCGTTAGGCATCGCGGCGGCCTCGTGACCGTCGCTGTTCATCCGCTCTAAGTGTTGTGGCCGACGGCGTTCTTGAGCGGCTTCTGCAGCGCAAAGATGGCCGCGCCGGCCACGACCGCCAGGAGGGCGATCATCGAGAAGAACGATTCCTTCGACATCTTCTCGTAGAACGTCCCGAGATACCCGGTCAGATAGTTGCCGAAGAAATTCGAAAAGTACCACATGCCCATCAGCATGCTCACCAGCCGCGCCGGCGCCACCTTCGTCACCAGGCTCAAGCCGATTGGGCTGAGATAAATCTCCCCAATGGTGTAAAAGAATGTGCCGCCTACCAGCCACATGAAATTAATGCGCTGGTCCGGCTGCATTCCGCTCGTCACGTAAATCAGCGGCAGGAAGGACAGGCCCAGCAGCGTGCAGCCGAGCGCCATCTTGGTGACGCTCGGAGGCTCCGTGCCGCGGCGCGATTGCCACGTCCAGAACATATTTAACAGCGGCGTCAGCGTAAAGATGAAGAACGGATTGACCGCCTGGAACCAGGTCGACGGCATCTCGAGGCCGAAGATGTGCCAGTCGGTATTGCGATCGGCGAACAGTTGCATGGTGTTGCCTTGCTGCTCATAGACCCCCCAAAACACGATGTTCAGGAGCATGAGCACGGTCAGGCCGCCGATAGCCTTCCACTCTTTGCCGGTGAGCGGCGCGTATTCGACTTTGGCCTCCCGGGCGCGCGTCAGTTCGTCTTTTGCCAGATAGCGCTGGCCCCAGAGGTAAAAGATGATGCCGAGCACCATCCCAACGCCCGCCGAGGCGAACCCGTAGCTCCAGCCGTAGACTTGGCCGAGCGTGCCGCAGACCAGGGGCGCAATGAAGGCGCCCAGGTTCACACCCATGTAGTAAATGGTGAAGGCTCGGTCGCGGCGCGGGTCGCCTTGCGGGTAGAGGCTCCCCACCTGGGTTGCCAGGTTGGGTTTGAAGCAGCCGTTGCCCAGAATCAGGAAGAAGAGCCCCGGGAGAAACATCGATTCCACCGCCAGCAGAAACTGTCCGATGGCCATCAGGACTCCGCCGATCACGACGCATTTTCGCTGCCCGAGGATCCGGTCCGCGAGCATTCCGCCAAAAAACGGCGTGAAATACACGAAGGCGGTGTACAGGCCATAGATTTGCGACGAAAGCGGCTGCACAGCGAGCGGGCCGAATACCGCTTCCAGCCCGTGCTGCAGGCTCATGAATCCGACGACATGGCTGGCGCCCGAATGCACGCGCGGAATCAAATAGTTCACCATGTAGAGCACCAGTAGCGCGCGCATTCCGTAGTACGAGACGCGTTCCCACATTTCGGTAAAAAAGAGGACGAACAGCCCGCTGGGATGACCCAGGATCGTCTTTTGCTGGCGCACCGTTTCCACGCCGGAACGAATCATAAAAGAGCCTCTCTTTTCACGGACGCACCGCCACGGCGCCGGTTTCGTCCAGGCTGGTTACGCGGTCGAACCCTTCGTCCGCGGACGGCGGCGCCAGGCGGGCCGCCATCTTTTCCAGCGCGTCTTCCGGAACCACGCGCCGCCGCCGCGCGTTGCGCTCCCGGCACACCCCTAGCGGCACATCAAAGTATATTGCTTCCAGCGCGCAGCCGTAGGACCGTCCGATGCCGATATAGGGCTGCCGCTCTGCCACAGTCAGGTTTGTGGCGTCGATGTAGGTGACCGGACGCCGCAGTGCCAGCCGCTGCCGCAGCAAATACCGCATCGTCTCGAAGACGCGGTCGTGGATCGTCTGATCCGTCTCATCGTCGGCCAGCCATCGCCGGATCGTGTCGGAGGACAACGCCCCCGCGCCAATCTGCTCCAGGTACGTCGTCTTCCCCGAGCCCGGCAGACCGACCAGCACGACAACCCGCATCAGCGAATAGCATAACCTGGAGTCGTGCCGCGCGATTGGGACAAGCATTATGCGGAGACGGACAGCTTGGAAAGCGAGCCGGCACGCCTGCTAGTAGAAGTCGCCGAACTGACGCCGCCCGGCCGGGCCCTCGACCTCGCCTGCGGAGCCGGCCGCAACACAATTTTCTTGGCGAGCCTGGGATGGGATCTGGTCGCGGTGGACTCGTCCCGGCAAGCTGTTCGCATCGTGCGCGAGCGCTCAGCCGCGGCGGGATTGCGAGTCGAGGCCCGGATTGCCGATCTCGAGGCCGGCGATTTCGCCATCGAGCCCGCCGGCTACGACCTCATCTGCGATTTCTTCTACCTGCAGCGCGACCTGTTCCCCAAGATCCGAGCGGGCGTGCGACCGGGCGGTCTCGTCGCGGCAGAAATTCACTTGCGTAACGAGCATCCGCACCGCTTTGTTTTAGAACCGGGCGAATTGCGGAGCGAATTCGAAGGCTGGAAGATTCTGTTTTATTCCGAGGCCGCGCAGCCCGGCAGCAGCCGGCCCTCCGCCACGATTCTGGCGCGCCGTGCCTGACTTCGGCGCTAGCCGCCGAAACCGACCGCGGCCAGGCCAGCACGGCCCAGCACGTACACCACCCACGGCAGCAGTACGGAAAAAAGCGCTCCCCCGAAAGAGATTCGCTTTCCGCCGGCCGCTTTTAGCCCCGTGGCAATCAGCAGCATCACCCAGATTGAGAAAAGGTCCAACTGGCTGGCCAGCGTGTACAGGAATTTCGACGACTTGTCCGGATCCATGAAGGCCCCCGGATTGGAAGCGAATGAGTTCTGTATATCGAAATCTTCGGGGTTCTTCAGGAACATCACGACCATTGACAACCCCGCGTAGATCACCCGGGGCAGCCAGGCGAACGCCATAATCGCGAACATCTGCCCGAACCGCATCGGCACCCCGAGCAACCCCTTTACAATGCCCAGGATGAGGCCGCCGCCTATCAAGAACGCCAATGGCACAAAGAGTACGCCCCCCAAGTAAGAAAAGACGGGTACCATTTGCAGTTGCCGTTCGAACACACGTTGGCGCACATCCGGCGCGAGTTGCTGCATCTGCGGGTTGTTATCCATCAAGCGATGCAGGTACGGCTCCCAACCCACATGCGAGTTGAAAAGATAAATCAGCAGAATGTTGACAATCATCACGATCAGCGTCGGCGCCAGCCAGGTGGGCCGTGCCGCAATATCGCTGAACGTTTTCTTCGGTTCGAAGAAAACCCCCATGAGGCGGGAGAATTCTCCCATCGGCGCCGGACCCGTCTCCGCCGCGCTCACCGCTTCACTTGCCATATGCGGAGATTCTAACGCAACGGCGCAACAGGCTGCGTTGGGTGGGCGTTGCAACTAGACGTCCAGTTGCATATTCTGGTTCAGACTGTGAAACGCGGGGAGGCCCGTCATGAAGAAGGCGTCACTGGTTGTTCTCGTTTTCGCCGGCTTGGGCCTGGGAGCGAATCAGAGCTCCAGCGCATTGAGCGGCAAGATCAGCTCCCAATCGGAGGGCGCCATGGAGGGCGTGATCGTCGGCGCACAAAAAGCTGGTTCGCCGATCAGTGTGTGGGTGGTGAGCAATGCGCAAGGGCAATACTCGTTTCCGCGGGGGCGGTTGGAGCCGGGCAAATACTCAATCCGCATTCGCGCCGCCGGATATGAGCTGCCGAAAACCGGGGTCGACGTAACGGCTGAGCCGACGAATTTGGATCTACAGCTCACCAAAGTCACGAGGGTGATGAAGCTCGCCGACCAACTCTCGAACGCGGAGTTACTCGCCAGCGTTCCGGGAACGCCTCAACAGAAGCGCGCGCTCGGCAATTGCGTTACATGCCACACGTTGCAGCGGGTCCTGTTCTCGCGATTCGATGCCTCCGAGATGACGGAGGTGGTGGAGCGGATGGCGCTACACACGAACAACTCGTCCCCGATGCATCCCTGGATGCGCCCGATCGATCACCCGGCCCCTCCTGCCGCAGAAGCCACCGCTTTTTCCAAATACCTGAGCTCGATCAATCTGAGTGCGAGGGATACATTTGAATTCCCGCTGAAGACACTGCCGCGGCCGAAAGGAAAAGCGACGCAGGTGATCTATACCATGTACGAACTGCCGCGTGCCGATGCATCGCCGCACGACGAAGCGCTCGACGCGGACGGCAACGTCTGGTATTCGGATTTCAATTCCCAGTTTCTGGGTAAGCTCGACCCCAAGACGGGAAGGGTCGTGGAATATAAGGTTCCCCAAAACCGGTTCGGGCAGATCGCACAAGGTGGCCTGCAGATCGATATCGACCGAGACGGTCGCGTCTATTATGGCAACATGTCCCAGATGCAGATCGTTCGATTCGATCCAAAGACGGAAAAAATGGAGACGTTCAAGCCGCCCGTGCCGGAATCGAAAATGGGCGACGCGCATCTGACAATGATCGATCCCGGGTTCCAGCAGGTGGACGGGAAGATTTGGGCCAACATCGTATTTGACGCTGGAGAAGCGGGCGGCACCTGGCACATCGACCTGGCCACCAATACATGGACTCGGGTCACGTATCCGCCGGGCAGCCCATCCGCACGGGCCTACGATATTGTCGCCGACTCGAAGAACAACATGTACGGAATGCACATGAATAATGACAAGCTTTGGATGACCGACGGCAAAAGCCTGAAAACGCTCTGGTACGATTTCCCGACCAAAGGCGCGGGATGCCGGCGGGGACACATCGATTCACAAGACCGGTTGTGGTGCGGTGGTTTTAATCGCGATTCGGTGGCAATGTTCGATCCAAAGACGCAAAAGGTGACCGAGTGGAAAATGCCCACCGAGTGGACGCGGCCCTACGACGCGCAGTTCGATGACAAGACGTATGTTTGGGCCGCGGGGATGGATAGCGATCTGGCCGTCCGGCTGAACCCGCAGACCGGCGAATTCACCGAATATCTGTTACCGCATGAAACGAATGTTCGCAACGTTGCCGTGCAGAAGTCCGGGGCCCTATCGAGCTTTTGGCTGGGTGACCAGCACGGCGGCACGATTGTACGCGTCGAGCCGCTGACGCCATAACGCCGATGGCCGCGCCTTATGCCACGATCGCGGTGTGATAGTAGGCGGGCTCGTTGCCGGCCTTCCACTTGATGTTGCAGCCGAGGCTGGGGCGCTGCTCGGTAGTCACCGGACGGCCGGCCAATACGGCGTCGATCGCCGCCCGCAGGTCGGCCCCCGTCACCGGCTTGCCGTTGCTGGGGCGGCTATCGTCTAACTGGCCGCGGTATGCCAGGTTCCGCGAAGCGTCGAACACGAAGAAGTCCGGCGTGCATGCGGCGTTGTAGCTCTTAGCGACCGCCTGCGATTCATCGTACAGCACCGGGAAATGCAGCCCCCATTCGGAGGCCATCTGCTTGAGGCCATCGGGCGAATCGTCGGCGGCCACTGCCGGGTCATTAGAACTGATCGCCACGATTCCGATATCATTCGCCGCGTAATCGTTTCCGAGGCGCGCGAGCTCAGCTTTGACATGCTTCACAAACGGGCAATGATGACAGATGAACATTACCAGCAGGGCCTTCTTGCTCTGGAAGGCAGCGAGCGACACGGTACGACCCGTGACAACATCAGGCAGCGAAAAGTCCGGGGCTTTGGTGCCCAGATCGAGCATCGTAGAAGCGGTGGCCGGCATGAAATTTTCTCCTCCAATTTTTCATTTGATCACAATCGCATTAGGCGGCGAAGCGATGCCCCCTTGGACCGGGAGGGGCGCGGACACCAGCATAAACTCGTAGCGCCGATCGCGCGCGCAATCTTCCGCCAGCGGTGCCAGCACGAACAGTTCGCCGAGCGGCAAGCCCAGCAGCGGCAGCGCCCGGTAATGCAGTAGTCCTTCATCCCCCAGCTGCATGGGCAGCGGCTCGACGCCCGGTGAATCCGTCGCGATAGCGGCCACGCGGTTATCCCAAAGCCAGGCGACCAAGTCACGGCTGGGGTCGACGCCGATCGACTTCAGTTTCTCGAACGGCACCATGGCCTGCTTTTGCTCCGGCGTGCAACGCTCGTAAGCCTCCATCCAGCCCGTCCGCACCAGCAGGACACTGCCGGGCTTGAGCGTGGTGCCTTGCGCCGCAAGCGCTTCCTTCAATTCGTCCGCCGTGTAGGCGTCTCTCTCGAGCGGATTCACCGCCCGTCCCTTTGCCATGCGAAAACCGTAGGCGTCAATGAGCACGCCACGGCCGACAAAGCGATCGGCCCAGTGATGAATGCTTAGCCGCGCATTGGCCTGGTTGCGGATCTCTTCTACCTTGACACCGTTGTAGAAGGCTCCGTGCCGCCCGTGCCCTACATGCGCCAGACCGTCCCACTGGCTGCTTTCCTGCGTGTTGAATTGCACAATATCGTCGTGCGCCATGGGCCCGAGAGGGATCACCTCGTGTTTCATGGCGGCGCGACCGAATAGAGGCGGCGTCAGGTGTCCGATCTTCGTATCCAGCCGGAACACCTTCCCGGACTGCACGAGCCGTGCGGCCTCTACCACGCCGTCGGGAGTGAGGAAGTTGAGGCAGCCGAGCGCTTCATCTTCGAAGACGCCCCATGACGATTCCGGGGGCGCGTCTTTCCGCACGGGCAGTTGGTCGAACTTCGGGATGGAGGCCAGATCAAGTTTTTTCATGGAAGGAGCCAGTATACAATGACCACCATGGCACGCAGCCGCCGATCCTTTTTGCAGACCGCCGCCGCGGCCGGTTTCGCGCAACGCATCCAGGCACAAAACGCCGCCTCTAAGACCGTGGACACGCCCGTCCTGAACATTGCCTACAACGAAAGCGGTCCCGCGCAGGGCTTTCCGATTATTCTGCTTCACGGCTTCCCCGACGATGCACACGCCTACGACGACGTGGCGCCTCCTCTTGCCAAAGCCGGGCACCGCGTCCTGGTGCCGTATTTGCGCGGCTATGGTCCGACACGGTTCCGAGACGCCAGCACCCCGCGCATGGCCGAACAAGCGGCGATCGGCCAGGATGTGCTCGATTTCGCCGACGCGCTGCGGCTTCCGCGCTTCGCCGTGGCCGGCTACGACTGGGGCGGGCGAGCCGCCGCCATCGCTGCCGCGCTTCACCCCGACCGCGTGCGAGGTCTGGTTCTCATGAGCGGCTATTCGATCCAGAATACGGTCGGGCCGTTTCCGCCGGGTGCTCCCGAGGCGGAATCGCGGCTCTGGTATCAGTGGTATTTCAATACCGAACGCGGACGCGAAGGCCTGGCAGCGAACCGGCGCCCGCTGTGCAAGCTGCTATGGCATCAGTGGTCCCCCAGTTGGCGCTTCACCGACGAAACCTACGATCGCACCGTGCCCGCTTTCGATAATCCCGATTTTGTCGACGTGGTGATTCACTCCTACCGCCACCGGGTCGGCAACGCGCCGGGAGAAGAACGCTTCAAGGCGGTCGAAGCGCAGTTGGCGAAGCGTCCGAAGATCGAGGTCCCGACGACTTTGCTGTACGGGGGAGACGATGTGCTCGGCCAGAGGTCGCCGGAGGTAACGCCCGCCGAGCGTCAGTTGTTCCCGGCGCTGAAGGCGCGACGGGTCGTCCCGGGAGTCGGTCACTTCCTCCCACGCGAGAACCCGGAGGCGCTCTCCACCGCGCTGACGGAATTACTGGCGTAGCGCCGCGGTTAAGGCGTAGTGTTGCGATCGGCGAACCGGACCGAGGCCACGCGGTTGCCGGGCAGAGTCAAATCATTTGCCTTGTCGACCGCGACGATTTGAGATGGCACACCCTGGCTGCCGAGGGCGCCGAGTTTCGACTCCGCAATTTTTGATGCCAGCGCTCGCGCCCGCAGTTCAATATTGCTAGCTTGCAGTTCCTGAGCGGTGAGGTCGGTCGCATCCGCGACGGAAAATCCGGGAACCAGGTTGAGGGCCGCGGCCACGATCCACAGGCGGCGAAGACCGCCGGCGTTACCAGAGCTCTTTCGATGCTAAGGCCGCGCCCTCGGAGAGCGATTTGAGTTTCGCCCAGGCGATCTGTGGGTGCACCCGAGCGCCCATGCCGCAATCGGTTCCGGCAATCACGTTCTCGCGGCCGACCAGGCCGGCGAAACGCACGATCCGCTCGGCCACCAATTCCGGGTGCTCGACCACGTTGCTCGCGTGGCTGACTACCCCCGGTATGAGAATCTTGCCGGACGGCAGCTTCACATCTTTCCAGATCTTCCACTCGTGCTCGTGGCGCGGGTTCGCGGCTTCCACCGAGTACGCGCCGGCCTTCACTTTGAGCATCAGGTCGACCACGTGCTTCAGCGGCAGGTCGTGCGTGTGCGGGCCGTGCCAGCTGCCCCAGCAGATGTGGTAACGCACACGGTCTTCGGGCAGGCCCGTCAGCGCGTGGTTCAACGCGTCCACCGTCTCGGCGGCGATCTTGCGGTACTCTTCGATGGCCGGCAGCGGCACGATCATGTCGTACGTATCGGGCAGCGCGGGGTCGTCGATCTGCAGGATGAACCCGGCATCCACGATCGCCTTATATTCATGCTTGATGGCGTCGGCCAGCGCGAACAGGTATTCCTTTTCGGTCTTGTAATATTCGTTGTAGAAAAAGTGGTGCAGCCAGCCGGGCGCCAGCACGCACATGAACGTCTCTTCCGCCTTCACGTTCGCTTCGGCCAGCGCGGTCTTGAAGAACTCCAGATCGCGCTTCACTTCTTCATGCCCGATGTATTTGACCGGTCCGTTACAGATGGCGCGCTCTGAAGGCGCCGGCATGAACTGCAGATCCTTATAGAACTCGGCGAACTCGATCCGCTCGTTGGTTTCGAGCGCCATGAACGGCGCTTCGCCGGGCTTCAATTTGCGTGTGGCGAGGCCGCTGAGGCGGCGGCCGTAATAGGTGACTCCGCCGAAACCGATCTTGCCGAGTTCGCCGTCGCTGATGATATCGATGCCGGCACCGGCCTGCTTCCGCGCCACGTCCACGATGCCGCTCCGAACCAGCGGCATCAGCTTGTTCATGTCCAGAGAATGCCCGGCGATGATGCCGCGGGTCATCTCGTTCAGCTCGCGCGGGCCGTCGAGCCGGCCCGCATGGGTCGTGAGAATGCGGTGCGTGCTGCGCTTCACTTATGGATTCACTCCAGGCTTGATGTGTCCTTCGAACAGGTCCTTGTTATTCTCCTCGCAGGAGTATTCCATGATGTGCCAGTCCGGCCGCAACGTCCACGTGCGTATGCTGTCCCAGGGCCGGGTATAGGTCTTGGGGTCGTCAATCGTCAACACGTAGTCAATGTGACCCAAATCGCGGCGCTTGTACTTTTCGATTGTATGCAGCTGCTCGCTGACGGGATGTCCGATCGTGTCGACGCGGGTTTTGCCGTTGAAGGCGATGGTGTCGATGACCAGGGTATCGCCGTCCCAATTGGCCACCGAATCGCCGAACCAGGTGGTATCGGGATCCTTGGGATGCTGCACGCCAATGGGCGTCACGTGGAACCAGTTGTTCTGCTCCCAAAGGAACGTGATGTATTTTTCATCCTGCATGATCTGCACCGGATGCGGTCCCCCGACCGAGCGCAGCAAGCCGAACGGCAGGCAACTGCCGGCGTAATCGCCTTTGGCGGCGTCATAGCTGTCCCAGCGTTGTTTGCCCCAGTCTGTGAACGGGAGGTTCTTCACTCCTTTGCAACAGAGTTCATCCTTGGTGACATCGGCCATGCGCGGCGTTTGCCATACCCCGCGGAAATCCGGCTTGCCGTTCCAGATCTTGGGCGCCGGGCCGTCGGGCGGCTTGAAACCACGCATGTTTTGTTGACCCGGAGCTG
The DNA here is from genome assembly GCA_964438005.1 of uncultured Solibacteraceae bacterium. Classification (GTDB taxonomy): domain Bacteria; phylum Acidobacteriota; class Terriglobia; order Bryobacterales; family Bryobacteraceae; genus PSRJ01. Next base: position 32,336 of record CAYTJD010000050.1, on the reverse strand, counting down.
GTGGGATCAGCGCCAGACCCGCAACCACGGCGGCGGCCAGAGTGGCAGTTTTCAGGAAAGAACGAATACTCATCAAGATACCCCCTCAACTTCGGGGATATTATATCAGCGGCTGCTTATGCCGTCTCGATCTCCTGCTTCAGGGTATCCATGTGAAAGACGTGATGGTCGAGAAGCGCTTGAAACTCGGTGTCCCCGATCAGCTTTTCTTCATACTTGTTGATGCTCATGCGGCACGACGCGGCGAGGGCCGTGTAGCGCCGTGCGATCTGGAAATGGGCGCCTTGTCTTTCCGGATGCAAGCGGGTGACGTTCGTCAAAGTGCATAGCATCGCGGCCCCAGCCAGGCACACCACCGCCCACTTCACCGGCCGGGGCGGAACCGCCGTGGCCAGCGAGGCTGCCACCGTCGACGCTATCGTTATGATAATGGTGAACGCGAGATTTTGGATCGTCTTGCTTCGCCAGTATTGTGCCGCCGTTCGGGCATGCCGTTTCTGTTGCTCATCCGCCGCAGCGGCGAGCTTGCCGAACTCGGCCCTGATGCTAAGGCCTTGAATCGTTCGCGACCCTGGGTTTCTGCCCGGAAACATACTTCTCCTTAAGCGTTGGCGGCACGAGTGGCCCCCTACCCGGCTAAAACGCTACCATCGCCGAAGGTCCACCTACAAGATGGTCGAAAGTCAAAGGGAAAACGCCTGATGGCGGAAAGCCTACAGCAATTGCTCCAACAGCGCGACCAGGTACTCCTGATCGAACGGTCCCGACCGGTACGTGCGCGGATCAAAAAAACGCCACAGCTTCTTTTCTTTTTCCAGCGTATAGAACAGCAGTTGCTCTTCAATCAGATCTTTATCTAGCAGTGCCTGGTTGAAGGCTCGCACCGAACCCTTCATGGTGTACGGGATGCGAAAATCCTCGGTCGAAACCAGTTCCGAAGCGGTGGTGAACTCGATTTGGAGGATTCGGCCACGAGTGTTGATCTGAATCAGGTTGGGAGCCTCCTCGCGCATACCATCTTCAGTCAGAACCTGGGGGTCGAGACTGACCTCGCTCCGCGACAGCAGACGGTTGAGCGACACCACAAAATCGGCGCAGATCGCGTGCAACTCCGTGGCCGCACGACGGCGCAACTCCCGGATCTCGTGGACTTGGTCGAGCCGGCGCTGGTCTTTTTCGGCCAGCGCTTCGATGCTCTCCGCCAGGCGCTTGAGACGCGCATCCCGTCCCTGAATCGGATTAATGCGAGCCAAATGAGTCATAACCTCCGCCACCAGAATACCGAACCCTCCATTAGAGACGGCGCTCTTTGGGATCGATCAAGTCTAACAGGTCAAGACGTAAGTGACGCAGGACTTTGTCCGCCGTTGCCAGGGAGAATATGTGTTTTCCCTTCAGTACATTATGCAAATGCGGCTGCGAGACCTCGATAATCTGGGCCAGACGGCGCTCGGAAATCTCGCCGCTCCGGACCCGATCCTGCAGAAGCCGGACTAGCCGAAACTGGAGTTCCCGAAAGTCCACGACCATGGCGAGCCGTTATTTGTCTCGCAAATAGAGGAGTACTAGATCCATTTTGGACGAAATGGTTTAGCAGCTACTTACATCGCCTCCGAGATTTGTCGTCATCCGTTTTAAGTTCAGCAGCTTATCACCACCACCCAAGCGTACTAGAACCGGTGATTCAATCGAAGTACTGATATGGCTCGTTGACGCTTTTCTGGCCGCTCTTATGATTGAGCAGTAGGGAGTTATGAGCCAATTCGCAGGAGAGAACGGCTGGCTCCGGAGGATATTTCGACATGCAATGGGATCGTTCGAAGACAATTGGGCTCGCCAAAGTTTCGTGCAGCTACTGCCACGGCTACGGCCTGCGGTTTGCCCGTAAAGGAAAAGAGATACCGTGCCAGTGCGTATTTCGCGCTATCTTTCGGGCCTGCTTAAACCGCTTTCAGGAATGCGTCGAAGGCGGCCACCACACCAGCACGGTGACGCTGGAATACTGTCGCGGCGCGGAGCGGCAGCGCGTCTACTCGCGGAAACGGGAAGAGTTTATGGCCGATTTCTGTCTGGTCAGCGATCGGGCGCTAGACGAGATCGAGCAGAAGGTCTTTCGCTATCATTTTCTACTCGGCGCCGACTGCCGATTGTGCTGCCGCCAACTGCGGATGGACCGGGGCACTTTTTACCATTTCGTTTACAAAATCCAAGAGACGCTGGGGCGGACATTCGCGGAACTGGAGCCGTATGCGCTATTTCCGCTCGATGAGTATTTCAGCGGGATGGTCCGGAGGAAGCCCCCTCTGGCGGCTCAGGCGTTCACCCCGCCTCACTTGGCGCGCAACTCGAACAGCGAGTTGCCGCTTTCGGCGTAGTAATCCGGCAGACCACGCGCAGCTTACAATGAGAACTCCGACTCATGGATCCGTTGACCCATACGGCGACCGGTCTGTTCCTCAGCCGGGCCGGATTGAATCGCTGGACTCCGCAGGCGGCCGCGATTGTCATGCTGGCGGCCAATGCACCCGACATCGACATTGTGACGGCCGGCGGAGGATGGTTGAATTACCTCCACTACCACCGCCACTTGACGCACGCGCTGGTCGCCATGCCAGTAATGGCGATTTTGCCAGTGCTGCTGGTGCGGGCGGTGTCGCGCAAACCTGTGCACTGGGCGGGTGCGTTTGCAGCTGCAATGGTCGCCGTCGCCTCCCACGTGTTCCTCGATTTCACCAATGTTTATGGGATTCGGCTGCTGCTGCCCTTTTCCGCCAAATGGCTGCACCTGGATTGGACCGGCCTGTTCGACCTGTGGATCTGGGCCGCGTTGCTACTGGCGCTCGCCTGCCCTTTCGTCTCTCGTCTGGTGAGTGCGGAAATCAGCTCCGGCAAGTCGCGCGCGCACCAGTACGGCCGCGGCTGGGCCTGGTTCGCTCTCGTCTTCATTCTTCTCTATGACGGCGGCCGCGCATTTCTGCACAGCCGCGCCGTCGCTTCGCTCGACTCGCGGATCTACCAGGGAGGGGCTCCGGTGCGGGTCCTTGCCGTACCGGGTCTGAACCCGCTGCAGTGGCGCGGGGTCGTCGAAACCCGAGAGTCTTACCTGGTCTCGGATCTTGATTTGACCGGGCAATTTCATCCGGAGCGCGCCGCGGTATTTTACAAGCCGTCCCCCGATCCGGCTACGAACATCGCAAGCCACACGCTCCCGTTCCAAACGTTTCTTGTATTCAACCAGTTTCCTCTGTGGAGAGTCGCACCCACCGCACAACCTGAAGACGGCCGGCTTGTAGAGTTGTTCGACATGCGCTTCGGCACTCCCAATCAACCTGGATTCATGACCGGGGCGGTCGTGAACGGCCAAGGCCAGGTGGTGTCGACCACCTTTCAATTCGGCCGCCCACCGCGCTAAGGTTTTTCATCACGCCAGACTAAGCCGTTGCCCCGATTTTCCTCCGTGCGATCACCGTCGAGAATCTATTTGTGGAGAGGAACCCGAGCGTTTTGCATCTGGACCGAGACCAACTGCGGGACGTCACGCTGGACGACGAAGCCCTGATGCGCGAGATCCTGAGCGCGCTAATCGACGACACATCGCGCCAAATGCGGCTACTGGAGTCAGCCATCCTGGAGCAGGACGCCAGGCGCTGCATGCACCTGGCGCACTATTCCAAAGGCGCCTGCGCCAACGTGGGCGCCAACGCCGCAGCCGATATTCTGAAAGACATCGAACGCCGTGCCGCCAACCGCGAATTCACGGAGTGCAGCGCCGCTCTCGGCCGACTGGCCCAGGAGGTCGAGGCGCTGCGCACCGCCGCCGGTTCCCTGTAGCCCCGGCGGCCCACGCTTGGACGCAGGCCGAAACCTGCCGTTCAAAAGTTGAAGAATTGATCGGAAAACTGGTTCTGGAGAAGCAGTTCCGGATCATGCTGCCGCTTAATCTGTTCAAACCGCTGGATCTGGCCGTGGAACATCGAGCGGAATACTTGTTTTTCGATGTAGCTGTTCTTAGGAAGATGAATGCGGCCCTGGGCATTCAGGCAGTCGACGCTTAGTTCCCGCAGCAACCCGACCACTTCGGCCGGCGGACCTCCATTTGAGGAAATGGGCTCGAAGGCAAACGACACGGCAAAGCCGTCCAGGTCGTAGTTTGCCGATAAGAGGCCTTTGTCTTTGGCGACAAACAACATGTCGCATTCGGTAGGACGAAGCCCGCGCCGGCGGATTTTGCGCATGCAGTTCTCTGCGAAGGGGGCGGCGGCGTCGATGGGGATCACATAGGTTTGCTGCACAATCGGGAACAGCTTGCCGGGGTGAGCTTTTTCGAATCTTGTCCGCGCGCTCGCATCGCCATCCATAAAGAACAGAAAATCCTCGATATTGTTCTCAAAGTTGCGAAAGAGGTGGACATAGGCGTAAAGAGCCAAGTCAATCAACGAATCCAAGGCCGGGTGCCGAGCCGCCAGTTCGATCAAGTAGCGGAAGGTCGAATTCAGGTTTTGATAGAGCGGAAAACCACGGAGTTTCGGCCTACTAGGCTCGGCGTAGTAGGAGTTGAAAACGACTCCTTCAATCGCGGCGGGGTTGCGCGAGAACGGACTGGGCGCCCAAGCAGACGAAACGGCTCTAGCAAATTCCATTCTGGGGAAGGGCGCGGTTGCACCCTGCGAACCGGTCCCGGTTCCCGCCGCCGCGGAGGCCGCCACGGCCATTGCCGCCGGCTCGTGTCGAATCAGCTCCAGCTGCTTTTCGATCAAATCGTGAAACGATGTGAAGGTGGTGACCTCCGTACGGGCGCGGCTTCCATCGAGCGCAGCCACATAGTAAGTCACCTCGGTCACAAAGCCGAGATAGCCGTGCCCGCCCATGACCGCATAAAACAGGTCTTTGTTCGTATTTTCGGACGCGACCACAGGGTGCGTGCTGCCAGGCGTAAGGATTCGGAAGGAACGGATCCAACAGCTTTCCTTTCCGACGGTACCGGAGAACCGGGAAAGACAGCCGCCGGCCATGGTCCCGGCGACAGTGGCTTGCCCGCCGGTCTGGAGGGAGCCGGGTATACGAATCGGCGCATCAAACTCATGAGCCCGGCGGATAGCTTCCCGCACGAAGCGACTCCATGGCACGCCGCTGCCGAGGGTAACGATGTTCGGGTCTGTGTGGTCAAACTCGATCCGGTGGGGAGCGAAGGCTTCGGAACTGAGGATAATCTGAGCACCGGAATCCCGATTGTGAAGCGCCTGACCGTTGAACGAGTGGCCTCCGCCGCGAATCGCGATCCGCCGGCGGGTCCTGCGGGCGTGGTCGAACACCTGATTGACGTCGTCCTCATTGGTGGGCCAGTAGATTTCGGATCTACCCGTCGCGTAGCGGCCAAAGCCTCGAACCTGCTGGATCTCGTGTTTCATATCCGTCATGGGCGGCTCCCGAGCAGTTTAGTTAAACGATGGATCGAACACCAGGGGCGATCAGAGCGCTGAGACGCTCCGGATTCGCGATACCTTGCGATCCCAAATCGCGATCTGCCTCCGTCACAAGTTCACCTCCGGCCTTACCGCCGATCAAGAATCCTTGCGCGCGGCGCGCCACGGCGGCGTGCAGGAACATGCCCGCCGAATCGGCCGAAGCCGCGGCGCGTTGAAACGCTTCGATTGCCTGCCTGGTCCGCCCCGAAATCGACTCGATGCCGCCCAAAATTAACTCGGCCAAACCCTGCCCCCAAACGGCGCCTTCGTGCTCGATGGCACGGCCCTCCCGAAGCGCCCCCCTCAACAGATCGCGCCGCACGGCGGAGGAGGACTCCTGACAGGCCGAGCTCAGCGCGGCCCGCGCGCGCAGGCAACGCATCTGAATGCGAAATGACTGCACGCGTAACAGAAGAGACTGGCGGAGCGCCGGCCACCGCTCGCGAACCCAGGCCAGCGCCTCGGCGCCGTTCCCGAGGTAGAGCAAGACTTCGACCCGGTTGTGCATCTCGACCAGGTGCTCGACGTGAAATCCGGTATTCGACCAGCGGCTGAGGATGGCTAGCCCTTCACGGGCGCGCTGTGGATCATCGTCCGCGAGCGCCGCGCACGATCCGCCATGCATCTGCAAAATGGCCTGGGCGTAGAGATCGCCGCGCAGCCGCGCGTCTTCCAACAATTCCGGAAGAAGCGCCTTCATCACAGACCAGTGTCCCATCCAGCGCAGTCCATCGACCTCAAAGATGGAGGCCGTATCGCGCTCCCAGACGACGCGGTCGGGCCGCTCCTGCGCGGCCTCGCGGGCAGACCGGGCGCGGAGATAACATTCTTCCCAGCGGCCGCCATTCCAGGCGCAGGCGGCTTCCATCACAGCCGTCAGCCCAATGGCGCGCTGGTCGCCGGTCCGTTCCGCCAACCCGCGCGCCAGACCAAGGAGGCGTTCCACGCGGCCCCGCGCCTTCACCCCGGCGGTCGATCGGTACGCGGCCTCCATTGCGAGCGCACGGGCGATCCGGCACGGCTCCCCGGCGCGAAGCGCAAGCAGCATGGCGGTGGATTGGAGGGCGGCGCCGCGCGCAATGTCTACCAGCGAAAGACCCACTGCTACCGACGCGCACGTGTCGACCTTCAGCAGCATGTCGCGCGGAACAGCGGACGCCGCGGTCTCCCTCCAGCGCAAGCCGCGAATCTTCAGCTGCCCTCGGCGAAGAAGCAAAGTGCCGGCAATCCCGGCCGGAGTCGCCGGCAGAGTGAGGCCGACCTGCCCCAAGACTTTGCCAAAGATCGAGAGCCCGCGATCGATGTGACCTGTGAACAACAGCTGCTCGGCTGCGAGCAAGTTACATTCCAGCTGTTCGTCGATCGAGACGCCCTGCGACGCGGCCAGATAGTGCTCGGCAGCTTCGGGCCCACGACCGGCGTGCGCCAGAGCGTCCGCGCATTCCCGATGCAGGGCACGGCAGCCTGCCGGTTCCAGGGTCTGGGCCGCCAGCGCCATCTCAAAAAAAGCGGCGGCTTTGTGAAAAGCCAAAACGGTGACAGCGCGCCGAGCCGCCAGAATTGCGTATTGAGCGCAGAGTTCCGGTTCCCCGGCTTTTTCGAAGTGCGCAGCGATTCGCTCCGGGTCGCTTACAGCCGCCGCCTGCAGCCCAGAGGCGATCTGTCGATGGCGCGACACGAGCGCCGCGGCATCCATTTCGGCGGTAATCGCGACGCGAATCCGGTCGTGATATACCTCGACCTCTTCGGGGGAACCGGCCGAACGCAAACGCACGAGCCGGGCGGCTGCGAGTTCATCGCGCGCCGCCAGCACGTTCGCGACTCCGGGTGTCTTTTGCAGGATCGCCAGTGCGACCGGCTGGCCGGCAACTGCCACCAACTCCAACAATCGGCGGCTTTCCGAGGTAAGGCTGTTGACTCGCGAGCGAACCACATCTGCCAGACTAAAGGACTCGGCGGCCGTGGAGTCCGCGCTGCGGGCCTTGATCCAACGCGAGATCTCGTGAACGAGAAATGGATTGCCGCCCGATTGCTCGACCACATGCTGCACGGTGACTGGATCATTGGCGTCTGCGAGCAGCCACCGCGCACAGTCGGCGGCCTCCGCACTCTCGAACCGGTCCAGATCGATGGTAATCGTCGTCCGCCAAGGCGGGTGGCGAATGTCGCGGAACGCTTCCAGCCAGGGGCTGGCATCGATGTCTTCCGAACGGTAGGCGATTACGACGAGGATCGGGGGCGAGTCGGTGGCGGAGAGCAGATCGTCGAGGGCGGCGCACCCGTCCGCATCGCCCCACTGCAGGTCGTCCACGAGGAGTGTGACGCGATGACGCTCCGACAGGCGGCCGAGCATCTCACGCAAGGCCGCAAACGCGCGCGTCCGGAGATCCGCCCCGTCGCGCGGGGCCACGCGTGGGAGCTGATCAGGGAGGAACGGCGCCAGCGTCGGGAACATCTTGACGAGCGCCGCGAAGTTGCGAGGCAAAAACTGTTGCGCCCGATCATGCGGTAAGCGGCTGAGATACTGAGCGATGTGATCGATCAGGTCGTCGATGGCTTTGTAGGGGACGGATTCGCCTTCGTAGCAGCGGCTGGCGAAAACCAAAGCGGCTGGCTCGTCTTCCAGCCGCCGCATCCACTCCTGCAGCAGGGCGGTTTTGCCGATGCCCGAGGGACCGCGGAGATGCACCAGGACCGGGCGGTCTTCGGCCAACGTGAAGGCGTCGTGGAGACGCCGCAGCGGCTCGTCGCGTCCCACGAAGGGGCTGCCGGACACCGGCGCAACGACGAGGTCGTGACCGGCGGCCGCGGCGCGCATCACCTCCGCATAACCGGCGCGCTCGAGAGGATCGGGATGGAGCAGCCGCAGGCACAACTCGTTCCATTCCGCGGACACCGTGGGAACGATTTCCACCGGCGGAACCGGGCGCTCGACCGGTTTCCGCCGCAACGCTTCATAGGACTCAAATACAAACGGGAGGCGTCCCGTCAAAATCTGATACAGCATGACACCCACGGCGTACCAATCGCTGGGCTCACCGAGGGTCGTGCCCGCTGCTTGTTCGGGCGACATGTAATTCGGAGTGCCTGCCAGGGTTCCGCCGGCTTGGGTGTCGTTTCCAAACCCGCGAACCAGGCCGAAATCGAGCAGCACCAGGCGCCCGTCGGGGGCCACAAGCACGTTCGAAGGCTTCAGGTCGCGGTGCAGCAGGTTGCGCTCGTGCAGCGCGCGAAGGCCTTCGGCCAGTTGTCTCAGACAGGATCGGAGGGCGGCATCCCGATCAGATCTCCGGAATGCGGAGAGGAATTGCAGGAGATCGACGCCATCGACGAACTCCATGCTGAACATCCAACGATCCGCGTACGCGATGAGTTCATGCAGAGCCACGATGTTGGGGTGATTGACGCCCGAGAGGCTGCGGAATTCGCGCTTGAAATATTGCAGAGCGAGAGGATCGGGCGAGCGGAGGACCTTGAGCGCCAGATGATCGGCGCCGGCGGCTTCGTCAATGACCCGATAGACATCGCCAAAGGCGCCCGCGCCGAGGCGGCCGATGATCCGGAAGCGGCCCGCCAAAATCTCCGGCAGGTCGGGCACACGCCGTTGCAAAAGCGGGTGCAGTAAGAAGCCCCGCATGCGCACTTCCCATTCGACATAGTTCCGAGCCTCGCGGAGGAGTTCGGTATCGCCTGAACAAGCCGATTGCAGGAAACTCTCGCGTTCGGCCGCAGGCTTGGCGAGCGCCCGATCCACGAGTTGCATGAGGAAATCGTCGTCCTGCTCGCGGGCGGGGGTGTTCTCGCGAGGCATAGTTGCTGTACTGGAGCCGCCCGGCGTCTGACGGGACACGGCAGTAACGGAGTATACCGTATTCATTACGCGGGAAGAAGGCCCGGCAGGACCCGGAGGCCCAGGCGTTCAACGTCCCGGAGCCTGGGCGCGCCGCAGCATTTGCTTCACGCCATCGACGCAGAGCACGGCCCCGTGCTTGGACTCGGGTGCCAAACCGCCCAGCGCGTCCTCGATGACCGATGTTTGCAGTGTGGCGATCTGGCCGCGCGTCCTTCCCACGAGCCACTCCGTGAGCGCGGAGCCCGCCGCAATCGAGGCGGTACACCCTCTCACCCGGTAGCGGGCTTCGACCGCAGTCTCGTTCTCGAAACGGACCGACAGCCGCAAGATATCGCCGCACGCCGGATTCGAAACTTCCACCGTGAGTGCGGGCGATTCGAGATCCCCCACGTTGCGCGGATTTTGGAAATGATCCAGCAGCCGCTCGGAGTACATGTATGCTCCAATATTGCCATGGTCCAGGTAGTGGCGGCGATTTTCGAAAGGGATGGACGCATCCTCATCTGCCGCCGCAAGCCGGAGCAGTCGCATCCGCTGAAATGGGAATTTCCAGGCGGCAAGGTGGAGCCAGGTGAGACTCCCGAACATGCACTGACGCGAGAATTGGAAGAGGAACTCGGCGTCGCGCAGGCCGCCGGCGACGAGATCACGCGGTATTCGTATACCTATTCTGGAAAGGACCCCATCGAGCTGATTTTTTATCGCGTCACGTCCTTCACTGGCGAGCCGCAGAACCTTGTCTTCCACGAAATGCGGTGGGAGCCGGCGGCCCGGCTCGGCGGTTTTGATTTCGTGGAAGGCGATCGCGATTTCCTGCGCGTTTTTGCCGCCCGGTGACGGCTAGTCGAAAGCGCCCCTCCATTCCGTCCATACTTTACTCGTGTATGCGAGAAGCGGTACTTGTTTGCGTTTGGATGGAAGTCCAGCCATCTGCCGGGTTGGCTTGTGTCATACTCGCGGCAACCTCGGCCGTCCTTTCGCCCAGATCCTTCTGATAGAGCGTGCCATCCTTACCGATCAGGAACGACATGATCCCAGAGTTTCTGTATTCGGCCGGATACGCCAGAATCGCGAATCCACCTGTCATTTTTCCGTTGACGACATAGTCCTTGACCCCGTTTGCCGTCGCTTCCTGACTGAGGATTCGGTAGTAGTAGCCATTGAACTCGGGGAAGCGGCGATCGCCGGCGGAGGAACTCAGCATTTTGGTAAAGTCGCCCATGTGGCCCAGTGGACTTGGCTGCTGACCATCGACGACCGCCCAATAGAGGCCGTTGTGGGCGCCAGGGTCGCTAATAAATTTTTGGGCGTACTCCTTCCCGTTCACCCCTTTATGCGACTGCTGCCAATACTGTAGCTCGGCATCGGCAACCGCTCTGGACGCATCTATGGCGGTCAACTCGTTTCTACCGATACGGCGCGCCAGGATTTCGTCCTTGCCTGCCGCGGTATCGAAAAACCAGCGGCCTGAAGAATTCCGGCCCAGTGGTATTGGGAACGGATAGTTGTCCGCTCCCACCTGAAGAACCTGCCCACCAGCAGTGATCGGTCTCCAGCGGTGCATCTGTTCGTATGCGTTCACGAACTCCTGTAATCGGGCGCGGTCGGCGCGGGCATCGTCCGTCACCAGGATCTTTTTGCTATCGGGGCCGAAGACTGCAATCAGCGCCTTCTGATCGCCAAGTTTCGCAGCTGCCAGGACCGCAGCCCCAGCATCCTCGGGCGAAGCAAAGGTTTTCCGTGCAGGGGCCGACCCGGTGCAGGACGGCGCCTCGATGACCAAGGCCAGAACCAGGGCCTGGAGCACCACTGGCAACCCGATGCGCAATGCGGGGCTCCGAGGATTCATGTATGACATGGATCATTCCTTTACGGGTCTTGTGTAGCGAGAGGCTGCGGAGCCATTAACGGCGGAACCCTCCGTGGAAGCCGCCGAAACGGCCTCCGCCGAAGCGGCCGCCACCGAAACGGCCACCCCCAAAGCCGCCCGCCCGCATGCTTCCCCAGCCGCGGAAGCTCTCGGCTCTGGACTGCCAACCCCCAAAACGGTCCCCAAAACCGCCAAAGGCGTTCAAGCCTCTGAACGAGTCGTTGGCGTGCGCCCATGAGCCCATTTCAGGTTTGCTCGCGAGGTTGCGGTTTTCCATTCGGTTGAGATCTTGCTCCCGGTTGGCAAAGCCGCGATCGTTCGCGATGGCCCGTGTGTAGGGATTATCGTAGCCGTAACCATCGCGAAGTGCACCGTTGTAATAGCCGCCGTGCCAGGCAGGGTTTCCGTAGAAATTGTTGTGGTTGTAGACTACGGCTCCGCCGGCCCAATTGCAGCCCCAGGATCCCCATCCCCCTCCGCAGCATCCGCCTGCCAGCGAGCCTACCGCAACACCGGCGCCGAAGCCGAGCAGCGAGCCTGCCACGCCTTGCCACGTATAGCCGGGAGTCGCGTAGGGTATACCGTAGATCGCGGCTGGGTCATATTGCGGCACGTACACGACCTGTGGATTCGCCGGCTCAATCGTGATGGTTTGCGGCGACGCCTGGCTCACGGTGATCTGCGGACCGGACTGGAGATGTCCCTCCCTCTTGGCTTGAGCGCGCAATTCCTGTATGGCAGCCATCACTCCCGCCGGTTGGCCATGATAGGCTTCGCCCAAACTGGACGTCCAGCTCAAGTTGTTCGCCAAGTTTTCCAGAACGGAAGGGAACTGCGTCAGTGCCTTTACGCTCGCATCCCATAATTGCGCGTTGACGGTCTGGATCAACGCGTGGCCCGCCAATCCGCGGTGTTGTTGGAGCCAGTAGTTCGCTACGGCGACCTGATCCGGAAATGTAGCCGCCGAGAGGATCTGGGCAACCAGGGGATCCGGATACAGCGCTATCGGAGCCACCAGGGCCCGAAGTTCGCTCGTGTTCATGGGGGCGACGTCCGCCGCGCCACCTGGCGAGTTCGTGGGTTGATCGCTGTACAACGGTGTAGCGATCAGGATTGAGCTGATCGCCATCGCCAGCATGTTGCCGAAGTATTTTGGGCGCATTTCTAAAGTGCGGCTCGGCATCTCGGCGGCGCTGTTCCGGGCGCCATGGCCGCGGTTGGCTCGCCTGTGACGTTGAAGTAGATGCGGCAGTCCAGGCGCCGATTTCTTTTCTTGGGCACCGAATCCGGACACCCGCGTGAGTGGTCTGCGCTTTCTCACTCGCGGAATTTAATGAGTCTGGAAGGGAGAGGGGCTCACCAAACCAGATCATAAGGAGAGGTTGGAATGCTAGCGAGGGATCGGAAGCACAACCGCTGCTCCACCATTGCGGTTGCGGTTCTAGCGGCAGTTGTTGTGACTGATAGGACCGCGCCGGCTCAAGACGTACCGTTGGCTGGTCCGCTCGCCCTGCCGGGATTTTCGTCGGCCCGGCTGCCAGGATTCAGCGGTTTCTCCTCGCTTTCGGCCTCCGCCGTCACAACAGGAATACCAGGACAAGCGGGCAATGTCGCTGCCGCTGGGTTCTCCGGTGAGCGTAATTCGGGCGAGGGCCCGCCAGCTCCGTCCGGGGGACCGCGAAGGGTGACTCTCCAGCAGGTCCAGCAGCGGTCCGCCAACCGGCTGGCAAGCCCGGTTGCGCGCATGAGCCAGCTCTCCGTCGAGGCGGCCAAACAACATCGGCTTGGCGTAGAAGCCGATTACTTTCCAAAGTTCGGTGCGACATTTCTGAATCTCCACACGACCGATTTCCTCGGCCAGTTGGTACAGGTTCGCAGACCGTTTAATGGTACTGTCCTGCAAATACCGGCACAAATCGTGAACCAAAACCTGACGATTGCGGCGCTTACGTTCGTCCAACCGATCACTCCGCTCTTTGATGTCCGCCAGGCCGTTCAGATCGCTCGTGCGGATGAGCGCATTGCATTGGCGAAGGCAGCCGCGGCCGTTTCCAAGAACGCGCGGGATGCTGAGATCGAGGAAACTTATTTCAAACTTCTTATTGCTGAGCGTCAATTGACCTCGGCAGAGTGGAAGCTCAAGAACAGCGAGAGCCGGCCGCTCTACGCCTCGGCTTCCCACGACCTGATCCCTGTATCCGGGGAAGATGTGGGTACGATCAATGCCAGAAAGACGGCTGAGAACGCCGCCGCCACGGTGAGAGAGCTGACTGCAACTCTGAACCGTGCGATGGGCTGGCCGGAGGATACACAATTGGATCTGGCGACACCTGACCCACTGGTCGAAAACATCTCTCTGCAAGAAGTCTCTCAGAAATCGACCGCCGGAAATGCTGCCCTCGTGGAAGCAGAGCAGACGGTAGTCAAGGCGCGCGCCGCATCCAGCATCTCGAAGATGGCATACATCCCAACGGTGGCGGCAGTTGGGGGTTACCTATTTCAGAACGCCCTGCCGGCAGTGAACAGCAACTTCGGGTACGGCGGCGTGATGGCTTCCTACACACTCTTCGACTTTGGCAAGCGCGAGCATGCCGTCAAGGAGGCGCACACGCAACTCGAGATGGCTGAAACGGCACTCCAGTTGACCAAAATCAAGGTGGCGGCCGACGTCCAGAAGTCGTATTTGGAACTGGAGCGTTCGCGTCAGCTTAGTCATCTGGCACAGAAGATGGGCTCATCGACGGCTTTACTGTTGAAGGTGGGTTCCGATTCCGAGAGCCTTGAGGTAAAGGCGACACGCGCCGATGTAGAACTGGAAATGCTCGACGCTGATTTCGCACATCGTCAAGCGTTCAACCACCTGAAGGCCCTTCTAGGCCCGGAGCGGTGAATCGCTTGAAGGCAAGCGGACAATAAGAGGAGGATTGGCGCGGAAAACGCGAGCGACCGCTGGTCTAGGCGCTAGGCGTTCCTTAAGAAATCAACTACGTCCAAACCCGGCTAGACTGGTGGCTATGGCAACCGCAATCAAGATGATAGATCCGCAGCAGGATGAATTCCTCGCCGGCCTCGAGACCAGGGCCAAACGCGCGAATCATTTTTTTCGCACCATGGCGAACCGGCCAGAGGTGCTCAAGACCTTTATTCCGCTTTATGCGGCGATTGTGGGCCCGGGATCGGTTGAGCGCCGCGTCAAGGAACTGGTTTATCTCACATGTTCGCTGACGAATCATTGCGCCTATTGCAGCGCCGCGCACACGGCCAGCAGCAAGAAGGCCGGCATCACGGAAGACGAGGTCCACGCGATTCAAACCGAGCAGGACGCCAGTTTCTCCGCTCCGGAGCGCGCCGTCATCCGTTACGCGCGCGAACTCACGCGGGCCGCCGACGCGCCGAAGAGCCGCGACGAGCTATTCGCGCATTTCAACCATGAGCAGATCGTAGAAATCACGCTGGTGGCCGCGATGGCCAATTTCACAAACCGATTCAATAACGGCTTGATGTTGCAGCCGGAATCCTGATGGCCATACTTAGCGGGATTCATCCCGTGGCGGAAGCTTTTCGTTCGGGAAGGGCGCTGGATCGCGTCCTGATCGCCCAGGGCGCCGGCGGAGCGCGCCTGCAGGAGATCATTGATCTGGCGCGCCAGGCCGGCGTCCCGGTCCGCTTCGAACAACGTGCGGCGCTTGACCGCCTGGCAGGCTCGGCTGCGCACCAGGGGGTGGTGGCGGTCGGCGCGGCGCAAAAATACACAGATCTCGACGCCGTCGCGGCGGCCGGCATGCTGGTTGTGCTCGACGGCGTTGAGGATCCGCACAACCTGGGCGCCATCATCCGCACGGCGCATGCGGCCGGCTCCGCGGGAGTGGTAATTCCCGAGCGCCGTGCCGCCGGCCTCACGGACGTGGTAGCCAAGGCCGCGGCCGGCGCCCTGGAACACTTGCCGGTGATCCGCGTTACCAATATCAACCGCGCGCTGGATGATCTCAAGAAACGCGACTACTGGATCTACGGTCTGGATGAGCGCGGCGCCGAGGATTACGATCGGGTTAACTACTCAACGCCCACGGCGCTGGTTCTCGGCGGCGAAGGCAAAGGCCTCCACGAGCAGGTCCGCAAGCATTGCGACGTGCTGGTCCGGATTCCCATGGCGGGAAAGATTTCTTCGCTCAATGTCTCGGTGGCGGCCGGCATCGTTTTGTTCGAGTGGAAGCGTCGCTGCAGCAAGTCCTCATAGTAAAATCGAGGTTGGTCCGCCAGTCGCCGCACTGCTGGCGGCAGCGCAAACGCGCGAGACCCCCGGCGTTTCAAAGGACAGGAATCACGGATGAATCATGTATTGTCGACACACCTGTTTGTGAACCATCGCCTGACCACGGCGATGCTCAGCAAGATTCAGCAGGCCGGCATTTCCGCCGTTGAGATTTTTTGCGCGCGCCAGCACCTCGATTACACCAACAAGTCGCAGGTGACCGAACTGGGCCACTGGTTCCGCGATTCCGAAATGAAGCTGCATGCGCTGCACGCTCCTATGTACAACGATGAGATCTGGGGCCGCTCCGGGCCGCAGTCGGTCATCTCGATCACCGAGACCGTCAAGTCGCAACGGCTGAAAATGGTAGACCAGATCAAGCGCGCGATCGAAGTCGCCGAGATGGTCCCGTGCCAGTACCTGATCCAGCATATCGGGGTCACCGGCGAGGAGTTCGATATGCGGAAATTTGACGCCGCGTTCAGCGCGCTCGAGGAGCTCAGCCTGTTCTCGCGCCAGCGCGGAGTCCAGATTCTCCTCGAGAATATCCCCAACGACCTTTCGAGCGCCGAGCGCCTGATGCAATTCGTGCAGATGACGCACATCGGCCTCAATTTCGTATTCGATACGGGCCACGCCAACATGAACGAAGGGGTGGCGGCGGCCTTCGACATCATGAAGGAAAAAATCCGTTCGACGCACGTCCACGACAACGACGGAAAGCAGGATGCGCACCTGTTTCCGTTTCTGTCCGAGGGCGGCACCATCGACTGGAGAGCGACCATGGCCCTGTTCCGCGAGCGCGCTCAGCAGTTCCCGCTGGTGCTCGAACTCAAAGAGCAGCCCGATTTCACTAATCCACTGGACAGCGTCAAAGAGATCTTCGACCGCCTCGAACAACAGGAACCAATCCAGTGATCCTGCCGGGAAACTACGTACGCGATCTGATTCGGGGGACGCCGGGAACGGCGGTGACGGCACGCGGCTGGGTCAAAACGCGCCGCGACGGCAAGAATGTCCATTTCATTCAATTGAACGACGGCTCTTCGCCCACCGATCTGCAGGTGGTGCTCGATGAAGGTGTGGTAGCTCCGGAAATCGTGGCGCGAATTACGACCGGCGCTTGTCTGAGCGTGGAGGGCGAACTGGTGGCCTCGCCCGGCAAGGGCCAGGCCGTGGAGCTCAAGGCGCGGGCTCTGACTGTCCACGGCGCAGCCAATCCGGAAGAGTACCCGCTTCAGAAGAAGAAACACAACCTGGAGACGCTGCGCCCGCTCGGCCACCTGCGCGCCCGCACCAATACGTTCGGCGCCGTATTCCGCGTCCGCAATGCCCTGGCGCGCGCGATCCACAGATTCTTTCAGGAGCGCGGCTTTCTCTATATCCACACGCCGATCATTTCGTCCTCCGACGCCGAGGGGGCCGGCTCCATGTTTCAGGTCACGACTCTGGACCTCGAAAAACCCGCGCGCGCGGAGTTCAGCCAAGATTTCTTCGGCACGCGAACATATCTCACCGTGAGCGGCCAATTGGAGGCCGAAATTCTGGCGCACGCCTTCGCCAACGTCTACACGTTCGGCCCGACCTTCCGCGCCGAAAACTCGAACACGCCGCGCCACCTTGCCGAGTTCTACATGATTGAGCCCGAGATGGCCTTCTGCGATTTGGATGGCGATCAGGACCTGGCCGAAGCCTTCCTCAAAAGCCTCGTCGAACAGGTGTTGAGCGAGTGCCGGTCCGATCTCGAGTTCCTCGGCAAGTGGTACGAACCGGATCTGTTCAAGAACCTGGAAGGCGTGCTGGCGGGGCCGTTTGAGCGCATTAGCTATACCGAAGCGATCGGGCTATTGCAGAAGTCGGGGAGGACTTTCGAGTTTTCAACCGAATGGGGTTCGGATTTGCAAAGCGAGCACGAGAGGTATCTCACCGAGGAGCTTTTCAAAAAGCCCGTGATCGTGACCAACTACCCTCGCGGCATCAAGGCCTTCTACATGCGCAGCAACGATGACGGCAAGACGGTTGCCGCCATGGACGTGCTGGTTCCGCGGATCGGTGAGATCATCGGCGGCAGCCAGCGCGAAGACCGTCACGACGTGCTGCTGGAGAAGATTCGCGAGCATGCCGCCAGCGGCATGAAAGAAGAATCCTACTGGTGGTACCTCGAGTTGCGGCGTTTCGGCGGCGTCGAGCACGCCGGTTTTGGGATGGGATTCGAGCGGATGATGATGTACCTCACGGGGATGAAGAATATTCGGGATGTGGTCCCGTTCCCGCGCACGCCCGGCAATGCGGAATTCTAGCGGACCTGGAGTCAAGAAACCGCTACGCGACGGCCGCGGTTCCGTGTCAGAAGTTTCAGAGAACGAGGCCCAGCTTTGAACATGAGACCTTCCCTCATTGCCATCATCGGCGCGCCGCTGGATCTCGGCGCGGGGCGCCGCGGCGTCGACATGGGGCCCTCGGCCATCCGCATGGCGAATTTAAACCGGCGCGTGTCGTCGCTCGGTTACAAGGTCAAAGACTTCGGCAACGTGGCAGTGGTGCAGGCGGAAACTGCCGCCGAGGGCAGCAGCCAAGCCAAGTTCCTGCCGGAGATCGCGGCCGCGTGCACGCACCTTGCGGGGGCCATCAGCGAAGCCCTCAGCGAGGGCGCTCTCCCGGTCGCACTCGGCGGCGACCACTCCATCGCGGTCGGCACGGCCAGCGGTGTTTCCCGGTTCTTCCGCAACAAAGGCCAAAGTATCGGGATCATCTGGCTGGACGCTCACGCCGATATGAACACGCCCGACACCAGCCCCAGTGGTAACGTGCACGGAATGCCCCTTGCGTGCGTGGTCGGGATGGGCCCCAAAGAGCTGACGCATCTCTACGGGTACGCGCCCAAGATCGACCCGCGCCACGCGGTGATCGTGGGCCTCCGCGATGTCGACCAGATGGAAAAACCGCACGTCCGCGAATCCGGCGTCCGCGCTATCACGATGCGCGATATCGACGAGCGCGGCCTGCGTTCCGTCATGGATGACGCCATTCGCGTGGCTTGCGAAGGCACGGCCGGCTTCATCCTGTCGCTCGACATGGACTTTGTCGACCCGCGCGACGCTCCCGGCGTGGGAACCGCCGTGCGCGGCGGGGTGACCTACCGGGAAGCGCATTTGGCAATGGAAATGATCTGTGATTCAGGGGGGATGGTGGCCATGGAAGTGGTCGAGGTAAATCCGGTTATCGACGAAGCCAACCGCACCGGCGATCTTGCAGTGGAGCTGGTGATGTCTGCCCTCGGAAAACGAATTCTATGAAACTACGAGTTGCCGTTGTCTATGGCGGCCGCAGCGGCGAACATGAGATCTCCATCCGCTCCGCTAAAGCCATCATGGAGCGCATGGACCGCGCCAAGTACGAGATCAGCGAGTACTTTATCGAGAAGGACGGCCGCTGGAAGCCGAAGCCGATCCTTCCCGAACCGGGCGCGCAGCCCCAGATTGACGTCGTGTTTCCGGTCCTGCACGGCACTTTTGGCGAAGACGGAACCATCCAGGGTCTGCTCGAAATGGCCGACTTGCCGTACGTGGGCGCGGGCGTTATGGCTTCGTCCGTATCCATGGACAAGGAGATGATGAAACGTGTCTGCATGGCACAAGCGTTGCCCGTGGTAGACTACGTCGCCGTCACCCGAGAACAGTCAGATCTCGACGCCATCACCAAGAAGCTACCCTTCCCCCTGTTCGTGAAGCCAGCGAACCTCGGGTCTTCGGTTGGCATATCCAAGGTTCGCAATTGTAACGAGCTGGAAACCGCGATCCAGGTGGCCGCCGAATACGACCGCAAAATCATCGTGGAGCGCGGCATCGCCGGCCGGGAACTCGAATGCGCGGTCCTCGGCAACGAAGCGCCGGTCGCCTCTCTGCCGTGCGAAATCCTGCCCTCGCGCGAATTCTACGATTACGAAGACAAATACCTGCTCAATACCGCGGAGACCAGGGTTCCCGCCGATTTGCCACACGAAAAGACCGAAGAACTACGGGCCCTGGCTGTGGGCTGCTACCGCGCCGTGGAGTGCGAGGGGATGGCCCGCGTCGATTTCTTTCTGGAGTCCGCAACGAATCGCCTCTACATCAACGAAATCAACACCATTCCCGGCTTCACGTCGATCAGCATGTATCCCAAAATGTGGGAGCACAGCGGCATTGCGTTCCCCGCGCTGATCGACGAACTGATCGATCTGGCACTGGCGCGCGATCGCCGGAAGAAGGCGACGAAGTTCACGCGATAAAATAGACTTATCAAACACCGCATGCCGCTGTCGCGTCTCCTCGCAGCCCTTATCTGTTGTGCCGCACCCGTGTGTGCCGATGATCTCAATTCCGAGATGAAGACCATCATCGGCACGTATTCCATCCTCGAGCAGAACGCCGCTGATCCGATCTCTTCCGAGCAGGCTTTTTATCAAGGCGCCATACCCGGTCTGCTGCGCAAGCTGGACCCGCACTCGGTTTTTTTCGATCCCGGCCAGTTTGAGCAGCTCCAAAAGCTCGAGACCTCGACGCAAAAAGGTTTCGGCACGGTGGTATCGCTATTGCCGGGCCGTGTGATTGTTCTGCAAACGCTGCCCGGCACACCGTCCGCGAAAGCGGGCCTGGCGCCGGGCGACGAAATCGTTGGCATCAATGGGTACGAGATCGCGCGGCTCGATACCGAGCAGTTGCAGCAACTCCTCAGCGAAGCGCGCCAGCACCAGGCGGACCTGTTTGTCCGGAGACCCGGCTCGGCCCGAATCCTGAATTTCGTGATGATGCCGGCCGAGCTGCAAACGCCCCCGGTGGATCGCGCTTTTTTCGTGGGTGCCGGCATCGGCTACATTCGAGTCGGCAGCTTTGAAGAAAGCACGGCGCGGCTGATTCAGGAAGCGATCGAAAAACTGGGCGGCGCGAACCTGAGCGCCTTGGTGCTGGACCTGCGCAACAATCCGGGCGGCCTGCTGACCGCCGCGGTAGATACCGCTTCGCTTTTCCTCAAGCCCGGACTGCCAATCGTCACCGTTCGCGGCCGCAACGTTCCGGAGAAAACCGAAAAGGTAAAATCGTCCGCCACACCTTACGAATTCAAGCTGGCGATTCTGGTGAACGAGAAAACCGCTAGTGCGTCAGAAATCGTCACTGGCGCCATGCAAGATCACGACCGAGCCACTGTGTTGGGCGGGCCCAGTTATGGCAAGGGCCTGGTACAGAGCGTTTTTCCGCTGAGCGAGGGGACGGGACTGGCACTCACCACGGCCCTCTACTACACACCCAGCGGCCGCTCCATCCAGAAACCGCTCGATGCCGCGCAATTTGAGCTCGCCGGCACCACGGCCCATCCCAACGGCGCCAAAGAATTTCACACCGACAAAGGCCGCGCTGTCACCGGCGGCGGCGGCATCCAGCCGGACATCGTGGTCTATCCGCCGACCATGAATCGGCTCCGCATCGCGCTCGAAGCAAGCGGTTCCTTTCCGAACTACGCGACCGAATACCTGGCGCAACACAAAGTGACCGAGGATTTCGAAGTGACTCCGCAGATGCTCGACCAGTTTAAGGCGTGGCTTTCCGGCCGAGGCATCCAGCCGGGAGTGAGCGAGTGGTCGGTGGAGCGGGACTTCGTTGAAGGTCGCCTCAAGACCGAGGTGTTCAATCAAGCGTTCGGAGTCGAGAAGGGCGACGAAGTCGAAGCCCAGCGCGACCCCGTCGTCCGGAGGGCGCTAGAAGCCCTTCAGTAACGCGGCGATCCAGCAACGCCGCGCTTACGCCGCGCTTCGCTTGACCGAACCACGAGCGCTGGTATAAACTTCACCCCAAGCAAGATGTAGCGGGTGGCTTCCAACCACTTGGCTGGGTCTGTTCGTTTTCGACGAATCGAGGAGGTTGCACTCATGCGGTCGTTATTCAAGTCGGGTTCTGTCTTTCTGCTCGTGTGGCCATTGTTCGCCCAAAGCGATCGCGGAACCATTACGGGGACCGTGTCCGACCCGGCCGGCGCTGTGGTTGCCGGAGCTGCCATCGAAGCCAAGAACGAAGGGACCGGTGTGACTTACCAGGCCGCCACTACCCCAACCGGCAATTACACCATCGTTCAGTTGCCAGCAGGCGCCTACGAAGTGTCGGTGGCAGTGCCTGGCTTTAAGAAATATACCCGCCAGGGCATTACGGTCGAAGTTGCTGAGGTGAAGCGCATTGATGTCGCGCTCGAAGTAGGCGCGGCCACCGAATCGGTGACCGTGCAGGGGGACGCGCCGCTGCTTAAGACCGAAAGCGGCGACATCAGCCACACCGTTAAGGCATCCGGTCTGGACGAACTCCCGATTCTAGGAATTGGCGCCAGCCAAGCGGGAAGCGCGGGCATCCGGAATCCCTATGCGATGATCCAGTTGGTGCCCGGCACGATGTGGCAGGCGAATGCCAACGTCCGCATTAACGGCGCACCCAACAACACCCAGTCGTTCCGCATTGAAGGCCAGGACGCCTCCAATACTGGCACGCCCGGGGTGCAGGCGCAGACGCAGCCGAGCGTCGACTCGATCCAGGAAGTGGCGATTCAGACCAGCAACTTCGCCGCGGAGTTCGGACAGGTGGGCGGTGGCATGTTTAACGTGACCATGAAATCGGGCACGAACCAGTTTCACGGCACGGTGTACGACTACTTCGTGAACGAAGTGTTCAACGCCGGAAACCCGTTCAATACGGGCAACCCGGCGGGCAATCCGAGACCGCGCAACCGCCGACAGGACTGGGGATTCACGATCGGTGGCCCAGTGTGGATTCCCAAGGTTTACAACGGTCATGACAAGACGTTTTTCTTCTTCAACTGGGAACAGTATCGCGAGCATGTCGATATCAACAACCAGCTGGAAACCGTGCCCACGACAGCCTATCGAAACGGCGATTTCACCTCGGCGATCCCGCCGGGCGCCGCGCCCATCGGCACCGATCCACTGGGGCGGCCGATCTTCGCCGGCGAAGTCTATGACCCCAACTCGACGCGTCAAGGGCCGAGCGGGCAGATCCGTGATCCATTTTCGAATCAGTTCATTTCGCCGATGCTCTTCGATCCGGTGGCGGCGAAAATCCAAGCTCTATTCCCCGCGCCGACCGGACCCGGCGTGGTCAATAACTATATCCCCAACATTCCCACTTCCCGTATCACCCAGATTCCTTCGCTGAAGCTCGACCAGTCGATCGGCAGCAAGGGACGGCTTTCCTTTTTCTGGCAAGAGACGAAGACCACGGCGCCGCTCTCGTTCACCTTCGGCCAAGTGGACGGTTTGCCCGACCCGCTGCCCACCAACGTGGGCACGTTCCAGGTTTCAAAGGTCTACCGCCTGAATTACGACCACACCCTGTCACCCACGGTGCTTCTGCATTTGGGTGCCGGATACCGGAGTAATGACTTCTACACACCGAATGTGAATGAAGAGGGGCAGGTTCCCAACTATAATGCCCAGCAGCAACTCGGCTTGAACGGCGGCACCACGCATCAGTTCTTTCCGGCGATGTCGGGATTGTGCACTGGCGCGGTGGCCTTCACACCGTACGTTTGCAATGGCCAGGGAGGCATGCAGAACTTCGGTGGCTCGGCAAATGGCCACGCTTGGACGCAATCACCGTCTTTCAATACCAGCCTTACCTGGGTCGAGAACAACCACACGTACAAGTTCGGCGCCGAGACCCGCATCGAAGGCTATCCGGCTCCGAGCAATTCCGGCACCGCCGGTTCTTATATTTTTGCCGCCGACCAGACGAGTCTCCCTTATCTGAACGGCACCACGCTCCAAGGCCAAACCCCCGGGTTTGGTTATGCGAGTTTTCTGTTGGGCCAGGTCAAGACGGTCAGCGTGACCAATCCGGTGGACCCACATCTGGGCAAGCACGAAATCGGCTTGTTCGCGCAGGATTCCTGGAAAATCACCCGCAAGATCACGTTCGATTACGGCCTTCGCTACGATTACTCCACGTATCTGCACGAGGAATACGGCCGCGCTCCCTTCTTTTCACCCAGCACACCCAATCCGGCGGTGGGTGGCATCCTGGGAGCGGTCGTGTTTGACGGCAGCGGACCGGGGCACTGCAATTGCAACCTGGCGAAGAACTATCCCTGGGGATTCGCCCCGCGTCTGGGGCTTGCGTTTCAGATCAACTCCAAAACTGTGTTCCGTGGAGGGTTCGGCATCGTTTACGGGAACACCGAATCGAACAACAACGCGGCAGGTGGTCTGGCGGGATCGTCGAACACCGTCACCACCTCCAACTTTGGCTTGCCCATCACCACGCTGGCCACCGGCATTCCGGCATCCTACAATCCGCTGCCGTGGCCGAATCTCAACCCGGGTCAATACAACCCGACACTCGCGCCGGCAGCTACTGTTGCCCCGTTTATCGATCCCAACGCGGGGCGGCCGCCGCGGCAGTACCAATGGAGTATCGGATTCCAGCGCGAGATTTTCCAGAATTTGGCGGTCGATGTCTATTACATCGGCAATCGTGGAATCTGGTGGCAGGCTCCGGCATTGGAGAATCTCAATGCGATTCCGTTATCCCGGATCGCTGCTGTTGGCCTGAACATCAACAACCCGACCGATGTGGCTCTGTTGCAGCAACCTCTCAATTCGGCGGCCGTTGTTGCGCGGGGTCTCAATGTTTCGCCATACGCGGGCTTCCCGCAAACCCAAAGTCTGGCTCAGTCCCTGCGGCCGTTCCCACAGTTCACAACAATCAACACGTATTGGGATCCGCTTGGCGACACCTGGTACAACGCGCTCCAGATCAAAGCGACCAAGCGGTTCTCGCACGGGCTGTCGCTTCTGAGCACGTTCACCTGGTCCAAGCAGATGGACATCGGAAGCGAGATCGGTGAGCCCAATCCCGCCACCACCGGAAACGCCGTCGTCAATGATGTGTTCAATCGCAAATTGGACAAGTACATTTCTCTGTACGACCAGCCGTTCATCTTCAACCTTTCGGCGAGCTATGTCACGCCGAAGCTGAACGGAAACAAAATGCTCTCCTGGGTGGCTCGCGATTGGACCTATGGCGTGTTCCTGCAATACGCCAGCGGATTTCCGATCCAGGCTCCTTTCGCGAACAACAACCTCAACACCCAAATCTTCGCAGGCACGCTGGGAGTGGTGGGAAGCAACACATTCGCCAACCGCGTGTCCGGGCAGCCGCTCTTCACCGTCTCCGACCCCAACTGCCACTGCTACGATCCGAACACGACCTTCTTGCTGAACAAGAACGCCTGGGTGGATCCGGGCGCTGGCCAGTTCGGCAGCTCGGCGGCTTATTACAGCGATTACCGAACGCAGCGCCGGCCCTCGGAGAATATGAACCTGGGCCGCACCTGGCGGTTCAAAGAGAGCATGTCGTTCAATCTCCGGTTCGAACTGACCAACGTCTTCAACCGTGCATATTGGGGAAATCCCGCGTTCGCCAATGCAAAACTACCGCAGACCAATCAGAGAAACGGCAACACCGCCTCGGGCTTCGGGTTCATGAACACGATTACGCCTGGCTTCACCGGAGCGTTGGTGCCGCGCAACGGCCTGATCGTGGCGCGCTTTACGTTCTGACTAGTGGACGAGAGCGACATCTACGCCGCCGTCGGCGAAGAAGGCTTCGGAAGATTAGTCGCGGCCTTCTATCGTCGCGTTTCTGGGGATGACATCCTCGGCCCCATGTACGCGGAGGACAATGATCTCGCCGGCGCCGAGCAAAGGCTGCGGGATTTTCTGATCTTCCGATTTGGCGGTCCGCCGCGCTATATCGAAGAGCGCGGACATCCGCGATTGCGGATGCGCCATGTCCGGTTCGTGATTAATCAAGGGGCGCGCGACCGATGGATCGAACTGATGCACGCTGCCCTGATGGAGGCGGGGCTTCCGGCCGAAGTCGAGGTGCGGCTCCGTGCATTCTTCGACTCGACCGCTACATTCCTGATCAACCGACCGGGGTAGCCCCGGCGGGAGTATACTGATCGCGTGCTATTCCTGCTGAACCGAGCCGCGATCCCGCTGGTACTGTGGGCCGTGATCGCAGCGGGACCCGCCGCCGCACAACAGGCTTACAAAGCTCCGCGCCTTATGGGAACCGATCACCCCAACCTGAATGGTCTGTGGCAATCCATTACAGAGGCGAACTGGGACATTCAGGCGCATGCCGCGGAGCCCGGTCCCCCGCAATTCGGCGCGCTGTACGCGGAGCCAGCCGGCCCCGGAATTGTCGAGGGGAACGAGATTCCATATCAGCCCTGGGCGCTAGCGAAGAAGAGAGAGAATTTTGAAAAGCGGCTCACCCGCGTGAACACCGATGGCGTGCGACTGGAGCCGCTCGATCCGGAAGCCAAGTGCTATATGCCGGGTGTGCCGCGGGCCAACTATATGGCGTTTCCGTTCCAGATCGTGCAGGGTGACAAGAAGATCATTATGGCGTATGAGTTTGCCAGCGCGAGCCGTCTCATTTCTCTGGACAAGGCCGACCCGGCGCCGGTGGAGAGCTACATGGGATGGTCGAACGGCCGGTGGGATAGCGACACGCTGGTGGTCGACGTGACCGGCTTCAATGACAAGACTTGGTTCGACCGCGCCGGCAACTTTCACAGCGACGCGCTCCACGTGACGGAACGCTATACGCCGTCAGAGGCAAATCTGATCCAATATGAAGCACGGATCGAGGATTCAAAGGTCTTCACACGACCGTGGAAGATGAGCTTTCCTCTTTATCGCCGCCTCGACAAGAACGCTCAATTTCTGGAATTCAAGTGCGTGCCGTTTTCCGAAGAGCTGGTTTACGGCCATCTCCGGAAGCAGGCAGACAAGTGAAAGGAGTCTCCATGCTGAAACGAGGTCTTCTGGCGGCAATCGTGTTACTGATCGCGCTGCCGCTGACGGCGCAGAAATCCGCAGTGGCCGCCAAGCAATGGAAGACGCCGTGGGGCGATCCCGATCTGCAGGGCTCCTGGTCGAACGCCACGACCACGCCGCTCCAGCGGCCAGCCAAGTACGAGGGGCGGGAGTTTCTTACCAAGGAAGAGATTGCTGCCCAGAACAAACAAACCTCCGTCGCCACCGACAAACGAGATAAGGCAGGCACGCCCGAAGATGTCAACGGCGCGTACAATGGCTTTTGGTGGGAGCGCGGCTGGTCCGACGGCCGGACCTCATTAGTCTATGATCCGCCCGATGGCCGCATCCCGCCGCTGACGCCCGCCGGCAAAGCTCGCAAGGCCGAGCAGGACCGGCGCGCGCAGAGCAACGAGGGCGAATTGGGCGCTGGGCCCTACAACGGGCCGGAAGACGTAGAACTCTACACGCGCTGCATCATTCGCGCCGCCCTGCCGCGCGTGCCGACCGGGTACGACAACAACTACGAGATCGTCCAGACTCCCGGGTACGTCGCGATTCTGCAGGAACAGATGCATGAGACCCGGGTCATCCCGCTGAATGGAAGCTCTCACCTGGACTCGGGCGTGCGCCAGTGGCTCGGCGATTCGCGCGGCCACTGGGAGGGCAACACGCTTGTGGTCGAAACGACCAACTTCAGCGATCAGGCAAGCTTTGAAGGATCGACCAAGAACATGCTCCTGGTGGAGCGCTGGACGCGCGCCGCGGACGACCGCCTTGACTATCGATTCACTGTAGAAGACCCGGCCACCTGGACGCGTCCCTGGTCAGCGGCGGTTGCTTGGACCAAGACTGGCAACCTCTATGAATACGCGTGCCATGAGGACAACTACGGCTTGTATGGGATTCTGGCTGGCGCGCGGGCGCAGGAGAAGGGGCATCGATGAGTCAAGCGATCAACGCACCGGCTCGCACGGCGGTGCAGAACCCACCCCGGATTGGCCGCTACTCGGACGCGGTGATTGCCTATGGCATTTTGCGGCTGTCGTTCGGTGTGAACATTATGCTGCACGGGCTGAGCCGTCTGCTCGCCGGCCAAGCCGGCTTTCTCGCGTACCTGAACCATTACTTTGAGAAAACACCCCTCATGCCGAAGGAATTCCTGCCGATTTTCGGTCTGGTACTCCCGCCCGTGGAGGCGGCAGTGGGGCTACTGCTGCTCCTTGGGCTGGCGACCCGGTTCTCTCTGATCGTGGGCGCGCTCGTGATGACGGTGCTGGTTTTCGGGACGAACCTGGCGCAAGACTGGAATGTCGCCGGCCTGCAGCTCATCTATTGTTTCCTCTACTACTACCTGCTGGTGCACCGCAGCGAACGCAACGGTCTGTCTCTGGACGCCTGGCTGGGACGCAACTGAACAGGACCGCGTCTACTTCGCCCTGGCTTTGATTCCCGTTGTCAACACCGGCGCAGTGTAGATCGTCATCGCAACGTTTCGCACACCCGGCGGTGTTTTCACTTCTTGACCGTTCGCATCGAGGGCGCCCATAGAGCCGACATATAGCGTCTTCTTCCCGGGCCCGGAAAAGGTGACCGTGATGGCGCTGCGCGGCACAGGGATCATGCCAAGCGAATCGCCTTGCGAGCTGAAGACCTGAATGCCGGAATTCTCTCCCGGCGTGGTGACGTACAGGCGGCCGGCGGCGTCGACGGTCATGCCATCGCCGCCCGAGCGTAGTTTAGCGAATTCGCGCTGATTCTTGACCGATCCGTCGGGCTGAACATCAAAGGCCACGACCGCGGCGCCGTTGGTGATGTAAAGCGTTTTCTCGTCCGGGCTCAGGGTAATGCCGTTGGTTCGAAGGTTCTCGCCAATGCCGGAGACCTGCCCGCCAGGACTCAAATAAAACGCACCACCGCTGGTGAAATAGATACCGCCCTTTTTGTCGGAGATCAGATCGTTTACACGACCCAACCCCTTGCCCATGAAGCTGTCCGCCAGCACCTTTCGGTCGGGTGTGAGCACCGCGATGCCGGTCGGCTCCCTGCAATCCTCGGGCTTCATACCCAGATGGCCGCCGGGATCGGTGCAGGATCGCTCGACAGCGAAAATCTGTCCTTTCGGCCCGGGAGAGACGGCGCCCGGACCGTGCGGGTTGTTCAGAAACACCGAGAACTTGCCGTTCTTATCCAGCTTGTTGATGCGGTTAGTCTGCTCCTGAGCAAACAGGATGCCGCCATCGGGCGTGGCCGCCATACCATCCGCAGTCTCATTGCCCTGCCAGACCTGAGTCCATTTAACACCCGCGGCAATGACACCGGGAATCGCCGGAATGGTCACCTCTTTGAAGGGAGGAGGCTGGGGAAAATTTCTCGGCTGTGCGGCCAGTTCACCGAGGAAGAGACCCGCGGCAACCACAACCCGTGTTCCGCGCCGCACGGCTATGCGACCTTCGCCTGGCGCATCACGCCTTCGGCTTTCTCACGGATTCGCTTAGCGACTTCGTACGGGTCACCTTGCGTAAACTCCGGCAGGAAGAGCTCGACCGAGAGTGGTCCGGCGTAACCTTTCTCCGAAAGCTTCCGCAGAATGCGCACCAATGGTGAGATGCCGTCGCCGGGAATCAGGCGCGTGGTGTTGTCGAGCAGTTCGCGCGGCATGTCAGGAACGTCCTGGAAGTGAACGTGCCCAATCTCGCCAACGTGGATCGTGTCCAGATCCTCGAATTTGCTCAGGCCGCTCCAGAAGTGATAGCAGTCGAGCATCGGCTTCACGTTGGGATGCGCGGCTTCGCGAATCAGCTTGAGCGACGTGCTGAGCGTCGCGATGAACGACGAGTTGCGCGCGAACTCGATCATCGCGGTCATCTTGTACTGCTTGGCCGCTTCCCCGCCCTCGCGGATGCAGTCCACGGCACCCTTGTAATCATCTGGCGTCACCTTGCGGCTCGTTACCGCCGGGCAATAGATGTGGGTCAGGCCGAAGGAAGAAAACTGCTCGCAGCGCTTTTTCCAGGTATCGAGAGCGGCATCGCGGCGCGACCCGGGAATCCAGAAATCCGGGATCACGGCCGCGCACGAAACCGGCGTAAGGCCGAGATCGGTCACTACACGCCGCGCCGCCTCGAGGCTGTCGGTCTTGAGAAAGTCCTCGAGCATGCGGTCAGTGAGCTCGACATTCTTGATGCCCGCTTTCGCCCAGCCTTCGAGAGACTTGCGGTAACCGGCCGCCGACGACGTGTTCTGGTGAATACAGAGAGTCATCTTGGCCGATGCAGCCACAGCCCGGCTGGCAAACTCAGCCGCCAGAGGAGCAAGAAGCGCGGTTCGTCGGGAAAGCATAGTGCCTCCTGGGCAAGCCAGAGGCATGCCCCGCCCCGCCTCCGGCTCATGAATTGAGAAACCCTACCGTGCCAGCGGATCGGGCCGGATCTGGAACTTCACGATCTTGCCCTTGGTGCCCTTTCCGCCTTCAACATGCCAGACGAAGTGGGTGCCGTAGTTAGAGTACAGCGCGCGGCCTTTCCACCCCGCGTTGGCATCGTCGATGCGGCCGTCCATGCCGCGGGAGTAGAACCCCAGCGGATAAGGAATTCGGAAATAGGTCCACTTCCCGGTCGTGGGATTCAGCGCGATCAGCGAATCGGAATTCGATCCCGTCACAAATGGCGTATTGTTGCCGAGCCCAATTATGTTCTGCTGATCCACCCAATTGAAATAATGGAAGTCGGCGGGAACGTCGGTGCCTTTGAGCTTGGGGCCCGGAGTTTGGTACAAGGTCCAACCTTCCTTGCACTGGGTGCCATCAATCTTCTGCGGTCCAGTCAGGTCCTTGCACTTGCGAACGTCGAAGCTGGCCAGATGGCTGGTGGCGGCGAGACCGGTCCAGACCACGCCGTTGGTATCGACGTCCACGCCGCGAGGATCGTAGCCCGGTGACGGCACTTTGAAAATTTGAGTTTTGCAGGACTCCGGCGGATTGTTTCCGCGCTCCAGCCGGATCAAATAGCCGGGAAAATCCTCGGCAACGCCCCAGACGGAATCGTCCACTGGGCTCGGAATGACCGAGTACAGCGAAAATTGGATCATCGTGTCCAGTTTCGGATCGTAGGGCGTGGAAGCGGCGCCGCCTCTTCCCCCGCGCCCGCCCCGGTTCCCTCCAATCGCGCCGGCGGTGTCGGTGTTGTACAAATTGGCCAGATCCGCGCCGCGCGCAACCACGTTCCACGGCCTGGTGATCTTTCCGTCGCCATTAGTGTCAACGGTTTGTCCGCACCAGCCGACGGCAGTCTGCTCGGCCTTGCGCTCGTCCTTGGTCTCCGCCAGCGCCTTGTCGTAAATTTTGGAATCGATCCAACCGAAAATAGGGCCGCTCAGCTCGTTGAAATAGACCGTCTCATCCGCGTCGTTGTCGAATTGCAGGTGATGCGTCGAGTAGCAGGTTTCAATGAGCTGGAACTGCTTGGTTTTCGGGTCCCAATAGGACGCCTGCCGGGCACTGTTGCGGAGCGGATACCACTCGGAGTATTTGCTGTTCCCATCGTTACACCAGGTGGGCTCGGTATTGCCGCGTATCTTCGAGGTCATCCAGACACGGCCCTTGCTGTCCATCATCGGGTTGTGCGGATCGGCCGGATCGTAGGGAGGATTGGACCACAGATGCTCGTCGCCCCAGAACATGGACGGGCGGTTCGGCGAGGGGAACCGTGACGGCACTTTGTCCTTCGCTTCGCGCTCCGGAATATCGATCGAGTACGTGCTGTTGTCCGCCTGGTCGAGAACCACCAACTGTCCGTGACCGGCGTTCACCGCATAGTTCGGTCCGCCGCCGTTGAGCGTCGGGTGGTTCTTGTCGGTCGAAATCTGATCGTGCATAAAGGAGTGATCGTCGCCCACGTCCCATTGGGTAGAGACAATATTGCGCTCGATGCCCGTGGGGCGCGGAGGCATGGGTGGCACAGCGCCCTTCTCAATGGCTTCGGTCCACGCGGCCAGCGCTTTGAGGGTCTCGGTTTTGCCCATGCCGGCCATGGTGGCGTACATATTCGTCCCGCGAACTCCGACACCCAGACGCCATTCCCAGGCATCTATATGACTCTTGGGGAGTTCCGGTTTCGCCGCGAATACGTGGTTCACGTCCCGCGTCAGTGCATTTCCAAGCTGGTGGCAGAAGTTGCAGCCTTTTTTCAACTGGTCAATCCAGTGATCCTGATCGAGCATCCTCACGTTCAGGCCATTGCCATTGGGGTTGGCGTCCGATTTTTCACCCGTCCCCGGGAAGAGGTCCTTTGCGGGCGGCGCCATTAAGGACAGCCAGTAATCGCCAGGATAGACCTTCGCGGCTTCCTGCGGCGTCTTGGCGGTCGTCACTTTGAAATTGACCGGCGTGGCCGAGGGCTTGGCGTTGACAGAAGCGGAATCGACGATTCCATAGCCTCGGACAAAGATCCGGTAATTCACGCCCGGCAGCTCGGGCAGCACGTACCGGCCCTGGTCGTCGGTGACCACGGTCTTGATCATGCCCGTGCCCAATTCCTTGGTCTCGGCGATCACCCACACGCCTGCCTCCGGACCCTTGTCGCCGGTCACTGTGCCCGTAATGTATCCGGGGGGGCTGACGTATCGCGACGAACCGGCTGGTCTCGCATTCCTCTGCTGCGCGCTAGTCGGAAAGACAATAGCCAGAGCGACCAAACCAACGGCTCCTGCACACAACGATGCGGAGACTCTCCTGGAACGGCTGATCCTCATAACTCTCCTCGATACCACGCCTAGGTGGTTGACCCTCATTCGCGATTTCACGATGCCCGAACCAGTATAGTAACGCTGAAACCGGTGACGCAACTTGCTTGGCCAGGAGCCCGGCACCGCGTGAACCCGCACGAGGGCCTGTGATAAATTGTCAGCGTATGGAGGCTACGTGTTCGTTCCTCGTGCGAGAAACCGGCGCTTGAAAGGATGGCGGCTCGCCGGGCTCGTTATCGCAGCGGCAATACCCTCCGGAGTGCTGGCCTTCCAACACGGCAATT
>CAYTJD010000049.1:0-37855 GCA_964438005.1 uncultured Solibacteraceae bacterium | reverse complement strand
CCAGGGTTGTCGTCGTGCCGGTAGTCGTGTAGAGCGTGGGCCCGATTGGAGCGGCTCCCAGCGGCTGCAGTATACCAATTCGGTTGTAGCTCAGCTTGGTCTGGCTGACCAGGCTGGGCGAAAAAACGTGAGTGCCCGATAACGTATAGCCGGTCTTCATGTCCGTTTCACCGGTGTCGTAGCCCGCGTATGGGCTGTTGGACACGGTGCCGGCAAACTGATCGCTCTGATATCGCGCATAACGGAAATAGATCTGCGTTTTATCAGTCAGGTTATAGTCCACGCGGCCGGCCATCAAAAAAGTGTTCTGCGGATTTCCGCCGCCGGAGTCCGCGGGCACATTGTAGGCCACCTTTTGATAAATCGGCGTACTCGCGGGGACCGCGAGGCAGGCGGGCGTGGTGCAATTGATCGCACTGCGAGTGAACGTCTGCAACGGCGTGATATTCGAGCGGAGCTTTCCATAGGCGGCGAAGAACGCCTGAGTGGCAGGAGCCGAGGCGGCAATCAACTGCGGCGTCGCGATGGTCGCCGAGGTCGTCTGCTGGCTGCGTACGCGAATCCATTCCGGATTGGCGAAGACGAAGAGTTTGTCCTTGACGATCGCGCCGCCAGCCGAAAATCCGAACTGGTTTCTCGTGAAAACCGGAATGGAGATTCCGTTGGCATTGTTGTCAAATGAGTTGGAGGTCAGCCCGGAAACGCGATTGAACTCGTACGCTGTGCCGTGATACGCATTGGCGCCGCGCCGGGTGTTCACGTTGACGATGCCTGCTACCGCCCGGCCATATTCCGCCGTAAAGTTGCTCGTCAACACGGTGACCTCGCCGACCGAGTCCAGCGGAGTTTGAAGTGCAATCCGCGTGTCGAAGTTATTGACATTCGGCACGCCATCGAGAAGAATACCGACGTCGCTCGCCCGAAGACCGTTGATCGATACGCCCACACCGCGGTCGACACCGGTCGGATCCGCATCGGTCGTGTTGCCGACCGTCTTGACCAAGTCGTACGGGTTGCGCGTGATCGTCGGCAGATTCAGAATTTCATTGCCCGAGACGGTCTGCCCGAGCGTCTGGGTCTCGGTGTTCACTTGAACGGCACTTTCCGAAACCTCGACCACCGTAGCTTGCGTGCCTACCTCGAGACGCAAGTCTAAGTGCGATTTGAGGCCGACCGTAACCTCAATAACCTGCCTTACCGTCTGAAAGCCTTGGGCACTCGCGGTCAGTTCATAGCGCCCGGCCTGCAGGTTGGGAAATACGAAGCTCCCATCCGCGGTCTTATTTGTTCGAACTGCGTTCGTTGTAAGATCTTTGGCCGTTACCGTGGCGCCCGGAATGGCGGCACCCGTCGGATCCAGGACCGACCCCGTAATCTGTCCTGTCTCAGTCTGCGCAAAAGCCATTGCCGCGCAGAGGGTTAACGCCGCTGCACACGCCAGTAACGATTTGGGTGTCTGCATATATCTCCTCTGGGCAGCCCCATGTGCACGCCGATAGCCAGCGTTCAACAGGCTCGTAAGTGATTGGATTTTCAGGAGATTGGTCTAGTTTTTGGCTCACTCAAATTCCAGGACTTGTAGATCCGGAATGTCCGACTGGCGGCGAAACACCCGTTTCTTTCAGAGCACCACATCGTGAAAGTGGCTATCTTTGGGCTGAAATCCCCTGTTAATGGGGCGGTGCCAGATTCTATGGATTTCTGCAGCACTTATACGGTTTTGAGGAGAACGTTCAGTTATAGGACCCGAATTGTCGGCGGATCCCCAAGTCCACCCACTCCCGAGTCTTCCAAGGCTGCCCCAATCCGCAGAATTCGGGCTTCCGCAAACGGCGGGCCGGCGATTTGCACACCCAGCGGCAGCCCCGCGCGGTTCAAACCGCAGGGTAGCGACAGTGCCGGCAGGCCGAGAACGTTGAACACCCGCACCAGTCGGGTAGCGGCGGAGCGTACGTCCTCTTCTCGGGCGCCAACCCGAACCAGGGTTTCCCCGATCTTGGGTGCGGCAACGGCGGTAGTCGGCATGATCAGGCAGTCCGCCTCGCTCCACACCCTGCGAAATTCCAGTTGGAGCTTTCGGCGCAGCCGCTGCGCGTTGACGTAGTCCGTCGCCGGAAGCAGCCGGCCCTGGTCGATGAGGGCCATCACATCTTTCCCGAAGAGGCTGCGGTCCCGCAGGCGCGGCTCCAGCATCGCGGCCACCTCCGCGTATTGGATCACCATGCTCGCCGCGTTCAACGCCGCCATGTCCGGCAGCTGGACCGGCTTCACCACGGCTCCCAATTCCTTGGCGCGCGCCAGGACGGCCCGCACCGC
This sequence comes from uncultured Solibacteraceae bacterium, assembly GCA_964438005.1. Taxonomy (GTDB): domain Bacteria; phylum Acidobacteriota; class Terriglobia; order Bryobacterales; family Bryobacteraceae; genus PSRJ01. The sequence continues at coordinate 35,539 of CAYTJD010000049.1, read as the reverse complement.
CGACTCCACCTCCGGATCCAGACGGTCGAAAAAATATTCCTGCGGCATCCCCACGCGCACACCGCGAATCGCGCAGCCTTCTTCCGGCACGAAATCGGCCGCGGGCCGCCGCGCCGACGCCGGATCGCGGCCGTCGTAACCGGCGATCGCCTGCAACGTCAGAGCCGCGTCCCGCACGGTGCGCGTCAGCGGCCCCATGTGATCCATGCTGAACACCAGCGGCAGCGCGCCGAAGCGGCTCACCCGTCCATAAGTGGGCTTCAGCCCCACTGTCCCGCAAAACGACGCGGGAATGCGGATCGAGCCGCCCGTATCGCTGCCTGTGGCCATAAAGACCATGTCTGTGGCCACCGCGACGCCCGAACCGCCGCTCGAGCCCCCGGGAATATGCTCCGGGTTCCAGGGATTGCGAACTGCTCCGAAATGCGGATTCGTCGATGTGATCCCGAAGGCCAGCTCGTGCATGCTCAGCTTGCCGAGCGAAACCACGCCCGCCGCATCCAGCTTCTCGACGACGGCGGCGTCGTGGTCCGGCACGAAATTCTCGTACAGCTTCGAGCCGCACGTGGTGCGCACGCCGCGCGTAAGAAAAAGATCCTTGTGGGCGATCGGAATACCGTGCAGCGGCCCGCGGTCCCGGCCGCCGGCCAGTTCGCCGTCCAACTGCCGCGCCTGCTCAAGGGCGCTTTCCGCTGTGATTGTGAGAAACGCGTTCAGCCGCGAATTCCATCGTTCGATGCGGCCGATCGCCTGGCGCGTCAATTCCACCGAGGAAACGGTGCGCGCCCGCAGGGCGCGGCCCGCTTCGCCGAGGGTCACTCGTCCACGTCCGCGCGAAATCCCAGTGCCGGCTCCTGGTCCGGAGTCAACTCTTGAGCCAGCGGGCGAATCGCCGCTTCCAGCGTGTCCAGCCGGGCTGCGATCGCCTCCACGTCTCCATCGGGGATGCCCAGCCGGCGCGCCTGGGCCAGTGCTTTCCAATCGGTTTGGTCGCTCACAATGCATCCTTCCCGCCGGCGCGAGCGCTCCACTCCGCTCCCGCCAGCACCACCAGCGAGGCCACAAAACTCCAGAGCAGGATCGTGATCGAGTTACGGAACACGCCGTACTCGCGCTGCAGTTTCTCGCGTAGCAGCGGAAACAGCAGCAGATTGATGTATTTCAACGCTTCCAGAATCAGGCCGACCAGTATCGCCACCGGCGCCACGCGTACCGGCTCGACTTTCCGGTTGGGCAGCAGCCAATAGACCAGGAACAACGCCAGGATCGAAATGGGCAGCGCGGCCAGTTTGAAGAACAACATGTTGATCCAGTTCTGGATCGCCGCGTGCGAGACACCCCACTCCGCCATCCACTCCGTGTTGAGCGCGGTCAGCAGGAACGAGAGCAGGGCCAGCCCGCCGCACGCGAAAATCATTCCCAGCGCCACCAGTTGGTTCTTCCAATAGGGCCGGTTCCGCGTGACTCCCCAGGCGCGATTCAAGGCGACTTCAAGCGGCTCGAATACGCCGTTGGCCGTGAACAGCAGCAAAATCATCGAAGTGATTTGCAGCGTGCCGCGGCCCGGCAGGTTGCGCGCCACAAATTCGCCCACATCGCCCGGCAGAAAATCGTCGAGCGCCAGGTAAATCGCGGCTTCGGCCGCCTTCCAGTGCAGGATATTCCGGCAAAACGAGAGCATCACGACGACGAACGGATAGAACGACAACAACACGCTCGCCGCAATCGCCAGCGCGTAGACGTGCGCTTCGGTTTCCAGCAGATAGCGCGCCGTCGGCCGCCACTGCCGGAGCAGTGACGCCGGCGATCCTGTCGCCGGTGTTTTGATATGCAGTTTCACGCCAGCGCCAGCGCTTCCCGCAATCCGGGATCGTGCCGCACGCGCCAGATCCGGCTGTCGAGATAATAATGCGTCAGCCCAAACCCGCAGAAGAATCCAAACGCCAGGTCCGAAACATTTCCCAATTGAAACCCGGGAATCCGGTACAGCGCGCTGAACACCAGCGCGATCCCCGCGTAGGCCCACAAGCTGCGGCTGATCGTGGCTGGGATGCGGCCGTGCCTGCCGCGATCACCGGAAACGCCGTACCGGTTGCGGTTATGAAACCAGATGAGCGCGTGATATTGCAGGTTGTGGACGATGGTCACGGTCGGTGTAGCCGCCTGCCAGCTCAGATAGGCGAACGTCAGCCAGTGCAGCGGAATCACCGAGGCCATCATCAGATACTTCGGTGCGTTGACCGCATCGCCGTTCCGCCACCGCACGGCTTGCCGCATCAGGAACGCGGCTGCGGTGGCCGCGACAACAATCCACGCCGGCTGCTCCCACCGCACCAGCGAAAACGGCAGCCCCAGTTCTTCCGGATGATGGATGAAGAACCGGTGAAACGGCGGAAACACCAGCATGATGCCCAGAAAGCCGCGGTCAAGCAGATTATCGATCGGCCGCAGGTCGCGCCCCTTTACCTTGTAGAGGACTAGAAATCCGTAGTGCTGGCGCATCACGTGGTAGTAAGCCCACACCGCCACCAGCAGCGCCAGGTATCCGCGCCACCCTGCCAGCACCATGGCCGGTCCGAGCAGGAAGAAGAAGGCCAGGCTGCCGTACAACAGCCGCGACTGCCGCTTCCGCGCCTCCCGGTCGAAAAAAGTCCGCGACGCCGTGCCAAAAATGTGCGTGCCGTCGAACCCCAGCGACCAGAACCACCACAAGAACGACGCGGGCAAATGCGCCACCGTGAAAAGCAGCAGATACAGATACCCGGCAAGGCTGCCGCCGATGATCAGCGAGAGATCGACACGCCGGCCGATGATCCACGGCGATTCGATGCGGGAGACCGGTTGCGCGGCGCTCATGCGGGGTGCGGCACTGTCTATAATAGTGCATGCCACACGATCTTGCACTCTCTCTCGAACGGGCCATCAACGAGGAATTTCTCCACCTGCAAAAGATCGGCGAGCGCGATGCAGGTACCAAACCGGCGCCCGGCAAGTGGTCGCAAAAAGAAGAGCTGGGGCACCTGATCGATTCCGCTACCAATAACCACGTGCGCTTCGTGCGGGCCTCCGCCGAGCCGAATTTCCGCGGCCTCGGTTATGAGCAGGATGTTTGGGTGAGCACGCACGCCTATCACGAGATGCCATGGGCCGATCTGCTGGATTTTTGGAAACGCTATCACCTGTTTCTGGCGCGCCTCGTACGCCGCCTGCCGGAAAGCGTAATGGGCCGGCAGTGCGTGGTCGGTGAAAGCCAGCCGGTGACGCTGCGTTTCCTTATCGAGGATTACATCCTGCACATGCAGCACCACCTCGACCATATCCTGGGTCGCGCGACAATCCGCCAGTATCCCGGTGCGGCTCTGGGTGTGTAAGCGCCGATTATTGCTGGCGCAGCGCCAGAATCGGATCGACGCGCATGGCTCGGCGCGCCGGAATATAGCTGGCCAAGGCCGCCACAGCCAGGAACAGCACGGCACTCCCCGCGAACGCAGGCGGGTCAGTGGCGCTGACATGATAGAGCTGGCTGGTCAGTAACCGCGTCCCCGCCAGCGAAACCGCCACACCGATCGCGACACCGCCCAGCACCATGCCGAGTCCCTGCCGCACCACCAGCCGCAGGATGTCGGCGCGCTGCGCGCCCAACGCGATGCGCACTCCCATCTCCCCGGTGCGCTCGGCCACCGAATAGGCGATCACTCCGTAGATGCCCACCAGCGCCAGCAGCAGCGCGGTGCCGGAAAGCGCCGCCAGCAAGGTCGTGGTGAACCGCGGTTGCGCGGCCGCGGCGTCCAGCACTTCTTCCATGGTGCGCACCTGCGTCACCGGTTGATCGCGGTCGACCGCCAGTACGCTGCCGCGCACCGGCTTCTCGAGCAGGCGCGGATCAGCGTCGGCTCGCACGATCAAATTCATGAACGCCCACGGCAGTTGCGCGTAGGGGAGGTAGATCTCGGGCTGCGGATCGGACGACAGCGCGACATTGTGCACGTCGCCGAGCACGCCCACTACCTCGACCGGGTCGGTCTGCCGGCCGAGCCAGATGTGTTTGCCGATGGGATTCTCACGCGGCCAGAAGCGCTGCAGCAACGTCTCGTTGATCAAGGCCACGCGAGAGTCTTTGGGGCCGTCATGCCCGGTGAACGCGCGGCCGCGCACGAGCGGCACACGCATGGCCTCGACGTACCCCGCGGAAAACGTCTGGACGTTGAACAGCGGCCGCTCCGCCAGCGGAACCGCCGGTTGCCCTTCCGGCAGCGCCGGGGAAAAGCGGCTGGGATTGGCCGGCAGCGCCGACGCCACCGCCGCGCCACGCACGCCCGGCAGGCTGCGGACCTGTCGCAGCACATCGTCGAAAAAGGCGATCATCTGCACGCCCTTTGCATAACGGCTGGCCGGCAGTGAGACGTTCATGGTGAGCAAGCCGTGCGCTTCGAATCCCGGCCCCGCGCCGCGCAACTGCACGAAATTGCGCAGCAGCAGGCCGGCGCCGATCAGCAGAATGGTCGAAAGAGCCACCTGCCCCAGCACCAGCAGTTGGAGCAGGGAGTTGCGGTGGCGCCCTGGCGTCGCGCCGCGCCCTTCCGCGCGAAGCACCGAGTTCAGGTCGTGGCGCGATCCCTGCAGCGCCGGCGCGAGGCCAAACAACAGTCCGGCCAGCACCGACAGCGCCAGTGTAAACAACAGGACCCGAAGGTCGACGCCGACGTCTTGAGCGCGCGGCAGAGTGGCGCCCGCCAGCGACACGATCGCACGTGTCCCCCAGGCGCTCAGCAACACGCCCGACGCGCCACCAGCCAGCGCCAGCACGACGCTTTCGGTGAGCAGTTGCCGGATCAGTTGTCCGCGCCCGGCGCCCAGCGCCGTGCGCACCGCCGTTTCGCGCCGGCGGCCGAGCGCGCGCGCCAGCAGCAGGCTCGCCACATTACCGCAGGCGATCAACAGCACCAGGCCCACGGCCCCGAACAGGATCAGCACCGCTGGCCGGAAATTGGCCACGATGCCGGCCTGTAGGTTGTCCACGCGCACTGTCATCGCCGGATCGGCATCGGGAAAGCCCGGCCGCGCCCGCCGGTACCGCGCGGCCAGCGTGTCCATCTCCGCTTGCGCCTGTTCCCGGCTCGCGCCGGGGCGCAGCCGCGCAACCGCGTTCAAAAATCCGGCTCCGGCTTGAATCTGCTGGGGCGTGGCCAGGTTCAGATCGAATAGCCGCGTCGTGATCAGATCCATCTTCGGGCTCAGCAGGCCGAAGCGGAAGCCGGCCGGAAGCACGCCAATGATGGTGTAGTCCTTCTGGTCCAGCGTAAGGTGGCTCCCGATCGCCGACCGATTGGCGCCCAGCCGGCGCCGCCAGATATCGTCGCTCACCAGCGCCACCAGCGGGCCGCCCGCTTCATCCTCCTCTGCGGTGAAGCCGCGTCCGAGGACCGGCTGCACGCCGAGCACCGGTAGAAAATTCCACGAGACGCGCGCGGCGGTGAGCTGCTCCGGGCTGTCGCCGCCGGTCAGGTTGAAGACCTCATTGGTGAAGGCCGCGATTCCCAAAAACGAGCGGCTTTCGCGATTCAGTTGTTGAAAACGAATCCACGAGAGCGGTCCCAAGGTAAAAGGGGTGCCCTTTTTCTGCGCGGAAATCACCACCAGACTGTCCGGCTGAGAGTAGGGCAGCGGCCGCAGCAGCAGCGCATCGGCGACGCTGAAAATGGCGGTATTGGCGCCGATCCCCAAGGCCAGTGTCAGAATGGCGATCGCGGCGACTCCAGGGCTCTTGCCGAACCCTCGCAGCGCCAGGCGTACCTCGCGGGCAACCGTGATCATTCGGGCATTAGACGGACCAATACCCTTATGGTCTCACGCGGACGCCGCGGGCGCGCCTGCTGCAGCCGCGCGCGTGAGCCCGGGGCTATCACAGTCGCGGTTCTGCTTCCGTCAGTGCGCGGCGGGCGCCGCCGGGGCAGGCTCCTCGTCCTCCGGCTCCGGCTTTGGGACATACTGAACGATCAGCGAAATGCGCCGGTTCGAGGGATCGTTGGGGTCCTCCGGCTTGCGCAGCCTTTGGTCCGCGTAGCCGCGCACCTGGCTCACTTGCTTCTCGCCCAATCCATTCTGCTGCATGAATCGCCGCGCCGCGTTGGCCCGGTCCGCCGATAGTTCCCAGTTGTCGTAGTCCCGAAGACCGGCGTAGGGTTTGGCGTCGGTATGGCCTTCGAGGGCGATCCGGTTCGGCAGCTTACCCAGTTCCTGGGCCAGGGTAAGCAGAATTTCGCGCCCGACATCGCTCGGCTGGGCGACGCCGCTTTGAAAGAACGTCCCGCGTTCCCCTTCCAGCAGTTCGATACGCAGCCCCTCCGAGGTTACCGTCATTTCGACGTGGTTTTTGAGCTTCTCGAAGTTGGTCATCCGCTGCATCGACTTCTGCAGTTGCTCCTTCAGATGGCTCATGTTGTCTTTGGAGATCTTCAAGTTCTCGCCCGATCCCATGAGCGCCGTTCCCACCTTCTTCGAGGAGCCGGTGGGATCTTTGAAGTATCCGCCGATCGCTTCCTGAATTTGCTTGCTGGTGTTCAACAGCCAAAGCACGATGAACAGCGCCATCATGGCGGTCACGAAGTCGGCATAAGCGACCTTCCACGCGCCGCCGTGGTGGCCGCCGTGGTTTGCCTTCTTCTTGATAACGATGATGGGCGTCTGAGCCATGCGCGACTAAGCGGCTGCGTCCTTGCCCGGCGCCGGCGCCGCCGGAGCCGCCGGCTTCTTGCGGCAGGCCGTTTCCATCTCCTGGAAGTTGGGCCTGATGTGGCTGGGCACGGCGCGCCGCCCCATGTCCACGGCCATCAGGGGCGGAATGCCCTTATTGAACGCCGTCATGGCCACGCGCAACACCAGGTAGTAGGCGTGCTCGGCGTCGGCCTCCTTCGCCATGTTGGCGGCCAGCGGACCGGCGAGTCCGTAGCAGAGCAGGATGCCGAGGAATGTGCCGACCAGCGCCGCCGCCACCTTGTGCCCGATCTGTTCCGGAGGCCCGCCCAGTGCCCCCATGGTAATCACCACGCCCAAGACCGCCGCCACGATCCCGAGCCCCGGCAGCGAGTCGGCCATCGTACTCAACGCGCCCACCGGCTGCGTCGCTCCGTGGTGGTGCACATCCATATCGGTTTCCATCGCCTGATCCAGGTCGAATGGCTCGACGCCGCCGATCATCATGGTGCGAAACGTGTCGCAGATGAACGCGAGGACATGGTGGTCCTTCATGATCGCCGGGTAGTTCGGGAATATCTTGCTTTTCGAGGGATCGTCGACGTCCGATTCCAGTTGCGCCAGACCGGACCGCCGCGCCTGGTCGAACAGGTCGTATAACAACTTGAGCGAGTTGAGATGCCACTCCCTGGTATAGCGCGACCCTTTGAACGCCCCAACCACGCCTTTGCCGATTTTGCCGAGGATGTGGGGAGGGTTGGCGATCAGAACCGTGCCTACCGCGGCGCCCCCGATGATGATCAGTTCGGCCGGCTGGAGCAGCACCAGCAGATTGCCTTTCTCCATCAGGTAACCGCCGACGACCGCTCCGAAGACCACCAGAATGCCGATGATTGCGAACATAGCTGCGCCTGTTTCTTATCTCCCGATCCGTTTCACAACACGTCCGCGGAGTTTCCGCCTTTGCCGGCGCACGCCAGCAGCGCGCCTTCGCTACGGGCGAGCAGCGACTCGACGGTGTCGTCCGGGCGCACGGCGGCGCCGCCGATCGACACGGTCACGCCGAGCCTCTCTCCCCACCACGAAATCTCCGCCACACTGACCACCCGCTTCAACATGAAGACCAGCCGGGCCAGTGTCTCCGGCGGGCAGTTCACTACCAGGGCCAGGAAACGATTGCCGGACCAATCGCCAACAATATCGCCGCCGCGCAGACTCTTAGCCACGGTGGTCGCGATCGTATGCATGATTTTGACGACGGCTTCGCCGCCGTAGCGGCCGCGAAACTGGTCCAGGTCATCGACCGCAATCACCAGGACTCCAAACGGGATGTGATCTTCGGCGTAGTCCTGGACGCAAGCGGCCAGGTAGCGTTCGGTGGAAGGCTGGTCCGACACCCCGGTTCGCTGGTCGGTATGGTTACGAACCAGCTTCGCATTGGGATGCATCTGTAATTCCGGCACGTCGTGGCACTCGTCGAAGGTTTCAGCGGCGCCGATGATGGCTCCGTCGGCGTCGCGAACGGCGACGGCACGCACCTTCACCGGCACTCTGTGCCCTTCTTTGTGGCGGAGGTACAAGTTGACCTCGCGCGGGCGGCCATCCTCAATCGTCTTCTGGAGCGGGCAGTCTTCGCACAGAGGCGTGTAATTCTCGTCACAGTGCATGAGCAGGTTGTCCTGGCAGTACCGCCCGAGCACCTCCTGGCTGCGATACCCGGTGATCCGCTCGGCGCCGCTGTTCCAGAACAGGATTTTGCGCTCCGAATTCACCACGTAGACGCCATTGGGCAGACCGGTCAGGATCGCTTCAAAATGTTCCGGTGCTAGATTGCCAGACATACCACTCCTCAGCCCTCATCGGCCGGGCGGGCCCGATTTTCGAGGTTTTGTGGCCTCCAGACAGACAGTCCCTCACCCCACTTATCGGTGCGGATCCGGCCGGCCGTGAGAGACCGCCGGTTACGGTACAATCTCAGAATCAGCCCGGTTGCCCCAAGGTGTTTTATGAGTGTTTTCGTCCGTTTTGGCCTCAGTGTGATCCTGGTTTTGCCCCTGTGTGCGGCCGATGCCGGGAATCCGTCCGTCCCGCTGACGGTGCCGGCGGGCACGCCGTTGCGGCTCTACCTGACCCATAAGATCTCCAAACAAGCCGGCGCGCCGGTGGAGGCCAAGGTGCTCGAGCCGGTGTATGCCTTCGACCGCGAGGTGATTCCCGCGGGCTCTGTGGTGGCGGGCCGCGTCAGCCGCGTGCAGCCGGTTTCGAAGATGCGGCGCGCGTCGGCAATCCTGGGCGGCGATTTTACGCCGCTGCGGCGGGCGTTCGTCGATTTCGCCAGCGTCAAGCTGCCGGACGGCCGGCGGGTCGCGTTGCAGACCGATGCCAGCGAAGGTCTGCTGTCGATCGTACCGCTCGACCCGCCTAAGCCGAAGAAGCAGAAGGCGCCGAAGCAGAATCCGAATACCGGCGTGCTGGGCACGGGGAAGCAAAAGGTCGAAGAACAGATCAATTCGCAAATCAACGCGCGCACCTACGGCCTGGGCGGCCTGGTGCGCGGGCCGAACAAGAAAGAGCGGCTGCAGGATTTTCTGTGGGCCAAGCTGCCGTACCATCCGCAAACGGTGCGCGGTGGGACGCGCTTTGACGCGGTTCTGAAGAACGATCTCTTTTTCGGCGCCGCCCCGGTCGAAACCAAAGCCATGGCGTCGCTCGGCACACAGCCGCCGCCCGACAGCGTAGTGCGCGCGCGGTTGCTGACGCCGCTCGATTCCGGGACCACGCCGGCCGGCAGTCCCGTGGAGGCGGTGCTCGCCGCGCCGCTCTATTCGCCCGAGCACCAGCTGATCCTGCCGGAAGGCACGCGTCTGACCGGAGCCGTCGTGATGGCGCGGAAGGCACGATTCTTTCACCGGGGAGGCCAGCTCCGGTTCAATTTCCAGCGTGTCGACCTGCCGGCGGCGGCTACCGCTCTCACTGCAGCCGAGAAGCCGGACGCGATCGAATTTCGCACGCAGGCACAACTGGGCGCGGCCGAGAGCGCGGGCCCGGCCGCGTTGAAAGTGGACGCGGAAGGCGGCGTGAAGGCGACCGAATCGAAGACGCGCCTGGTTGCCCCGGTGATCTCGGTGCTGATCGCCAACAAGTCCCTGGATAACGACGCCGGCCGTCATTCGACTTCGGGCGCTACCGAGGCCAATGTCAGCGGCCGCACTCTGGGCGGTTTGTCGGGATTCGGCATGGCGGGGTCCCTCGCCGCGCAAAGCTCCAAATACGTCGGCACCGCATTCGGCTTGTACGGGATGGGCCTGTCGGTGTATACGAACGTGATCGCGCGCGGCAGCGAGGTGGAATTCGGCAGAAACGCGCTGATCGAGATCAAGTTCGGCGCGCGTCCGCCGGCGGGCGCCGCCAAGCTGCAGGCGGAGTGAGCGGGGCTACCGCAGATAGCCGAGTTCCAACTCGAGGCGCTGGAGACGGTCGTGCGCCGTTCCCAGGATCGTCGCGAGACGGAGGCGGTCTCCGGCATCGGCGGTATTCCGGTAGAGAGTGCGGAATTCTTCAACGAGCCGGCCAGCCTTCCGCTCGAGCCGCTCGAAATTGAGATCGACCGAGAGTTCTTCGCGCTGGGGCGCGGCCGCGCGCAGTTCCGCGACCGCCGCGGCAAGCTGCTCCGTGTTTTCCGGTAGCAGCGGGATCACCCGTTCGCCGCAATGCACCGCCTGATCCTTCACCGCCGGCGCAATGGCGCGATATTCGGCCGGCGAGATGCCGGTCAACTGGGCCAACTCGAAGTACTCGGGACCGAATTCGTCCAGGTAGCGGATGAGGCGATTGGCATGCGTGGCGCTGATTCCGATGCGCCGCGAGCAAAACTCGGCGAAGGTGGGTTCGAGGGCGATGTAGTCCTTCTGATCGCGAATCTGGCGTAACGCGCCGGCATCGGCGGCCGAGCACCGCGCCGCGATGGTACTGAACGCCTGGCGGCGTCCGAGCAGCGTGCCGAGACGGAGGTCTCCGCTGCTGGTTTCGTTCGAAGTGGTCATGGATTTTGCGGAGTTTGCAACCAAAATGGTCTGAAACTGGAATGCCGCCGCTGATCCGAAAGGACTTTGGCGAAATTCCCAAACCATCGTGGTTTGGCTTCCCAATTCCAGAGTGCCAGAGCGGTTTGCAAAACCGGCTCGCGCGGCGCGGCGCAAAACCGGTAAATACCGTGTCCGCTAGCGTCTAAAAATATTTTGAAAATCTGTCACCGGCTCTCGGCGCCAGGCCCATTGTCCGGGCTGCCGGCGGTGATTTCGACAGGGGATCAGCAGACTCTACTGCAGGTGCGGCCGCAGATAGCGCCCGGTGTGCGATTCCTTGCGCCGGGCCACTTCTTCCGGTGTGCCGGTCGCAATGACCTTGCCGCCTGCATGTCCACCCTCCGGGCCCAGGTCGATCACGTGGTCGACAGTCTTAATGACATCCATGTGATGCTCGATCACAATCACCGTGTGGCCGGCATCCACGAGCCGGTTGAGACATTCGAGAAGGCGCTCGACATCGGCGAGATGCAGGCCCGTTGTGGGCTCATCGAGGATATAGACCGTATGCTTGGCCCTCTGCAGTTTCGAGAGTTCGGCGGCAATTTTGATCCGCTGGGCTTCCCCGCCGGAGAGAGTCGTGGCGGACTGCCCCAAGGTGATATAGCCCAACCCCAAATCATTCAGGACCTCGATTTTCTTGCTGATCGCGGGCTCCGCGGCGAAGAAGGCGACCGCTTCTTCGACGGGCATGTTCAAAATGTCCGTTATGGTTTTGCCGCGCAGCGTCACATCCAGCGTTTCCGTGCTGAAGCGCGCTCCTTTGCAGACCGCGCACGTCACTTCGACATCCGGCATGAAATAGAGCTGGGTCGTGATGACTCCCTCGCCCTGGCATTCCTCGCAGCGGCCGCCCTTGACATTGAAGCTGAACCGGCCGGGGGTATAGCTTCGTTCCACGGAAAGCGGAGCGCGTGAGAACAGGTCGCGAATGGTGTCATAGAAGCCAATGTAGGTCGCTGGGTTGGAGCGGCTGTTCCGGCCGATCGCCGTCTGGTCCATGTTGACGACCTTGTGCACGTGATCGGCGCCTTCGAAAGCTTCGTGGTCGCCCGGCAGAGTACGGGTGTCGACCAGCCGTTTCCAGAGTGCCTTGTATAGAACCTCGTTGACCAGGGTGCTTTTGCCGGAACCGGAGGCACCCGTGACGGCGATGAGCCTCCCGAGCGGAAACGCAACCGTGACGGATTGGAGATTATTCTCCCTCGCCCCGCGCACGGTCAGCATCTTGCCCGTCCCCTGGCGGCGGCGCGACGGTATCCCAATTTCGCGTTTGCCGGAGAGGTATTGCCCGGTGGGGGAGGCTTTGCACGTGAGGATGTTTTGCAGGATTCCCTGCGCCACAACCTGGCCGCCGTGCACACCAGGCCCCGGTCCCATCTCGACGATGTGGTCGGCCGCGCGGATGGTGTCCTCATCGTGCTCCACCACGATCACCGTGTTACCGATATCCCGCAGGCTTTCGAGGGTGGCGATCATTTTCCGGTTGTCTTTCGGATGAAGTCCGATACTCGGCTCATCCAGCACATACAGCATCCCCATCAGGCCGGAGCCGATCTGCGTCGAGAGCCGGATGCGCTGCGATTCCCCGCCGGAGAGCGTGCTCGAACGGCGGTTGAGATTCAAATAGTCGAGTCCGATCCCGAGCAGGAGTTCCACGCGCCGCCGCACCTCGGCAATCACCTGGCGCCCGGCATCGGCTCCGCGGCCGGCAGGTTTGATGCCGCCCAGGAACGCGTATAACTCATCGAGGTTCAGCGCGCCCACTTCGTGGATCGATTTGTTCGCAACGGTGAAGAGCCCGCGAGTGGCACGCAAGCGCGTGCCGTTGCAGTCCGGGCAAACGCGCTCGACCATGACTTTGTCGAGCCATTCCTCCATACCGGAGCTGGCCTCTCCGCGCTGGCGGTAGCGGCGATAGTGACGCTCGATACGGCGTGCGATGCCGCCAAAGCTGATCTCGTGTTTATCCCAATCATCGCGCTTGACCTTGGATTCCGGCGGCGCGACGGTCCGCAGTTTCCGGCCGTCCAGCCCAAAGAGAATCGCGTTTCGCGTCTTGTCCGGCAGTTTTTCCCACGGGGTATCCAGAGAGAATTTCAAAACGCCCGAGAGGGTGTACAGGATGCGTCCATCCCAGGTGTCCGGATTGTATTTGTACGCCTCTTTCACGAAACAGCCGCCGCGAATACTTCGTTTTGGATCAGGAATGAGCAATTCCGGATGCGTGATCTTGTGGATGCCGAGGCCTCCGCAGGTCCGGCACGCGCTTTCCGGATTGTTGAACATGAAGTACTCGGGTTCGATCCCGCCGTAGACGAAGTGATGTGTGGGGCTGCAGAACTGTTTGTAAAAGCGATCCATTACGGCCTTCGATGCGCCCTTTAACAATTGAATCTGCAACAGTCCATCGCCCACCAACAGGGTTGCCGCCAACGCCGCTTTGATCGCCTTTTCGTGTTTCGAGCCGGCGATGACGCGATCGACCACCGCGTCCATATGAGCCGGGTCCGTTTCGAGCGCGAGTTCCTCCGACAGATCGACGCGTTTGCCGTCAACGACCAACTGCCGGCAGCCCTTTTTGCGAACCTCGTTGAAAACGAAATCCAGCTCCTCGCCGTAGACCGGAAAAACCGGCGCCCGCAGTTCTACTTCGGTTCCTTCGGGCAGCGTCAGAATCGCCTCCAGGATTTGATTGGGGCTGCGGCTGGCAACCGGCTCCCGCGTTCTTGGGCAATGCGGTTCCGCGATCGTCGCGAACAACAGGTTCAGGTAGCTGGCGATGTCGGTCATGGTTCCGACCGTGGATCGCGGATTGCTGCCGGTGGTCTTCTGCTCGATCGAGATGACCGGAGACAGGCCGTACACGAAGTCGACGTCGGGTTTGGCCACTTGAGAGACAAAACGCTTGGCGTAAGTCGAGAGCGACTCCATGTACCGGCGCTGCCCTTCCGCGTAGATCGTGTCGAAGGCCAGGCTCGATTTGCCCGAACCGGAGAGACCTGTGATCACGATCAGCTTGTCGCGCGGCAATTCCAGGGATATGTTCTTCAAGTTGTGAACGCGCGCGCCCTCCACGGCAATGGTGGTTCGCGCAGCGGGTTTAGCTGCCGCCGGTTTGCTACTGCCAGGCATCGGCGACCCTCGCCCCGCAGAAAAACGCCAACTCGTCCACCTGGATATTGCTTCGTTTGGTCAATCTCACTGGAAGGGGAGCCTTACCGATGAGGCCCAGGTCAGCCAGGTATTCGCATGCGCCGGTAATGCCTTCAATTCCAAAATTGCGCTTAAAGTGATCTTCGATTTCGGTTGCCGACCGGGCTTCGCTGACCTCAGTCAAATGCTCAAGAACCGGCGCGAAGATGGACTTGGCGCGCTTCCGTAAGTACCCGTCGATGGCGGAGACCGCAGCTTCCACGGCCGGACGGCTCTTCTTCGCATTCAAAAGGTCCGTATATACCGTTTTGAAGAAGGCCGGATTGAGTTGGAGCGCTTGCGGGAGCACTTCCCGGTCGACGAGTTGGCCCGCCTCCAGCACCTCGATTTTCGCCAGGGCATTGGCGGAATAGAGGATCCAGAGCGCCGTGTATTCCAGATCGCCGCGTGTGATCAGCCATTTTTGAGCCTTATATAAAGAGGGCAGCGCGTGGTTGGCGGCGACGAGCAACTGCAGTTGAATATCGCGCGCTCCGAGAGCGCGCAGCTGTTCAAACACCGGTGTAATGCTTGCATCATGCGAGTAGAGCAGGCGGCCCTTCGCCAGGAAAGAGTGTATGAACGAGTTGCGGATGGCGGCTTCCGCGGTCTTGCGGAACTCGGCCCGCGTCGTCAGGATGGCATGCACGTTGATGTGATCGGCATAAAGGTATAGCCCGCCTTCGGGGGCCTTCCGATCGTCAATCGTCACGAGCATCAGGTCGATATCCGATTTCGTCCAGACCGTATCGTGGGAGAGGCTGCCGCACAAAATCGCCGCCAGGATGGAACGATCCCTTCGGATCTGGTCGATGAGGGAATCGAGCGCGGCCCTGAATTTCTCCTCGGTAGCGACAGATGGCGCGGCGGCTCGCGGCTTTTTGGGCATACCGGTAATTGTGGCGATTATACCGCCGCACCGGAAGCAAGCCCGATGATCACCGTTGACGGCCCCGAAACATCTACCCGGCTGTTTACCATCAAGTTGAAGCAGCCCCTGGTTCCGGATTCGGATCTGGTGGAGTCAGTGTGCGCGGAAAGCGAAATTCCGGGCGCGTCGAATTGACATTTGACGAAAGCAAGTCAGTGAGCTGCCGGGTTCCGCTCGATGACTAGCAAGCTGAACGTATCCGGGAGAACGGGCGGTCTGCCCCGCCCACCCGCAGGGACTTCGCCAAACTTCGCGGATACCACGAACAGTCGGTGACTTACAGGGTCGAGCCCCATATTGCGCGATCCCTGCGGAGTCTCCACCTGCTCGACGACGTGATAGGTGTCGGGTGTGTCCTGATGGATTACCGTGAGCGATCCATTCGCGTTGGAGGCAAAGGCATCGCCGGAAGCGGGATCGAAACCGGCACCGTCGACGCCCGTGCCGATGGGTAAAGTGGCGACTACCTTGCCGGCCTGATAATCGGAAACGGCCATAACGCCGCTCCGGCAGCCGCTGAAGAGGCGATGATGGGCTGTATCAATCGCCATGGAGACCGGCTGCTTACACGGCGCGGTCGGCCAGCGGCGCGTCACGGTGGCATTCTTCGCGTCCATCTCCACCACTTCGCTGACATCGGTCAGGTTGGCATAGACCTTGCCATCGCCCGCGGAAGCCCCGTATTCGGGCTTGCCGCCCAGGGGAATGTTCGTGATCAGCGTGCCTCGAGGGTCGATCACGGTAGAGGAATGGGCGTCGCCGTTCAAAGTGAACACGCGGTTGGAGGCGGGATCGTACACAATGGCGTCGACGTCTTCGGCGGCATGAATGCGGCCCAGCACTTGAAAGTTCTTCAAATCGAACATGACCACGTTCTCATCGCGCCCGGAGGTGGCAAATCCGTGTCCGGCGGACTCGGCGATCGCGGTCCCATGCGCGCCCTGGATCCCCGTGACTTCGCCGAGCAATTTGCCGGTATCTTCGTCGACCACCATGACGCGATTCGTCCGTGCAATGAACAACCGGTGGTGCGGTGGATCGGGCACGACGTAGTCCCATCCCCCGTCGCCGCCCAGCAAGTAGGTGTGAGTGATGCGATACGACGAAGATGGCTGCGCGGTCAGCGCGGCTACCGCAGACAGAGTAAGAACGAACGTGGCGAGACGCATGTCAGCCCTTCCGCAGTATATCGAAGCGGCGAGTTCTTCGTGGCTCCAGCTGAGTACGGACAGCCGGCCAGTCTTCGGGTTTGGCGCCCAGCTCGGTGAAGGTTACATCGGGCGCCGTTTCTCAGATTTCCGTCGAAGCCGGATGAGGCCGAGGCCCAGCAGGGCAGTGGCAAATGGGACTAACGATCCAGGCTCGGGAACAGTCGCGCCGGTCAACGAGAAACTCGCGTTGAACGGACCTTGTTTCGTAACGTCCGTGCCAATGCGCTCCCAATCGGGCGCCAAGGCTCCCGGACCGTCATTGCGAATCCACGTTTGGAGGTCCGCCCCGAACGGCGTGCCCGTGGAGCCAATTGGCTTCGGCGCCGAGAGCCACAGAAAATCGCCACTGGTTAATCCCACCTCGGGGCGGAAGAAAATGTGATCCGGTCCGAGGCTGAGGGGTTCAGTAAATGTGACGTTGAACTGCACCTCTTCCCCTGTTACCGGTCCTTCCCCGCCAGTAAACTGGTTCGGCATGGCATGGATGCCATTGACGACCGAATTGGCGGCGGTGAAGCTCGAATTGAGAAGCGTGGTCGTGAAGGTGAGTTCGCCCGGGACATTGCTGTCGCGTGCCTCGAAGTTATCGTCGGACGGAGAATTCATCCGGGTCAGCACACGGTTGTCCGGTGGGTTGACCGAATCCAGCGGGAAAACATGGTACAGCTCGATCTCGACTTGCGAAACATCGGCGAGCGGAGTGCCCAACGGCAACAAGCCGGTGAAGGTGGCGCTGTTGATAATGGTTGGTTGAATTGTGACGAAGTCGTCGGCCGTCTCGGTCTCGAGGTTGCCCGGGCTCGCCACGCGCGCGAGAGTGGCTATCAAGCCGTCGGGGTCTCCCGTTGAGAAGAAGAATGGGTCAGCGGCGGCCGGCAGACTAGCCAAGCCGAATAGAAGACCCAACATGGTCAGCATACATTTTGCGTTTTGTCGAATTGCGTACATTCTTAGCTCCTATCTCCTTGGCGAGAGAGGCGTCTCTTGCCGGTTCAGCTAGCCGCGCGAAAGAAAAGAGCCACTGAGCGAGTTAGTTCAGAAGGTGACGGGTTGGGTCGGGTGCAGGCACCTCGCCCATCCGTTCGTCCTAGCCAGTAGTGGAGCACTCGACGAGAGTCGAGTCAAGATAGACGCGTTCAGTACATAGTTAGAAACACAACAGTACGCACCCATGGTTTGTGCTTGCTATCACACAAAGAGACCGCTTTGAACATCGTCATTTCGAGCAGCCGGCCAAGCGCGTTGTCACGTTCGAAAGGTCTTTCGACTCCCAGGCTTCCCAGTCTCCATTTTTCCGACCCTTCAGGTACAAATCACGCGCCTGAGCGAATGCTTCACAGGCAGACTTGTCGCGCCGCATGGCTGACTCTTTCCGGCCCGCCAGTTCGAGGGCCCACGCCAGCGTCGCCCGGTTCCGTGTGGACGGCTCGGCGGAATAAAGCGCGCCGCTCATCTGGACCGAACGCTGCAAGTGAGGCGACGCCTCGACGGGCCGGTTGAGTGCCAGGAGAATGCGCGAGATCTCTATTTCGACAGAGCGGACTCGGTCCCGGACCCGAATGTCGCTCGGATCGGAAGCGGAGAGTTCCTCGCGAATCGCCAGCGTCTTCCGATACAAAGCCAGCGCCGCCGGCAAATCCTTTCGCCGGGAGTTCTGGAACTCCGCATCCTGGCTGTAGTCGAAAGACAGGTCGAGCTTGGCCTGACGGTCTTCCGGATGGACTTCGGTGCGGCGTTGGTCCAGTTCCTCGGCGCGCCGCAAATGCGGGAGAGCCTCATCGGGCTGAGGCCCTTCTTTCAGAATGCCCCCGATGTATTTGTGGCCCAGTGCGGCGTCTCTCAGGCGCTGCTCGTCACCGGGCCGGTTGGAGAGCAGCTCCTCGAAAATTTCGGTGGCGGCCTGATAGTCGCGCAGGGGCTGCTGATCGAGGGCAGGCCGTCCCGAGTCGGCGCCTGCGTGCGCCCGGGTGAAGTATCCGATCGCGAGGCCGCGCTTGTTGCTGTCGCTGGGAGCTTCCCGAAACAATTGGCCGTGGATCGCAAGACTGGCATCCGCAGCCCGGAGCGCCTCAGTAAACCTCCTGAGTAGCTGATACACGCTCTCCATCCGTTCGCGGACGAGTGCCAGACTCTGACCGAGGTCCTGGTCGCGAGGATGCTTGCGGAAGAGCGGGTCGAGGAGATCCGCGGCTTTGCGATAACTCCGAAGGGCCTCGCCGGTGTCTCCGAGGTTAGCTTGCGCGGGATTTCCGGAAACGTCGCCGACGCGAACATAAGCGAGAGCCAACTCGCGCTGAAGAGCTTCGTCGCCGCCCGCATCCCGATTCAGACTATCCAGGTATTGGAGAGCGTTAGAGACAAGAAGTTTCCGCGCCGGCGTCGAGCCCGCGAGCGGCGCCACAGCGTCATGCATGTCGAAGATCACGAAGTGCGCGAGCCGTCGCACATCCTCGAAGTGGCGCGCGGCGGCGCGCGATTCGCGATAGATTATCGCGCTTGCCGTCATTAGCAGCACGGCCGCACTGGCGACAGCGCCGGCCGCTAATCGATGGCGGCCGAAGAATTTTCGCAGCACATAACCCGCGCGCCGCGGGCGGGCCTGCAAGGGCCTGCCTTCCAGAAACAAGGAAACGTCGGCGGCTAACTCGATCGCCGAAGTGTAGCGGCGTTCGGGATCCTTGTGGATTGCCTTCAGAACGATCGCGTCCAGATCAGCCGAGCCGCAACGCGGATCGGGCGGGTCCTGGCCCCCGATGATTTGCAAAATCTCGTCGAGCGGCTTGCCGGAGAGGACGAAGGGGCGGCGTCCGGTCAGCAACTCGTGCAACAGAATTCCGAGTGAATAGATGTCGGTAGCCGTACCGACTGGCGCGCCGCGGATCTGCTCCGGACTAGCGTATTCCGGCGTCATCGGGTGGAAAAACGTGGTGGTGGACTGAGGACCCTGCGCCAGCATCCGGGCGATTCCGAAATCCAGAAGCTTGGGAGTGCCATCTTCGGTTACCAGAAGGTTGCCCGGCTTGATGTCGCAGTGGACCACCAGATGTTGATGGGCAAAGTGCACGGCTTCGCAGACTTGCCGAAACAATTCCAGCCGCTCGCGGGTTCCCAGATTGCGTTGGCGGCACCAGCCATCGATAGCTGAGCCGGCGACGAATTCCATGACCAGGAAAGGGCAGCCATCCGGCGCGACGCCGCCGTCGATCAGACGGGCAACATTGGGGTGCTCGAGGCGGGCAAGGATCTGACGTTCCTCGCGAAAGCGGCGCTCCATGACGCGGCTCACGCGCGCTCCCGCGACCACTTTGATCGCCGCCTTCTGCTTAAATTGTTCGTCGTCGCGTTCGGCCAGGTATACGGTGGCCATGCCCCCGGCGCCCAGTATGGAAATCAGACGCCAGGGTCCGAGGCGCGTCCCCAGCGGCATGCCTACAGGCAGTGTGCCCAGTGCGGGGCTCTCCAAAAAGTCGCCTGACTCATCCCAAGCCTCCAACAACTGTTCCACGCGGCGGCGCGCCGCGGGCTCCAGAGCGGCGCGCTCCAGATAGGCGTGGCGTTCGGCTTCGGGAAGCTCCAAGGCTTCGCCCAGCGCCCGCTCCACTTCCTGCCACTGGTTCTCGGCCATTGGGAACCTATTCTGACGCCGATACCCAGCGAGAGTCCAGAAGATTTTTCGGGGCGGTGAGAAGGCGCGCCGCGTGATCGCGCCGTGCTCACGACTCTGACGGCGCGCTCTGGTCCTTTCGCAAGCGGTCGAACAGCCAAGCTCGCGCAATGGCCCATTCGCGTTTCACGGTGGTCGGGGAGACCCCCAGCACCTCCGCTGTCTCCGGGATGGAGAGGCCGGCAAAGTAACGCAACTCCACCAGCCGCGCCTTGCCGGGATCGAACCCGTCTAACACCGAGAGGGCCTGATCGAGGTCGCTCACGTCAACTTCCCCCGGCAACGGAACTGCGAAGGCGTCCTCCAAGGCGATCTTTTCGGCGCCGCCGCCACGCTTCGCTGCCTTCCTCTCGCGAGCGCGATCCACCAGGATGCGCCGGATGATCTGCGCCACGGCACCGTAGAAGTGTTTTCGGCTGTGGAATTCCACGCGGTTCTGCCCCACCAGCCGGAGGTAGACCTCGTGGACCAACGCCGTACTCTGGAGCGTCGCACTGGTTGATTCCGACCGCAGGGAACTGGCCGCTAAAATCCGCAACTCGTTGTAAACAATAGGCATCAGTTGATCGAGTGCGCGAGGGTCGCCACCGCTCCACTTCTGCAACAGCAGCGTGATGTCGCCAGGCCCGGCCATGGCCGCCCATTATGCCATAGGCCTAGAACTGTCTTATGGTCCGTTTTTCTGGCGAATTCCGCGACGGGAGTTATGGGATTTGAGCATCCGGCCATTTTTTGCCCGACTCAAGTCATCAAAGTGAGGGACAGACCATGACAAGACGATCGGTTATTCGAATAATGAGACAGAGGTGGTTCGGTTCGGGCTTGATGCCAACTGCGCTGGTTGCGGCGGCGCTCGCCATTCCCGCCAATGCCGATATCGTGTTTAACAATTACGGTACGGGGATCTGCGGGGCCGACGCCGTGTGCGTCGCGCAGAACGGACAGGGAGGTGGGGATCCGATTTCGGGTTTGGCGGCGGATCCGGCAGACGTCGAGATGATTGCCGACGCCTTTACTTCTGGAGGTAACTTCAAGCTCAGCGATGTCATCCTGCCGCTGACTCATGCCACCGGAGGTACATATGATGTTTATCTCACGGCGGATGCCGCCGGCGTGCCGGGCGCCGTGCTGGAAAGTTGGATTGGCGTAGCCGGCGCCGGGGTGTTTGCCTTCCCGACTCCCTCGATCACTCTGACGTCGCTCCTGAATCCGGTCTTGAATAGCGGCACCAAGTACTGGCTGGTGGTGGGGGCAGATTCTACGAACACCAATGGAGCGTGGGACCGGGTCATTTTCCCGGAAGGCGCAGGCGCCACAGCCGCTGATTTGCTCGCGAATGTGAACCACCCGAATGGGTCCGGCATCCCGACGCTGGCGGGGCCGTGGTTCAACGATGATAGTCAATTCAACGCTTTTCGAGTCGACGGAACGGCGGTCGTGAGTACGAGCGCGGTTCCCGAGCCGGGAGCCTTGTGGATTTTGGGGACCGGTTTGGCAGGCCTATTGGCGGTAGTTGGGCGCAGGGTCAAATAGCGGAGAGCCGGTCGCGCGATCCGAGGTAGGCCGGGCGAACCGGCTACCACACTGAGAACGCGGTGCGGCTCCAAAATGAGCAGCACCGCGTTGCTTCGCGGTGAGTGTAAAGCGATTCGAGGCTAACTGCCTGAGCTGCTTCCCCCGCCGCCTTGGCTCGCGGAACCCGATCCACTGCTCCGCTGCTGACTCTTATGCGTCTTCTGATGTTCTTGCAGCTCGTTCTGTGACTGCAACACCTTTCCGCACTGGTTGCATTTGTACTCTTGCTTGCCCATTGATTGTTCCGGCACTGTCGTTCACCTCCCGCTCACTCGGGTAGGGATTCTGTCTTCCAGGTGGAGATTTAAGAAATTTCTGACGGGGCCTGGAATTGTGCCAGCTGCCGCTCGTTGCCAGCAGGCCCCCACGTCACGAGTGTGGCACCGCTAGCCTGTGATGCCAGGCTCCGGATGAGTGGCGATGTTCCACAGATTTCCCCACGCGTCCATGACGCCACCGGAGCGGTCGCCGTAAGGCATATCCGCGGGCACCCACAGAGAGCGCGCCCCGGCTGCAATCGCCTGCCGATAGAGCGCGTCGCAGTCCTTCACATACAGATAGAACCCGGCCGTCCCTAGCGAGCTGGGCTCGTGCACTTCCCCGATCTCAATCGTTGCGCCTTCAATCCGGACCACGGCATGCCGGACCGTGCCGTCTGGGGAATCGTTGCGCATTTCCAACCGCGCACCGAAGGCCGCTTCCAGGAAGCCGATGAACTCCGGCGCTCCGAGGGCCGGGTGAGCCTGCACGAACACACTCGGTGTTACCGTGCGAGGGCGTTCCGCGAAGTACGAAGGTCCGGTGCGGGTGGCGATATACCAGTGATTGCCAGCGGGATCCTTGACAGATCCGGAGCGTTCGCCATAGTGCTTGTCTTCGGGCGCACTCAGCGCTTCCGCGCCGGCTGCGAGCGCGCGCTGGTACACGGCATCGGCGTCGTCCACATAGATGTGCAGGCCGACGGGCCTCGGCGCCATCCCCGCTCCGCCTCCCAACATGACCATGGAATCGCCGATGCGCATCTCGCAGTGAGTGAACGTGCCGCCCGGTCCGTGCAGGGCGCGCCCGGTTTCCTCGGCGTCGAACACGCGCCTGGCGAATTCGATCAACTGCTCGACGTCGGCCGCCACCAGGTAGGGCGTGACCGCAGTGAATCCCGGGCGCACTCCTGGCGCCGGTTTCAAGGTGCCGGCTGCACTGGACATCATGATGGTCGTCTCCAATTCCTTTCGAAGCCGGACCTTGAACCGGGCGCTGGGGCATCCCGTGAGGGCGGTCTCGATCGCAGCCAGAGCCCGTTCGTCGCGCTCGTCAGCCATGACTGCCCTCCATCTCCGCCCGGAGGTTAGTTAACGCTCTTCGCTGAAGCTGCTTCACCGCTCCCTCGGACTTGCCTAACGCCTCTCCCACTTCGAGCAGACTCATCTCCGCGCCGTATCGCAGCTCGATGACTCGGCGCTGATCGTCAGGGAGGCGCTCCACCAGTTGAAACAAGATCGCCCGGCGCTCCAGTTCCGGATCAGTTTCGTCCACATCCAAGGACGGGTTGCCCGCGCCCCGCACTGTGTTCTGCCAATGATCCGCCAACTCGTTCGCGGCGATCCGAAAGAGCCACGCGACGAACGGCGTCCCTCGCCATTGGTATTTCTTCAGGCTTGCCAGTGCCCGATGAAACACTTCCGAGCTGATGTCTTCCGCCGCCGCGCGATTCCCTGTCCGTCGGAGGGCATAGGCATAAACCCGGTGAAAATGACGATCGTAGAGATCCAAGAAGCGCGCAGAATCGGCCTGAGCGGCCTCGACCATGCCGCGCTCGTCTTGTTCACTGTCTGGTTCCGCGTGACTCGCCAAGGGTTCTCCGCTGCAACCTTTGTTGTCGTTAGAGTAACTGGCGGACGGAGCGAAAAGTTACGGGCTCGCCGCCGATTAATTTTTCCGCGATATCAGCATCCCGGTCCAGACCCGTTGCAATCGCGGCGGAGTGCTTCACTCCCGAGACTAGATCGGACTGGTAGCAACTGCGTCCAGAGCAAAGTGCGATACACGGGTGTCGTCAATGCCATTTCCGCTGCCCGACGGCTAGCGCCACGAGGGCTCGCGTACATTGCCATATTCGGTCTCGGTCAGGTGCTGTGCCAGGAGCCCACAGGCACTTCCGTCCTTCGGCCACAATCCGAGGCCTATTCTGCTCCATCGGGTGACGCCGGCGGCACTCCCCCGATTCACGTGAACTCCGACTTGGTGGTTATCCCAGTAACCGTCACGGACCACAAGGGCAGAATAGTAGGTGGTCTTCAGAAGGAGCATTTTGCGCTTTATGAAGACAAAGTGGAACAGGCCATCACCCACTTCGCATCCGAGGAGGCGCCGGTCTCGATCATTCTAGTGCTCGATACCAGTGATAGCATGCGCCCCAAACTGGCAAAGGCGAGGGAGGCGGTGGCCGCGCTGCTGGATAATGCCAACCCTCGAGATGAATTCTCCCTAGTAGAGTTCAATCAAGTCGCTCGACTAGCTGTGAAGTTCACAACGAAGGCCGAGGAAGTCCGGGATCGTTTGGCAGTGGTGCAGACGGGCGGGGGAACGGCCCTGTTAGACGCGGTCAAGGTCGCATTGGATGAAATGAAAAATGCGTGTCACACTCGCAAGGCGATCATTATCATCTCGGATGGGGAAGACAACGCCAGCCACTACTCGGTGGCGGAACTCAGGAATGCGGTGCGGCAAGCCGATACTCTGGTCTATGCGATTGGCATGATCGACTGGGAACCATATTCACAGGCCGGGACCGCGCAGAGGCTAACGGGCTCAGCATTGCTCGACGAAATCGCCAAGCAGACAGGCGGCCGGCTTTTCCAAGTGAGCGGGTTGAAACAATTACCCGCGATCGCCGCCAAAATTGGCGCGTGGTTGCGGAACCAATACATATTGGCTTACGCTCCGAGCAGTCAACAGAAGAATGGCAGGTATCATCGTATCCAAGTGAAAATCACCAGGCCCGACGGATTTCCGAGATTGCGCGGCTACTGGCGTCTTGGATATTACACGCCGGCCGAGTGACCGTGCGGGCGTCCGAGGCTGAAGAGCGTTCAAATCGCTCGTGTTTTCTCGACGCCGGGGTCGTTCCGCCGGGCCGGGTAGCCGGCCAGTTGGCGCAGGTCGTCGATCCAGTAGTCGGGGTCGAAGCGAGCGAGTTCTTCGGGGTGGCCATAGCCGTAGCGGACGGCGCAGATTTTGACGCCGGCGGCGCGGCCGGCTTCCATGTCGGCGGGGGAATCGCCGACGAAGAGACAATCCTCGGGCTTGGCGCCCAGCGCGGTCAGCGCGGTGAAGATGACGTCGGGCGCGGGCTTGCACGGGAAGCCGTCGGTGCCTTGGACGTGATCAAAATGCGGGAGCAGGCGGAATTGGTCGAGAACGGCGCGCGTGGTCACGCTGCCTTTGGTAGTGGCGGTGGACTTGCGGCCGCCGAGCGCGGCCAGAGCTTCGGCCACGCCGGGGAAGACGCGCGTGTTCCGGTGGCACCGGTCGAGGTAAATCGTGCGGTATTGGCGGACCAGGTCTTCGGAGAGTTCGGGTGTAAAGTGCGGCAGGGCGTCCCGAAAACATTCGTTCAGGTGCAAGCCGACGAAACTCTTCAGGTATTCGAAATCGCGGGGCGGGGAACCGTGGGCGACCAGCACCTGCTGGATGGCGCTGCAGATATCTTCCGCGGAATCCAGCAGAGTGCCGTCAATGTCGAACAGGTAAACCGGAAAGGCAGGAATCACGCCGGTTGCGGGCGCTCGCCTTCGTTGAAGCCGGGGGCGCGGCGGCCGCTTTCAGGGCGCAGCACCTGTTGGGTGTGATCTTCGGAATCGCGGGCGCCGGAGGCCGCCAGCGGCGGCAATTGCTGGCCATTGATGATGGCCATGACCTCGTTGCCATCCAGGATTTCGCGCTCCAGCAGCATCTCGGCGATGTTCACCAGAACTTCGGAACGCTCCTCGATGATTTTGGCGGCGGTATCGTATCCGCCCTGCACCAGCTTCTTGACCTGCTCATCGATTCGGATAGCAGTCTCTTCGCTATAGTCGCGGTGCTGCGCGATCTCACGGCCGAGGAAGATCTGCTCTTCCTTCTTGCCGAAGCTCAGCGGGCCGAGCTCGCTCATGCCCCACTCGCAGACCATCTTGCGGGCCATATCTGTGGCGCGCTCGATGTCGTTGCCGGCGCCGGTGGTCATGTGGTGCATGAATTTTTCTTCCGCGATGCGGCCGCCCATCAGGATGGCGAGTTGCGCCAGTAAGTAGTCTTTGTTGTACGAGTGCTTGTCGTCGATCGGCAACTGCATGGTGACGCCGAGCGCCATACCACGCGGGATGATAGTCACTTTGTGCACGGGATCGGCGTTGGGCA
Source organism: uncultured Solibacteraceae bacterium (assembly GCA_964438005.1). Taxonomy (GTDB): domain Bacteria; phylum Acidobacteriota; class Terriglobia; order Bryobacterales; family Bryobacteraceae; genus PSRJ01. The sequence continues at coordinate 9,787 of CAYTJD010000049.1, read as the reverse complement.
ACACTGCGGCCACTAAAGCGTGGCCGGCTTCGTGATACGCGGTGTTCTTCTTCTCGGCGTCGCTGAGAATGAGCGATTTGCGCTCGGCCCCCATCAGGATCTTGTCTTTGGCCAGTTCGAAATCGATCATCATGACGACTTTGCGATTCTGACGCGCGGCGTTGAGCGCGGCTTCGTTGACCAAGTTGGCCAACTCGGCGCCGGCGAGGCCGGGTGTGCCGCGGGCGAGGACGGACAGATCGACGTTATCTCCCAGCGGGATCTTCTTGGTGTGAACGCGGAGGATGGCTTCCCGGCCCTGCACGTCGGGACGGCCGACGACCACACGGCGATCGAACCGGCCCGGCCGCAGCAACGCGGGATCGAGCACATCGGGGCGGTTAGTGGCGGCCACCAGGATCACGCCCTCGTTCGATTCAAAGCCGTCCATTTCGACCAGCAACTGGTTGAGCGTCTGCTCGCGCTCATCGTGACCGCCGCCGAGACCGGCGCCGCGATGGCGACCGACGGCGTCGATTTCATCGATAAAGATGATGCACGGAGCATTCTTCTTTCCTTGCTCAAACAGGTCGCGGACGCGGCTGGCGCCGACGCCAACGAACATTTCGACGAAGTCCGAACCGGAAATGGAGAAGAATGGCACGCTGGCTTCCCCGGCGATTGCCCGGGCAAGGAGCGTTTTGCCGGTTCCGGGAGGACCGATCAGCAGCACGCCCTTGGGAATGCGGCCGCCCAGTTTTTGGAATTTTTGCGGCTCGCGGAGAAACTCGATAATTTCCTGCAGCTCTTCTTTGGCTTCCTCGACGCCAGCCACGTCCTTGAAGGTAACTTTTTTCTGCTGCGTGGAATGCAAACGGGCCCGGCTTTTGCCGAAGCTGAGCGCTTTATTGCCGCCGCTCTGCATTTGCCGCATCATGAAAATCCAGAAAGCGATCAGAACGATGAAGGGGGAGGCGTTGAGGAGAATCGAAATCCAGTTGCCGGAGCTGGCGTCCTTGATCTCAACGTCGACACCTTTCTCCTGCAGAAGTTTGTACACGTCGGGGTAGTTGGAAGGGATCAGGGTGTGGAGACCCGCGTTGGGGTCTTTGAGGTTACCGTGAACTTCGTTGCCGCTGATGGTGACTTCTTTCACCTGACCTTGCTGGACCTTGTCCATGAACTGGGTGAAGCTGATCTGCTGCTCTTTCTTGCCTTGGCCGGTCCGCACAACGGCAAACAGCAATACCGCGACACAGATTAACACCACCCAGAAAACCGCGGTCTTAATATTAGAATTCACTAGTCCTCCCTGCCCGCATTTCTCGAAAAATGGCCTTTACTGTTATAGACGCTATGGGGCTCCGAAGCGATTCCTTTTTCGCGGATGGCGAGAATTCGGGGGGTTGCAGAGTCCGCCGCATAGTTCGCGGCCGTCCCAAAGCGATGCGCCCACACGATGGCGGGCCCGTCTGTCAACACCGGCCAATGCCGCCTTTCCCACAAAGGGACACGGAACTGTTGGAACAGCGTCTTGATCTTTTCGATACCACTTGCCCCTAGTGGATGGTACTGATCGCCCGGCCGCCAATTTCGCAATTCCAGGGAACCGGACAGGCGGCGCCAGTCGATGACACCCATCGTTTCATTATATACGGAAATCGAGTCACCCGAACTGCTCGATTTTTCAATTATTTCCAGGCATATTTCGAGTTCTGTGCCGGGGACGCGGAAAACCCCTGGGACGGGCGTCGGAAAGCGATAGTTTCGAGTGGCCAAGCCATTGGAGACGGGGCGGGCGAAGCGCAGCCACGTAAAGGAGCGAATCACGTCCAATCCCGGCGCTTGGAGGCGGCTATGGCCCTCGGAGGCGGTAGCCATGTCCAAGATTCCATTGACATGCTCGAAACCGATGCCGAGCAAGTCGCCTTTTATGAGTTCGATCGCGTGGCGGGTGAGGCGGCGTGCGGCGGCCAGAGGCAGCTTTCGAAGGTTAACGGCGTCGAGAAGGAGCGCGTCGGGGGCCGGCACCAGATATCTATCGGCCAGCCGTTCGATTTCGGTATGCCAATAGACCTCCTCGGCGAGTGCCCAATCGGCGGTCTGGGCGAGATTGCGGTCGAAAGCCGGGTTCCAGTCGCGGATCAATTGGGGCAGCAGGTTGTGGCGGATGCGGTTGCGCGCAAAGGCCGGACTTTGGTTGGTGGCGTCTTCGCGCCACGGAATGCCGCGCTGGCTGAGGAATTCGAGGACTTCGGCGCGGTCGATTTCGAGTAGGGGCCGGACGATGCCCCCGGCCGTAACCGGGCGGATGCCGGCTAGGCCCGCGGTACCGGCTCCGCGCAAGAAGCGGAACAACACGGTTTCGGCCTGGTCGGAGCGCGTGTGGCCGGTGGCGACGCGCGTGACTTGCCGGCTCTCGATCATCTCCGTGTAAAAAGAAAGACGAGCCGCACGCCCGGCTTGTTCCAGGTTATCCCCGGTGTCGAGGGAGGCATCCCGCAAAGTGAACGGCAAGCCGAATTCGGCGGCGACGCGCTGGACAAACTCGGCGTCCTGATCAGAGTTGGCGCCGCGCAAGTGGTGATTCAGATGGAGGACATGGAGGTGGAGGTCCCAGGACGGAGCCAACTCGCGGAGCACGTGGAGCAGGCAAACGGAATCGGCGCCGCCAGACACGGCGACACCGACGGACTGGCCCGTTTCAAACATGCTGTGGCGCGCGATGGTCTGACGGATGCGGTCGAGCACGAGGACTCCTTCCTCATTTTACGGGGGCGCACCGGTGACAAGAAGACCGGCGTCAGAGGTTCGCGTATTCGGCGCGAGCTTGCTGGAGGGTCGGAAGATCGGAGTCGGCATCTTTCCAGAGGTTCAAGAAATCCTGGTAGGCCGTTTTGGCTTTCGCGGCATCTCCCTGTAGCAGGGAGGCGCGGGCCAATCCGAGATAGGCAAGGGAATAGCACTCTCCCCAATTGGGATGCATCCAGGTAGCGCCCCAACTGGCGCCCTTGTGATCTACGATTTTATGGAACTCGGCGGCGGCCTCCTTGCCCCGTTTCAAACGCAAGTACGCCAGGCCGCGCAGGTATGGAACTTCGGGATAAGCGCGCTCGTAAGGCGCGGCCGAACCCAGCAATTCGACGGTTTCAGCCGGATGACCGCGCGTGAGCTCGCTGGCCGCACGAATCTCCGGCAGTTGCACGGCATTCCAGATAGTCCCGTTGGGGAGAGCCTTCGAAGTCTCCGCGGCCAGCTTCTCCGCACGCATGGTATCGCCACACAGGGCTAACGCCAGCGCTGGGCGCCCCAAGCGCTGCACAGTCCGGCAATTTCCGGAGAGCGCGTCGGCGCGGGCGTCGGCTTCTCGAAATTCAGCGGCGGCATCCGTGAGTTCCTGGCGCAGGGCGGTCTGTGCGGCTTGCAGGTACAATCTGCCCGACTCCCGGCGCTGGCCCAGGGCATTCCGATAAGCCGCCTGCAAACCGAAGCTGAGGTACTCCACCGGCTTCCCGGCATACCACTGAATCTCCCTGGCGGCGGCAGCCTCATCGCCTTCGATGTAGGCCATTTCGAGGAAGCGCTGGTGAATCCGCGCTCCGTCGATTCCCAGAGCGCGCACCTGGGGCGCCAATGCCTTGGCGTCGGCGAGCCGGTCCAGGCACATGTACGCGTCCAGCAGGCGCCGGTAGGGCGGCTCCGCGTGGGTCTGGAGCCGAACGGCTTCTTGCGCCATTTTCAGCCCCTCTTCGAATTGCCCCAGGTCAATGGAGTTGACGCTCAGATCGTTACGAAATCCCCAATCCCGGGGATAATTCCGCATGGCCAGCCGATCTGCGTCGATCGCCTTGTCCAACCGACCGTTGTAGTCGTAGTAATAGACGGTGATGTAGTCGCGCTCGTACGCGGAGACGCGATCGACCAGAGCGAAGGCCCGGCCGACGTATTCACGGGAGCGCTCCTGGTCTCCGGCATTATCAAAAGCGACCGCAAGGCCCATATCAGCCATGGCGAAATTCGGATCCGCTGCGATAGCCCGTTGGAACAAAGGAACAGCGGATAGAAAATGCCCCTGGCCGAGCTCGGTATAGCCCGCGGTGTAGGCTTGGAGGGCATCGAGCGAAGGTGTGGTCGCCTGCAAGATGCTGGCGGGGACCGCCTGCTGACCAAGCAACGGATTCGACTTTTGGATCGAGCTGAAGGATTCTCCCAGCCTGGCACGCATGGCGGTTGCCGCAGTGGCCAGCGCAGTCAGGACGTGCTCCTTGTCTGCCGCTTGAACCTGTTCGCGGGCGAGGGTCGCGCCCCGATCACATGTGATTGCCTGTAGCGTGATCACATAGATCCTACCGAGGCTCGCGATGGAGCCGTCGATGGTGGCCGCCGCTCCATCCCGCACGCAGACGTCACGAGCGATCTGATTGGTCACCCGTGCCCCCGGAGGCACGTTCATTAACCGCATGTCGTGCTGCACCTGTTCGTCGTCCATGATCTTGAGAAATGGGGACTCCTCAAGCTGGATCGCCAACCCCTGGCGCAGCGTGCCATCGAAAACCGGGTCTCCGGTGGTGTTTGTGAAATCGGCAAGGACGAGGGTGTCGGTGTCCGTGAGCTTGGGCGCGCGGTGGAAGTAGAAATAAGCCGCAGCGCCGATTGCTAACACAACCGCGGCGGCAGGGGCCAGAAACCTCCGTTTTTTGGGAGGCGGTGCGCCGGTCAGGCGGGACGAACTGGAGTTGCGTTTCAGGCGCTGGAGATCGGCGCGAATTTCCGCAGCATGCTGATAGCGCAGGTTGCGGTCTTTTTCGAGACATTTGGCGATAACGCGCTCGGATTCTGCGGGCAGGTCGGGATTCAGGCGGCCCGGCGGCGTCGGGTCGCGGTTGAGAATGGAATCAAAAACCAGCGCCGGGCTCTCGCCGCGGAAGGGTTGTTTGGCGGTGGCGGCTTCGTAGAGTACCGCGCCGAACGAGAACAAATCTGAGCGCGCGTCCAACTGCTCCGCACGGACCTGCTCCGGCGACATATACGCCAGGGTGCCCATCACAGCGCCGGAACCGGTCAGATCGGCCTCCATGGTGCCGGTCGCGGCAGCGGTTTCGTTCAGAATATCGGGCAGCGGAGCGAGTTTCGCCAATCCGAAATCGAGGATCTTGGCGGGGCCGCGCCGGGTAAAGAAGATGTTGGCGGGCTTGATGTCGCGATGGATAACGCGGGCGGTGTGGGCGGCGTCGAGCGCGTCGGCGATTTCAATAAACCGTGTGACCAGGGTTTCGTTGTCGAGCGGCCCTTGGGCGAGGCGGTGTTTTAGAGTGGCGCCTTCGAGCAGCTCCATGACGAGGAAAGTCCGCTCGCCGTCCTTACCGATTTCGTGAATCGTGCAGATGTTGGGGTGATTGAGCGAGGAGGCGGCGCGGGCCTCGCGACGGAAGCGTTCGAGCGCCTGGGCGTCGCCGGTAAGCTCGTCCGGCAGGAATTTCAGGGCGACCAAGCGGCCGAGTTCGAGGTCTTCGGCCTTGTAGACAACACCCATGCCACCGCCGCCGAGTTTGTCGAGGATGTGGTAATGCGAGACGGTGCGGCCGGCCAGGGAACCCGAGGACGGCGGCGGGTTGGTTTGTTCCGGAGACATCCCGCTGCTCTATACCCGCGCATTATAGCTAAGGCGCGGGGCACACCGGCGACAAGATCCGGTACTGATGCAAGCGCCGCCGGCGTTACGATGATCCTATGACTAATCGCCGAGATGCTCTTGCCAGTGCCATGGCCCTGCTGTGCGGGGCCGCGGCGGCCCACGCTCAAAATCAAGCCGCGGCAGGCGGCCGCGGCCCGGTGTTCAAGCAAGATCTGCCGAACGTCAGCCTCGACGGGTGGGAAGTGACCGTCAGCATTGTCGACATGCCTCCCGGCCGGGTCGGGATGGCGCATCGCCATCCGGGATTCGTGCTGGCGTACGTGCTGGAAGGCGCGGTTCGCACCAAAATTTCCGATACGCCGGAGAAGGTATACAAGCAGGGGGAGATGTTTTACGAATGGCCCGGCAGCACGCACCTGGTCTCGACCAACGACAGCAAGACCGAGCCGGCCAAGTTGCTGGCGATGATTTTTGCCAAAAAGGGCTCGCAGCAGGTGATGCCGGCGTGAGCTAGCGCGCGGATGGAGAGTAGATGGTGGTCTTGGGGTGGAACTCCGACCAGGCAAACCAATACTCGGGCTCGAGGATCAGCGGATCGAGGCGCGCGCCGGCCAGCTTGCCGGAAGTGCAGTTGCCGTAGGCATCCCAGCGGGAGTGCGTGACGGCGTCGGTCAGTTCGGTGACTTCGGGGTTGGCGGCGGTGAACTTCAGGGTCTGACCCTTGAGGCGCGCGCGGAACGCGGTGGTGGTGTCGGAGCCAGGCTGATGGACCACGACGATCGGCTCGCCGCCGAGGGTTTCATTAATCACGCGCGATTGCCGGAGCGCGGTGCGGGGAAACGCACGCTCGGCGCCGTTGACGTCGAGGCCGAAGACCATGGCTTTCGGCGGCAGGCGATCGTCATGGCGGACCACGCCGTCGGGCTCGGCGCCTTTTCCGGAGAGGCCTTCGCGAATCTGCCTGTTGTAATCGGGGATGCGGTCGGCATAGCCGGGGAGCGGCTTGAGCACCGAGGTGTTGGGATGGAGCCTGTGCCATTCACCCCAACTCGTGAGCAGGAATGGATAAAGGTCGAGATGCCGGCCTTTCAACGGGCCAGAGATCGCTTCGAGGGTGGACTGCTGCCAGTGGCTGCCAGTCTCTCGATCGCCAAACACCTCGTTGGCGCCGATAACCCCCACGGTATCGAAATGCAGCGTGCGCCCTTGCGCGGCGGCCCTGAACACGAGGGCCGTGTTGCAGTACGATCACCAGGTGACGGCGATGGGTCCATCGGGCAATTGATCGAGCACCACGCCGTGCTGCGCCAGGATCGCGGCGGGATAGGCTTTGACGGCGGAACCGCTGACGATGCCGATTAAGCGGTCGTCCGCGCCCAGGAAACCGGCGGCGGAAGCAGGGATGAATTCCGGGTCGTCGATGGATTTGTAAGGTAGATTCGGTTTTTGAAAGGCGGCGGCTGCGCCAGCCAGGAGCAACGACAAGCCCACCGTCTGTAGTGCCCTCATGGGCGATATTTTATCCCAGGCCGCGGCGGCAGTGAGGAGGGCTGGTATCGTAGGAGTTCCCTATGAGACCCGAGATCCTGGAGCGCGCGGCGCGTGTGAAACTTTTCCTGATGGACGTGGATGGCGTCCTCACCGACGGGAAACTTTACAACGTGCCCGACCCGCAGGGACGCATGGTCGAGACCAAAGGATTCGATGCGCAGGACGGCATTGCGCTGCAGTGGCTCGCGTGGAAGGGCATCAAGACGGGTGTGATCAGCGGGCGGGAGTCGCCGGCCACCACCGAGCGCGCGCGGCAAGTGAACATGAGCTACGTATATCAGGGACACATCGAGAAGATTCCGATTCTGGAGCAGATCCTGGCCGATGCCGGGATCGATGCCCAGGATGTGGCGTATGCGGGCGACGATCTGACGGATGTTGTCATTCTGCGGAGGGTGGGACTCGCCATCGCGACCGGCAATGCGCGCGACGAAGTGAAGCGAGCGGCTCACTACGTGACGCAGGCGCGCGGCGGCCGCGGGGCGATCCGGGAGGCGGCGGAGCTATTGCTGAGGGCGCAGAACCGGTGGGGGGAGATCCTGAAGAAGTATGAGGCGGAGTAGGGCGAGCGTGGGACAATGGGGCGATGGGGCGGTTTGTGCAATTCGCGATGCCGGCGGCGGTGGTGGCCGCGGGAATCATGTTGAGTTCGACTCACGCGTGGACCAAGCCGGATTACAGCCGCAGGACGAAGAAGGAGTGCCGCTTCTGCCACCCGCCGGATTCATGGAATCTGACCGACGCGGGGAAGTATTACCGCGAACACCACTATTCGCTGGAAGGGTACAAGCCGCCGGCTAAGTAAGACTACTTCTTGGGCGCGGGCTGCTTGCGCACCTGCTCGAAATACTGCTCGACGTAGCTTTCCAGGGCCGCCGGAATTTCGTCGCGGCCGATCTCGCCGCCGGAATCGGCATGCTGGGCGCTGCGGTCGGCGTAGGCTGTGCGCAGTTGCTGGACAGTCGACTGCACTTCGATGGTGGCTTCGCCGCTGAGATTCTGCGAGCGCTTGCCTATAATCTGGCTAATTTTTCCCATCGCGGCCAACTGCTCGGCCTGCTTCAGATCTTTGGCGCCATCGCGATTGCCGATGCCGCCGCCGGGCTGTTTATTGGAAGGCTGCGAGTCAGTGCCCTGGCCGGGAGAATTCTCGGCCTGCTGCGATTCGTTGTTGAGGTCGGGATCCTGCTCTTCGCCGCCGGACTGGCCGTTGGTCTTCTCGCCTTTCTGCTGCTTATTGGCGTTCTGCTGACCCTTCTGCTTGCTGTTCTGCGCGGAATTCTGCTGCTGCTGTGACTGCTGCTGGCCGGCATTGTTGTTTTGCTGCTTCATGCTGGAGAGCAGGTTTTGCAGGGCGTCGCGCATTTTGCTCATGAGGCTGGAACTGGAAGAGCTGTTGGACTCCTGCCCGTTGGATTGCTGGTTCTGGGCGTCCTTGGAGTTGCTGGGGCGGTCGGGATTCTCCTGGTCGGAGGTCTGTTCCTGCCCCTGGCCTTGCTGGTCTCCGTTCTGCTGATCGGACTTGGCCTGCTGCTCCTTGCCATCCTTCTCGGAAGATTTCGACTGCGGCTGCTGATCGCCGTCGTCGAGCGGATCGCCGGGCTGATTCTGATCGTCGGCCGGCTTCTGGGCTTCGAGGGGGCTGTCGTTATCGTCCTGGGGAAATTCGCCGGGGCGGATATTTTTGCGCTGCGGCGTGCTGGCGGTTTGGGGCGCGTCAAGGCCGAGGGCCTGCTGCAGAATGCGGGCCATCGGCTCAGCCAGATCAAGGCGGCGCGAGAGGCCGTAGCGAAGCGCGAACAAACTCGAAGCGACCAGGATCAACGCGGCCATGGCGTACGCGGAGCGGGGCATGGTGTACGGGATGGCGCGGCGGGGGTCGATGCCGAGAGCGGCCCTCTCGGCTTGCTCGAACTGGCGCCGGCAGATCCCGGCCGGAGGCTTCCAGGCATGTTCCTGGCTGAAGTAGACAGCGGTGGAGAGCGAGTCGGCCAGGCCCATGCGGCGGTCGACAATCTGGGCGGCTACATACAGCGGGGGAATCCGTTTGCGGAGGCGATAGGCGGCGCCGGCGAAGGTGGCGACCGGAATGAAAACGACCCAGTACCAATTGAGGATTTCTGTACCGAGAATGAGCAGAAGAATGAAGGCGGCCAGCGCCGCACAGACGGCGGTAACGGCTTGAGACAATAGCTCGTTGTATAGGACACGCCGCCGGGCCTTCCGGATCAGAGTCAGCACAGTCCGTCCTCGTGAAGTAGCGCCACGACTTCAGGAACGGTTCGTACTCCTGAAGAGTCGGTTCGCTTCATCCTATCATTTTCCCGGGTTTGCTGGATCGCGTGTCAGTAACGTTACCTACAGCCCGAGGCGGGCGCATGGGCACAGGGTGGGGCGGAGGCAGGGCGCGGCGCCGGGGCGCCAAAACAAGAAGTATAATACATGTTTTGGTTTTAGGGCCGCATCTGCCAAGGAGGTTCGTATGAAGTTCGGACTCGCAACGGCTGGCTTGGTTCTTGTGCTGCCGTGGGGCGCCCGCGCGCAAGGGCCGGATCCGGCGACGCGGCAACTGATCGAGCAATTGATGGCTCGGATCGACACGCTGGAGAAGCGCGTGGTGGA
>CAYTJD010000048.1:0-141075 GCA_964438005.1 uncultured Solibacteraceae bacterium | reverse complement strand
GTAAAATGGCCAGATAATCCGCCATATCGGAGCCGATTCCGAAGGGTTTCTCAATTTATGGATAGGTTTGGTTTGGATGGGCCTATCCAAATGTTTATTCTTCAGCGACTTGCGTCCCGAAGCAGGCCGGCAACTTCCTCTGATAGAGGGGAGAGAGCTGCCTCTGCGCCCACGGCTAAAGTTCTAAAATCGTCGCGTAGGGCCCACCATTTATACCGCCCATTTGCGAAACGGTGCGAGGGCGGCAAGCTATTCGGATTCAAGGGCTCTGCGCCATTACTGGGGGCAGCACCCGCCTCTGATTCAAGGCGCGGCTAGAATTCCAGGATGTCTTTCTTCTCTTCGATCTTCACAGTATCGACGCCGGGCACTCTCTTCAAATCCTCGATCGATTTGAAGTCGCCATGCTTCGCGCGATAATCAATGACCGCGGCCGCCTGCGAACGCTTCAGCGAGAGACGAGTTTCAAAATCGATCGCCTTAGCTTTGTTCACGTTGAGGCGCGGCAGCGCTTCCGCCGCATAGTGAGCGGAGAGATACTCAATGACTGCGGCGAACTCCGGTTCCGTGCCCTGCGCTCCCAGGCCGATCATCTTGTTCACGGTGGTCTTCCACCCATCGCGATCCTGGCGCAAGGAGAGGGACCGCGCCAGTTCGTGGCAATCCGAACAGAGCTTCTGAGTCTCCTCGCGGCCCGGTCCGTCGGGCATCTGTGCGCGTAAAGAACCCGCCGCCAGCGGCAGCGCGATCAAGAGCGCGGCGCGCCGGACGTAGTTAGTGCTCAATCGGGAAACCAAAGGCGTACAGGGTCTCATCATAGGTCTCTAAATACAACTGGCCGGCACCGCCGGAGAGGCCGCCGCTGTGAACGAACGTGGTGATGGTTTTGCCGCTGTCCCACAAAACTTTTCCGGTCGCGCCGTCGAGGGCATACAGCACGGCTGACGAAGACCGCTGCGCGCGCTGGGCGGCGGAAAGCCTGGCGTCATCGGAGCGGAATTCGCCGCTCGCAAGAGCGAAGACGACGCCGTTGATGATCATCGGAGTCAGCGGCGCCGTCATATTCCGCGACGTCCACCCGGACTCGAGAGCGACCGCCCCATTGCGATCGGCCACTCTCCAGCTGACGATCGCGCCGTTACCGGCCGCACCGGAGGCCGGCGCCAGCAGCCAGCGCGCGCCGTCGGCTGCTTGCCAGGTGGCGAGCGCGCCGGGATCGAAACCGGGCGCGGCGCCCGCAGTCTCGGACAACGGTTTGCCGAGCGCTGCGCTATCCAGGAGGTGAATGCGCCCATCTTTCGAAGCAGCGGCGACTAAATTCTTCCCCCTGAACGGAAACACGACCGGCGAGGAGGAGAACTCCGCAGCGCCGGCCGAGAAGGTCTGCTTCACCTGGAGAGTCTTGCGGTCAAGAGCGACGAGTTGGCCGCCTGTGGTCGCGGAGTAGACGGTTCCATCCGGACCAAAGGCCGGACCGGCCGAGCCGACGATGGCGCCGCGATCCGGCCGCCAGGAGCTGACTTGCTTGGACGCGAGATCCAGGGCCCAGATTCCGCTGACCGCGCCGTTGCAGCTTTGCGTGGCAGCATAGGCGATGTCATCCACAACGATGAAGCCTTGGGCATTCGAGTTAGGGGGCAGGAATTTCACCGGCTGCCCCGGCTCCACACCGTTGGAGAGATAGACCGTGCGGAGCATGCCGTCGCCCGAAAGCGCATAGATCACTGCCGGCGGGCGGGTATTCTGAGGACGGTTTTGCGGCGGGGCTCCGGGCGCAACGGCAGCGAGAGCCGCGGCGATGGTCACCGCGCCTTCGCCTGCTTCACCGACACCGCTGCGGGCCGGCCCTCCGCGCCCGCCCAATCCACCGCCGCTGGCCTCGCTCGGCGGATATTCGGCCGTAGTGGCGCGCGCAAGACTGGCCGTCAAGCCTCCGGGGCAACCGGGCGACCCGACCGGGGGCGCGGGCACGGACAGGCGATTCTGCCATTCGACACGGGCGAGATCGGTGTCCACGGCGAACAGCGTATTCGAACTGCCGCTAACAAACGCGAGGGACCGAAAGCCGCGGTATCCGATATAACGGTCGATCAAGACGGCGGGGGTGAGGGAGTTCAGCTGCACCGGGTCGTTGTTGAGCTTGACCTTCCAAAGAAACTGGAAACCCGGTTTGGCAAGCGCGGTCCGGGAAATCTTGAAATCGGCGGGAATCCAAAAGGAACGCTGGGCGTCCGCGCCTGCGGTCATCCACTCCGCGCCGCCGCGGCCGAACTGGCCGCGGGCACTTCCGATGCAGATCAACAGGCAGATGCCGGCAAGGACTGCTCTTCGGGTCACGGAAACACCTCTGTTTCTCATTTGGCCAGCGCCTCCGCGACGGCCCTCTCGGCGAGGGGCGCCATCATGCGGTATCCCGCATCGTTGGGCAGCACGCCGTCGCTCGTCAGCTCTTTGTTCAGGTTGTCGCCATCAGCCAGCGCGGAGAAGTAATTCAAGTAGACCGCGCCGCTTCGCGCGCAGTACTTCTCAACGAGTTCATTGACTTCGTTGATCCGCTCCTGCCAGCGCTGGCGCGCCGTGCCCTTCGTAAAACAATCGCAGACCGGCGTAAGGGAAGCCAGCACAACGCGGATGCCGTTGGCGCGCGCCAGCTCTGCCATCGACATGAGATTGTCGAGGATCATCTCTTCGGTCGCAGCGCCGTGGAGCCCCGCAATATCGTTTACACCCGCGAGAATCACGACGGCTTTCGGATGCAAGTCGATGACGTCCTGGCGAAACCGGATCAGCATCTGATCGGCAGTCTGCCCGGCGACTCCGCGGTTCACCCAAGATTTCCCGGCAAAGAAATTCGCGTTTCCCCGGCCCCAGAATTCCGTAATCTGGTCACCCAGGAACACCACGCGACTTTCTCCGGCTGCTGGCGGGCGCAGCTCCGAGTTGTCGCTGCCGTAGCGAATCAAACCGCCCCAGTCGCGCATGGCCCGGTCTTGCGCAGCGACCTGCCGTTCGAGCGATTGGACGCGTTCGGAGCATGGCTGCTGGCACCAGAGCGCGGTACCAGCAACCAGCAACATAACCACAAATTTGGATACGCTCATGATGCCCCGGTTTACTTCTGTATGCCGAAGCAATACAGAACGCTATCGAAGGTGCCAATATAGACACGGCCGTTCGCGACCGAAAGGCCGCTCCAGTGATTCCAAGCAGCAATCTGATCGCCGCTCGACCAAAGCTCCTTGCCGGTCTCGGCGTCGAGCGCGTACAAAACAGCGCGAGTCGAGCCGGGGATGCGCCGGTTGGCGACATCGTCCAACCCGACGTCCGGATACGCCTGGTCGGTATCTTCGCCGCTGCCGTACGCGAAGACGATGCCGTTGGCGATCACCGGCGGTTCGGCGCGGTTCATGTCGCGCGAGATCCAAGCCGGCGTCAATTGCCACTTTCCGCTTCTCTCTTCGACCTTGAACGCAGCGATCGCGCCGTTTTTTACTTCGCCGTATTCGACAGGCGCCTTGAACGCGGAATGCTTGGCCCCCCAGAACGGCGTAAGCGCCCAGCGCGTGCCCCTGGCGTCCTCCCAGGTGGCCAGGGATCCCCAGATTCCGGCGGACGCGAAGTTCACGTCCTCGTTGCAGATCAGGGGCGAGCGGTAGAGCGGCGTGCGGTGATCGTCGCCGCCGATCGATTCGGTGTCGAGCAGGTAGAGCCGACACTCTTTGCCGGCATCGATCATGAGCTCCTTGCCCTTGTAGTTGAAGATGGCCGGCGTGACCTGCATGTCGAGATCGCGCTTCCACAGCCACGCCGCATTGGACGGACCGTAGTAGTCCACCAGTTCGGCGGCTTTGGTCTGCGGGTTCTGCTTGATGCCAACGATGCCGTTGCCGAACGCGCCGATCTCGGGATTGAAATTGCCGTCGCCGGTCCCGGTGTACATGGTGCCGTTGGAGCTAATGGCCGGACCTTCCCGTCCCCACATGCCGCCGCCCGCCGGTCCCCAGCTACCGACCTTTCCGGTGGCGAGATCGAACGTGTAGACCATGTTCGGATTGCCGCCGCATCCCTGCGCGGTGTGCGTGTAGATGACGTTGTTCCAAAGATTCAGCCCGTAGGGCTTGCCATTCGGCGGCATGAATTTGGCGGGTGGTTTGACATCTTCGCCATCGGCCAGGTTGAGCTGGTGCAGCGAACCGTCCCAGGACGCCGTGTAGACCGTGTACTTTCCGGGCCCGGCCGGCGCGAGGACCGGCGTGGCCGTGATGCCGCCGGGGCAGAGAATGCCTGCGCCGCGCTGATTCGCCGGCGGCGTATAGCTGCTGATGAAATGCTTTCGCCAGAGAACTTTGCCTGTTTCGACGTCGATCGCGTAGAGATTGTCGGAGACTCCGGTTTCCAGCGCGACCTGCCTGACGCCAGAACTGGTGTTAACGCGCTCCGCGATTAGCGGCGGGAACAGGGCATGCATCTGCCGCGGCTCGTTATCAAGTTTCACCTTCCATAGCAGCCTCATGCTCTTCACGTTGGCCGTGGTGAGAATCTTCTCGTCCTTTTGCCAATTCGTTCGCTGAGGATTGTTGCCGTCGGTGAGCCAGTCCGCGCCCCAGGCCGCCAGGCAGCCCGTCGCGATCAGCAGCGTGGTTGATATCCTTCGCATAATCCGCGCCCCTTACAGCTTCTTGAGCCAAATGTTCCGGATGCCGATCTTACCGGTGCCTTCGATCTCGAAACCAAGCAGACCGCTTTTCCGAGACTTCGTCGGATCGTCATCGATGAGGATGGACATGACGTGGCCGTTGACGATGTGCGTCATGGTGTTGCCGCGGGCAATGAGGTGCAACTGGTTCCAGTCCTCGAGATGGACGTAGCCTGCCAGTTCCTCGCGATCGCCCAAGGTCGCGAGCAGCCGGGGACTCTTGCCCACCTCGGTTCGGACCACCTGGCCGCGCCACGCGATGATGCCGCGCCCGGTGGCTTGTTCGTAAAACTGGCCGGTGTAGCGGTTGCGCCCGTCGAAATCGAATTGAGGCCCAAGCATGTCCCACTTCGCCTGCGAAGCGAACGACGGCGGGGTCCCGCGCGGAGCGCCGCTCGGGCAGGGCCCCGGCGCGCCGCGTCCGCCGCCCCCACCGCCGCGGGGACGGTTCGGATCGGTGATCGCGCCGCGATATTGGACACCGCTGTTCACCGCCGCTCCCTCGCCTTTCATCTCCAGCTTCATTTCGAAGTCGGCCGGCTCGCCGCCTTGCCAGATCAAATAAATGGTTCCGGTCGGCTTCTCACAAGTGGATTCCACCACGATCGCGCCGTCCTGAACGTGCCAATAGCTCTTGTCGCCGTCCCAGCCATTCAGCGTCTGGCCGTCAAACATCGACGTCCAGCCGGTGTGGTCGTTGAAATCGATGGGATCAGGCTCGCGAAACCCGCCGCCGCGGCCCGCCGGCTGCTGGGAAAACGCATGAGCCACCATGACGAGCAGCGTCGCAGCTACCCACGCGGCGGTGACGAATGTTTTCTGTTTGCCTCGCATTCCATTACCCAGTTTAGAATCTCAGCCGCGGACAGAGCCGCTAAGCCTGTTCGATCTTCGCACAGGGCTCATGATTTCGCCTCCACGCGGGATTTTCAACGAATTTCCAGAGAGTGTTTTGTGTTTCGCAATGCGAAAATCCAGATTCCGTCGCGGTCCCCGTGAGAGGCTTTCCAGCGATGGGTGGCTGGCGCGGCATTCTGGTCCGGTCTCGACCAGCTCTCCACGGGCTCTCTTGAGGTTGCGCCGGACCTCAACATGAGTTTGGCAATGCAAAATCCGCCGAGGTGTTCACGAGTTCTTTGACTTCGGCGCAGGTTGATGTCGTAATCGTTAGCCAGTTTGGGGTCGCACCCAAGGGTTGCGCCAATAGGAGGAGTCAAATGAATCGGAAACGGACGGCGATTTCTCTGAGCTGCTTGATGCTACAGGCAGCGGGACTCTGGGCACAGCAGACCGCGACATCGGGGATTGTGGGGCAAGTCAACGACGCAACGCAGGCTGCGGTATCGGGTGCCAGCGTAACCGTCACAAATACCGGAACCCACGCCGTGCGGAGCGCGATGACGGACGCGCAGGGCACCTTTTCAGTTCCCAATCTCGCGCCGGCTAGCTACGAAATCCGCGTAGAGAAAAGCGGGTTCCAGGCCGCGGTCATCAACTCGTTCGATCTGCCGATCGGGCAGATCGCGCATCCGGTCATCACGCTCGCGCTGGGATCGTTGACTGAGACGGTCAGTGTCCAGGCCGACGCACCGCTGTTGCAGAGCCAGACCTCGGAAGTGGGCCAGGTCATCGATTCCAAGCAAATCGCCGATCTGCCGTTGAACGGGCGGAACCTGGTGCAGCTTGCCAGCCTGGCGGCCGGGGTTTCCCCGCGCCAGAACCTGCAGCGGGGCGGTACCCAGTACGGCACACGCAACGAATATGTGCAGGTGGAAGGGGGCCGCGACGGTTCGACCAACTACGTGATTGACGGCGTGTATGTGCGCTCGCTCCGATTCAACAACCTGTCGTTGCAGCCTTCAGTGGACACCGTGCAGGAATTCACCGTGCTGCGCAATTCGTTCTCGACCGAATACGGCCAGGGCCAGGCGGTCATCTCGGCAGTCACCAAGTCCGGCACCAATGTCGTGCACGGCTCGCTATACGAATATCTCCGCAACGACAAGCTCGACGCGCGCAACTTCTTCGCCGCGCAGAAGCCCGCCTACCGCCGCAACCAGTACGGCGGCACCGCCGGCGGGCCTGTCATCCACGACAAATTCTTCATCTTCGGCGGTTATGAAGGGCTGCGGACTGTACAAGGTCTTCCGTTCCTGGCCGCGGTGCCGAACCCGGCGCTGCTCACCGGCGACTTCTCGAGCGTGAGCACGATCATTAAAGATCCGAGCACCGGTGCGCCTTTCCCGGGCAACCAGATTCCGCAAACGCGATTCTCAAATTTCGCCAAGACCCTGGCGCCGACGATTCCGCTACCGACTCGGGCAGGGCCCAACAACTTCGGAACCGCGAAGTCGTTCCTGGATAACTCCGACACGGTTACGTTCCGCGCCGACCAGCTTCTGAGCACAAAGAACAGCCTGTTCGAGCGCTATATCTGGTTCGATGGCTCGCAGATTAATCCCTCGGTCTTCTCGGCGACGAACTTCCCGCAGAGCGGGCAGAACCTGTCGGTGGGCGATACGTGGAGCGTGTCACCGACGTTCATTAACGAGCTTCGCCTAGGATACAATCGCGCCAATCACCTGGACGCGCCGATCAGTCTGAATGGCCAAAACTGGGTGCAGCAAATCGGACTGCAGAACCTGGCGGGTGCGACTGATCCCATCGACTACGGCCGCCCGGGGTTCACGATTTCAGGCTTTACCGGTAACGGAGAAGGCGGCATCACGCAAGGCGCCATAGAGAACATCTACAGCTTGTCGGACGCCGTGAGCAAGGTGTGGAACAAGCACACCATCCGCTTCGGAATTCAGGCGCAGAACCGTAGGTTCTTCCACATTACGGAGGTCCCGCCGCGAGGCGGGTTTACCTTCAACGGACAGTTCACGGGGACCGCCGGCAACGCCAACAACGCGATCGCGGATTTCCTGCTGGGCTATTGCTCGGCGTGTCAAGGAGCTTTCGGGAGCTCGCGTTCGAACTACCGGTCGGGCACCATCGCGCCTTTCTTCGACGATGTCTGGCAAGTGAGCCGGAAGCTCACCATTCACCTCGGCGTCCGCTACGATTACCTGGCGCCATGGAAAGAACAGAGCCATCAGGAAGGCGCGTTCGATCCGGCGAGCGGAAAAATCGGATATAACGTAGTGCCTGCGAATATCCCAGCGAGCCTGGCGCCGCTCATCATCAACCAAGCCGGCTTCTATCCGGCGGGAATCATCAAGCCGGACAAGAAAGACTGGTCGCCGCGCGTTGGCATCGCGTACAGCATCACCAACAGCACGGTGATTCGCACCGGCTTCGGCATCACCTATGACAACCTCAACTTGAACGAGCTGCAGTTCACGCGGCTGGTGCCGCCGTTCTACGGCAACTACACGCTCAATCCGCCGGTAGGCGCGCCGTTGCTGGTGGATAATTTGTTTCCCAGCCTCAACAATATTGCGCAGTTTCCGGCGCCGTTTTCGATCGATCCCAACAACCGCACCCCGTATTCGTCGCAGTGGAATTTCAACGTCCAGCACAGCTTCAAACACAATTTCGTGTTCGAGGTCGCTTATACGGGCAGCAGCACGCACCGGCTGGCGAAGCGCTTCAACCAAAACGAGCTGAATTTCGGCACGACACCGGCCATCCAGCGCACGCCGTATCCGCAGTTTCAGGCGGGAATTCTCACTTCGGCCAACGACGGCAACGCGAATTTCGAAGGGCTGTCGCTACGGCTGGAGAAACGCTATTCGTCCGGCCTGTTCTTCCTGACGAATTACCAGTTCTCCAAGAACATCGACAACAATTCGGGCGAGGTCGAAGCGAACGACACCGCGTTCCGCAACAATAAGAGCCTCGATCGTGGGCTTTCGCGTTACAACCAGACACATCGGGCGGCGATCAGCGTCGGCTACGAGTTGCCGTTCGGCAGTGGCAAACACTGGCTGTCGAAGGGCGGCGCGGCGTCGTACATCTTTGGCAACTGGCAGATTCAAAGCATCGCCAGCCTGCTGAGCGGCTTTCCGCTGACGCCGACCGGCACGAACGTGTGCAACTGCGGCTCCTACGTGCCGCAGCGCGTCAACGCGGTGAAGCCGGGCTTCGGCAACATCGATAACCAGACGGTGAACCATTGGTATGATCCAACCTCGTTCGCGCTGCCGACACCGGGATTCCAAGGTAACGCCGGACGCAACGTAGTGATCGCGCCGCCGCTAAGGAACCTGGATTTCTCGGTTTTGAAGAACTTCCCCATCAACGAGCGCTTCCGCCTGCAATACCGGGCCGAGTTCTTCAATATTCTCAATCACCCGAACTTCGGTGGCCCGGACATGAATATCTCGAACGTAACAGCGGGCGTGATCAGTACCGCATACGATGGCCGGAGCATTCAGATGGGGCTGCGGCTCGGTTTCTGAGTTGATCGCTCAAGCGTAACTCGAAGCGCCGGCGGTGCCCCGCGCCCGGCGCTCAGTGGTGATCCGTTCCAGGTACCCGCTCTGCCGGAAGGCCGTCATCGGATCTTCCGGCAGTTTTTTCGAAGCGCGCCATTCCCGGATCGCCGGCCGCACATCGGCAGCGAAGGCGTCCTGCAGGCAGGACTCAGCGCGGACGAGGTCAGGTGCTTTCTGCGCCGTCGCTAGCTGCTCATAATCGACCAGCGCGGCCTTGGCGAACAATTGCTGCGCCATCGTGACGGTCTGGATCATCGCCTCGATCTTGCCTTTCAGATTGTGACTCTGGTCGATGGTGTAGGCGATCCCGGCCCGCGAGCCGGTATCCCATTCGAAGTAACGGATCTCGTGAAAGATGCGGAACACCTGGTACGGATCGATGGAGCCCAGAGTCAGATCGTCGTCCGCGTAGCGGCGGTCATTGAAGTGGAATCCGCCCAACATACCTTCGTCGAGCAGCCAAGCTACGATTTGCTCGATGTTCTGCGAGGCGTAGTGATGCCCCGTATCGACCAGGACTCTCGCCTGGGGCCCCGCGGACCGCGCGAATTGCAGCGCCATGCCCCAATCGGCAATATCGGTGTGATAGAACGCAGGCTCGAAAGGCTTGTATTCCACCAGCAAGCGCTGTCCTGCATCCAGCGCGTGATGCAAAGCCGACAGGTGTTCGGCAAACCACTGCTTCCGGCGCCGAATGTTCGCGGTACCCGGATAATTCGACCCGTCCGCGAACCACAGCGAGATATCCCTGGTTTTGAGACGGCGCGCGATTTCAACGCTGTCCAGGCAATGCTGCAGAGCACGCCGCCGCACGGTCTCATCGGGATTGCCGAACGACCCGTACTTGTATTCCTGATCCTGAAACAGGTTTGGATTGATAGCGCCGGGCTTGATGCCGAAGCGGTGCGCCGCCTTCTCGACGGCGGGTGCGTCTCCAACGCCATTCGGAAAATCCCATAAGACGTGCAGCGCCACGGTCGGGCATGTTCCTGTGCACGCGTGAACCTGCCCGGCGTCACTGAGTTTTTCTTCGGTGGTGCTTGCCGCCGCCGCCTGCAGATACTTCCCAAAGCGGGTGCCGGTGTTGGCAAACCCCCACGAGGGCAGCTCGATCTGGAACTGATCGAGAGCCTTCCATACCTTCTCCGCCAGTTTGGAATTCATAGTCGAACAGAATCGCTCAACTAGTCTATGGCCAACCCAGGCCGCCGCGCCACTTAATTTTGCAGTGCGCAACAGCCACATCATCCGATCCCAGGAAACGGAGCGGCTATCGTTATGACCTGATTTGGAGCACGCGTTTCTTGGTACGAAACCCCGGCTAGCGCTCCGCGAACCCGCTCCGGCGGGGCTCCCAGTTAATATAATGCTCTTGGTCCGGCCAGTAGACCGCAGAAGACGGGTGTCTTCGAGCCCGGGCAAGGAACAGTCATGATTGCAACTAAAGAAAGCGTGGATCGTGCGGCCGTACGGCAGGCCGTCGCGGTCGGAGCCGGCGTGCTGCGGCTCGAGCCGTGCTGGGTGCCCCGCTCGTTCATGGTTCCGGGCCGCCGTCTAAAACTGCATCCGGACGACTTGTACGCATTCGGCGGACATCGCGGCGGAATCAACGAGCGCTGGTTCTCTTCGACCACCAAGGCCTCCAACGGGCCGTTGACGGGCAAAGACGAAGGGTTGAGCTACGTGCGGCTCGACAATGGCACACGGTTCATGCTCAGGGACGCGATCGAGACCGCGGGTGACGACTTGCTCGGTGCAGACGTCATGAACCGTGAAGGCGGCTGGAATCTGCTCTGCAAGTTTTTCGATAACATGGGCCCGATTCCGCATCACATGCACCAAAGCGACGAGTTCGCGCGTAAGGTCGGTCAGAAGGGAAAGCCCGAAGCCTACTACTTTCCGCCGCAATACAACCAGGTGGAAAATAGCTTTCCGTACACTTTCATGGGTCTGGAGCCGGGCACGAGCAGAGAAGACGTGCGGCGCTGCCTCGAACGATGGGACCGGGGCGAAAACGGAATTCTGAATCACTCGCGCGCCTACCGGCTGGAAGTCGGCGCCGGGTGGCAGGTCAATCCCGGAATTCTGCACGCGCCCGGTTCGCTGGTAACCTACGAGCCGCAGGTGAACAGCGACGTGTTCGCGATGTTCCAGTCGCAAGTGGAAGGCCGCATCGTCGACTGGAGCCTGCTCACGAAAGACGTGCTGCCCGAATATCACCACGATTTGGATTACCTGGTGAGCATGCTCGATTGGGACGCGAATGTGAACCCGGAATTCGGCAAGAGCAACAAGGTGTATCCCAAGCCGGTCCGGCCCGTATCGCAGATGGAAGCGGAGGGATACCGCGAGCTGTGGATCACCTACGGCACCGGTTTTTATTCCGCCAAGGAGCTGACCGTACTGCCGAAGCGCAAAGTGACGGTGCGCGACAACGCGGCATACGGCCTGATCCTGACGCAAGGCTGCGGGAAATTCGGGACGCATCTGGTCGCCACGCCGAGCATGATCCGGTTCGGCGACATGACGCAGGACGAACTGTTCGTAACTGCGAACGCTGCGCGGCAGGGGGTGGCGGTCGAGAATCTCAGCGACACCGATCCGCTCGTCATCTTGAAGCATTTCGGCCCAGGTAATCCGGATGCCGAGCCGCTGCAGCGGAAGCGGTGAGAACCACATGAGCGTTGTGAACCAGCACAGATCGCCGGCGTTGCATAATGCGATGTGGCCGGGCCTGGTGGGCAAGGGCGGCTCCGGCAACGAGCCCACTATCGATCTCGAGACGATGCTCAATCTGACGGCGGCGGCCGAAGTAGACGGCATCCGATTCGACGGCGTCGATCTCTTCCTCTTCGCCCCGCACGTCGAAATCGATTCGAGCCGCGATGATCTGAAGCGGCTCGCGGAGAGGATCGCGTCGCGCAACCTGATGGTCGGGTCGCTGGTCGCGCCCGTCTGGCCGCCGACCGGTGGCGGTTCGGCGATGGGGTCCGAGCATGACCGTAAGAATTTCCTCACGCAGGTGCGCAAAGCGTGCGCGATCGGCAAGGAGCTTAAGGAAATGGGGATCCGGCGCTACGGGATCGTGCGAATCGACTCCGCGGTGAGCCCCGGCGAATGGGCCAAAGACCCCACCGCGAATACACGCCGCATCGCCGAGACGTTCCGCGAAGCCTGTGCGATCGCCGAGGATCACGGTGAGCGGCTCGCGGCCGAAGGTGAGATCTGCTGGGGCGGCATGCACAGCTGGCGCCGAATGACCGAGTTGCTCGAGTTGGTAAACCGGCCGAAGACCCTGGGATTTCAGGCTGACATGGCGCACACGCTGCTGTTCACGCTGGGCTACAACGCGCCGGAAGACCGCATCCTGCCGCGGGAGTTCGATTGGTCGCGGAAAGAAACGGTCGACGAGGCCATCGGCTGCATGACCCGCGCGCTGCGGCCCTGGACTATTGATTTCCACGTCGCTCAGAACGACGCCACCGTCAAAGGAGCCGGATCGCACGATAAAACCGGCCGCCACTGCCTTCCGAACGATCCCAACGGCAAGATGGACGTCGTGCGCGTAGCCGGCGCGTGGATGCGCGGCGAGAACGGCGAGCCCACGCGCGCTTTCCAGCACATTTGCTGGGACGGCTGCATGTTCTCCAATGAAACCATGATGCGGCCCGGCACCTGGCGCGATATTCTCGCCACCATGATCGCGGTTCGCGACGCGCACGGCTGGAACTGAGCATGGATGCGAAACAAAAGCTAAATATTGGAATGGTCGGGTACGGCTTCATGGGCCGGACCCACTCGAATGCATTTCTGCAGGCGGGACGCTTCTTCGATCTGCCATATCGGCCGGTGCTCCAGGCTGCGTGCGCGCGGAATCCCGAGCGGCTGAAACCGTTTGCGGAGAACTGGGGTTATCAATCCACCGAGACCGACTGGCGCCGCCTGATCGATCGCAAAGATATCGACTTGATCGACATTGCCAGCCCTAATGACACCCATGCGGAGATCGCCATCGCCGCAGCCCAGGCCGGCAAGATGGTGATGTGCGAAAAGCCGCTGGGCCGCGATGCGCGGGAGGCCCAGGCGATGACCGACGCCGTAGAAGCCGCGCGCGTCGCCAACATGGTCTGGTACAACTACCGCCGCATTCCGGCCGTGATGCTGCTGAAGCATCTGATTGACGAAGGACGTTTCGGGAAAATCTTCCATTACCGCGCGAAATTTCTGCAGGACTGGACGATTTCGCAGGACCTGCCGCAGGGCGGCGAGGGTTTGTGGCGCCTCGATGTCGCCGTGGCGGGCAGCGGCGTCACCGGCGACTTGCTGGCGCATGCCATCGACACCGCATTGTGGCTGAACGGACCCATCGTCGAAGTCACGGCCATGACCGAAACCTTCATCAAGCAGCGGAAGCACAGCCTGACCGGCCAAGCTCAGCCCGTCGGCATCGACGACGCCAGTGCCTTTCTTTGCCGTTTCACCAACGGCGCGTTGGCTACGTTCGAAGCCACGCGATACGCGCGCGGCCACAAGGCGCTGTACACGCTCGAGATCAACGGCGAACAGGCCTCCGCGATGTGGGATTTGCACGATCTACACCGCCTCCAGTATTTCGACCACCGCGACGAGGGGCAGTTGCGCGGCTGGCGCAGCATCCACGTGACCGATGGCGATCACCCCTACATGAAGCGCTGGTGGGTGCCGGGACTCCAGATCGGCTACGAGCACACCTTCATTCATCAGGTGGCCGATTTCCTGCAGGCCCTCGGCGAAGGCAATGCGGCCGAGCCCACGTTCCGCCAGGGTCTCGCCACGGATCAGGTGACCGGTGCCGTTCTCCAGTCCGCCCGGAGCCGGCAATGGGCGAGAGTTCCCCTGGTTCGGGCCGGCAGCGCCGCGTGAGTGCCGTGTATCGCGGCCGGCGCGCGGCTGTTCTGGAAAACGACGCGTTGCGGCTCACCGTGCTCGAAGAAGGGGGGCATATCGCCGAAATCTTCGATCGGCGTGCCGGTGTGAATCCCCTGTGGACGCCGCCGTGGCCTTCGATAGAACCGTCGATGTACGATCCGGCAACTCACCCGGCATTCGGCGGTGGGCCCGATGCGCAGTTGCTGGCCGGCATCATGGGCCACAGCCTGTGCCTCGACACATTCGGCGCCCCATCCCCGGAAGAATTGGCGGCGGGCATTCCGGTTCACGGCGAAGCGTCGGTCGCGCGCTACGAAATCCGCGAATCCGACGGATGCCTCGTTGCCGCTGCTCGGCTGCCGCGCGCCGGGCTTCTGTTCGAGAGGCGTATCGAGTTGCGCGGGAGCGCGATTCACATCAAAGAAGCAGTCGAGAACCAGTCTTCTACCGATCGGCCGATCGCCTGGACCCAACACGTCACGCTCGGACCGCACTTTCTCGAGCGCGGCACAACTCAATTCCGCGTCTCAGCGACGCGCTCGAAAGTCTTCGAAGGCCGGTTCGGAGATGCCGATTACCTGGTTCCGGCCGCGGAATTCGAGTGGCCGCGCGCGCCCCGCGCCGGCGGCGGATCCGCCGACCTCCAGGTCTTCAATGGATCCGCCCGCTCGGGCGCGTACACCGCCCATCTGATGGATCCGAGGGCCGAATTCGCGTCTTTCATCGCCTTCGCGCCATCGTTTCGTCTCGCGTTCGGATACATATGGAACCAGGCGGATTTCCCGTGGCTTGGAATTTGGGAGGAAAACCACAGCCGCCCAAACCCGCCGTGGAGTGGACGGTGTCTCGCGCGCGGGATGGAGTTCGGCGTTTCGCCGTTTCCGGAGTCGCGGCGCGCGATGATCGAACGCAGTCACATGTTCGGTATTCCCACTTACCGCTGGCTCCCTGCCCAGAGCCGCGCCACGGTGGAGTACTGGGCGCTCACACTGGAAGCGGAGACCATTCCTGAGTCTCTCGAGCCCCCCGTCTAACCTCTCAGTACGACCATGCCGGGTTGCCGGTGCTGCCGGCCAGAACGGTCTGCACCAGACCGTCATTCGGGTAGAAGTGATCCACGGTCTCCGGCGTGATGATCTGATGCTTCACAAACACCGCGGGCGGCACCGGCCGCCGGTTCAACAGGTCGAGGCTGACGCGGATCAAATCATCGCCATAGCGCTCCGGAAAATATCCGACCGATCCCACCAGGCGCGTGTTTGGCTCCCGCAGCTCCGCCCGGCCTTCCGGGGACGCATTGTGGCTCATGACGGCGCAGCGCTCGGTGCGGCCGGCTTCCTGAAACGCGCGAAGCGCGCCCAGCGCGCTTGTGTCATTGATTGCGCCGACAATGATGCGGCGCGCGTTCGAAGAGCGCAGATGCTTCCGTGCTGCCTCGAAACTCTTATCGAAGCAGCCGTCCCCGTCCATGTGCATGACCTGGCAGTTGAGGTTGGGCAGGATTTCCTTGAGCCCCGCCAGCAACCCGGTCAATCGCATGCGCGGCAATTGGCCGGCGCGCGGCAGTTCCATCAGAATGATTTCCTCGGCTTCCGATTCCCACCGCCTCTTGATCCAGCGGCCCAGATAACGGCCGCCAATCAGCCCGGCTTCGTAGTTGTTGGCGCCGTAATACGTCGCACCCGGGTGAGGAATTTCAATCGCGATCAGCGGGATGTTCGCCGCCCTGTATTTCTCAGCCACAATCGGCGCCACGTTCTCATCCGTTTGAAACTCAATTACCAGATCGACTTTTTCACGCACCAGTAAATCGGCATTGCGTTGCGCGGTCTTGGGATTGTACTGGTTATCGAGGCAGAGCAGTTCGATGCCCTCCGCATCCGCTGCCCTCCGCAGACTCGCGGATACTTCCTTGGAGAACCCGTACTCGGTGCCCTGGGCGCAATAGCCCAGCCGGTACAGTCGCTGCCGGAAAGGGCGTAGGCACGACCGGTACAGATTCTCTCCGACTTTCTCCACCATCCCGCATTTCTCGAGCGTGTAGAGCAGGCGAAACGCCATCGTCTTGGGAAGATTGCTTCGTTTGGAAATCTCACGCAGTGGCAAAGCCTCGCCCGATACCCGGAATGCGCTCAGCAACTGCGACGAATGCATCACGGACTTGACCAGGTAGGGATCCCGGAGACGGGTTTCGGGATTCATGGGTTCACCTCCACGGAGAGATGCAGCTGAGTATATCATGCCGGCCATTCCATCCCGTAAAACTGTTACGCAAGGGCGGGCGCCAGGCCAGCCCCTCAAAATCCTGTGATCTCCATGGTTTGAAAGGGGCTATAACCGGGGGCACAGCAGCCAGCCATATTGCAGTGCGAAATGAAATCCACACTCGCACCTCGGCCCGTGGCACCGGCCGCAATATATTAAGATGAGCAGGCGGCACTTCGCCAGGCCACCGCAAAGCTTCCTCAATGTCTAAGGGCAGCCCAGCATACCTTGCGTTCGATCTCGGCGCTGAGAGCGGCCGCGGTTTCCTCGGGGAATTGCAGAATGACCGCATCGCTCTCCGCGAGATTCACAGGTTCCCGAACCAGCCGGTCGAATACGGCGGCGTCCCCCATTGGGATGTTGCGCGGCTTTGGCACGAAATCCGCAACGCTCTCTGTGCTCTTGAGGAGCCGGAGCTCGCGGGTATCGGCGTTGACGCGTGGGGCGTCGATTACGCGCTTCTGGGTGAACGCGGCGAGTTGCTGCAAAACCCCCGGCACTACCGCGACCGTCGTAATGTCGCCGCGATGAATGATGTACTGCGCCTCGTTCCACGGGAGGACATTTATCGGGCCACCGGCATTCAATTCATGCCGATCAACACGCTGAATCAGTTGTTCGCCGCGAGCCGCGACACGCCCCACCTCCTCGCCGCCGCCGAACGTCTGGTGATGATTCCCGACCTGTTCCACTACTGGCTGACCGGTAACGCCGTCTGCGAATTCACAGCCGCGAGCACGACGCAACTCGTCGACACAAAAACGCGGAGCTGGGCCAGCGATTTGATGGCGCGCCTGGGGTTGCCTGCGGCCTTGCCAGGGCTGATCATGAATCCCGGCACTGTTGTCGGCAAGCTCAAGAGCGGATTGGCCCGCGCTTCGCTGAATGGCACGAATGTGATCGCTCCCGCATCGCATGATACCGCCTCCGCCGTTTCCTCCGTGGCCGCGCGCGATGATACCGCTTTCCTGAGTTCCGGCACGTGGTCGCTCGTCGGTATCGAGCTGGACGCACCGATCATCTCCGATGACGCGATGCGCCTGAATTTCACCAACGAAGGCGGCGTCTGCGGCACTACGCGCTTCCTGAAAAATGTGATGGGTCTCTGGATGCTGCAGGGGTGCCGCTGGTCGTTCGCCGCGCGCGGCCACGAGTACAGTTACGCCGAGATGATGGAAGCCGCCGGCGAGGCGCCCGCCTTCCGCCAACTCGTCGACCCGGATGATGTGTCCTTCCTGAACCCGGAAGACATGCTGGCAGCGATCGATCGCTTCTGTGTCAAATGCGACCAGCCTACGCCGCAGGATGTCGGCGCTTACGTCCGAACCGTTCTCGAGAGCCTGGCACTGAAATACCGGCTGGTGATCCGGAATCTGGAGAGCTTGACCGGGCGGGCCATCGCGCAGATTCGCATTATTGGCGGCGGCTCCCGTAATCGATTATTGAATCAGTTTACGGCCGATGCCACCGCGCGGCGCGTGCTCGCCGGGCCGGTGGAGGCTGCGGTGCTGGGGAATATCGGAGTTCAAATGATGGCAACCGGCGGCGCCGACGGCTTGGCGGAGGCCCGCGCGATCATCGACCGTTCCTTCCGCACCGAAATCTTTGAGCCCTCCGACCCCGGCAAGTGGGACCGGGCCGCCGAGCGGTTCCAGCAATATTGCGAATTCACCTATGCCTGAGACGACCGAAATCACATTCCTCAAGGATCTCTGGAACGACGCGACAGCCCAGGCACTGTCCGGAAATCAGCTGGCCTCCCTGCGGTACCGCTCCAATCTGCTGGGAGCCGATCTGCGCATCACCAACTTCGGCGGCGGCAACACCAGCTCGAAATTTGAGCTTCCCGATCCGTTCACTGGCCGGCCGGCTCGCGTCCTCGCCGTGAAAGGGAGCGGGGGCGACCTGGGCTCCATCAAGGAATCCGGCTTCGCTTTGCTTTATCTCGATCGCCTGGAAAGCCTCAAAACGCTCTACCGCGGCGAAACGCACGAAGATGAGATGGTTGGCTACTACCCGCTCTCCGCTTTTGGCGAGAATCGCGTGGCCGCTTCCATCGACACACCGCTGCACGCGTTTCTGCCGTTCGCGCACGTGGACCATCTGCACCCCGACTGGGCGATCGCTTTAGCCGCCAGCGTCAATGGAAAACAGAAGCTCGAAGAATTCAACCGCGCCTTCGGCCGCAAGATCGCGTGGATTCCCTGGCAGCGTCCGGGCTTCGAGCTGGCTTTGCTGCTCGAACAAGCGGTGAGGGACAACCCCGGCTGCGAGGGATTAATCCTCGGTAGCCACGGCCTCTTCACTTGGGGTAATACGCAGCGCGAATGTTATCGAAACAGCATCCGAACGATCGACCAGATGGGCGAGTTCCTCACGGCGCACGGAAAGAAACGCAGCGCCCTGTTCGGCGGCGCTGCCTGCGTGGGGCTGCCGAACCGCCGCCAGATCGCCGCCCGGATTCTCCCCGCGCTGCGCGGCGCTCTGTCCTCCAACCGGCATGTGGTGGCGCACTTCTCCGATGATGAAGACGCGCTGCGATTCGCTTGCGGCCAGTGGTCCAGAGATCTGGCTGCGCTGGGAACCAGCTGTCCCGATCATTTTCTGAGAACCAGGATTTGTCCGTTGTTTGTCGATTGGGACCCGGCCTGCGGCGATCTGAACGATCTGAAGACCCGCATCCAGGAACAGGCGGCGGCGTACCGAACCGAATACAAGAAGTATTACGACACCTTTGCCACTGCCGATTCTCCGAAGCTCCGTGATTCGAATCCTTCCGTGGTCCTGATTCCCGGCATGGGATTGTTTGGCTTCGGCAAGAACAAGAAAGAAGCACGCATCACCACCGAGTTCTTTGTCAATGCCATTCGCGTGATGGCTGGCGCGAATTCGCTCGAAGAAGGCGAGGTACGGCATCCGCTCCCTCACGCCCGCCGGCCGGAACAATCCGGTCAATTCGTGCAGTTCCACAATTATGTGGCCCTCCCTCGCTCGGAGGCATTTCGCATCGAGTATTGGGCGCTCGAAGAAGCCAAGCTGCAGCGCATGCCGCCCGAAGCCGACTTCAGCCGGAAGATCGCGCTGGTTGTGGGCGGTGGCAACGGTATTGGGCGCGAAGTCGCGCTGCTGCTCGCGCGCCAAGGCGCGCACGTTGTGATCGCGGACCTGGATGCGAAGGCCGCCTCGGCTGCATCCGCCGATGCTGCCGCGGTTTCTTCAACCGAACAGGTCGCCGCCACGGCCGTGGATCTCGGTTTCCCGGAGAGTCTGGCCGACGCCGTCAAGTTCACCATCCTGCAGTTCGGCGGGCTGGATATCGTCATCAACACCGCCGCGATTTATCCCGTTCCCGGTGCCGAGGGCCGCCTCACGAGCACTCAATGGGCCAAGGCGTTCCAGGTAAATGTGACGGGAAACTACCTCCTGGCAGAACAGACGGAATGGGTATTCACCGACCAGAGGCTTCCAGCCGCCGTGGTGCTCGCCAGTTCGGCTAACGCGGTCGTCCCGAAAGCTGGAACCGAGGCCTACGACACAAGCAAGACGGCGCTCAATCACCTCATTCGTGAGCTGGCGGTGCGCCTCGGTCCATCGGTGCGGGTGAATGGAATCGCGCCCGCCACCGTCGTCGCCGGTTCGACGATGTTTCCGCGCGATCGCGTGATGCACTCCCTGCGGAAATACAAGATCGAGTTCGCGGAATCAGAATCGACCGAAGAACTCCGGCTCAAGCTGGCCGGTTTCTACGCGCAGCGGACTCTGACCCGCCAACCGATCTTGCCGCAGGATTGCGCCGAAGCCATCGTCTGGCTGGCAAGCAACCGGAGCGCAAAAACCACCGGCCATATCATTCCCGTCGATGGCGGCTTGCCGGAGGCGTTCTCCCGTTGAGCCATGGCAGCTCCTCTGCTGGAAGCACGGGCCATCCGCAAGTCGTTCTCCGGAGTCCGCGCGCTCCAGGCAGTCGACTTCGATTTGCGGGGCGGTGAAGTCCACGCGCTGGTTGGCGAAAACGGCGCGGGCAAATCCACGCTGATCAAAATCATCACGGGCGCCGTTACCGCTGATTCGGGAACGCTCACCATCGCAGAACGGGAAGTCGCGCACAATAACCCGGCGCTGGCGCGCTCGCTCGGCATCGCCGCCATCTATCAGCAGCCTTCGCTATTTCCGCACCTCAGCGTCGCCGAAAATATTGCACTCGCGCTCGAGGGCGGCAGCGCTTGGCGCCGCGTCGATTGGAAGGCAAGGCAGCAGCGGGCTTCGGACTTGATCCGCCAAGCCGGCGCCTTCATCGATCCGGGCCGCGCCGCTGGAACGCTCAGCATGCCCGAGCAGCAGATCGTGGAGATCGCCAAGGCGATTGGCGCAGGAGCTCGGATCTTGATCATGGACGAGCCAACTGCCTCTCTCACCGATCGCGAAGTCGAGAGCTTGTTTCAGGTAATTGCCTCGCTGCGCGTGCAAGACTCCGGCGTCATTTATATTTCACACCGGCTGAACGAGATCTTTTCGATCGCGGACCGCATCACCGTCCTGCGCGATGGAGAAACCGTGGGCACCCGGAGCGCGAAAGACATCGACCCGGCGGGCCTCATCGAGATGATGGTGGGCCGGCCCGTCGCGTCGGTCTTCCCGAAGCGCGAAGTGCCGCTCGGCGAAGTTGCGCTCGAATTGCGCCATGTCTCGTGCCACGCGGCCGGCGTGCGCGACATTTCGTTCTCGGTGCGCCGCGGAGAAATTCTGGGAATCGCGGGGCTGGTCGGGTCCGGTCGCACGGAGCTAGCCGAGACGATCTTCGGGCTGCGCGCGGCGGATTCGGGGGAAATTTTCATGCACGGCCGGCCGGCCCGGATAACCGAACCTGCGGACGCCATTGCGGCAGGCATCGGATATGTTCCTGAAGACCGGCGGCGGCACGGCGTTGTGCTCGATATGCCGATCGCTTCCAATACCAGCCTGGCCTCTCTAGGGGCGATTTCCCGCCGTGGATGGATCGACCGGGCAAGCGAGCGCGCTCTGGCCGAGCGCTACGTGGCGCAGCTTCAGATCAAAACTCCCTCCGTGTACGCAGAGTCCGGATCCCTCTCGGGCGGCAACCAGCAGAAGGTGGCCCTATCGCGGTGGCTGGCGACCGCGCCCAAAATCCTCATCCTCGATGAGCCGACCCAGGGCGTCGACGTCGGCTCAAAATCGGAGATCCATCGCCTGATGTTCGATTTGGCGGAGCGCGGCCTGGCCCTCGTCATGATTTCTTCGGAGTTGCCCGAAGTCCTGGGGATGAGCGACCGGATCGCTGTGATGCGTAACGGCTCCATCGGCGGCATCCTGCCCCGTGCGGAAGCCACGCAGCAGAAGATTCTCTCGTTGGCGCTGGGACACAATGCGGACGGCCTCATGGGGAGGATGCAGGAATGAGAAGGCACACTCGCGAACTTTCGGTCGCCGGCGCCATTGCCGTCCTGTTCCTGGTGCTGGCCGTTCTCGCGCCTGGTTATTTCAGCCGTGAAAACCTTACGGACATGTTTCTGGCGACCGTGCCGGTACTGATCATCGCGATCGGGATGACGCTCGTCATCCTCACCGGTCAGATCGACATTTCCGTCGGATCGACGTTCGCCGTCTGCGGCGTGCTGGCCGGAGTCCTCGCGAAGATGGGATTGCCGGCGCCCGCCGCCGCTCTGGCCGCCTGCTTCGCCGGCGCGATTCTGGGAGCGCTCAACGGTGGCCTCACCGCCTGGCTGCGCGTGCCTTCGATCGTAGTGACCCTCGCCGCTATGGTGGCCTTGCGCGATGGTTTGCGCTGGGCGACTCAGGGCGCCTGGATCGAAGATCTGCCTCCCGGCTTCCAATGGCTGGGTTTGTCTCAGTCGGCGTACCCGGCCGCCATGCTGGTGATCGCCGCAGGTCTCACGCTTGCCACCGCATCGAGCCTCCGGAACCTGGCGGCAGGTCGCGCCCTATACGCCACCGGCTCCAACCCCGAAGCTGCGCGGCTCGCGGGCCTCGATACGCGCCTTTATCTTTTTTTTGTGTTCACGATCACCGGGGCGCTCACCGGACTGGCCGCTGTGCTCAACTCGGTCCGGTTTAACCAGATCCCGAGCAACGCGGGCCTCGGTCTCGAGATGAAAGTGATTGCCGCGGTCGTAGTGGGCGGCACCGCCATCACCGGTGGGGCCGGCAGTATCCTCGGAACCGTCCTCGGTGTGGTTCTGCTCGGCGCCACCGGCCCCGCCCTCACGTTCCTCGGCATCAACGCCTATTGGGAAAAAGCGATTCAGGGCGCGATCATCCTGGCCGCGATTGCGGCCGACGCCGCGCGCGTCCGAGTCGCCCTGCGCGGACTTCGCAAACATGCAAGCAGCCTTGCCGCAACCCGCACTTAGCCGCTGGCGCGATCGCCTCTTTCCCAATGGGGAAGGTATTCTGCTTCTGGCCATCGTCGCCGAGGCAGCCATTTTTGCCGCGATTGCAGACAAATTTTTCACATGGAGCAACTTCTTCGAAATCCTCCGATTCAGCGTGGAGCTGGGCGTGATCGCGCTGGCTTTGACACCGGTGATCATCACCGGCGGCATCGATCTTTCAGTTGGCTCCATGATGGGCTTAGCCGCGGTGGTCTTCGGTGCCGCCTGGAGGGACTGGGGCCTTCCTCTTCCCGATGCCGCCGTGATCGCTCTCCTGGTTGGATGCGCGGGCGGCGCCCTCAATGGAACTCTCGTCGCGCGCCTCGATCTTCCGCCCCTGGTGGTCACTCTGGCCACCTTCTCGATGTTCCGCGGTATCGCCGAAGGACTCACCCAGGGAGCGGTCAACTACACCGGCTTCCCGGCCTCGTTTCTGTTTCTCGGCCAGGGTTATGTGCTGGGCGTCATTCCGGTTCAGGTGTCGGTCCTCGCGGCGGTGATCGCGGCGTACTGGGTTCTGCTGCACCGGTCCATCTTCGGTAGGGCTCTTTACACCATCGGATTCGCGGCCGCCGGCGCCCGTTACGCCGGCATTCCGGTGCGGCGGAGGCTCTGGATGGTTTATTTGCTATGCGGTGTGGCCTCGAGTCTCGCAGCCGTCCTGTATGTCGCGCATCTGGGACAAGCTAAGGCCGACGCGGGCAGCGGATACGAATTGGATGCCATCACGGCCGTCGTGCTGGGCGGCGCTTCGGTGTTCGGAGGCAGAGGCACTCTCTGGGGTACTCTGTTCGGCCTCCTCTTTCTTTCGATCCTGCAAAACGGCCTGCATCTCGCCGCCCTGCCCTCCGAACTGACGGGCGTCTTGACTGGCGTGCTGCTGGTGCTTATCATCGGCTTCGACCGGCTCGGCGCCGTCGAGCGGGCGGCGCCGGCCCAGGAGGAGCCCAATTCCGTGAAGAACAGCCAGTTGGCGATCCTGTGCGGAGCCATTCTCGGAGGCGCCCTGATCGTCGCCTCGACCAACGTCTGGCTCGTCCATTCCCTCGGCCGCGCCGCGCCTGGAATCTCCGCCGCTGTCTCCCGTGCGCGCCGCCCCCTGATCGCCGTCATGCCCAAGGCCAAAGGAGATCCATACTTTGTCAGCGTCCACGCGGGTGCCGAAGAGGCAGCCCGAGCCCTCGGCGTCGACCTGATCTGGGACGGTCCCACCAGCCTCGATGCGGGCAAGCAGAATGAACTGGTGGAAAACTGGATTACCCGCCAGGTGGATGCCATCGCTGTCGCCGTCGAGAACAAAGCCGGCATCTCGACTGTGCTGCGCAAAGCCCGCCAGCGCGGCATTCGCGTGCTCACCTGGGACGCCGATGCCGAGCCCGACGCCCGCGACTATTTCGCAAATCAGGCGACACCCGAGGGCATCGCCAATACCCTCACCGACGAAGCCGCCCGCCTCCTCCACGGCAAGGGGAAATTCGCCATCATCACCGGCGCCCTCACCGCCGCCAACCAAAACGAATGGATCGCCTTCATCAAGCAGCGGCTCTCAAAATATCCTGGATTAGAGCTCGCCACAATCCGGCCCAGCGATGACGACCGAGACAAAGCCTTCGCTGAAACGCAGACGCTCCTCAAAGTCTACCCGGGGGTGAAGCTGGTGATGGCCATTTCGGCTCCCGCGGTTCCCGGCTCCGGCGAGGCGGTCCGCCAGGCTGGCCGGAAGGATGTAGACGTGATCGGCCTCTCGCTGCCGAGCATCTGCAGGCCCTACGTGCACGAAGGCGTGGTGCAGACCGTCGTGCTCTGGAGCACGCGCGACCTCGGCTATCTGACAGTGTACGCGAGCACTCTCTTGGCGCAGGGCAAGATCCCAACGGGCACCACCTCCGTCGAGGCCGGCCGCCTCGGCGCCCTGCGCGTTCACGGAAGTGAGATCATCCTCGGTGATCCGCTGATAATCAACAGAAACAATATCGATGAACTGGATTTCTAACCAGGACACGAGCTTGGTCCAACTGGGAATTCGAGAACGCGCGCATCCATACGGCGGCGGTAGCGGCGTCGCGGTCGAGGAAAGCCGCGACATCAGCGGGCTGGTCCGCTAGCTGTCTCCCTTACTTTCTTAGCAGCGCGGTGGCGCTCCAAAGGACCGGGGCTTCGCCGTGGAGGTCGCCGGTGAGGCGCTTGCGGTCCAGGTAATACTGCAAATCGTTGTTCTTGTTGGTGCCCTCGCACACGTCGCGAATATCGCCGTTGGCGTGATATATTTCACCAGCCCCAGCCAAGCCTTCCGCGCGGCGCTCCCATAGGTCTTCGCATCGAGCCATTTTTCCTTCACGCCGGTAATCCTGGCGAAGGCGAACATGGCGCTAGAAGAGGTTTCCGGCCATGCCTCGGGATGGTCAATGAGCTGCCGGCAGAAGAACTCTTACTGGACCGCCAGCGTCACCCCGGTTTGCGTGCTGGACGGCCCAATCGAGATCGCGATGGGAACAGCGGGTCCGGATGGCGCGTTTATTGGAATTCGGAGGTTGACCTGTGCGATTCCGGATACCGCTCCCGGTGCGGCCCCCGCGTACTCGATGGAAGCCGGTATGCCGCCCACCGTTGCCGACACTGATCCTACCGGCTGCGGTAAACCAGAGCCATCAGTAGGAGTAACCGAGCCTGTCACGCTCACGGGTTTTGTCACACCGGCGCCAGTTAGGTAGACGGAGACAATCGATCCCGGCGGAGCAGGAGAAGCCGCTCCGTTGACTGTAACGCCATCCTGGTTCAGAATCGCAGCCTGCCCGAAGCCTTGGCTGTTTAAGGTGTAGATGCCGGGCTCTTGCGCCACGACGCTGCAGCTGACTACGTTCGAGACAGCCCCGTTATACAGAACCTGCATGCTGGTTGTGGGCTTTCCGGCTATCTCATACGGCACCATCACACTAGTCTGGTTGGCCATAGCGTAGACCACTGGCGCCGGGATTCCGTCGAACAAAACCTGCGTACCAGCCAGCAGCGTCGGCAGATTTCCTTGGCCACCGCTGCTGCCTGACGCCAATACGCCCGGCCCCAGTCCCGAACCGAAGATCACGATGTTCTCTCCCGGTGTGATCGCCGCAGCGTAGTAACTGGCTGCATTGGCCACCGCGGCGACCGTCGGCTGGAGGTTCTGTGCGGCTGGAGGCGTCGCCGCCGGCGCTGCCGTGGGAATTGCCGGCGTCGGCGCGTTAGAGTCCGCTGGATTCGTCACAGCAAAGGTTACAATGTTGCTGACATAGACATCCTGCGCGATATAGAGCTGCGTCAGAGGGTCTGACGGCATATCGCTGTTGAGCTGCAGGACCACCTCGTACACTCCGACAGTCCCCGGTTTCAAACCGGCCGACAGCACATTAGCGGTCTTGTTGCCCGCCAGCGAAGAGACGAAATTCACCGGCTGAGTGACTGGCCCCCCATCCGGATACTTGGCGCCAGTGTTGATCAGGCTGGAGATTGTTTCATCCTGTTGGGGCGCACCGAGACCTGTCGCATAGATCAGGATTACCTCGCCGGGAATCGCGGGATTGTCGGGAGTCACCGGTGCGTTGGCGATATTGGCGCAGCACAGGGATGACCCTTCAGGCGTCAGAATCAAATTCGCGCCACTAGACCCGGCGGCGCCTGTCACCGAAACACTATACGGCGTGCCGTTGCCTTCCGGCCCCGCGAGGCGTGCTCGTATGATCAAGTTGCGGGCAAAGGCAATACCTGCGATAGCGCTGACCTTGGGATCCGTGTTGACCAGAGCAACCAACGCATCGCGAACAGAATCGAGATTGTCTCCGGACAGCACCGTGTAGGTGTATGACCGGTCCTCGATCGTAATGGTGACAACATCACCGGCCTGAATTGTGCCATCGACCAGAATTACTCCTGTCGCCTGGCTCGAACCGTGCAGCACCACGCCTTCTCCCGGGCCGGTAGCTGGTCTGCTACGGGCAAAAATCCCCGGGTTTTGAGTCACGATGCTCACGGCGACCGGCGTGGTCATGACAATGCCCCCGTTCCGAATCGAGCGCACGTACGCGTTGATGCTGGTGCTGTCCGCCACCTCCCAGGGAATCTGTGTGTTGATTTGCGTGGGAGAAACGTAGAGTAGCGGCGCGCGAATGCCGTTAAAGTAGACCTCCGTTCCGGCCAGTGTTGTGGGTAATTGATCTTGCGACGCGTCAGCGGCGGCCGTATCAGCTGAGAGGTTCACTCCAAATAGGGAGACCAGGCTCCCCGGGGCGACTTTCGCTGCGTCCCCTCCATGGCTGAGCGTTCCGCCGGCGCCAGCAGCCGAAACTGTGGCGTTGGTCGATACAGTGGCGGTATAGGCCACATTGTTCCCGGCCTCGCCCACCTGGCGGGCGGCTAAGAGCACCGTCTGCGTGGAAGGATCTGGGGCTGCTACCACGTTCGGGTCCCCGGCGCCGGTATTGATCGCGTTCACCAGGGAACCCACTACTTGATCGAATGTGTCGTCCTTCTGCACCTTATACGTATAGTCCGTGCCGATCGTCTGCCCGCTGCTCGAGGCGTTGCTGGCGGCTGGGCTGATGCAGCCGGTCGTGTTCGCATCGGCGGCGGGCGGGCCGCAGATCGTCACCGTGACGGAGTCGCCGCCAGTAATCGTGCCGCTGAGCGCGATGCTGCCGACGGCAAAGATGTCAATACTCGCCGCGTTGCGAATCCCCGCGAAGGGAATGGCATTCTGGCCGATTGAATACGCCAGAATGCGCCTGTTATAGGTATCACTGACATAAAGGTTGACGCCATCCCAGGCAAGCGATGTCGGAGTGGTGAGCGAATCCGCGTCATCGGACGCTTGATCGACGCTGCCGCTCGTCTGACCGATGACAAAATCGGCGGCCTGCCCGCTTTGCGTGGGCACCTGATTGAATACCAATACCCGGTCATTGCCGCCATCGGCGATAAACAGGCGTTGTCCGTCCGAAAGCGCGAAACGCGGGAAATTGAGCGTCCCGTTGCACAGCGCCGGATACGTAGGACTGCCATTTTTGTCAGCCCCTGTGGCGGTCGCACACAGCACAGGATGCTGCACACCATTTGCATCCACTGTGAACGCGTTGTTCGCGACGGCCCCAAGCAAATCCGGCTGCCCTACGGCCAGGTCCGCGGGCGCGGCGTTGACGGTGGGAATACTGTTCCAGATGAGCACCCGGTTGTAACCAAGGTCGGTTACATATAGCCGGATTCCGTCAGAGGTCACGGAAACCGGACTCAAAAGGTTCGTGGCCAGCGCGGACGCTTGTTGAGTCAGATCGGCCTGTACGGCTGTGGTGAAATTCGGTTGACCTAGAACCAGGTCAGCGGCCGCTCCGTTCACAGTCGGGATCCGGTTGTAGATCAGAATGCGGTTGTTGTCCGTGTCAGCGACGTACAGTCGCCCGTTTTGGATCCAGACACCTTGCGGGCCCCGCATGGATCGAGCATTGGGTGGGCCCGCGGTGACAGAGTTTGCCGCAAAGTCCGGTTGGCCGACCACTACATCCGCTGGCTGATCATTGATTGTCGGAATGGTGTTCCATATCAAGACCCGGTTGTGATTCGTGTCCGCAACCGCCAGACGCACCCCGTCGGAGGCCACGGCCGTAGGCAGACGCAAACCATTGGGGGTTGCCGCGACGGTTTCCGTTGTGGTGATGAAGTCGGGTTGGCCCAGAACGACTGAGGCTTGCCCAACACAAATTGGGCAAGTGCTGGTGGCCTCTAACTCCGCGCTCGGTGCCGGCAGCATAGCGGACAGGTTCTGAAACAACAGCACTCGATGATTACTCGGCGTGGCCCCGACGCGGTTGGAATCTGCTACGAAAAGAGTGTCGGCTGCGTACGCAAGCCCCGTTGCAGCGCCGATAATGGTTCCGCCGGAGGCGGTACTCTCAGTCGTGAATGCCGGCTGTCCGATCACCAGCCGAGCGGCCTGCCCGGTGACAAAATCCGCAGCCAAGCCAGCCGCAGAGCAGAGAAAGAAAAGAAAGACACACGTCCCCTTAGAGTTCATTCGAGAATTCCCTGGACGCGGTGCTTCGTTATTGAGGTCTTCGCATCTGCGGAGACTTCATCCTGCTGATGGCGTGTACCAACTCAACACACCAGTGAACCTGACGCTCACCACCTGGCCTACGGGAGGGGCTTAAGTGTTTTGATGCTGAGTGCAACCATACGCAGGAATGATTCCAGCGTGCACGTTGCATGCCACCATGCAAGACGGCGTCGGCGGAGTGCAAATGCCTCCTGGCATTTCACCGTTCAATCCTTGATGCCGGTCGCACAATGACGCGCTGATTGTCGGGGTTACGCAGGAAACGGGCCCGGCGTTCCGCCTGATGGCGTAGTGCACCGGTTGAGCCGGCAGGTTACTTATCCGGGGACTTGCGGTTATCTGATGCGCGATCCACAGGCCCTTCGAACATCACCGTAGATTCTCCGGTATATTCGCGGCATTGCTCGAGATTGATCTCGTTCACGCTCAAATTCCCTAAGTTATCCACGATTTCCAATTGGGCGTGGAGCGGCAGGAAGAACTCCGAGCTTCTAATGCGCAGGGGTGTGTATTCTGACTGCTCCCTGACCGAGCTGAGCCGTAGGTAAGGTGGAAATTGATCTGCCCTCACCTCCAGGCTTATGAGATCGAGCGTGTTGAGATCCGCCCAAATTGAGCCCCGATAGGCGACTATCGCCTCTGCCCCGTTATGTCCAACCGAAAAGCTGCTCTTTTCGACCGGCACTTGAAAATCATAGCGGTAGGTCTTGCGCCCGTCCTTCTCAACAATTCCTGCGTAGTCAAACGTCGCCGCACTAGTTAGGAAAATGCTTTCGGCGTGAGTGCCGAACAGACCATTGCCCATTGCGCCAGTCGGCACCAGTTTGCTAATGGATGATTCTTGAATATGGGTGTCGCCAGCACGTGCGAAGAGTTCCTCTTGCCCAATGAACGCCACTTCGAGCTCCACGCGATCGTGTTGACGCAGGCCGCCGCCGTGAAGGGGGCTGACGAGGCGGTTAATCACCTCATGGCAGGTGTAATTGGGGAGATGCGAGAGATGGTCGGCGACTTTGTCGCTGATTTGCTGCAAGATCGCATCGGGATCTTTGGCAGCTGGCAGTTCTGTACTGTAACTGCTGCCAAGGCCAAGAAACATCGCGAGGCCGGCGAGGAAGCAAAACCTTGAGAATCGACTGGCGAGCCACATGGTCTGCTCGATCTGAACCGGCCGGCTCGCGATCTAAGTTTTGGGGTTCTCCGCAAGAAAATGGTCCTGCCACTTACCTATGCTTCCCAGTCACTGCAGTGCAGCAGTTATCGAGCATATAGTCCCGCAATCAGTAAACGGGCGGACTGACTGAGATGAATGCAGGCCCCGCCGGACCATATGCCTGTGTGTACCATGCAGCGCCACATCGATAGTAGGTCGTCTCCCCCACCGGTACGGCCATTGGACTTGTGCACGGCGCCGTCGTGTATGCAGCGCCGGTTGCGGCCGATGTTATTGAAGCCGCAGTCGCAGCACCGATCGCCGCTCCCGTTGCCGCGGCAGCCAAGCCCGCGCCGGCGTCCCAAGCCGCGTAAGGATACGAACCACGATACTGTTGTGCGCTGGACTGCATGGCCTTGGCCGTCTGTTCTCGGTTCGACTGGAGTGTGTTGGCTTCCGCTTGCCGGCTTGCCTGACCCCTACTGCCGTATTCTTGACGGCTAGCCTGGGCGCCCGACATGTATTGCTGGCGATTCGCTTGAAATCCTCCCTCCCGCCCCGTTATGGCAGGCGAGCGTGATGCAAAGCCGCCGCTCGCGGCTGGCCCTTCCCGAGAGAACCCACCTCCCCGAAATCCTCCGCCTCCCCGAAATCCTCCGCCGCCACGCGCTGGAGCGTACAGGACAGCTGGCCCCAGCATGAACGCGGCCAATCCAACGGCGCAAGACGCCGCTCGCAATATTCGGTTCATTGTGCTCCTTTACGTACCTCTGGCCCCTGGCGGGGTCCTGCCTTTGCTAGCGCCGCGGCAAAGGGGATCTTCTTTACTCCGGGGGCTGGCGTGAAGGTGAACAGGCTATCCGCAGGTTTGCTATCGAAGTTCCAATCCGTAAACTGCGCTCGGAATTGTGGCTGGCCGGGCACGTTCTTGTAGGTCAACACCGCACGCAAAGGCGCCGGCCGGTCCCCTACTGTAATCCACAGCTGAAAGTCCACTGTGGAGGTTTTGCCAACGATGTGACGTGTGGGACCGCCGAGAGTCTCCGCGGTTTCCACGTACTCGACTCCTTGAACCCTTTGCTGCAATTCGGCCGGCAAGCGTTCCAGCAGCAGAAGGGCAAGCGGCAGGCGCATTCCCAAGTCGTGTACAAAATAAACCACCGCATCGTCCACCGTTCCCGGGTGTGACTCCTGCGCATAAACCTTGGCGGACTCGTCGAATGTGGTGATTTCTTTGCCGTTGAACACCACCAACGTGCGAGCCCCGTCGCTCCGTTGGCTCTCGACGCGTAGCCGGTCTGGACGACTCAGGGTAACCGTCCGCACACCATTCCACTCCACTTTGGACCCATCTCTTTGGACGGTGTCATAGGCTGTGTGTACAGTCACACTCCAGTTCGGCGTCTTGGACAGGAAGTTCGCCATCTGCATCAGGATCTGACGCCCGCTCGGCGGTTTTTCGATGGCTCCCCATGCCAGAGCCAGGCTTACTCCCGCAAATAACGCCAAGACTCCCGGCTTTCTGAGAAACAACATATCGGCCTCTCTTTTCCGCTTCGTAACTGAGGACTTTCATACCTCAAGCGGCGCGTTATTTTTTGGGGAAACCCGTCGGTAGGAGGAGTGGCCGGCCGATTTGAGTTCCTGGTCGAACCACAGACGGGGCCTTGGCTGGGTCGGCCTTGTGTCCTTCGGCCGGACTTGATCGAGTCCGCGTGTACACTAGCCGTTGACGGTCTGCTGGCGGCGGTACCTGACGCCGTTTAACTAACAGCTACCGAGACGTTGACGACCTGCTCGCCGCCGCCGAGGGCGACGCCTTTGACGGGAGCGACATCGGAGTAATCACGGCCGCAGGCCAGCGTGAGGTGATCGCCGTTGACCAATTGGTCGTTGGTCGGGTCGAGGTCGAACCAGCCGAATCCCGGACAAAATACGGCCAGCCACGCGTGCGACGCCTCGCCGCCGGTCAATTCCGCGCTGGTCTTCACGTAGCCGCTGACGTAGCGGGCCGCCAGCCCCAGCGAGCGCAGGCAGGCGATTGCGAAATGTGCAAAATCCTGGCAAACGCCACGCCTTGTCTCGATCACTTCTGCTACCGAAGTCGCCACCGTGGTGGCGTCGCGGTCATAGTGGAACTCGGAATATATGCGATGACACAGATCCACCGCCGCTTCCAGGAGCGGCCGGTCAGGCGTGAAGGAAGGCCGGGCATAGTCGGCGAAAGCCCGGCCTCGAATGACGCGCGGCGATTCGAAGATGTACTCGTACGAGGGGAGTGATTCGAATTTGGCGGCGCCCCACGAATCTCCGCGGGCTTCCTCCCAACGCGGCGTCAAGCCCGGTTCCAGCAGCACCGTATCATCCTTTTCCACGAGGCAATCGGCGGTAATCGTCAGCGTCTGATGTGGCTCATGAAGGGAGAAATACGTTACCCCGTTACCGAAATAATCTGTCCGCCCGAACATCCTCTCGGGGCGAGGATGGACGGTGAGATGGTGTTCCAGGACGCGCTGGTTATGAAGCTCCCGCGGCGCCAACCGCACATCGGT
The DNA here is from genome assembly GCA_964438005.1 of uncultured Solibacteraceae bacterium. Classification (GTDB taxonomy): domain Bacteria; phylum Acidobacteriota; class Terriglobia; order Bryobacterales; family Bryobacteraceae; genus PSRJ01. The sequence continues at coordinate 108,570 of CAYTJD010000048.1, read as the reverse complement.
GTGGCAAATCGAGACTGGCTCGCTATAAAGATATGTCGTGGTATGTTGCGCGCGCAGCTTCATGCAGTTGTCTTAAGCCCCGGAGAACCGTCGCGACGGGCCCGCCTGATTGAAGTACTCGCGGGTCAGAGTCTCGGAAAACAGGCGCAGCTCGCCGGCAAGCCGGCCGAACAGCTTTTCGAGAACGGCGCGCCTGCCCTCCTCGTCGATACTTCCCAACTCCTGAGCCTCCATCAGTTGGACAGCGGTAAGCATGGAGATAGCCAGCCGCGCTTCCTCGGCGCGATGAATCGAGGACTGAGCCCCTGGCAGCTGTTCCACGTGCTCACGCAGGCGAGCCATTTGGTATGCCACCGAGCGCGGGTTGGCTTCGTCCAACACCAGCAGATCCAGCACCAGTTCCGGCTGCATGGAAGTGAGATAGCGCGAGCGATAGGTTATGGAGCTGTCGGCAATCTCGAGGAGCACTTCGAGCACGCCGCTATCCCGCTCTCCTCCAAACCCCAGCCCGTAACGAATCACGTCCACCATCTGGGCCGCCCGTTCTACACGGCGGCCCATGTCGAGAAACCGCCAGCCGTCGCCGCGAGTCATGCTTTCCATGACAAGGCCGCTGAACGCAACCAAAGTGCGGATCGCCTGGTCGAGAAAAACGTGGGCCGCGCTGAGGCGGAGGGCCTCGGGCGGCGGCACCGAGGGCAATTGTTGCTCCAGTTGGTTGAGCGTTCGCCAGGCATCCACCGAGATCCGGTCGCGCAACAGCCACCCGACTCGGCGTACCTGGCGCACGTAGGCAGGCAGGGTGTTGCGCGTCTTTTCCTCGAAGATTAGCGCGAGCACCTCCCGTTCCAGATCCCCAAAACCTTTGCCCGAGGCCAACTCGTCCGGATGAAGATAGCCGAGGCCGGCGAGGATCCTCGTCCCTGCAGCCAAGCCGGCAATCGTGCTCTGATCCGATTCCTGAAACAACCGGGGCAGAGTGGCGCGGACGATGCGCGCGGCGGATTCCATTCGCTCCGTATAGCGTCCCAGCCAGAACAGGTTATCGGCGACCCGGCTGGGGAGATCGAACGTGGCGCGGCTGACGCTCAACCGCTCGGAAGCCGGGGGCAACAAGCTGAACTGCGAGGCGGGGCCGCTGCCGGAGACCCAAGTGTCCTTGCTGCCGCCGCCGCTCTGCATGGAAGCGACGAGATCGTCCAGGGAAGAAGTGATGCGCGTCAGGCCGCCGGGCATGACGGCGTAGGAGCCCTCCGAAGCCACCGCATACACGCGAAGCACCAGATGACGCGGGCGCAGACCGCCGATCTCCCAGACTGGAACCGTGGACAAGGCCACCTGTTCCTGGGCCACGTAGTCTCCCGGCGCGGCGCGAATCTTATCGATTAACTCGGTTTTCTCGGAACTGCTGAGTCTCACTCCAAAAACCGCACGCCCCCCCGGAAAGGCAGGCTTGATAACCAGGCTGGAGAGATGCTCCTTCACGTACGCCAGAGCAGCGGGCTCGCCGCACCACCAGGTCGCGACCGTCGGCATTTTCAGCTCTTCGCTAAGCAGATGGCGCGACAGCCCGGGCAGGAAACCGGCGGGAGCCGCGGAGTCGAGCACGCCCGACCCCAGCGCGTTAGCCACAGTCACCGTTCCGGACCGGACCGCCTGTACCAACCCGGGGACTCCGAGAACGGAGTCGGGCCGCAGCTCGAGCGGGTCGCAATAGGTATCGTCCTGCCGCCTCACGATCAGATCGACTGGCAGGAGCCCGCCCAAGGTCTTGAGGAAAACGCGGTCGTCGCGGACGGTCAGGTCGGCGCCTTCCACAAGTGTGTAGCCCAGATAGCGGGCCAGCAGGGCGTGTTCGAAATAAGTCTCGTTGTAGGGACCTGGCGTAAGCAGCACGATGCGGGGGTTTTCTTTGTGGCCGGGCGCCACGGCGCGCAGGCTCTCCCGATATTTTTGAAAGAACATCGCAAGGCGTTGGATGTGGGCCGCGCGGAAGACGTCGGGCATTACGCGCGCCGAAACCAGGCGATTTTCGAGCGCGTACCCCGCGCCGGAAGGAGCCTGTGTCCGATCGGCGATCACCCACCACTGTCCGTTCTCCGATCGCGCCAGGTCGGCCGCATAAAGATGTAAGTAGACGCCGCCGGGTGCCGGCGCCTGGCAGCACGGCCGCAGAAACGCCGGATTCGGAAAAATCAGATCCGGAGGCAGGATGCCGCCGCGCAGAAGATTCTGGGACCCATAGATGTCAGCCAGAATCGCGTTCAGCAACGTAGCTCGCTGAACGATCGCGTCTTCGATTCGCGCCCACTCTTCGCTATCGAGCACAAGCGGAATCGGATCGAGAGGCCACGGGCGTTCCGTGGTTTGGGGGTCGGTGTAAATGTTATAGTTCGTGCCGTTTTCGTGGATGAGGCGGCGGCCTTCCTGCCAGCGGCGCGAAAACGCGGCCTCGCCCATTTGTTCCAGCGGCTCGATCAAGGGCCGCCAGTGAGGCCGCACTGCACCATCGGGCGCCCGCATCTCATCGTAAAATCCGGACTGCGGTTCGTAGGGCCACTCGCGCTGCAGGCTCTCATTCGATCGTATGGTCTCCGGATTCATCACGCCGCGCTTGCCTCTCTCGGCTCCTATTCCGAATTCTGGCACATCAGGCCGTGTTTCCGGCGCACCGTACCGTGGTGCCGAGCATCCGGCGCAAGTCGAGTGTCATGGGAAACTGCGGGTTTTCCTCGAGCGGGGGGATGTCCACCGGACCGGTGGTGGAGCCGAAGGGAAAGAAGCGCGCTCCGCGACGGCATTCGGCTTCGTTGGCATTCACCGGAAAGGTGACGTAGTTGCGGCCGCCGGGATGAGCCACGTGGTAGGTGCATCCTCCAACGGAGCGTCCGGCTGAGGCATCCACGACGTCAAAGACCAGCGGCGAGTGGACTGGAATCGTGGGGTGCAGGCACGAGGGCGGCTGCCACGCCCGGTAGCGCACTCCCGCCACCCATTCCCCTTGCTTCCCGGTGGCCCGCAGTGGAACGCGCCGCCCGTTGCAGGTGACCAGGTATCGGTCGCCCCACAGATTGTGGACCAGAACCTGCAGGCGTTCCACCGAGGAATCGACATAGCGTGCAGTCGCTCCGATTCCCGACTCCTCGCCCAGTACATACCACGGTTCGGTGGCTTGGCGCAGTTCGAGATCGATGCCCGCATAGTTGACGCGTCCCAGAACCGGATAGCGAAACTCGAAGTGAGGAGCGAACCATTCTGCGTCGAAATGGTAGCCGGCGCGGTTCAGGTCGTCCAGGACGGTTGCGAAATCCAGGCCGATGAAATGGGGAAGCATGAACTGATCGTAAAGCTGGGTCCCCCAGGCGGCGGGCCGGTGCAGGTCGGGGCACTTCCAGAACCGCGCGATCAGCGCCCGCACCAGCAGTTGCTGCGTCAGGCTCATGCGAGCATGAGGCGGCATCTCAAAGCCGCGCAGTTCTACGAGCCCGAGGCGGCCGGATGCACTGTCCGGGGAGTAGAGCTTGTCGATACAGAACTCGGCGCGGTGCGTGTTGCCGGCTACGTCCACCAGAATGTGACGGAAGATGCGGTCTACCAGCCACGGAGGACAGGCTCCCTCGCCGGGATTTGGAATCTGATGGAAAGCGATTTCCAGTTCGTAGAGGCTATCGCGGCGCGTTTCATCGACGCGCGGCGCCTGGCTGGTGGGACCGATGAAAAGTCCCGAGAATAAATACGAAAGCGACGGATGCTGAAGCCAGTAGCTGATCATGCTCCGCAACAGATCGGGCCGGCGGAGAAAGGGGCTGTCGGCCGGTGTGGGACCGCCGAGCACGAAATGGTTGCCGCCGCCGGTGCCGCTGTGGCGGCCGTCGAGCATGAACTTCTCCGTCCCCAGCCGCGCCAGACGAGCTTCTTCGTAGAGCGCGGTGGTGTTCGACACGAGTTCCTGCCAATCGCCCGCCGGGTGAATGTTGACCTCGATCACGCCGGGATCCGGAGTCACTTTGATCTGCTGGATGCGCGGATCGGGAGGTGGCGGATATCCTTCGATCACCACGGGCAGACTGAAGTGGGCTGCGGTGTCTTCGATCGCCGTCAACAGTTCGACGTAGTCTTCGGCAGCCGATAACGGCGGCATGAAAATATGCAGCCGTCCTTCGCGAACCTCGACGCATAGCGCTGTGCGAACCACCCACGCCGCCGATTCGCCAGGCGCCGGCTTGCGGTCGCGTTCGCAGTCGTGATGGCGTTGGAGTCTCGGCTCGGCCGGCGAGATGCGAGTGGGCGCCGGAAGGCGTCCACGATTGACCATGGGGTCCACCGGCATCCACTGTGGCGCCTCAGAGGCCTGCACCCAAGGCAAACTTGGCAAGGGCAGTCGCAGGCCGACCGGCGAATCGCCCGGCAGCAGGAACAGATGCTGGCCGCGCAACATCCAAAGGCCGGTCTGCCACTCGGGTCCGCTCTTGCCCGAGCCGCGCTGCAGCGGCAGCACGAAACCCGTGGGCTGACTCAATCCGCGCTCGAACACCGCGCGCAAGCGCTCCCGCTCGCCAGGATCTTCCAAGTGGTTGTCCACCGGATCCACGTTGACCGGCAGCTGCCGCTCCTTCTGCAGGTAATGCAGCGGATCCTCGAATGCGGGATTGACGTATTCCGGATCGAGAGATAAGCGCCGCGCCAGCGTTTCGGCGAAAGGCCGGGCATGAGACGCGTCCACCTGCGCCGCATCGGCGGCCAGCAGCCGCAGATCATGCCATAGCGGAATTCCGTCGGTCCGCCAGTAGCAGGTGAGCGCCCAGCGCGGCAGCGCTTCGCCCGGATACCATTTCCCTGTGCCGTAGTGGAGCAGCGCGCCCGGCGCAAACCGCGCGCTCAGCCGCGCGATGAGGCTCTCCGCCAGTTGCCGTTTTTCGGGGCTCGAGGCCGTAAAATTCCACTCTTCGCCATCCATGTTGTCGATGGATACGAACGTGGGTTCGCCGCCCATCGTCAGGCGAATGTCGTTGCTCCGGATGTCGGCGTCCACCTGTTCGCCAAGGGACTGGATGCGGACCCATTGCGCATCCGTGTAGGGGAGGGTAACGCGCGGATCTTCGTGAATCCGCGTCACCGACATCTCATGCGCAAACTCGACCTGGCATTCACTGACACTTCCGCTAATGGGCGCGGCCGACAAGGGGCCGGGCGTTGCGGCCAATGGGAGATGGCCTTCGGCCGCCAGCAGTCCGGAAGTCGGATCGAGTCCGACCCAGCCCGCTCCGGGCAGATACGCCTCGGCCCAGGCGTGGAGGTCGGTGAAATCCTGCCCGGGCCCCTCGGGCCCTTCCAAGGGTTTCACATCCCCCTTGAGCTGGATCAAATAGCCGGAAACGAAGCGCGCCGCCAGACCGAGGTGACGCATTATCTGGACCGCCAGCCACGCCGAATCGCGGCAGGAGCCGCTGCCCAGCGTCAGGGTCTCCTCACAGGTTTGGATGCCCGGTTCCATCCGGATCATATACCGGATCTTCTTCTGCAGCTCCCGGTTCAGTTCCACGAGGAAGTTCATGGTGGGCTGCTCGCGCGTATCGATGCCGCCCAAATATTCCCGCAACCGCGGGCCGGCGGCTTCAGGGGTCAGGTAAGGCGCCAACTCCGAGCTTTGTTCTTCGTGATACCGGAACGGAAACTTCTCGGCAGTCTGATCGAGAAAGAAATCGAACGGATTGATCACCGCCATCTCTGCGACCAAGCCGATTTCCACGGACAGACAGGACACTCGATTGGGGAAAGCTACGCGGGCCAGATAATTGCTCTGCGGGTCTTGCTGCCAGTTGATGAAGTAATCGGAGGGCTCGATCTTGAGCGAATATGCCGATACGGGCGTGCGGCAATGCGGCGCCGGCCGCAACCGGATGATCTGGGGCGAAAGCGTCACCAGCCGGTCATAGCGATAAACAGTCTTATGATGTAGCGCAACACGTACGGGCATGATCCTTTGGAGCCTCTTGATTCCCGCGCTAAGAGCCGCCGCCCTCCGCCGTCAACTTACCGGCTCAGCCACTTCCGGAGTAAGCTTCGAAAATGCGCGCTCGATCCATTCCGACGGAAGGTCCCGGACGCTGGCCCTCATCCTCTCCTGCCACCAGTCGGAAATGTCATGCAGGTCCTGCTCGTGAAAGCGGTGTTCAATCAACTCAAAGCTGTTCTTCTTGTAGAGCACCACGTCGATCGGGAAATCGACATCGGCCGCGCACAGCCGCGTTGCGTCGAATGCCAGAATACCAACCTTGAACGCGTACAGGATCGAGTCGGCCGCGGTCAGGCTTCTGCCGAGAATCGGCTTTCCGTACCCCGACGCTCCGATGATCTGGTACGGGGTATCGGCTCCGACGTCCACCCAGTTCCCTTCCGGGTAAACGAGGAACAACCGGTGGCACGAATCTGACGACATCTGCCCGCCAATCAGTGTCTGAATGTTAAAGTTCAGGTTCGAATTCTGAAGGGCGGCCCGGTCCTCCTCCGCGGCACGGCGGACCTGGTTGGCATACAGTTTGACGGTTTTGTAGAGACGGTCCCGCACGGTCGAGTCTCGCGCAAACGCTTCATCGAAATGTAGCAGCACTTTGTCGCGCAAGGATCGCAGACCGGATGTCATCACGAAAAATGAGAAGCCCGGGCCCTTGTAAGCCGCCACTTTCCGAGCCACCAGGCATTCATTGCCCGCCAGGACTCGCGTATCTGCGATGGCGACCAGGCCATCGTTCGTATTAATGCCCAAGCAGAATGTCATCGTTGACCGAAATCCATGCCCCTTACCGCTACCATTACATCCTGGCGCACCTCGAAAAAATCCTCCAGGATCGCTGTATCAATTCTATTCATCCGGACCTGGAGCGCGTCAAGAAACTCGTGCAGTCCCGAGGCCAGGATCGATTTCGTGTGGGTGTAGTGCAATTCGGATCGCAGCAGTCCCAGCCGCTGCTCAGTAGCGCAGGAAAAGCTTCCCGCCGGAGTCCCGGTGATGGCATGCAGGCATTCGTCTGCGCAATTGACGCAGTAGTGGATCGCGCGGGGAAATTCGCGGTCCATCAACAAAAATTCGACGATGCGGTCGGGTGAAATGAGGCCGAAGCGTTTCCGGTACATTTCGAAGCCGCTCACCGATTTGAGAACCGCCGACCACTGTACATCGTCATAGGGCGTACCGACGTCGGCGACCGAAGGAAGCAGCATGTAGTATTTGACGTCGAGGATGCGGCTGGTCTTATCGGCGCGCTCGAGCTTGCGGCCCAGCCGCAGGAAATTCCAAGCCTCGTTGTGGCTCATGCTGCCGTCCGTCAGTCCCTGAAACAGGTGGCACTCCGTGCGCACGCGTTGAAAGAACTCGGGGAGCGCGTCGGCTTGCAGTCGGCTGGGGCTGGCGTTGATCCACAGATACATGCGGTTGACCTGCTCCCACATTTCCGAGGAGATCGTATCCCGCACGGAGCGCGCATTCTCACGCGCCACGTTGACGCACACGGCGATCGAATTCGGGTTCTCGCGGTCGAACACGAGGAACCGGATCACATTCTCCTGCGTGGCCGCGCCGTAGCGCTCGTGAAAGACCTGGTTGTCGCCGCTGGTCGCTACGAGCGCTTGCCACTGGCTTGCGTTTTCGGCGGGCAGGTCGAGCATCATTTGCAGGTTGACGCCGGCGAAGCGGGCTACGTTATCGGCGCGTTCGATGTAGCGGCCGATCCAGTACAGCGAATCGGCCACACGGCTCAACAGCGGGTTCGCATTCATTGCTGGCCTCCGGCCGGGACGGGGTGCCCGTTGACCGGCCTTGCCAGCACCCAGGTGTCCTTGCTGCCGCCGCCTTGCGAAGAGTTCACCACCAGCGAGCCCTTGCGTAGCGCCACTCGCGTCAGCCCGCCCGGCAGCACATAGATGTCCTCGCCGTACAGAACGTACGGGCGCAGATCGACGTGCCGGCCTTCGAAGCGGTCATCGATAATCGTGGGCACGCGGGATAACGAAAGGGTCGGCTGTGCGATGTAATTCCGCGGATTCGCCTGGATCTTCGCGGCGAATTCCTCCCGCTGGGCCGCCGTGGACGCCGGTCCCACCAGCATTCCATAACCGCCGGATTCGTTGGCCGCCTTCACAACCAGCTTTTCCAGATTATCCAGGACGTAGTTCCGGTCCGAATCCTTCCAGCACATGTAGGTCGGCACGTTGGGAAGAATCGGGTCGGCGCCTTCGTAGTAGCGGACGATATCGGGCACGTAGGCGTAAACGACTTTGTCGTCGGCGACACCGTTTCCGGGAGCATTGGCCAAGGCCACTGCGCCGGAGCGGTAGGCCGCCAGCAGCCCGGGCACCCCGAGCAGCGAATCGGCGCGGAACGCCTCCGGATCCAGAAAATCATCATCAATGCGGCGGTAAATTACATCCACGCGCTGCAGGCCCTTCGTGGTGCGGGTGAAGACAGCGCCTCGGCTCACCACCAGGTCGCGTCCCTCCACTAGTTGCAGCCCCATCTGCTGCGCCAGGAAGCTGTGCTCGAAGTACGCGGAGTTATATGCGCCGGGCGTTAATACGACCGTGCGCGTTTGCGGCAGGCCCGGTGGGGCCAGCGATTCCAGCATCTCCAGCAGCCGGCTCGGGTATTCGTTCACGGGGCGAATGGCAAGACCTTCAAACACCTGCGGAAACGTGCGCTTGAGCACCTCGCGGTTTTCCAGAACATACGAAACCCCAGAAGGGACTCTCAGATTGTCTTCCAGGACGTAGATCTGGCCGTCGCGATCCCGAACCAAGTCGATGCCGGCGATGTGGCACCAGATCCCCCGCGGCGGGTTTAGTCCCTGGCACTGCGGTCGGTAGGATGCCGCGGAGCGCACGACTTCGGCGGGAATCACGCCATCCTTGAGAATCTTCTGGTCGTGATAGATATCGTCGATGAACGCGTTGAGGGCGTGGATCCGCTGCCGCAGCCCGCGTTCGACCCAGGTCCACTCTTCGGCAGGCACGATTCTGGGCACTAGGTCGAACGGGAAAATCCGCTCTGTTCCTGCCGAGTCGGCATACACGTTGAACGTGATCCCCATCTGCAGGAGCAGACGCTCCGCCGCCACCTTGCAGCGCAACAGTTGCCCTTCGGGCAGCGATTCGATGGTGTCCAGCAGCAGCCGCGCTTGGGGCCGCGGTTGGTCGTCGGCGGCGAACATCTCGTCATAGAACCCGCCCGTCTGGTACGAGGAAAGGCGCACAAATCTTCTCCGCGAACAATCGCGATTCCTCCATGCTGGCGCAACCACGCCTCATAGCGCAAAGTGAAACATTTTATAGGCGCGATTGAGTTTCTCGATAGCCCTCCAGCACGCTTTAAGTCTGCACCTGCAAGCGCTTGCGAGCCAACCTCGGCCGTCTCGCGCTCAGTTGACGCACCCACAGTGGTTTAACTATAGTTAAGTTCGATGGTGCCCGCGGACCATATTGGCGCGGATGCGCGCTCGCTGGCCGATGTCCATGCCAGCGTCGGCACGGGACACGTGTCGTTCTGGCGCCGCATGTTCGCCTTCGCGGGGCCCGCGTACCTGGTCAGCGTCGGCTACATGGACCCCGGCAACTGGGCCACCGATCTGGAAGGCGGCGCGCGCTTTGGCTATCAACTGCTGTGGGTGCTGGTCATGTCCAACGCCATGGCCATTCTGCTGCAGACGTTGAGCGCGCGGCTCGGCATCGTTTCCGGGCGCGACCTGGCTCAGGCCTGTCGGGAAACCTATCCGCGCGCGGTCAACCTGGCGCTCTGGGGGTTGTGTGAAATTGCGGTCGCTGCCTGCGACCTTGCCGAGGTGCTGGGAGCGGCGATCGGCCTCAACCTCCTGTTTCACATTCCGCTGCTCGCCGGGGTGTTGATCACGGCGGCCGACACGTTGCTGGTACTCTGGCTGCAAAGCTTCGGCATTCGCACGATAGAAGCCTTTGTGCTTTCGCTGATCGCGGTGATTGCGGGAGGCTTTTTTATCGAGATCGTTTGGGCGCGCCCGTCCATCGGCGAGATGGTCACCGGGCTGGCCCCCCGTCTCAATCGCGACATGCTCTATGTGGCCATCGGAATTCTCGGCGCCACCGTGATGCCGCACAATCTCTATTTGCACTCCGCGCTGGTGCAGACGCGCCACATCGGCCAGACCTCCGGCGACAAGCGCGCCGCCTGCCGCTACAACCTCATCGATTCGGTGGTTGCGCTCAACGGCGCTCTGTTCGTCAACGCGGCGATTCTGGTAATGGCGGCCGCTGTGTTTTTCAAGCGCGGCATCGTCGTCACCGAGATCCAGCAGGCGCACGTGCTGCTGGTGCCGCTGCTCGGCACCAGCCTGGCCGGAGTCATCTTCGCGGTGGCTCTCCTGTGCTCCGGCCAATCCTCCACCCTGACCGGGACGCTGGCCGGGCAGGTGGTGATGGAGGGCTTCCTCAATTTTCGGATGCGGCCCTGGCTACGCCGCCTCATCACGCGCCTGCTCGCCATCGTGCCTGCCGCCCTGACCATCTATTTCGTGGGTGAACGCTCCACGTTCGCGCTGCTGCTGCTCAGCCAGGTGATCCTGAGCATGCAACTGCCGTTCGCCGTCATTCCCTTGATTCATTTCACGGACGACCGCCGGCGCATGGGCGCGTTTGCGAATCGAATCTGGGTCCGGGTGCTGGCGTGGTTGACCGCCATCATCATCGTCGCGTTGAATCTGCGGCTGGCCTTCCTCACCCTCTCCGAGTGGCTCTCTGCGGCGGGCTCCTGGCACACCGCGCTGTGGCTGGTGACGGTGCCCGCCGGATCGCTGCTGCTGCTCCTGCTGCTCTGGGTGACGCTGGAGCCCCTGCTCCGCCGGTGGACCCGCCCGTTCGGCCGTGCACCGATCAGCCTGCCCGAAACCGCCGGCGCCGAGGCCGCAACGCCGGTCTACCGCCGCATCCTGGTTCCCCTCGATCACACCAACCTGGACCGGCTCGCCGTCAGCCACGCTTCCGCCATGGCGCGGCTCCACGACGCCAAGCTGTACCTGGTTCATGTGGAGGAAGGCGTCACCAGCCAAATTTACGGGCCGGACTCATCGACCGCCGAGGTCGAGGCCGGCGAACAGTACCTCGAAACCATCGCCGGCTCGCTGCGCCAGCAGGGGCTCGCGGTGGAGACGGAGGTGTTTCACTCGTCCTCGCCCCGGCGGGAAATCGTCCGCTATGCGCGCCAGATCCGGCCGGATCTGATCATCATGGGCGCGCACGGCCATGGCGGTCTGAAGGACCTCATCTTCGGAACCACCATTAACCCGGTGCGCCACCACCTTGATGTTCCGATCTTGATCGTCCGTCCCGGCAAGACCTGATTGTGACAGCCTGTCTCAATGCCGTGTCCCGGAAACACATTTTGAGACACTTGTGATTGCGTAAGTCCTTATTTTTCAATATTTTTGGCTGGCATATGGTATGCTGAATCAGTATCCGTGCGTACTGTGCGCAGATCATTTTGGCTCACCGGGTTGATGGCCTTCGGCCTCAATTTGGGCCAGGGCGCCACCCTGGAGCGCCTTTCACTCGACGAGATGATCGGCAAATCCACAGCCATCGTTCGTGGCAGGGTCACGGGGTCTTCGGCCGCTCTGCACGGTACGATTATCTTCACCTACTACTCAATTCAGGTCACGGAGCAATTCAAAGGGGCCCCTCAGGGTTTCGTCACGGTCGCCGTTCCCGGCGGGGTTGCGAGTAACCGGCGCCAGACGTTTCCGGGTGCGCCCGAGTTCAAGAGTGGCGACGACCTGGTGTTCTTTCTGTGGACGGGCAAATCGGGCACGACCCAAATCATCGGTCTCACTCAGGGTCTTTTCCGGCTTTCCGCGAACTCAACAGGGGATGCAGTGGCCACGCGGCCGGCCAGCGCAGAACTGATGCTCGACCGCGGTACGGGCGAGCCCGTCAAAGATCGGGCCGTGGTTATGAACCTGAGCGATCTTCGAGCACAGATCGCCAGTGTCCTGGGAGCGGGAGCGCATTGATGGCGCGTTTCCGCAAAATCGGGCGTGCCCGCCTTGTGCTGACGCTCGGGGCCGTCCTGGCCGCCATCCCCGCGGAAGCGTATTACCAGTACGTGCATTATTTAATCCCTGGATCGCCCAATACCCCGGTTTTTCGCAAATTTGATCTAACCGCCCTTCCCAATAAGACGGTCACCTTTCTAGTCACCGACAGCGGTCCTTCGGTCTTCGCGCCGAATGACGATTTCGCTTCGGTGCTCAGCCAGGTGCAACAGGCAGCGGCGGTCTGGAACTCCGTTTCCAGCTCCGACCTGCGCGTGGCGTTTGGCGGCGTCGAAGCGGCGAACCAGCCCGCGGCTACGCCCGGCGGCGATGTGGTCTTCACGGAACTGCCCCCGGGCCTGCTGGGAATCGGCGCGCCGACGATCAACGAACCGGCCACGGCGGTGAACGGTCCCAATGGCCCGTTTGTTCCGATCGTGCGGGCGACGGTCTGGCTGAGCAACGACACCACTCAGGGAGCCGGGCCCAGCTATTTGGAGGCCTTCTTCACCACCGCGGTTCACGAGATGGGGCATGCGCTCGGCCTCCAGCATACGTTTACAGGCGCGGCCATGTCGCAGGGGGTGATTCGCAACACCTCGCGCACCCGCCCGATCGACCTCGACGATATCGCCGGCCTGTCACTGCTGTACGGGACCACGGGATATTCGGCGACGGTGGGCTCGATCTCCGGCCAGGTGCTCTCCAACGGGCAGCCGGTGGCGCTCGCTTCGGTGGTGGCGATTACGGCCACTGGCCCGGCTGTGAGCACGCTCACCAACCCGAACGGCACATATCGCATCGACGGCTTGCCGCCCAAACAATACTGGGTCTACGTGAATCCTGCGCCTCCCGATGCTTTCCAGAATTACGGGATCAAGGGACCATATGATGCCACGGAAAAGGTGATTGCGGCGACGCCTCCGTTTGAAACTCTGTTTTATCCAGGCACTCGGGACCCCAACCAGTTCGGCATCGTCAACGTGACGGCCGGCGCCACCACCCCAGGGATCAACTTCTCGGTGCAACCGCGCGCGGCCGTCCCGGTTTATGACGTGCTGACCTATAGTTATTCCGGGCAGGCCTATGCGAAGCCGGCGTTTGTCAACACCAGCCGCGGTCTGAATACGATTGTTGCCCAAGCCGCCTATCAAGCCACTCCCATTCCGCAGACTGTGCTGGTGCCTGGATTTTCGAGCGCCGTGATTCGGCCTTATGGCAACCCCATCGCGCTGGCGCTTGACCTGTCCACGTTCGTGGTGAGCGCCGGCCCGCGGCATCTTCTGTTCAGCTTCGGAAACGATATGTACGTGTTGCCGTACGGGTTGGTGCTAGTAAAGAACGATCCGCCAGCCATCACTGCCGTAACCCCAAACGCCGACGGGACGGTTACCGTGAGCGGCACTAACTTCGCTTCCGATAGCCGGGTGTACTTCGACGGTTTGCCGGCCGTTGCGTGTTCTGTATCCTGCGGCATCGTGGGCGCTCCGTTTGCGGGTAACGTCCAGGCCGGTTTCCTTACGGTGCTGCCGCCGCCAGGCTATAACAACCAGCTGGCCAACCTGGTGGTCTACAACACCGACGGGCAGAATTCGACGTCTTATCAGACGGCCCCTGCCACATACGCCTATCCCGCGGCCGGTCCGCCGCAGATCACGGTGACGCCGGCGGCGCTGCCTGCCGGCTCCTCTGCCGCAGTGGACATCACCAGCGCGAACATGCAATTCGTGAACGGGCAGATTACAGTCGGGTTCGGAACGTTTGACGTGTCGATCGAGCGTTTGTGGTTGCTTGGACCCAATCACGTGATTGCGAATATCAGCGTGGCGGCCAACGCAACACAAGGAGTTTCCGATATCGGCGTGATCTCAGGCTTCCAGACGGCGATTCAACCGCTGGCCTTTCAGATCCAACCGCCGATTCCGCTGCAGCCGACGATTGTTGGAGTAGGCAATAACGACTCCTTCCAGCAGACTGTGTACCCCGGGGCATATGTAAGCGTTTATGGGGCCAACTTGGCGCTGGCCGGCGTGAACCCGCAGGTGACGCTCGGCGGGCAGCCCTTGCCGGTGATCTCCGCGATTGCCAGCCAGATCAATTTCCAGATCCCGGCGGGTTTTCCCACCGGTCTGGCATTGCTGACGATTGCCAACGGCGCGGCCAATTCCCTCCCGCTCGCCGTCGAGGTTGACAGTACTCCGCCTCTGATCGCCGGTGTGGTGAACGCACTGGGCCAGAACCTGGACAACACCCATCCAGTCTCTGTGGGTGACCTGGTGACGGTGGTCCTGGCCGGGGCCGACCAGACGCTTGCGGGCAGCGCGGGCCGCGTTCAGTTGACGGTCTCGGGCGTGCCGATGCCAGTACAGACGATCACAGCCGGCGCGGCACCGGGGACGATTCAGGTGGTGTTCCAGGTTACGCAATCCTTCGCGGGAGTCGCCGTACCCCTGGTGGTGGCGGTCGATTCCACCCACACCGATCCTGTTGCAATTATCGTGCGGTAACGCGCGTTAGAATCGCCTTATGGGTTTCGGACACCGGGCTGGTTGGGTTCTGGCATTTGTTTCCGCTGCCAGTGCGCATGCGGATCTGACCCTGCGCCATTCGTTCTCCTTCAAATTCGCCTCCTTCGTGCCGGCCGAGATTCAGTCCCAGGCGGGCGAGCAGATGAAGACCGCGCTGCCGCAGGACGTTTTACTACAAATCAAAGGGGACCGGGTCTATTCCAGTTTTGGATCGTTATTCACAATTGCGGACTACGGAAGTAATCAGATCACGGTGCTCGACCCGAAGACGAAACAGTTCGCCACGGTGCCGCTAAACGAATACTTTGACCGCATTGGGACAGCGCAAGACATTCCGCCTCTATCGCCGGATGCGCAGAGGTCTCTGGGCGGACTCAGTTTCGATGTCCAGACGCGGAAGACCGGCCAAACCAGCATGATTCAAGGAATACGCGCCGAAGAGAACGTGGTGATGGTCACGGTGAACGCTCCGGGTCTGCAGGGCGCGCCGTCTTCCATGCGGCTGGAAATGCAGCTCTGGGTAGCGACGGTCGCAGAAATCCGCCGTACGCCGGCGCTCGCCGAATTGGCGGCCTATGTCGAGCGTGCCCGGCGCGCGTTCGATCCGGCGCAGATGATTCAAAATACCTTTGCGATGGTGCCGGGAATGGGCGATTCGCTGCGCACCGCTCTGGAAGCACTCCTCCAAGCCAATAGCGGAGTGATGCTGAAGGTACACACGGGTGTTTATATTTCGGCGTTGGCGCAACTCATGGCGGCCTCCGGGCGGGCGCCGGCCGGCGTTGATCCGAATGGGCCCTTCGCGGAATTCGCGATGGATCTTGCGGAGATTTCCAGCGCCCCGATCGAGGATTCGGTTTTCACCGTGCCCGCCGATTACCAGGCCGCGCCTTTCGCGCAGCTAATTCAACGCCAGGTGCAGGCCTCGCCGCTGGCGCCGGCCGTAACACCGTCAAGACCGCTCCGGTAAGGGTGACGTCGTTGCTCCCCGCGCTCCCTGCGATCACTCCCTCTTGACAGATGCCACCGGTGGGGGATATAAGAGAAACAGGCCTTTAACAAATTATTTGGGAGGCGCGCGATGAAGCGAATGTGCCTGATCGGCCTTTGGCTGGGAATGGCGGGTTCGGTGGCGGCCACCATTGGCGGGACCGTGACTTACTATCGAGACGTACTCCCCATCCTCCAGAATCATTGTCAAAGCTGCCACCGCTCCGGTCACGTGGCGCCGATGTCATTCATGACCTACAGGGAGACACGGCCTTGGGCGGAGGCGATGAAGTACGCAGTACTTGCCCGGCAGATGCCGCCCTGGTTTGCCGAACGGCCGTACGTGCCCACAGCGGATCACGGTTCTCTGACACCGGCCCAAACAGAGACAATCGTGCGGTGGGTGGAACTCGGCGCGCCGGCAGGGGACCCAAAGGATGCGCCGCCGCCGATGTATTTCCAGGAGAGCCGGCTGGCTTTTCGTGCCGAAGGGGCATTCATACCGATCGCGTCGCGCTAATCAGCGCGGCGAGTGTGGCGGAGGCGGTCTGTTGCCAGGAGAACTGGCTCGCCCGGCGAGGACCTTCCTCCGCCAGGCGGGCGCGGAGGAGTTCGTCGCTCGCAATCTGCTCGAGGGCTCGGGCGATGGCAGCGGGGTCATGAGGATCGAAAAGCAACGCGGCCTTGCCAGCGATGTCCGCCACGGGTTCGATGGCCGAGCACGCCGTAGGGACCCCGGCCGCGAGAGCCTCGAGTACCGGAATTCCGAAGCCTTCAAAGAACGTCGGAAACACGAAAGCCCAGGCGCGCCTGTAGAGATCGTGCAGGGCCTCGCGAGGAATCCACCCGGGAAACTCTACGGAGCTGCCTAGATCCAGGGTGTTCCGAAGATCGCGGAGCGGTCCCGTGAAAAATCCGTGTATACCGCACACCACCAGACGAAAGTCAGGATGGTTGCGCCGGAAGACGGCGAAGGCCCGCAACAGGCCATCAAGGTTCTTATGGGGATGTAAGGTGGAGGCTGCGAGAAGAAAGAGCTCGGGTTTCCGACGCGGCGCCAAATCGAAGAACGTCTTATCAACACCCAGGGGCACCACTTTCACGACAGCTTCGGGAAGGCGGTAGAAGTACAGCAGGTCAGCGGCGGTTACGCTGGAATCGGCCAATATCCTGCGGGAAACGTGTGCGGACCAATACAGGAAGAAACGCCAAAAAGGGAGATCGAACCAGCGGAAGTATTCCGGGTGCCTCTTATGCTGCAGATCGTGAAAGACCGTAACCTGCGGGCATGGACAGAGCAGCGGCGCCGTGAAGCCCGGATTGAGCATGACATCGAGCTTGAGCCGGACGGCCTCGATCGGCAAAACGGTTTGTTCCCAAAGGAGCCGGGACGGCCTCCGCACCGCGCGGATGTGCTGCGGGACCTGCCGAAAATTGGCGGCTGCTGGCATGAGATCGGGGCCAGTTTCCCGATTGGTGAACACGAAATACTGATGGATCGGATCTATTTCCGCCAGCGCCCCGAGCAAGCCTCGTAAATAGATTTCGGTGCCGCCGACACCGCCGGGAATCAGATAAAGGGCATTGATGCCGATACGCAGCGGGGACACGTTACTGCCCGGCACCGAGCATGCCCTGCGCCCGGGCGAGCCCGTCTCGCGCCGCCTGGAGATTTCCATCGAGCGTCAGCGCGCGTTGGAAGTCCTGAACCGCCGCAGCCGGTTGTTTGGTGGCGAGGTGCACAAGGCCGCGGTAGGCGTAGGTGGGGGCGAAGTTGGGATTGAGTTTCTCGGCGGTCGCCAGAGCATCGAGGGCTTCACTCCAACGCTGCTGCTTGGCGTAGACCCGGGCGATCTGCGAATAGACGTGCGCAGTTCCGTCCAAAGCGGCGGCTTCGCGCAGCTTTGCCAGCGCTTTGTCGGGCTGATTTAAAGAGTCGTAGGCGGCCGCCCAGTCCACAAGTAGCTCATAGCTGGGTTTCTCCAGTTGCGATGCCCTCGCGTACTCCGCGATGGCGAGATCGTAGCGGGGGGCATCCTGGTCTTGCAAGGCTCCGCCGCACTCCGGACCGCAATACGTACTGCCGAGCTGAAAATGGACGCGCGCTTTGCCGGGCGATTTCGCCACCGTGTCTTCCCACAGGAACCGGGGGCCGGACCAGACCGCCGCGCGCGCGCGCGTCGCGGCAGCCAGAGCCAACAGCGCCACGGAACAGGCCACTGCCGCCAGCTTGCGGTGAACTGGTTTCACGCGCGTCAGCAGGTCCACGACAATCAGTAGGAGCCCGAGCATCGCAGCATAGAGACGCCTTTCTGCCACCGGATCGCGAATCGGAAGGATCGAGGATGTTGGCGCCATCACGAGGAGGTAGACGAAGAAACCGAACGAGGCCAGCCGGTATTGCCGGCGGTACCGCCAGGCTGCGCCAGCGAGCACGAGCAGTGCGAGCAGTCCGGCGATGGCGCCATGGTCGACAATATTCCGAGAAATCGGAAAATCCCAATCGGCCGTGAGATTGACCGGGAACAGAAACTGCCAAATGTAGACGAACAAAGCACGGAATTGAGTGAACAGGTATTGATACCAGGGCAAATCCTTGAGCCCGAAACCCGCCGTGGTCGCTGCCGTGATATTCGGCCAGAAGCGGTACAAGCCATACCCGGCGCCCAGCGCAATCACTCCGTACAAGCGCCAATTGCGGCGCACGCCCTGCAACGAGAATCCCGGATTCCACCAAATATCCGTGAGCAGCAACAGAGCCGGCAAAGCGATCGTTTGCTCCTTCGCAAGCAGCGCCGCCACAAACATCAGGGTTATGAAGGCGATCACCAGCCAGGAGATCGCCGTGGAACGCCGATAGAGAAAGATGGCGTAGGCAGCCAGCATGAGAGCGTCGCTCAAAGCTTCCGAACGTCCGGCGACATACGCCACCGCCTCCGACTGAACAGGGTGAAGAAGGAAGACCGCCGCGGCAAAACCGGACAGCAGTGTGCGCGTATTGGTTGCCGAGCCCGACCATTCCAGCAGGCGGCGCACGATCAGGAAAATCAGGACACCGGCGGCTAGATGGACGATGACATTCAACACATGATACGAGTGCGGATCGGTGCCGGAAAGCTGTGCATTAATCCAATAGCTGGCCATGAGCACGGGGCGCAACTCGTGGATCCAGACGACGAACTGTCTGCTGAAAGTGGGAACCGAGTACACGAGTCCGTTGTCGTCGAAGAGGAAGGGCCCATAAGCGGCGGGCGCATAGGCCCAGACGACTGCCAGCATGACCGCCAGGGCAAGGACAAGTGGCAGCCACGCGGCGCGGCGGTCCGCGAGGGCGGGAGAAGTGGCGGCGAGCGGAGCCGGACGCGGTTTGCGGATCTCGCGCTTGCTAGCTTTCATGGTCCTGCAGGCTGCGCAGGTGATATTCGAGGAGCGCGACCCGCTGCGCAAGCGCGACATTGTCGTCGCGCAGGTGGGAGATGATCACTGAGAAGCGAAAGAACATGATCAAGAAAACGCTGCTGCCCGCCATAAATAGCGCCAGGGGAGAATCAGGAAGGCCGAGCAGGTTGCGGAGGGCGTCCAGCAGCGGAGGGGTGCGCGAGAGCAGCAGCATGGCCACCGCGGCACCGAGCCAACTGGCGGAATACTCGACCCGAATATGCGCCCGGCGCACCGAAAACAGCACGATGCCCAGCATCAAGACACTGAACGCCGTAGTTACATTGAGCAGCCGATCCATTCTAACCTCCGGTTTCCGAATGGTCGGCGCCCCGATGTAGCCGGCCATCGAACTTCAAAACGTTCACGAAAACCCCCAGGAGTACGTGAAAGATGTAATAGAGAGATTTCATGGCTGTGATGGAGGAGCGGCCGGCGAGGCGCGCGCGCACGCTACAGGGCACTTCCTCGAACCGGAAGCGGCGGCGTTGCAGCACCACCAACGCCTCGATCTCCGGATACTCGAGGGGGAAGCTGCGGCTGAAGACCCCGAGCGCCCGGCGGTTGACGCCGACAAAGCCGGATGTCGGGTCGTGGACCGGCCTGCCCAGAATCGGGCGCAGCACCAGGCGGAAGAACCGGATACCCAGTCCGCGGACGAACCCCGTGTGCTGGTCCTTGCCGTTGAGATACCGGGAGCCAATGACCATCTCGCAGCCGGTAGTCCGCAGTGTTTCGAAAATGCGCGGGATATCGCGCGCGTCGTGCTGACCGTCGCCGTCCACCCGAATGACGTACTCGAAGCCCAATTCATACGCGAGCTTGTACCCGGCTTGGACGCATCCACCGAGGCCGAGGTGGTGCGGCAGAGGAAGAATCTCGGCGCCGGCCTGGCGCGCGACGGCGATCGTATTGTCGCCGGAGCAATCGTCAATCACCAGCACGGGAATGCCAGGAAGACACGCGTGCACCGAGCGGACGACGCTGCCGACCGCGCCCTGCTCGTTAAAAGCTGGCACGATGATCAGAAGCGAATCGGGGCCGGCGGTGCGTATCAAAGGCGGGCGATCCTCCGGGCGCTCATCGAATGACTGGCGAGGAGGCGCCGAAATACGCGCGGTGTCACGCGGGCGCGAGCGCGAATCTGCCGGCGCTCGCCCCACAACCGCGGTGCGTGCGCGATCACCGCGAGGTGGGCGCGCAGAACGAACCAAAGGAGCCGGATGCCGCCCTCGCCTTGGGCACGGAACCGCGCGGCGCTGCCGCGGCCCGCGAAAAGATAACAAGTATGCCAGAAATACCGCGCCAACGAGATCCAGGGCGCCGCCAGCAGCATCGCACCGGGAAAATTCTTGGCGAGCACGAAAAGGCGGTTTCGCTCCACCAGGTACGCCTTCAAGGGAGAGTCGGGACCCGCGGAATGGGAATAGTGGTGCTCCACAACCGCTTCGGGAACATATAAACATTTCCAGCCGGCCCAGCGCGCGCGCAGGCCGAGGTCGGTGTCTTCGCAATAAAGGAAGAACCGGTCGTCAAACCCGCCAACGTCTTCCAGCATAGAGCGCCGGTAGAGCGCGGCCGAGCCGCTCGGAAACAGGGTCTCCTCGGCCACCGGAAAGTCTTCCGGTGGCCGGCCCTGGCCGCGCTGTTTGCTGCTTCCGTCGCCGCAAACCAACATGCCGGCGGAGTCGAGACGGTGCTCGCCAAACAAACGCACCTGCGAAGCCGCCATGCCGGCGTCGGGACGCCGTTCCAACGCGCAGACCAGAGCTTCGAGCCATTGTGGGTGGGCTACCGCGTCATCGTTCAAGGTCGCGAGATACGGGGCGCGGGAGTTGTGAAAGGCCTGGTTGATGGCCGTGCCGAAGCCGGCATTTTCCTTGTTCTCAATCACACAGGAGTCTGAGACTACACCGTTGCGCCGCACCAATCCCCGCCCGCTGTTGTCCACGATCACCACTTCAAAATCGCGCCGGGTCTGCCGGCCGAGCGACGCGATACACTCCGCCAGGCGCGAATCCGCACTAAGAGTGGGAATCACCACCGTCACCAGGTAATCCGGCAAACCTAGATTTTATCAGTTGGCCCGATCGTGCTACGGCGGGCGGCGCGTGGTGTACGCTCAAGCAATGCGCCAGCCTGCGCTCACAGTCGAGGCGCCATGAGACGGGCAGCTTCCATTCTGGGATCAGTGCTATTTCTGATCGTCGCGCCCGGTACGGTGGCCGGTCTGATTCCGTGGTGGCTCTCCGGATGGAGCCTGCGCGAGCCGTTTTTCGGCAGTTGGGCGTTTCCCGTGATTGGCGCGGTGCTGGTGATCGCCGGTGTACTGGTCTTGCTGGACTCGTTTGCCCGCTTTGCATGGCAGGGGTTAGGGACGCCCGCACCGGTCTTTCCGACGCGCCATCTGGTGATCAGCGGGCTATACCGTTACGTGCGGAACCCGATGTATGTCGCAGTAGTATCGGTGATTCTTGGCCAGGGGTTGTGGTTTGGCAGTCTGCGGCTGCTGGAATACGGTTTCGTAGTGTGGCTGTTGTTTCACCTTTTTGTTCGGGTGTATGAAGAGCCGAAGCTGCGCAGAGCCTTTGGCGTCGAGTACGAAGAGTTCTGCGCGCGAGTGCCGCGATGGATCCCGAGGCTGCGGCCGTGGCGGGCGCCTACCGTTTCGGCGGCGCCCCGTACTCGGCGTCGGTGACGGCGTTCAGCCACTTGGTTTGGCCGGCGCTGACGTCGACGGAGAACAGAGTGGTGGCCTGGCCGGTCGTTGCGCCGTGCCAGTGGGGTACGCCGCCAGGGACGTACGCCGTCTCGCCGGGATGCAATTCCTGAACCGGGTGGCCTTGTACCTGGGTGCGCGCTGTGCCCTCCTCGCAGAGAAGAACCTGGCCGCGCTCGTGTACATGCCACTTGGTGCGCGCTCCGGGCTCGAAACGGATGCGCGCGGCGCGGACACGCATGTTGGATTCCAGGCGGTGGACGGTGCCGGTGAAGTTGGCGCTCTCATCAGCGGGCTGCTTTTCCTGTGCCGGGAGAAACAGCGCAGCGGACAGAGCCAGCCAGAACAGCGCGCGTCTCATTTGCGGGTCTCCGCGTCCAGGCCAAAGGCGAGGAGCACGTTGCCGGGCATGCCTCCACGGGCAGGATAACCCGAGACAGTGAAAAGCATGCCGCCGGCGACCACGGGCCCGGCCACGTCAATGGCGCCGCCGCGGCCGGGGAGGCCGTTCACGGTCTTGTACTCGTGCGCGGTGTCGTAGTCCCAAATGATTTTGCCGTCGGCGGTGGAATAGCCGCGCAGGTGGCCGTCTTCGGCGCCAGACCAGACCACGCCTGGGATCGCCGTCACCGCGGCGGATTGCGCGGGACTGCAGGGGCGGCGGTCGCCGCAGCCGGGCGGCGGCGTCTGCCAAATGCGCTCGCCGTTATCGATGCGGAATGCGAACAGCCCGCCGCCTTTGTTGGGATTGAGGCTGTAGCTGCGATCGTTGCTATTCGCCTTCAACTGCAGTTCGAAACGGATGTCGGACAACGCGACGTACACGTTGCGGCCGTCGCTCGCCGAGCCCCATTCGATGCCGCCGACGGTGCCGCCCTCGCCGATTCGCGATTGCCACAAGAGCTGGCCCTTGCGGTCGGGATCGACAGCATACACGACTGCCGATTTCTGGCTGAGCAACAGAACGCGCTTGCCGTTGGGCAGCGAAGTCAATATCGCGGAGGCAGCAAAGTCAAAATCGGGGCCGTCCGAATCGGGGCAATTCACTTTGCCGGGAAGCTGGCAGGAACTGTTCCAGGCGTCTTTGGCGGTGAATTGTTTGGACCAGAGAATCTCGCCGGTTGACAGCCGCATGGCAAGCAGCGCGTCGCTGAGCGGCGTGGGTGGATCGGAGTAGTTGTCGCCGGTGGTCACATACATGGTGTCATGCTCGGGGTCGAGCACGGGCGCCGTCCAGACACCCACCCCGGACGGTCCGAAAGCGGCGGCGCCGAGCTTGGTCTTCCTTTGCGCCTTCGCGGCCTCGGGGATCATGTAGGTCTTCCACAGAACCTTGCCGCTGGTGGCATCGAGTGCCGATTCGCTGCCGCGAAACGTGCAGCACACATAGCCGGGAGCGATCGACAGGGCTTCCTCGCGCGAGGCGGCGCCGACATAGAGGCGGCCCTGATAGAAAACGGGCGTGGCGGTCACGCTGGCGGCGGGATGGTCGTCGGGACGCATCTTCCACAACTGCTTTCCATTTGCCGCATCGAGCGCGTAGACGTCGCCGGAGGAATCGCTGAAGAAGACGGCGGGGTTGCCGCGAATATCGCCGACGGCAATGCCAGATCGCACTTGGGACTGCACGGTGGTGGTCCAATGTACGCAGCCCGTGGCGGCATCGAGCGCGTAGAGGCTGCCGTCCTGGCCGCCGGCGAAGATGCGCCCGCGATAGACTGCGGGCTGCGAGCGCAGAGTGGACGTGTCCGAGAACGCGAAGGCCCATTTCAGCTTGAGGCGTGGCAGATCCTCGGAGCGGAGACCCGCGTCTTTGGCCGATTGGAAGCGCGCGTTGTTCACGGCAGCGCCGCCCCAACCGGACCAGGAGGGGCCGTCGGTCCACGCCGCACCAGCCGGACAGAGGTTGACGATTTCCTCGCGCTTGCGCTCGACCGTCACGGCAGTCCCCAGATAGTTGGCGAGCTTCATGCGCTCGTCTGCCGAGAGCGGAGCGGCCTGCTGTTTCATGAGGCCGCCATCCAGGGTCTTTTGGATGGCGCCCGGCGTCATGGTTTTGAGCACGGCGACTTGGGGAATCCGGCCGGTCGCACCGGCGGCGGAGTCGTGGCAGGAGGCGCAGTGTTTCTGAAACAACTGCACGGCGTACGGATCTTCCGCGGCGAGTGCAAGTAGTGGCGCGACGATCACAAGACAGCAGAGTTTCATCCGGTCTCCTCCCTGGTTGGCGTGTCAGAAGGGAGTATATCAAGGGGAGGGGAGCTACTCGTAGCGCAGGGCGGTCATAGGGTCGATCGAGGAGGCGCGGCGCGCGGGGATCAGGCATGCCGCCGCAGCCGCCGCGCAGAGCAGCAGCATGACCGCGATGAGAATCAGCGGATCGCGCGTGGTTTCCTGGGTCCATTTGGTGAACACGCGTGCCAGGACCAGACTGAGGATTACGCCCGCGCCGAGGCCGGCGCCGACACTCGCGGCAGTCGAACGGAAGACGAGACGCAACACGTCACCCGATTGCGCGCCGAGGGCCATGCGGATGCCGAACTCGTTGGTGCGGCGGACTACCGCGTGGGAGACCACGCTATACAGCCCGGCGCCGGCGAGCGCCAGAGCGAGCACGGAGAAGCCGGAGAGCAGAATTGTGGCCAGGCGGCCGCCGGCCCACTCGGGCCGGGTCGTGATCCATTGCTCGAGGTCGCGAGGGTTGCCCATCACCTGCTGGTCGGCGTCCACCGTGTTGACCTCGCGGCGGACATCGCGGAGCAGTGCCAGGGGCTCGCCGCGGGTGCGCACGAGGATCTGGGTGAACATGCGCATGGAAATGGCGTAGGGGACGTAGATGCCGGGGCGGATCGGCTTGCGCAGACCATCGTCGCGCGCGTCGGCGACTACGCCGATGATCTGCATCCAATTGTCGCTCTCCGGCGCCGCGGGGCTATAGGGGAGCGTCCCCTTCAACACCGGCACGCGGATCTGATGTCCGATCGCGTCGCCATTCGGCCAATACTGTCGGGCGAAGGTCTGGTTCACTAACGCGAGGCGCGCGCCGCGCAGGGTTTCGGCGGCGGTCCACGTTCGGCCGGCGGCGAGCGGAATGTGGAGGACTGTGAAATATTCGGGGCTGACGAAATTGGTGCGCGCGGTCTGTTCCTGGTTCGCGTTCCGGCCAAAGATCTCAAAGGGCGTTTCGAATCCGTTCGCCGGCGGCGTGGCGTTGGTGGAGATGCCGGCGCCAACCACCCCCGGCAACTGGGCGATGCGCGCGCGGATTTGCTCGAAGTACTGCACGCGATCCTCCCATTTCATGTGAGTATTGTCGTGGACCGGAATGCCCACGGACATGGTGTGCGAGGGATCGTAGCCTAGTTCAGTGCGCATCAGATGACGGAAGGCGGCGATGGCTTCGCCCGCTCCAGTCAGCAGAATGAGTGTGAGGGCCACCTGGGCGGCGACGAGGACGCCATGGGTTCGCTTGCTCCTCGCGCCGCCGGTGGTGCGGCGCGAGCCCGACTGCATCACCTGCGCCAGATCGGGACGCGACAGATGAAAGGCCGGCCACAGGCCGAAGAGCGCCCCGGTGAGGACCGCGAGCGCCACGCTGAAGAGCAACACCGGCACGTTGATATGGATGGCGGCCTCACTCGGAAACAGGTTGTCGGGCATCCATTTGACAATGGCGTGGATCAACTGGCCGGCGAGCACGACCCCCACGATGGCGCCGCACAGGGACAACCCCAGCGACTCAGTGAGCAATTGGCGCACGAGCCGGGCCCGGGCGGCGCCGATGGCTGTGCGAACCGCCAGTTCCGCCTGGCGCGCGGTGCCGCGAGCCAACAGCAGAATCGAGACGTTGCCGCAGCCGATGAGTAGCATCAAGGCCACGGCCGCAAACAAGAGGGTCAGCGTGCCGCCGAGGTTCCGCTCCACCCAATCGTTGAGTCCCTGGACGCGAACGCGGAACGATGCCGGGAAGCGGCGCGGCGTCTCCCTGGCGTATTGTTCGAGCAGGGGCTGCAACTCCGCGTTGGCCCGTTCGCGCGTGACGCCCGGCTTGAGGCGGAACGAACAAAAGTAATAGGTGTTACGGTCGCTAACGAGCTTTAAGGGAAGGTAAAGGTCTGCGCCTTGCCAGGTGAATCGCGGCGGCATGACGCCGACGATGGTGTACGTCTTGTGGACGAGTTGCAGCCGCTGACCGACGATATCGGGCCGGCCCGCGTAGCGTTTCTGCCAGAACTGGTAGGCGAGGACCACGATTGGTTGCGGGTCTTGGCCCTCAGGCGCATCCGAGCCGATCAAGCCCCGGCCGAGCAGGGGCGGCACGCCGAGGTGAGTCATGCCGTTCGGCGTCAGATACCAGGCCACCACGTCCTCCGGCAGATCACTGTCGGTGGTGGTGAGGTTCCACTCGTTCATCGCGATCACGCTCTCGACCGACTCCAACTGCCGGACCTGGCGGATCTGATCAAGATTGAGGCCGGCGCCGCGCTCGTTGCCGGCATTGTCCTGGAGATTCAAGTAGACGAGCTGGTTCGGATCACGATAGGGATACGGATTCAGCAGCACCGCGTAGACCACGCTGAAGACGGCCGTGGTGGCGCCGATACCGAGCGCGATCGAAACGATGGCAGTCAGCGCGAAGGCCGGGTTATGGCGCAACTGCCGGAAGGAGAAGACGACATCCTGCAGGAATGTCCGCACGCGATACCTCACCGCTTAGACGGTGGGGCGGCGTTTTCGTTCCCCAAAAAGGCGTGGCGGTTTTGTGGTGGTTTGGATTCTATTCGGACCGGTTGATCTGCGTACGGGACGGCGAGGCACCGGTTTGGCCGGCAGGGGTGAGGCCGCGGACGGGCCTCTCGGGGCGGACCGGGCGGCGCTGTACCGGCGCCTCGCTGTTCGCGGCGGCGGGTACGAAGGTCACCCCGGCGGTCTCCGGGCGGGCATCGAGCAGCCAGAGAGGTTCCTGGCTTAATTCGTTCAGGCGGAACAGGTCGCCCATCCGTGCCAAGGTGGACGGCGTACAACCACACGGAATCGCGCCGCGCGCGCCTGCCGCGAGATTAAAGGTGGTGACCGAACTTCCACCGGCCACCAGGAGTTGCTGGCCGTCGACTGAAAAAGCCAGAGCCGCAGCGGACTGAATGGTGTCGTCGATGGGAGCGAGATTCTGCGAACTGACGGCTAATCCGAGATTGTGAAACAGAACAACGCCGGCGCCGGTGCGGTCGACCACCGCGGCGTCGTGGCCGGATGGGGCGAAGGCGATCAAAGCCGGGCCGGCAGTCGTGGTCAACGCCCCTTGGTCGGCGGCGCCCGTGAAGAGTTCGACCGTGTTACCGGATGCCGCCATAAGCGCGGTGCCGTCATCACTGAGTGCGAGCGAATCGGGGGCGGCGGGAAGGGTCAGACTGGCGGCGATGGCTGCGGAATCGGGCAACCCGCTCACGATCTGAACCGAGCCTCTGCCATAGAGAGCCGCGGCGGTCCCGGACGGGCTGAAGCTCACACGCTCGGGAGAATTGGCCAGGCCGTTCAGGTTCAGATCGGCGGGGGCCCCGGATTGGATACGGAAGAGGTGAAGCGTGCCATCGGCAGCCGTCACGAAGGCAGCGTCGAGGCGCGGAGCTACAGAAACAGAACCGACCTGGAGGCCGAAATCGATCGGGTCCCCGAGCAGCGAAGCGCCCGGGAGACCCTGCACGGGACGCAGACCGTGCGCCGATTTGTCGAAGACGTAGCCGGAAACCGGACCGGTGATCTGGCTCTGCTGGCCGCACACCAGTACCGGAAGGCCAATGAGAGAAAAAATACAGAAAATTCGCGCGCTCATCAAATTAATTTTATCGCGAATTCTTGTCGAAAATGGAGCGATTTAATTGAGTTTCAGAATCCAGTCGGCGGCCTGTTGGAGAGAAACCGCACGGAAATCGGGCTCGGCGGCAGGGGGGCGCTCGCGGTAGTGGCGGTCGATGAGGACGGTGCGGCAGCCGACGGCGGCGCCAGCATCGATGTCGCGCCAGCGGTCGCCGATCAGAAAGCTGGCCGGGAAATCGATCGGGTAGCGCGCGGCGGCTTCGAGCAGCAGGCCGGGTTTGGGTTTCCGGCACGAACAGTGATCGCGATCGTCATGCCAGCAGACAAAGAAATCGTCGATTGGCAATTCGGCCTTGATGGCGGCATTCTGGGCCTCCACAACGGCGCGGGTCTGGTTTCCGCGCGACACATCCGGCTGATTGGTTACGACGAGGAGCAGGAAGCCGGCGGTTTTGAGCCGCGCGAGCGCCCCCGCGGCGTCCGGGTACAGCTGGACCGTCTGAATCCCAGGCGGCGGGTAAGGTTTTCCGTCGCGGACTACGGCGACGTTGAGGACGCCATCACGATCCAGAAAAACTGCTCTCACCGGACCGATTCCCATTTGGTCTGCGCGATCTTCAACGCCGGATGGGACACGACCAGGTGCCAGAGGACAGCTTGAAAGGCTTCGGTATGGGGAGTGACGTGCTGCGCATTCACGACGGGCACGAGGATGGAGGCGTTGGCCGCGCGGCGCGTGAAGCCGCCGTCGCGTCCGATGATCCCGGTCACCTGAGCGCCTTGCGACTTCGCGTATTGGACGGCGGCGACCAGATTGGCGCTCACCTGTTTTTCGAGATCGCCGCCGCCGACCGAGAAAATCAGCACGGCGTCGGTGGATCGCAAGCGGCTAACGCGCAGCCAGCCTTCGAAGACGCCGGCCCAGCCTTCATCATTCGTGCGGGCGGTCAGCTCCGAAACATTGTCGGTGGGTGCGTAAGCCTCGAAGCCACAAATCTTGCGGAAATCGTTCACGGCATGGGAGGCATTGGCGGCGCTGCCGCCGACTCCGAGGATAAAGAGGCGCCCGCCGGCGGCACGGCAGCCGGCCAGCAGCGCGACGACAGCTTCCACTTCGGCACGATCGATGCGCCGGATGATTTCAGCAGCCTCGGCCAGAAACTGTTCGGTGAAGCTCATCGGGACAAAAACTCCTCCAACTCGCGAATGCCTTCGGGGGAGCCGATTTCGTAAAAGCGCGTGGGGATTTCGTAGCCGGCCAATTGACCCTGGTGAAGCAAGCCCTGGCAAACCGCAGCGAGATCAACCCGCTCACTCAAGCGGAGCGCGTCGAAGGGCTGGCGGCGGTACACGCCGAGGCCATAATCGATGTAGCGCATGGCAGAAGTCCGGTTGGCTTTATCGTACGCCCGAATCGAGCCTTCCGCGAATTCCACGTTGCTCGAGTCCCAGAGGCCATCGTTCCGGTACACGGTCATCATGCCGGCCTTTCCGGAATCGAGGAACGCTTGTTCGACGGCGGCGTAGTCGCACGGCAGGTACGAATCGCCATACAGCGTGAAGAAACCGTCGCCCAGCAGAGGCAGGGCTTTCTTCAGAGCGCCGGCCGTGCCGAGCAATTCAGGGCCGTCGTCAGAGTAGTCGAGACGCATCCCGAAGGCCCGGCCATCGCCCGCAAAATCGTGAATCTGGTAGCCGAGATAGCCCACGCACAGCACAGCATGAGTAATCCCGTTGCGACGGAGGAGGCGCAGTTGATGTGCCAGGAACGGCTCGCCGCGGATTTCCAACAGCGCCTTCGGAACGGTCTCGGTGAGCGGCCGCAAGCGCGTGGCCAAACCTCCCGCCAGGATGGCTACAGGAAGCATAGGGTCAGGAACGGGCCACGAGCGAAGCGCCCTCAAAATCGAAGCGCATGCGCACTTCGCGCAAACCGGCCTCCCGCATCACGCGGCGCAGGCGGGTCTTGTCTTCGGTGTAGAACATGAGGAAGCCACCGCCGCCGGCGCCGATGAGTTTTCCGCCGAGCGCGCCATTGGCGCGGGCCAGTTCGTAGCACTGGTCGATGCTGGTGTTCGTCATCGCGCCGGAACGCTGCTTTTTCAGCTGCCAGTGCTGGTGCATGATTTCGGCGAAAGCGCGGAGGTCGCCGGCTTCGAGGGCCGATTTGCTCTCATAGCCGAATCGCTTGATCTGGTGCAGGTGGTTGAGCATGCCGGAGTCACCGCCGCGAGTGCGTGTGTCTTGCTCTGACAGAATAGTAGAAGCGGCGCGCGTGAAGCCCGTGAAGAAGAGCAATAGATTGTCTTCCAGGTTATAGAGCGCCTCCGCGCTCATCGCAACCGGTTGCACGGCGACGCGGCCGTCCGGATTAAACAAGAACGACGTGATGCCGCCGAACGCAGCGATGTACTGGTCCTGTTTGCCGATTGGCTCGCGCAGCAAATCGATTTCGATATGGCTGGCTTCCTCGGCCAGTTGCTCTCGCGGCACAAAATCCTTGTGATGGGTGTGAAGCGCGCGCAGTAACGCCACTGTAAAACTTGACGATGATCCAAGGCCGGTGCCGGCCGGGATATCGGACATACTGACCACTTCCAGGTGCGGCACCGATACCGGAACCAGCTTCAACGCTTCGCGCACGATGGGGTGCTTGATTTCATCGACCGCGTGGACCTGTTCCGTCTTGGAGTATTTGATGATGAACTGCTGTTCGAACGTATCGTGCAGCGTGATGTAGACGAATTTGTCTATGGCGGCGGAAATGACGAAGCCGGAATGCTCGCGATAGTAAGAAGGAAGGTCGGTGCCGCCGCCACCGAGCGAAATGCGCAGCGGGGCGCGGGTGATGATCATGCGGGCTCCTCGCGGTATATCTGCTCGATTACGCCCAGCGCCGCTTGGGCATCCACGATGCCCGGAACGGGCTGACGGTTCTCATGGATGTCTTCCAGGAAGGCGGCCCATTCGGCTTCCCATGAGTCGTCGGCCATGGGATATTCCCAGGCCAGCGTCTCCGGCGGGCCCATCTCGGGTGACATTTTGTACCACGTGAGGCGCTCCACACCGTAGCCGCCGCCGAGCCCGGAAACCTCGAGCTTGCCGAGTCCGCCGGAGATTTCGAACGAGAACAGGTTCTTCCACTCGGTCCAGCTGGCGTGCAGGAAGGCGACCTGCCCGCGGGCGGTTTCAAGGAGGAGGAACCCGTTGTCTTCGACGGGCATGTTCCAGAAATAGGTGCGAGCGCGGCCTCGAACCGACGGAAAGTCGCCCAGGAACCAGCGTGCGAGGTCGATGAGGTGGATGCCTTGATCGATCAGTTCGCCGCCGCCGGAGATCTTGGGATCGGCGCGCCATTCGCGCTCGTAGCCGGGACGGCCCCCGTGGCCGTAGCGGCCGCGGATGAACATCATTGCGCCGAGGGCGCCGGTGTCGCAGATGGCGCGGGCCTGCCGGAGGGCGCGATGGTAACGGTGGTTGAACCCGATGCGGACCAGGGCGCCGGTGCGGCGGGCGGTTTCGGCTACCGAATTCAGTTCCGCCGCGCAGCGGGCGCCGGGCTTTTCGATGAGGACGTGCTTGCCGGCCGCGGCGGCTTCGCAAGCAATCGGCGCCAGCATGTCGTGCGTCGTTGCGACCAGGACCACGTCGACTTCGGGGCTGCGCACGGCGGTTTGCCAATCGGTAGTCGCCCGGCATCCGGGTGTCGCCGCGGCCAGCGCCGCGGCGCGTTCGGACGCCACATCGCAACACAAGGCCAGCCTACAACCGGAGATCGCACCCGCCCGCTTGCGGCCGATCAAGCCGCAACCGATGAGGGCTGCGCGTAGCTCCGTTTTTGAGGCCAACAGGAGATTGTAAATGGTTTCGAGCCTCGCGGTAGCAAGACCTCCAACGCCAGGTCTTCAATTCAATGCATACTGAATACGATGGAAACCGTCTTGCTCGAAGGCAGGCACGTTCGGCTCCAGCCGCTCGAGCACAGCCACGCGGACGCGCTGCTGACGGCAGCCGCTGTTGATCCTTCCCTTTACCAGTGGACCGCGATCCCGCAAAGCAAGGTGGAAATGGCCCATTACATCGCGACCGCTTTGGCCGGCAGGGAAGTGGGCACGGCCCTGCCGTTCGTGACGATTCGGTTAAGCGATGGAGTGGTGATCGGGTCCACGCGATTTTTCGATTTGCAGTGCTGGCCCTGGCCGGCAGGCCATCGCTGTCACGGCCGCTCCACCCCGGATGTTTGCGAGATCGGCTATACATGGTTCACCCAATCAGCGATCCGGACGCCCGCCAACACCGAAGCCAAGCTGCTCATGCTCACACACGCGTTTGAAACCTGGCGCGTCCACGGCGTCTGCCTGCACACGGATAAGCGCAACGAGCGGTCGCGCGCGGCCATCGAACGCATCGGCGGCAAGTTCGAGGGAATCCTGCGATCCCATCGCATGGCGGCCGACGCCACTCCGCGCGATTCGGCGCGCTTTTCGATTGTGGCCGCCGAGTGGCCCGAGGTGAAGCAGCGGTTGCGGGCGCGTCTCGAGCAGGCGTGACCAGGCCAGAGTGGCCTCGGGGTCTTTGCTATCGTGGAAACAATGGTGCGCTGGAGCTGTGCGTGTTTCCTGGGGCTCGCCGCCGTCAGCGCGGGCTTCGCGCAGGATCCGCAGCGCGTGGCTTCACCCGACGGGCAGGTCGAGTTCCGTCTGTTCATCGGTCAGCCCGAGCCGGGGGCCTTGTTCCGCCTGGCCTACCGCGTGGATTACCAGGGCAAGCCGCTCCTCGATACCTCGTTTCTGGCGCTGCGGATTCACAACCAGGAGCCGGATCTGGGAGATAATGTCGGACTGACCGGAGCCCGGACGATGGCGTCCCAACAGTACAACACGCTGATCGCCGAATACATGCAAAACGGCTCGCTCGGACGTCGCATCAACGTGGAAGCGCGCGTATACAACGATGGCGTGGCGTTCCGGTACGTGATCCCTGAGTCGACGCCGCTGTCGCCCATGCTGCTCGACGACGAATCCACCGAATTCGCCTTCGCCAAAAACACCGAGGCGTTCGCGAAGATACGGCCGGGATCGATGGTCGCGCTGCCGTTCGTCGCGGAGCAGCCGGGCATCGGTTGGGTCGCACTGGACGAGGTGCGCCGTGGGAGCTATCCGCGCATGTATGTGACGCGGCAGGACGCCGCGATTCTAATTTCGCGGCTGCCACTCCGGCCCGGCGAATCCAACCTGGCGTGGGAAGGCCCCACGCCGATGACGTGTCCCTGGCGCGTGCTGGCGATTGGAGCCACGCGCCAACAGGTGAGCGAATCGAAGCTGGTTCGCGGCCTGAATCCCTGAGGAAGTGAACCTATGAGCGCGATTACTTTGAAGGTCAACGGCCGGACGCACAATCTGGAACTTGATCCGGCGACGCCGCTGCTATATGCATTGAGCGACGATCTGGAGCTGCGCGGGCCCAAGTTCGGCTGCGGGCTGGGACAATGCGGCGCGTGTACCGTGATTGTCAAGGGGCAGGCGATCCGCTCCTGCATCACGCCTGTGAAGAATGTGGCAGGCGCGGAGATCACCACGCTCGAAGGAATCGGGACCGCGGACAAGCCGCATCCGCTGCAGCGCACGTTCGTCGAAGAACAGGCCGCGCAATGCGGCTTCTGTGTGAGCGGCGTCATCATGACCGCCAAGGCGTTCCTCGATAAGAATCCGAAAGCGAGCGAGGACCAGATCGAGCAGGCGCTTTCGGGTGTGCTCTGCCGCTGCTTCACCAACGTGCGGATGCTCCGCGCGATTCACCGCGCGGCGCAGGAGATGGCGCGATGAAAAACCTGACAGTCGATGCCAAGGCGGCGCTGCGCGGAGCGGGCTTCGCCCGCCGCGACTTTCTGAAGACCGCAGGCGCGTTGATCGTCAGCTTCAGCCTGGGAGACCGGGTGGAGGCGCAGTTCGGCGGCCCGATGCCGGGGTCGCCTGCCATCGACCGGCTCGATTCCTGGATTGCGATCGCCGCCGACGGCAGCGTGACCGCGTACAGCGGCAAGGAAGAACTGGGGCAGGGCATCGCCACCGTGCAGCAACAGCTTGTGGCTGAGGAACTCTCGGTGCCGTTCGAGCGGGTCAGCCTGATTTATTGCGATACGGGCATCACTCCCGACCAGGCCTATACGGCGGGCAGCCAGTCGCATCCGGCGAATTTCAACCACGGTAACCTCGGGCAGGCCGCCGCCACGGCGCGGGAAGCGCTGCTGCGTTTGGGTGCCGAGCGCCTCGGGGCGCCGGTGGATCAGCTCACGGCCGTTGACGGAACCGTTCGCCTGAAAAACGATCCCTCACGGAGCGTAAGCTACGGCGAGCTGGTGGGCGGCAAGAAGTTCAACCTGGCGCTGGACAAGAACGCGAAACGCAAGCCGGCCGGCGAGTGGACGGTGCTGGGCAAGCCCGTGCACCGCCCGGACATTCCCGAACTGGTGACTGCGAAATTCGAGTTCGTGCACAACGTGCGCGTGCCCGGCATGTTGCACGGCAAAGTGGTGCGGCCGCCGGCGGTGGGCGCCACCGTGGTGAGCGTCGACGAGAACTCGGTGAAGAATGTTCCCGGGCTGGTGAAGGTGGTGGTTAAGAAGAATTTTGTCGGCGTGGTGGCGGAAAAGCCCTGGCAGGCAATCCAGGCGGCCAATCAGCTCAAAGTAGCGTGGTCGGCTCCCACGGGGCTGCCGAGCCGCGCGACGTACTACGATCATCTGCGCACGCAGCCTGCGCGCGACGCGCTGGGCGTGGATTCTAAGGACGTGCAGGAGAAGCTGGCGGGAGCTGCCACAGTGGTGAAGGCTACCTATCTGCACCCCTACCAGATGCATGGTTCGATGGGCAGTTCGTGCGCGGTGGCGCACGTAGACGGCGACAAGGCGACCGTCTGGTCGCCGACCCAGGGCGTGTGGTATCAAAAGACGACGCTCGGCATGATTCTCGGGCTGAAATCCGAAAACATCCGCGTCATCTTCCGCCGCGGCTCGGGCTGCTATGGGCTGAACGGCGCCGACACGGTCACATACGACGCCGCAATCTTGTCTCAATCCGTGGGAAAGCCCGTGCGCGTGCAGCTTTCGCGCAAGGACGAGATGGCATGGGAGAACTACGGCAACGCATACGTGATCGATGAGCGCGTGGGGCTGGATGCGCAAGGCAACATCATCGCGTGGGATCACGAATCGTGGTCGCCTGGCCGCGGGAACCGGCCGGGCCCCGGCACTCCGGGAAACATCATTACAGGCTACCTGGCGGGATTTGAACCGCAGCCGTTCCGGCCGCAGTCTCCGGCGCCGCCGCCGCGCGCGTACAACAACAACGCCAATTCGATTCCGTCTTACGTGGCGGGCAACGTGGGCGGGCGCGCTCAGGGCACGGGCACGGTGAAGAGCGAGCGCGTGCTGATGCACAACGTGGAGTCGCCATTCTGGACGGGGCCTCTACGCTCGCCCAACCGGCTGCAGAACACATTCGCGCACGAATCCGTGATGGACGAAATCGCGGCGAAGCTCAAGACGGATCCGGTGGCGTACCGGCTGCGGCACCTGAAAGATCCGCGATTGATGGACGTCGTCAAGGAAGTCGCCAAGGCCGCGAACTGGGACGGGCGCCCCTCGCCGAAGCCCGCCAATCCGAAGAGTGGCGTGGTGGCCGGCCGCGGGATGGCCTGCGTGCTGTATGAAGGCGATAACGGCTACTCCGCGATCGTGGCCGAGGTCGAAGTCAACCAGGATACCGGCAGGGTCATGGCCAAGCGCTTTGTGGTGTGCAACGACGTGGGTCCGGTATCGAACCCCGACGGCTTGCGCAACCAGATCGAAGGCGGCGCGCTGCAGGGTATGAGCCGGGCGCTTCTCGAAGAAGTGACCTGGGACGATCAGAAAGTGTCCTCGGTCGACTGGCGGACGTATCGCACGCTGCCGCTGGGCTTCGCCGTACCGAAAATCGACGTGGTGCTGCTGAGCCGGCCTGACGAAGAAGCGACCGGGGCGGGCGAGACTTCGATCACCGTGGCGGCCGCCGCGCTGGCGAATGCGATTTTCGATGCCACCGGAGCGCGCATCCGCGAGATCCCGTTCACGCCCGAGCGCGTGAAGGCTGCGTTAGCGCAGCGCGCCTAAAATTTACGCAGATTTCTGCATCCGTTCGTGGGCCGCGATTATCATTAATCGCATGACTTACTACGGACCCAAAGAAATCGCATCCGCATTTCGCACCGTACGCAAGAACACGATTCAGATCGCCGAGGATATTCCCGAAGCGAAGTATGGTTATCAGCCCGCCGCCGACACGCGCACAGTGGCGCAGACATTGGCCCACATTGCTCAAGTACCGCGGTTCCAGCTGCAGCTCGGCAAACTCAAATCGATGGAAGGTTTCGATTTCCAAAAGTTCTTCGCTGAAGCGGCGGCCGAGGAGAAGAAGCCGCGCAGCAAGGCCGAGCTCATTCAAATGTTGCGTGACAGCGGTGAAGAGTTCGCTAAGTGGGCCGAGACGCTGCCGGAGGATTTTCTGGCTCAAACGTTTACCTTCCCGGCCGGTGCGCAACCGCCGTCGCGCACGCGCTTCGACATGCTAATCAGCGTGAAAGAGCATGAGATGCACCATCGCGGGCAGCTCATGATCATCGAGCGTATGCTCGGCATCACCCCGCATCTGACGCGCCAGCAGCAGGAGCGGATGGCGGCGCTGCAGCGCGGGCAGCCGGCCGGGGCCTAACGCTTTTCGTCCGCGCGGGCCCCGGCGAGGATGCCATACAGCCCGATGTTGTCCTCGTGACAGGCATACTCGTACGGTGTCCCGCCCTTGTACCAGGAAAACGCGGCCGACCATGGACGCGTCCACGTCGACGGGTCGGTTACCGTGAAGCGGTAATCGATCCGATCGTGGGCGCGGCGTGTCCAGTGCTCCACCAGGTGCAAATCTTGCGAAGAGCCTTCGAAGCGCGTGCGGTTATTGAAGTTCGTAGTCTCGACGACTAAGGTGTCACCCTCCCAGTGGCCGCGTGCGTCGCCAAGCCACTGCCGTACGCTGCCATCGAGATGCGGGTGGCCGTCCAGCGGAATGACCCGTGTCTCGTGGATCATCTCCTGATAGATGGCGACGAAACCGGGTGTCTGCACGATTTCGAAGTTGTTGTCGTAGCCCGAGGAGAGGCGGGGCAGCGGGCTGCGCACGATGCACCGTGTATATAGGTCGAGGTCTTCGGGTCCGTAGTAGGGGCCGTCAGTACGGACGCTCTCGTTGCGTTGCTTGCGGCGCGCTTCGCCTGCGGGAGTGAGCGGCGGCTTGCGTCCATCCGGTGGGTCATAAATCAGAGACGTGCGGCCGTCGGAGCG
Source organism: uncultured Solibacteraceae bacterium (assembly GCA_964438005.1). Lineage (GTDB taxonomy): Bacteria > Acidobacteriota > Terriglobia > Bryobacterales > Bryobacteraceae > PSRJ01. The sequence goes on along the minus strand of CAYTJD010000048.1, from coordinate 71,664 downwards.
TCCCCATTCCCACCAGAACGCGTTGTAAGCGCCCGCCACGTCCTGCGGTGTACCGGCGTCGGCGCGGCGGTCCCGGCCAATTTCGGTTTCCTTGTCCTGGGCGGCGCGCTCCTGGGCCGTCAGAAATTCGCGGCCGGCGTATTTCGCGGGGCGTTCGAGCGGCGTGGTGGTCGCGTTCGACCAGGAGCCTTGCAGGTCGGGATCGCCCCACGGTGTCCGCCAGGATTTCGCCGGGCTCTGGCAGAGCGCTGATCCAGCGAAAATCAGTGCGATTCCGGCCAGGACTCTCACGCTATTTTCCCAAAGCGGCTTCGATGGCGCCAATCACCTCTGTAGAGTCCGGCTCAACCGGCGATTCGAAGCGCTTGAGGAGCTTGCCGTCGCGCGCCACTAGAAATTTGGTGAAGTTCCACTGGATGTTCCCACCCATCGCGCCGGTCAGGTATTGGTAGAGCGGCGTCTTGTCGGCGCCCTCTACCGAAACTTTGGCGTACATGGGGAACTTGACGTGGTAGGTGCGCTCACAGAAATCCTTGATCTCGGCGTTGGAGCCCGGCTCCTGCTGCCCGAAATTGTTCGCGGGAAAACCGAGCACCACCAGGCCGCGCTCTTTGTATTTTTCGTAGAGCGCTTCGAGACCTTGATATTGCGGTGTATACCCGCAATAGCTGGCCACATTCACCAGCAAGAGGACTTTGCCGCGATAGGCGGCGAGCGGCGCCGGCTTGCCTTCGATGGAATTCAAAGTGAAATCGTAAACGCTGGAGGCGCCGGACAGAGCGGCGGCGGCGATCAAAAGCAGAGCCCCAAAACGCAAAACGTAGGTCAGCATCCCAACCAGTATAGTGCGCGCGGCCGCCGCCTACTTGCCTACCAGGTGCGGCACGTCCTTCTCGTTCTCGCAGACCCAGTCGAGCAATTCCGTGTCGGCCACGTATTCCCAAGGGATGGTGACGGTCCATGCCCGGGTGTACGTTTTGGGATCGTCGACCGTGATTTCGACCTGCATGTGGCCGAAATCGGGCCGCCGGAAGTGCTCGGTGATTTGCATGGCGTCGCTGTGCGGGTGGCCGGCGTCATCGAGCCAGGTTTTGTCGTTGACGCCGACGGTGTGGACCACCAGCGTGTCGCCCTCCCAGTTGCCCACCGAGTAGCCGAACCAGGCCGGGTCGCGTTGCTCCGGCAGGGGACGCCCGTCGGTGAAGATCTGGCGGTAGGAGTGATAGCTTTCGAACAGCATCGCAAGCAGGCCGGGCGTGTGCACGATCTTCTTCGGCATGAAATGGGCGTCGAAATCGGTAACGCTGTGCGGCAGGCAGCGGCCGCTCGGCCGGTCTTTGCCGAAATTCTCCTGGCGCTCTCCAAAAACCTGCGCCGCCCACGGCTGCATCGGGATCGGACTGCTGGCGCCGGCACTGAGATCGGCAAGGTACTTGTCGCTCGGCGCTTCCCAAATTCCGGAAAAATCGGGCTTGCCGTTCGACAGCCGCGGCGCGGGTGCCGCAAGATTCGGCTTGCCGTCCTTCGTGCGCGGAATGCCGGGAGTCGGGTAGTGGACCCACTGCGCGGCCAGCGGCAGAGCGAGCCAAGCCAGCGCGACAGTGCGGAAGACCCGTTGCAAACGTGTCAAGTATACACCCGCGTCGCTGAGGCCGTGCTATATCTGGGAGCGAATGACACGCCCAATTCTATTTCTGCTCGCGGCTGCCTCGTGCGCTTGGTCCGCCGACCGCTGCGACCAGGCGCGTGACCTGCGTATCACCAACGGCAAGATCGTCACTATGGATGCGCGCAACACGGTGCTGACCTCGGTGACCATCCAGAACGGCCGGTTCGTGGCCGGCGGGCAGAAACTCAGCCCGTGCACCAAGGTAATCAACCTGCGCGGCCGCACCGCGGTTCCCGGGCTTATCGATAATCACAATCACATCGTGCTGTTGGGCATTCGACCGGGTTATGACACGCGCCTCGAGACCGCGCGCTCGATTGCCGAAGTGCAGGAGTTGATCCGCAGCCGCGTGCGGACGGTGCCGCCCGGCGCGTTTCTCACCGCCATGGGCGGCTGGAACCCGGCGCAATTCGCCGAAAAGCGTCTGCCGGCACTGGCGGAATTGGATGCGGCCTCGCCGGACCACCCGGTGCTGCTCTTCCAGGCGTTCACCGGCCCGGCAGCCACGAACACGCCGGGCAAGGCCTTTTTCACCAGCAAAGGCATCGCCGTCAGCGACACCGGCGCCATCGCGGCCAACGCGCCGTCTCTGGCGGCGTTGAACGCCTTGCGCGCGGCCCAGACGTTCGACGACAAAAAACGCGGCAGCGTGGATGCGATGACCTACTCGGCCGGCGTCGGCGTCACCACCAACGTGGACATGGGCGCGTTCGTGATTCCAACAACTCCGGACGTGCAGGACTCGTTCGTCTTCGACACCCTCGCCAGCGCGGATCCGTTCCACATGTACGACGCGGTGCTTGCCCTGCACCGCGAGCACAAGATGCCCACGCGCCTCCGCCTGTTCCTGCTCAGCATGGATACCCAGATGGGTGTGCCGCTGCTGAAGGAACGCCTGCTGAACGCGTTTCCGGAATTCGGCGACGACCAGCTCCGCGTCTCCGGAATCGGCGAGTTCGCCACCCAGTGGCCGCTGTTCGGACAGGTGACGCCCCCGCAGAACTACCTGGCGGCGCTGCAACTGATCGCCAGGCAAGGTTGGGCGTTCCAACAGCACAGCCTCTCGCTGGCGGAGGACCAGCTGACCGCGTCTACCTTCGAGGAAGTCAACAAGACCATACCCATTGCCGGGCTGCGCTGGTCCATCGCGCACACGCCCCGGATCGATCGCGCCACCATAGACCGGTTCAAATCGCTGGGGGCCGGCATCGCCATCCATCCGTTCGAATACCTGGCGGGGGCACAGGGCGCCGGACCGCCGGTGCGCCTCATTCTGGATAGCGGCATTCATGCAGGAGCCGGTTCGGATTCCGCCCAGATTTCCACGCTCGATCCGTGGCTCATGATTTATTACATGGTCACCGGCAAGAACGCGGCGGGTCTTCTGATCAATGACAAGCAGCAGATTACGCGCATGGAGGCCCTGCGTCTCTATACCTCCGAAAACGGCTGGTTCTTCCGTGAAGAGGATCGCCTCGGCTCCATCGAGCCGGGCAAGCTGGGAGACGTCGTGGTGCTGAGCGACGATTACTTCGACCCGCAGAAGGTATCCGATGAAGCCATCCGGCGCCTGAAGTCCGTGCTCACGGTGGTAGATGGGCGCGTGGTCTACAACCAGATGTAGCGATTTTTGCGGAACAATCGCGCCGCCCCGCTCGTATGCACCCAACAAGGAGAGCAAATGAGAGCCGGATGGGTTCCCCTGCTGGCCGTGATTGCGTGTGCTACCGGATGCGTCGTCGAGCGCGCCGGTCCCACGCAGCATGATTTCCAGGCCATTGAGCGCGACAACGCCGAACTGGTGAGAGTCAATCTGAAGATGGGCGCCGGCACGCTGCGTGTTGACACGGGAACCGACAAACTGGCCGCCGCCGATTTCACCTACGACGTTCCGGCCTGGAAACCGGAGGTGCGCTACACCAAGAACGCCGATCGCGGCACGCTCACCATCAGCCAGCCAGACCGAACCGGAACGCACTTCGGCAAGACCGAGTACGAATGGGATCTCCGGCTGAACCGCGAGGTGCCGCTGGACGTCAATGTCCAATTCGGCGCGGGAGAGGCGCATCTGGACGTGGGCGGCCTCGCGCTGAGGGACCTCGAAGTCCAGATGGGCGTCGGCCAGTTGGATCTCGATTTGCGCGGCAACCCCAAGAAGAGCTATGACGTGCGAATTCGCGGCGGCGTCGGCGAAGCGGTGGTGCATCTGCCCTCCGACGTCGGTGTCGAAGCCGAGGCCCACGGCGGGATCGGGTCCGTTCAGGCGTCACACCTCCGCCATGACGGCGACCGTTATTACAACGACGCGTGGGAGGATTCCAAAGTGAGGATTCACCTGGATGTTCAGGGTGGAGTCGGCTCCATCCGCCTCCTCTCGGAGTAAGGCCGGCGCCGTGCGGTGTATCCCAACGTTAATATTGTTTTCCCGGTTTTGCTTGATTACTCTTACATCAGACGTACGAAAGTTGTGCCCTCCGTGGGCGGGCTGAAAACAGCAGTTCGCCCACAATACTCCAAAATATCCAACGAACTCATGCGGTTGCGGCGGGCCGGCATTCGGCCCTACACTCAGGAAATCGGGTAACCGCCGCGCGGCGGAACCCATGCTTCATTCCGATTGGGAGGAACGCTGAATGAGTGGTCGACGATGGGCTGCGGTGGCCCTGTTTGGCGCCTGGTGCCTCAACCCCGCGCGGGCGCAGCAGGGAACACCGGCAAGTGGCGAGTGGCGGGTCAATGGCGGCGATACCGGCAGCACGCGCTATGCGCCCCTCGATCAGATCAACGCGGCCAACGTCAAAGATCTGCAAGTCATCTGGCGCTGGAAGGCGCAGAACATGGGGCCGGCGCCGCAAACGGCGTGGGAAGTGATGCCGCTGATGGTGGGCGGGCGTCTCTTTTTCACCGCCGGTACCGGCCGCACCGTGGTGGCGGCCGACGCGGCTACCGGCGAAACCCTGTGGCTCTACCGCGGCGATGACACCGCCGAGCGCGGCGCCGTGCGCGCCAACAACCGCGGCGTTTCCTATTGGACTGACGGGCGCGGCGACGAGCGTATTCTGTTCGTGACTCCGGGCTATCAGTTGGTGGCGTTGAATGCCAAGACCGGGCTGCCGGTGCCGGGTTTCGGGACTGACGCTCACGTGGATTTGTGGAAAGGTCTCGACCGGCCGGTCGTGGAGAAGGGAACCATCGGTGCCACCTCGCCGCCGGTCATCATCCGCGATGTCGCGGTTGTGGGCGCGGCTCTGAAAGTGGGGGTCGCCTTACCCAAGAAGGACAACGTACCGGGCTACATCCGCGGTTATGACGTCCGCACCGGCAGGCTCCTGTGGACATTCCACACCGTGCCGCAGGCCGGCGAAGTGGGCGTCGAGACATGGGGCAAGGATCCGCAAACCGGGTTGGACTCGTGGAAATTCACCGGCAACACCGGCGCGTGGGGGCCGCTCACCGGCGACGAAGAGTTGGGCTATGTGTACATCCCGGTGGAAGCCCCGAGCGGCGATACGTACGGCGGGCAGAGGCCCGGCAACAATCTGTTCTCCGACAGCATCGTGTGCCTCGATGCCCGGACCGGCAAGCGCGTTTGGCACTACCAGCTCATTCACCATGAGATGTGGGATTATGATATTCCCGCCGCGCCGATTCTGCTTGACCTCACGGTGAACGGAAAAAAGATTAAGGCGCTGGCGCAGGTGAACAAGTCCGCATACACATTCGTGTTCGACCGGACCAACGGCCAGCCCGTGTTTCCGATCGAGGAACGGCCCGCCCCTAAGGGCAACGCCCCCGGCGAGTGGTATTCGCCGACGCAACCGTATCCCACCAAGCCCGCTCCATTTGACCGTCAGGGCGTGACCGAGGCGGACCTGGCTGACTATACGCCGGAGATCAAGGCTGCCGCCTTGAAGATGGCGTCGCAATACGTGCTGGGGCCCATCTATACGCCGCCCATCGTCAAGGACACCGGCGGCAAACTGGCGACCATTCAGGTGCCGGGCGCGGGCGGCGGCGCCAATTGGATGGGCGGCGCGGTCGATCCCGAGACCGGCATCTTGTACGTGCCGTCAGTCACGGCCCCGTATCTTTCGTCGTTGCAGCCGGGCGGCGCTCGCTCGGAGATGCCGTACATCGCCGCCGGCGGCCTCGGGGTCCCGATGGTGATGGGGGTGCCGTTGATCAAGGGACCGTATGGCCGCATCACGGCAATGAATCTGAACACCGGCGAGCACGTTTGGATGGTTCCCAACGGCAAGCCGGCCGACAGCCTGATCAACAACCCCGCCTTGAAGGCGGCGAACATTGACGCCAGCGACTGGGGCGGCGGCCAGCGGTCGCCGATTCTGATTACCAGGACGCTCCTGTTCGAAGGCAGCAACAACCTGCGTGTGCTCGACAAAGCGACAGGCCGGCAGGTTCACGCGTTCGAGCTGGGCGGCAACGTCACCGGCGGCACGATGACCTATCTGGTCAACGGCCGCCAGTTTCTCGTGGCCATAGTCGGCGGCCAGCGCGGCGAAGGCGCGGAACTGGTCGGGCTGGCCGTGCCGCGCCCCGGAGAGGGCGGTCGCGGCGGCCGCGGCGGGCGTGGTGGCGCCAACCAGGAGCCGGAGAACTAACGAGGCCCGCTGCGCTCCCGTTTCCCCGATTGCATCGCCAATGATCGGCGCGTTAGATTGTTTGAGATGGCTTACGACATCTTGCTCATGGGCGCCTCCTACGGCTCGCTCCTTGCCTCCAAGATTCTGTTTGGCGGCCACCGGATCCATCTCGTCTGCTTGCCGGCCGAGGCCGATCTGATCAACGCCGAAGGTTTTCGCGTCCGGTTGCCCGTGCGCGGGCGCACCGATCCAGTCGTGCTGGATTCGCGCCGGTTGCCCGGCAAGGTCACCGCTGGACCCGCGGCCGGTGTCAATCCGAAGGACTATCACCTGGTTGGCCTGTGCATGCAGGAGCCCCAATATAGCTCTGCGGGCGTCCGCGAACTGCTCGATGCCGTGGCGACGTCGCGCGTACCCTGCATGTCGATCATGAACATGCCGCCCCTGCCTTACCTCCGCCGCATCCCGGGCCTGAATCACGACGCGCTCAAGCCCGCCTACACCAACCCAGCCGTCTGGGAAAATTTCGATCCCCACTGCATGACGCTCAACAGCCCCGACCCGCAGGCGATCCGCCCGCCGGGAGAGCCCGTCAACACCTTGATGGTGACGTTGCCCACCAACTTCAAAGTCGCCAGGTTCAACGACGAAAAACCGGATGCGATTCTCCGCCAGCTGGAGAAAGACATCGAAAGCGCCCGCTTTGACACGCCGGAAGGCAAGATCGAGCTGCCCGTAAAGCTGAAAGTGCACGATTCCCTCTTCGTGCCGCTCGCGAAATGGGCAATGCTGCTGGCGGGCAACTATCGCTGCGTCACTCAAGACAGCATGCGCACCGCTCAGGAAGCCGTCCACAGCGACATCGACACCTCGCGCTCGGTCTACAATTTCGTCAACGATCTGTGCGTGAAACTGGGCGCCAACCCCAACGATCTTGTGCCGTTTGAAAAGTACGCCGCTGCCGCGCAATCGCTCGTTCGGCCTGCCTCCGCCGCGCGCGCGCTCAACAACGGAGCGCCGAATATCGAGCGCGCCGACAAGCTGGTCCAGCTGATCGCCAGGCAGAAGGGCTTAAGTCACCCGGTCATCGACGGAATCGTGGCGCTGGTCGACTCCCGCCTCGATGCCAACCGCAAGAAGGCTGCGGTCAGCGTGGCCTAAGTCTGATTCTGGCCCGTGATAGACTCGCATTTGCCCCGTGGGAGCCAATACATGCGTTTGTTCTTAGCCATCGCCCTCACTCTGCCCCTGTTCGGACAAGGAACGCCGGGACAAACCCGCCGTGTCGACGATGCCGCGCTCCGCAATGCCGCCAAATCCGCCACCGATGGCGATTGGCTCACCTACGGTCTCACGCCCGGCGAAACCCGCTACAGTCCCCTCAAGCAGATCGATGCGTCGAACGTGAAACGCCTGGGCCTGATGTGGTCGTATGAAGTCGGCGAGGGCGGCGGCGATCAGGAAGCCACGCCCCTGGTCTGGAACAACACCATCTACGGCATCACCAACTGGAGCATCGTGTTCGCCGTCGACGCCCGCACCGGCAAAGAGAAATGGCGCTGGGATCCGCTGGTCAACCGCCAGCCCACCCGCGATAAGCTGTGCTGTGGCGTGGTAAATCGCGGCCTCGCGCTCTATCACAACAAAGTCTACGTTCCGGTGAACGACGGCCGCCTCGACGCACTCGACGCCGACACCGGCAAGCCCGTCTGGGAAGCCCGCGTTGCCTGGCCGCAGGACGACCAGACCCTCACCATGGCGCCGCGCATTGCCAAAGGCAAGGTGATTATCGGCGCGGCCGGCGGCGATCGTCCCACGCGCGGCTTCTTCGCCGCCTTCGACGCCGAGACCGGCCGTGAAGCCTGGCGCTTCTGGACCGTTCCCGGCGATCCCGCCAAGGGCTTCGAAAATTCCGCGATGCGCAAGGCCGCTGCCACCTGGGATGGCGACTGGTGGAAGCTCGGCGGCGGCGGCGCGGTTTGGGACGGCATCTCCTACGACCCCGAGAGCGACCTGCTCTATGTCGGCACCGGCAATGCGGAGCCCTGGCCGCAAGCGCTCCGCACCAAGGATGTCAGCAACGGCCACGACAACCTCTACGTCGCCTCCATCGTCGCCGTGCATGTGGACACCGGCGAGCTCAAGTGGCACTACCAGATGGTCCCTGGCGACGAGTGGGATTACGACAGCGTGCAGCAGATGATCCTCGCCGACCTCAACATCAACGGCAAGCCGCGAAAAGTCATCATGCAGGCCAACAAGAACGGCTTCTTCTATGTGCTCGACCGCGTCACCGGCGAGTTCCTGTCCGCACAGCCGTTCTCCCGGGTCACCTGGGCCAAGGGCATCGATCAAAAAACGGGCCGCCCCATCATCAACACAGAAGTGAAGTATGGCAAGGACCCGACCCCGGTCTCGCCCGGCGGCGGTGGAGCGCACAACTGGTCGCCCATGTCCTTCAATCCCCAAACCGGGCTTGTGTACATTCCGAGCCGCGGCTGGGACACCTTCAACTACGCCGCCAATTATGATTTCAAGCCGGAAGCCGCGAACGGTGTCGGGCTGACGGGCCTGAAGGGGAACACGCGCGGCCTGCCCCTACAGCCGGCAGGCCCCGCCGCCGGTCCCGAGCCTCTGCAAGGCGGCAACCTCGGCACGCTGGTTGCCTACGATCCGGTGAAGCAAGAGATACGCTGGCGCGTTCCCGTTGGAAACAGCCGCTACGGTGGAACGCTCAGCACCGCGAGCAACCTCGTCTTTCAGGTCGCTCCCAACGGCCACCTGATCGCCTACTCCGCCGACAAAGGTGAAGTGCTTTACGATCTGGCGACCGGAATGCGCAACGGCATGGGCCCGCCGATCACCTTCGCGCTCGACGGCAAGCAATACATCGCCCTGATGGGCGGTTCCGGCGGAACACCAAGCCCCGGCGTCAGCGCCGAGAAGACGACGCCGATGAAGCCTCGCCTGCTGGTCTTCGGCCTCGACGGCAAAGCCGAGTTGCCGCAGGCCGGCTCGGCGCCCACACCGGCTGCCGCGGACCCGCATCAACAATAAGCACGTACTGTTTGTTCCGGCGCTGGTAGACTGGGGCCGCTGCTCGGAATGGTTGGCTTGGCCCCAACCGGTACGGGACCGGCAGTACTTGAGCGGAGTGCTCCGAAACCGTAAAGTTGCTCCTGGAACCCGACTTTGCCGTGACGCCTCTTCATGGTTCATGCGCATAGCGGCACTCGGAGATGAGATCTGAATTCGTAAGTGTTCATGTACCGCCGGCCACACCGGCAGCGTGTCCGCTAAAGACCCGTTTTCGAAAAAATCTGGACGCTGTAGTTGAGGCGATTTCTTCGCTCGAAAGCGGCTTGTCGGTGCCTAAGACCATCCGGGATTTCGTTCATCCCGAATCTCTGCAGTTCGCGTTGCGGCAGGCCCTGGAACGGAAAGACGTTCTGCGGGCGGAGTACGAGGATCACTTGCGCGTTCACGGATGCTAAGCGCAGTCCGCCTCTACATCCGCCCCGGCGTATACCCAAACGTCCCCTTAAACGCCGCGATGAACGCGCTCACGCTCGAGTATCCGCAGTCCAGAGCCGCATCCGTAACCGACCTGCCTTCCGCCAGCAGCCGGATCGAATCCAGCAGTCGCGCCTTCTGCCGCCACATGCCAAAACTCATCCCGGTTTCATCCCGGAAGCGGCGCTCCAGCGTCCGCCGCGCGACGGCGTGCTGCCTCGCCAAATCATCCACGCTGTCATTGGTCAACGGCTGCTCTAATACCGAACAAGCCAAAGCCCGCGCCCGCTCGTCTGCCGGCAAAGGCAGCGCTAACGGCGAATGCTCCGCCTCCGCCAGCGCAGTTTTCACTTCGTCTTCCAGCAGCCCGATCAGGCGCGCATCGTGCGCGGCCCGCGAATCCAGGCCCAGCCGTTCCACGGTGCGCAGGATCAGTTCCCGCAGCAGCGGCGTCACCTCCACCACCCGGCACTCGGCGTTTCCAAATCCGGTCAAGCCCGGCGCAAGATACAGCGACCGCATCTCCACCGTTCCCCACATCCGGATCGCATGCGTGCATTCTGCTGGGATGAACACCGCCCGCCCGGTCGGAATCATCCACGAAGACTGATTCGTCGAAACCGTCATCGCTCCCGATGTGGCGTATAAGAGTTGGTGCCACGGGTGCTGATGCGGCTCGATCCGGTAGCCGCTCGCATAGTTCGTTGCGAGCGACCGCACAGCCAGGAACGGCTCCTGTTCGGCCGTGAGCTTGGCGGCGCGCCGGGCCATCTGGCGGGCTCCCGACATTTATTGTCAATGTACCGCAAGCGCATTCCGCCCGCGCTCGCCTATACTGCCGACTATGCCCAACACCAGTTATCTCGGACGATTCGCCATCAACGCCGACAACGTGCCCCGCGCCCGCGATTTCTATCAGAAAGTCTTTGGCTGGGAGTTCGAACCCTGGGGTCCGCCGAACTTCTACCTCATCAAAACCGCCGACGCGCCTCCCGCCGGCTCGGGCGGCCTCCTGCAGGAACGCCGCGAGCTGATTCCCGGCGGCCGGATGATCGGCTTCGAATGTTCCTTCGTCGTTCAGAACCTGGACGAGACCATTCGCGCCATCGAAACCAGCGGCGGCAAGATGATCACGCAAAAATTCCGTATCCCCACCGTGTGCACCGTCGCTTACTTTCAAGACACCGAAGGCAACGTGGCCTGCGTCAGCGAACTCGAACCGGCGTGACCGGCTTGGTCGTCCAGGTCAGCGTCTCCGCTGGTGGCGTGCCCAACCATCCCGTCGCCGAAGCCGACGTCACGGTCCGCGGCATCGCCGGCGACGGCTGGCGGCATCCGTCCTTTCACGGCATCCCCAAGCGCGCCCTGCTGCTGCTCACTGCCGAAGGCCTCGACGAAATCTGCGCTCTCGGCTTTCTCGTGTATCCAGGAGCCCTCGCCGAAAACTTGACGACGCGCGGCCTCGACCGCCGCGCCCTCCGCATCGGCCAGCGTTTCCGCTGCGGCGCCGCCTCCATCCAGCTCACCGAGCCCCGCCTCCCTTGCGGCGCCATCAGCGTGTACGGCGCCGGCATCCAGGCGGCCATCTACGATGTCCGTGCCATGCAAGGCGATCCCGCGTCGAAGGTCTGGGGCTTGAGCGGATTCTACGCTTCCGTGATCGAGCCCGGCCGGGTGTGCCCCGGCGATCTCATCACTTTGCTCTCTTGACGCCTCACCCACGCCCCAGCCCCGCCGCCTGAGCGCGGGGGCGCATCCCGTTCGATTCCCCGGTGAAGCCGCCGGATCGGCTATTCTCAACTAGATTCCTCCTGGAGTCCGATTGCCATGAGTTTCGCCAGCCTGTTGCTGGGCCGCCTTTGGAAACTGCCTCGTCCGCTCGTTCGCGACGTCGCCGTCGAGCCGCTTCGCATCCCCATGCGCGACGGTACAGTCCTTCTGGCAGACCGCTATTATTCCCGTCGGGAGCCGCGCCAACCATGCGTGCTCATTCGTACATGCTATGGCCGCGGCATCCTATCCGGAGCCCTCGCCGCGTTGTTCGCCGAGCGCGGCATGCAGGTGGTGATTCAGAGTTGCCGCGGTACTGCCGGATCGCAAGGTGTGTTCCATCCCTTCTTCGACGAGCAGGCCGACGGGGAAGATACGGTGGCATGGGTGGAACACCAACCTTGGTTCGACGGCAACCTCGCGTTGTGGGGCATCAGCTATCTCGGCAATACCGCCTGGGCCATCGCCAATTCCGCAGCCGCGCCGAAAGTGAAGGCGATGGGATTGCATGTCACGCTCACCAATTTCCGCGATCGGACCTATGCCTTTGACGGTTTCACCCTGCTCAGTTGTGTCGGCTGGACTGTCCTCATGCAAGGTCTTCTGGGCGACTCCTCGACGAACCCCTTGGCTGCCTTGTTCGGCCGCCGCAAAACCAGACTCCTCGCGGAACGGGCAATCGCGGCCCTTCCGCTGCGCACCGCGGGCCCCATTATTGCTCCCGGCGGCGTCTCCTGGTGGCAGGATTGGATGGACCACGCCGAGCCCGGCGACTCCTGGTGGCGCCCCGTCGATTACGGTCGGGCAGCGGAGCGCATACCGCCAACCGTGATGGTGGGCGGTTGGTTTGACATTTTTCTCCCCTGGCAGCTGAACGATTTTGCGGCCGCCCACCACGCCGGCCGCGACGTTCGCATCACCATCGGGCCCTGGATGCACGCCGCCTTTCCCGGAGTGGGGGAATCCCTTCGGCAGAGCATTGCGTTGTTCCAGCAGCGATTCGGTCTGACGGTCCCTCCCTTGGCCGCAGTGCGGCCCGCCGCGCCCGTTCGGCTCTTCGTCATGGGTGCGAACGAGTGGCGCGACTATCCGTCCTGGCCGATTCCAAACATTCGAGCCCAGAGCTATTTTCTCGACTCCGGCGGAAGCCTCTCCCCCACGGCCCCGGCCCACGCCAGTCTGAGCGCATTTGACTACGATCCCGCGCATCCCACGCCGTCGCTCCATGGTCCGAACCTGGAAGGAACAAGCGGTTCCGGCGATATGAGCGATCTGGAGCGCCGGTCCGACGTCGTGCTGTTCACCACCGGGCCGCTCCCCGCCGATTTGGAAGTGATCGGGCCGGTGTGGGCCGACATCTTCCTTCGCTCCAATCGGGAATACACCGATCTCTACCTGTGTTTGTGCGACGTAACGCCGGCTTCCAAATCTACCAATGTCTGCGATGGCTACATCCGGCTGCGTCCCCAACAGCCTTCCCAGCCCCGCGGAGACAGTCCCGCGACGCGAAAAGTCCGCGTTGAGTTTTGGCCCACGGCCTACCGATTTCCACGCGCTCATCGCCTGCGTGTCATCGTCGCCGGCGGCGCCCACCCGCGCTATGCGCGCAATCCCGGAACCGCGGATCCCTTAGGTGACGCACAGACCATGCTCGTCGCGCACCAGGAGATCCTTCACGGGCCCGAGCATCCGTCCGCTATCACTCTCTCCGTCGGGTGACGGTCGCGCGAAGCGCGACACAAAACCGCGACCGGTGTGCCCCTCTTAGGGCTCGGGAGCGGAATCCCGCGCCATGAGCCCGTTGGCCCGCCGATTGCGCTGTCTGGTATAGGAAGAAATGCAACTTCAGAAGATGTGCGCCTGCGCGCGCCCCGCCAACTGTTGCGAGTACGGAAGGAGAGAAAAGCATGTCTTTACGCATCAATGATGAAGCCCCGAATTTCACCGCCGAAACGTCACAAGGAACCATCAATTTCCACGAATGGATCGGCGACGGTTGGGCGATCTTGTTTTCCCATCCCAAGGATTTCACCCCCGTCTGCACCACCGAACTCGGTTATATGGCCGGGCTCGAGCCGGAATTCCAAAAGCGGAATTGCAAAATCGTCGGGCTTAGCGTAGACCCGGTGAGCAGCCATCAGAAGTGGTCCACCGACATCGAACAGACCCAGGGCCACGCTGTCAAATACCCGATGATCGGGGATCCGGAACTCAAGGTGGCCAAGCTGTACGACATGCTGCCCGCCGACGCGGGAGACACCTCCGAAGGCCGCACCGCCGCGACCAACGCCACCGTGCGCACCGTGTTCGTGATCGGTCCCGACAAGAAAATCAAGCTGATGCTCAGCTATCCGATGAGCACCGGCCGCAACTTCGACGAAGTCCTGCGCGTCCTCGATTCGATTCAGCTCACGGCCCGGCACAAGGTGGCCACGCCGGTGAACTGGAAGCAGGGCGACGATGTGATCATCCTGACTTCGGTCTCCGATGAGGAGGCGCGCCAGAAGTACCCTAACGGTTGGAAGACGCTCCGGCCCTATCTGCGGATCGTCGCGCAGCCCGGCGGCGGAGGCCAAACGCTCACCGGTAAACGGTAGGGCCCCTAGGCTCCTATTTCGCGATTCACTCCGCTCCGAACGTCAGCAGCACATTTCCCGGCGTCCCGCGCAGCGTCCCCGGGTATCCCGATGTCACGAACACTTTGCCGCCTGCGATCACAACACCCGCGCACCCGAACGAGCCTCCCTTGGCGGCCACATGGTTTACGGTCTCGAAGTCCCGCACGGCGTTGAACGACCAGATCACCTTGCCGCCGGCATCTACGGCGCGCAGAATCCCGTCCCACCCGCCGGTGAAAACCACTCCCGGGATCGCGCTGGCCGGTCCCGCCTGCCCGCGCCGGTCGGCGTTGATCGCGGCGTTCCAGTCCACCTTGCCGGTCAGAATATCGAGCGCCTTCAACCCGCCGCCGGGCTGCTGCAGCGGATAGTAGACGTGGCCTCCATCCGCCGCGCCCCCCCACACCACTAAGCCCGACGCCGACGGCGCCTGCGCCTCCCACAATTGCGTCCGCCACACCAGTTTCCCCTCCTGATCGGGATCCAGCGCCACCGCCACGCCGCCCTTCCCCGCCGCCAGCAGCAAATCCTTGCCGTTCACGGTCTCGAGAATCGCGGACGACCCGCCGAAGTCGTAGTCCGGCCCTAGCTTCTCCGGGCAATTCGTGTCGGCCCCGTTGCTCGCCTGGCAACGCGCCATGAACGCGTCGCCCGAGAACTCCTGGTGATGCCACATCATCTTCCCGTCCGCCATGCGCAGCGCCAGAATCGAGTCGCTCGTCTCCGCCGCTATCCGTCCAAAGCTGTTGCCCGTGCCGACGTAGAGCAGTCCCCGCTTGGCATCTACCGTCGGCGTGTTCCATACCGAAGCGCCCGCCGGCCCCCACCGTTGCACGCCGTTTCCGTTTTCGCCCAGTTGCCTCAGCGGCTCGGCAATGCTCTCGGTGCGCCACAGCTGCTTGCCCGTGTTGGCATCCAACGCCGCCACCGCCCCCCGCGAACGGCAGCACTCATACTTGAGGTCCGCGCCCACCAGCGTCTCGGTGCCGGACATCGGGACATAGAGCCGTCCGTCATGATAGGCTGCCGTGGCGCTCAAGTTATTCAACCCCGTCCGGACCTGCGCCTTCCACAGCAGCTTGCCGTCGTGCGCATCCAGGGCGTACGCCGTGGTCGAGCGCGTAACGAAGAAGATCGCGTACCGCGTGCCCGCGTGGCCGGAAATCGGTGCCGCGATGGGAGCGAACCGCCCGAACATATCGGCTTGATAGGCCCAATACACGCAGCCGGTTTTGCCGTCCAGCGAATACACCACGCCATTGTCATTCCCTACGAACACTCGGCCGAACGCCACCGACGGTTGCGAATACATGCTCATGCCGCCGGGAAGTCCAAAGGCCCACTGGAGTTTCAGCTTGGGTACGTCTCCAGGCGGGAGCCCGGCCGCGCCTTTCGTCTGAAACCGCGCATTGCCCGCTCCGCCCCAACCCGACCAGGCGGGCGTGGCGTCCAGGTTGGCCAATTGAGGATTCGCCGGGCAGGCGTTCATCAGTTCCTTCACGGCGCCCTCGGTGACCCCGGCCGGCGGCTGCGCCAGTTGCGCCCGTGCGGACCCTGCGCAAAAAGCGACCGCGGCTGCCAACAAAATCCCGTTTCTCATTTCGTCTGTCCTTCGAAGGTATTGTAGTGCACGCCGTGTGCGCCGACCGGCGCAGCCCCGCCACGCCTATTTACCCAACACAAAACGCCCGATACTCTCGTTTAGAAACTTGGCGTCGGCCGGGTTGCTCGCGGCGCCCGCGGTATGCCCCCACAGCGATGGAATTGGCTTCAACTCACATTTGGGGATGAACTGTGCTTCGTACCGCGCGTCGCCAACCGGAAAATACAGATCCGTCTCCGATGGCATGTACAAAACCGGAACCTGGATCGACCGCAGCGCGCTTTCGATGTCCCCGCCATGTCCCGGAGTGGTGCCCACGTCGTGCCGTTCCCACGTGCGCGCTTGCAGGATGTAGTCGTTGGCATCCGCGCTGAATCGCTTGCGAAAACTGTTCATCGCTTGCTCGAAGGTCGTTCCCGGTGCGGAATTCGTCTTCCACAATTCACGGCGCCACCATTCCTGCGAATAGAGCCATCCGGCCCAGACCATTCCGAATGCCTCCAACCCGACGCGCGGCTGCGCCGTATAGTTGCCGCCCTGAAACGCGGGATCGGCCGTGAGCGCCGCAATCTGCCCCTCCAGCCGGATCACCCCGTGGGGATACGTCTTGGCTGTGCCCGACGTCGCCACAATCCGGTCGGCAAAATCCGGATGGCTGACCGCCCACTGAAACGCTTGCTCCGCCCCCATCGAAAAACCAATGACCGCCCGGACGTGTGTGATTTTCAGTTCCTCTACGAGCAATCGGCGAACCGCTTCCACGTTGTCGCGAATCGTCATCGCCGGAAAGCGAGGCCCGTGGAAAGGCTCGGGCGTGTTGCTCGGCGATGACGAACCACCGCTGCCGAACAGTTCGGTCGCCACCAGAAACAGGTCCGTCGGATTCAGCGCTTTTCCCGGGCCGATCAGCCACTCATATCCGTGGAAATTGGCCATGTAATGTGACGGCAGCAGCACGCCATTGCTTCGGTCCGCGTTCAGATGACCGTAGGTGCCGTACACAATCCGGGCCTGGGGCAGCACCACGCCGCCCTCCGTCCGAAAGTTCGCGATCACGAACTCGTGACGCTCGGCCGCAAGCGGACTCTGTGCAAACACCAAGCGGCAAAAAAGGATCAGTAACAGAGTCCTCATAATTGTCTTATTCTCTCATCCTGCGACTCAGGCGCAGGCACTGCTCACGCTATGATTGATGAGTGATTTTCCGGCGGCTTCTTGCTTATATGCTCGCAGGCGCCGCGCTGCTTTCCGCACAGGCTCCCGCCCCGTTCGATGTGGAAGAAGCCACCATCCGCCAGGTGCATGAGGCGATGAGCGCAGGCCGCCTCACCTGCCGCGATCTCGTCGATCAGTATTTGCAACGCATCGCGGCCTACGACAAGAACGGTCCCGCGATTAATGCCATCGTGCTTGTGAATCCGGATGCCGCCAAGGAGGCTGCCGAACTCGATCGCCGCTTCGCTCAGTCGGGGCTCACCGGCCCCCTGCACTGCGTACCGATGATTGTGAAGGACAATTTCGAAACCAGGGGCTTACGCACAACCAACGGTGCTCTCGCCTTCGCATCCTACATCCCCGCCGAAGACGCATTTCTGGTGAAGCGCATAAAGGAAGCCGGCGCGCTCGTCCTCGCCAAGTCCAACATGGCCGAATGGGCCTTTAGTCCTTTTGAGACGGTTAGCTCGATCCTGCCTGGATATACGAAGAACCCGTACGCCCTCGATCGCGTCACCGCCGGATCGAGCGGGGGAACCGCCGCGGCCGTGGCCGCGAGTTTGGGCCTCGCGGGTCTCGGCACCGATACGGGCAATTCCATCCGCGGTCCCTCTTCGCACCAGGCGCTGGTCGGTATCCGTTCCACCATGGGGCTCACCAGCCGGGCCGGCGTTTTCCCCCTGAACCTCCTTGCCGACATCGCCGGCCCGATGGCGCGCACCGTGGAAGATGCCGCCCGGATTTTCCAGGTGATCGTTGGCGCCGATCCGAACGACCCGGTAACCGCGTCTGCCTCCTCCCATCTTCCGCCAGACTACCGCGTGTCTCTCGATCCCAATGGCCTGCGCGGCGCCGCGTTCGGCGTTCTGCATCCGGCTTATGATCGGGAGTCCGCCGATCCCGAGGTCGTTCGCGTGTTTCTCACCGCCGTGGAGGATCTGCGAAGAGCCGGCGCCACGATCATCGATCCCGCCAACATCGACGGATTGGAGACGCTTCGCCGGCCTCCGGATGCCGGGCCGTGCATGGGCTTTAAATACGACCTGAACCGCTTCCTCGCGGCTCGCGGCAAGGCCATGCCGGTCAAAGACCTGGCCGCGATCATCCAATCTCGCGGATTCCACCCCAGCGTGCAGCGGCGCTTGGAAGAAGCCGAAAAGGCCCCGGAGAACGGGCCGGGCTCACCAGCCTGCATGGCCGAAACCGGCTTTCGCGAGCAGTTCCGCGCGGCGGTTTTGAAAACCATGGATCGCCTCCATCTGGACGCGTTTGTCTATCCCACCTGGAGCAACCCTCCACGCCTGATCGGCGACCTGAATTCGCCGGCTGGCGACAATAGCCAGGTCTTCTCTCCCACAACCGGTTTTCCGGCCATCAATGCACCGATGGGTTACACGCGCGGTGGAACGCTGCCCGCCGGGATCACGTTTTTCGGCCGCGCTTGGTCGGAAGCCGCGCTCATCAAGTACGCGTATGCCTACGAACAATCCACCCGGCATCGCCACCCGCCCCCATCCACACCGCCCTTGCGCTGAAGCCCCGCCGCGGGAGTGCGGGTTTCCCCCATTACGCCCGCGGAGCGCGCCGCCACGGCAGCAGGGCGCGCAGCCGCTCGTCGCGCAGCCAGATTCCCAGCCAGGCAATCATGCTGGTCGACAGCGGCACCAAAACTGGATACGGCTCTCCCATCCGCGTATACGCCGCGATGGCGCCCCCGAGATACCCGCTGAGCAGGACCGCCCCCAGAACCGCCGTCGGCGGAATGAGAAACAGAATGACGCACCCCAGCTGCAGGCACGCCAGCAGCGTCAACGCGCTCGGCGGCCACCCGATTCTCGTAAATTCCGCCACGTACCACGCGTTGCGGGTCAGCTTCCAGGTCGCGCTCGAGCACACCACAAACACAGGCCACAGCGATACCACCCACCCCACCCAGAGCATCCACCGCTTCCCTCTCGTTTCCCGCACGGGAGCTCCCACAGCATTCATCTCCACTCCTCCCTTGGACCACTACTGCCAAAACGGGCTCAGTGTATCACTCCCGATGGATAACTTGATCCAGGCGCGTTTTACCGATGTGATAGTCCCATGTCCATGAACGCCATGTTCGTGCAGGTCGAGGATTCGGAAATCGCGGGCTTTGCCGCCGACCCGGATTCGGTGGAAGCGTTGTTTGCCGGCCAGACGCTCCCCACGGCCGGCCTGTTGAACCGGGCTGCCGCTTTCCAGGACCGCCTGCGAACCGCCGGACCCCAGTCGATGGCCGCGAATCTGGCGCGTCTGCCGGAGCCACTGCGCCAGCAGCTCGAAGCGAGCCTGAATCGCACCGCGGCCGCGTTGAAAGGCGGTGACGACTTGGCGGCCTTGCTGCAAAAACAACTGGCGCGGCGGGGCGGCCCCGCAACCGCGAAGCGGGAAGTGCTTTCCCTCGACAAAGCCTGGCACGGAGTGCACTATCTTCTGTCCGGCACTGCCGAACCCGGACCGGAAATGCGCAGTCAAGCTGTTCTCGGCGGCGTCGAATTGGGCGGCGATCCCGAAGGCTTCTCCGGCTACGGCCCCGCCCGCTACTTCCGCGCGGCCCAAGTCCGCACGCTCAGCCAAGAGCTGAACCGGCCGCACGTCGAATCCGAAGCGGCCGCTCGTTTCGATCCCGCCCGCATGTCCCAGCTCGAAATCTACCCCGGATGGAACCAGGGCGATGACGACAGAGATTGGCTCATCGACGCTTTTCATCGTCTGCGCGATTTCTACGCCGGCGCGGCGGCCCACGGACGCGCGATCGTCACTTGCCTGGTCTAGTGAGTCGCCGTCTCGGCCTATGGTCACGGCCGATTACAATTTTCCGATCCATTGCGGAATCAGCAGATTCCAACGAAAACCACCCTCGGACCGTCCCGTTTCTTGGGGACTCCGCGAGATAATCGGGTCATGGGAAGAGTTCAAAGCCCAGGCCGGACGGCCCGCTCGGGCTGCCTGCAAACAGGACCGGCGTGGTTCGCTTGGATCCAATCGGAAGCCGGGCGCTAATTCCTTTCGTTGGAACAAATCCGCTTCAGTTTCCGATTGGATCCAATCGGAAACGGCGTTCTGCCGCCGGGAATTGCCCCTTACCCCTTCGTTTGCTCGCGCAGGAATTCGAGCAGCAGCGCGCTCACCGCTTCGGGCTGCTCCTGTTGCACCCAGTGCCCCGCGCCGTCGAGGAGATGGAACCCCGTCATGTGTGTGCACGCGGTTGCGCGCATCTTGTCGACCGCGCCGGGAGTCTGATAAACGCCCCAGTCGCCTTTGCCTGCGATGAATTGGGAGGGCACGTCGACCGCGCGGCCGGAAAACGTTTGCATCTCGGCGATGCTTCGCGGATCCGACCCGCGGCGCACGCGATAACCTTGCAGCGCGCCGGTGAACCCCGTGCGGCGGTATTCGGCGGCGTATACCTCCACCTCCGCTTCCGTAAGCCATTTGCAAGTCGCGATGTAGTCCGCCGGCGGCATATGGGGCGCCACCGTCGCCGCCATGCCTTTGTCTTTTTCCATCACGTAATAGGTTGGAATCTGCGCCATCTCCTCCGCCGTCCGGGCCTTCAGCGGGTGGGGCTGGTTCCCTTTATAATCGGCGCTTTTGTAAAAGTAATAGGCGCGGAAAAAATCGTGCAGGCCCTGCGGCGCGTGCAGCATGTCGTCGTTGGCGCCCCGCGTCCGCTGGTAGTTTTGGTAATACTTGCGCGGCGGAGTGAGCTTCGCCAACTCCGCGTCGAGCTGGTCGTCAGTCACCGCGGGCCGCAGCCGCGGCGCCCCGTTGGCGGTGTCGAATGGCAGCGCCGGGGGCCCTTCGAACGGCGAACTCATGATCGTCAGCGACCGGAAAATATCCGGCCGGATCAGCGCCGACCAGCACGCCACCGGCGCGCCGGCATCGTGCCCCACGATCATCGCTACCGACCGGTGCCCGAGCGCATAGACCAGGCCGGCGGCGTCCCGCGTCATATTCAGAATGCGGAATGGATCGGCGTCCGCGTCGTAGGAATCGTCCCATCCCAGCGTGCGGCCGTAACCTCGCTGATCGGGCGCAATGACGTGATATCCCGCCGCGGCCAGCGCCGGCATCACCTTGCGCCAGCTGTAGGCCAGTTCGGGAAAGCCGTGCAGAAGCAAGACCGCCGGCCGGCCCGGTGTTTCGTAACCGGCTTCCAGAATATGCACACTCAAGCCGTTTACGTTGGCGATATGGCGCGACCGTATGCCGCCGGGGATGGTTCCATTGCCGTACGGCGCCAGTTTCGAAAAATCGGTCTGGACAATGGCGGCGCGACTCACTCGCGGCTGCCCGGCGAGCCACGCGGCAACCGGCCCAGCCAGCAGCGCGCGCCGCGAAAAGTCGAATCTCGTTTCCGCTCTCATGGTGTCATTAGAATCGCGGAGCGCACGCACCGTGTCAAGGCCGATTCGGAATTCGGCGCGACGAAGCAAAGCTCTCTTTCGCCATCTGGCAAAACGTATTCACCAGGGCCCGCTCGTCGCCGGTGCGGCAGGCGATCTCGATCTCGCTCTTTGATCGCGCGCCGCGCAGGCGCCGGCAGAGCACGCCGGGTGGCGCAATCCGCTCCACACACGCGGGCAAAATCGTTACTCCCAGCCCGGCCTCCACGAGCCGCGCGATGGTCAGCAACTGGGGGGCTTCCTGCACAATGTGCGGCCGAAACCCATGCTGCGTGCAGAGCGAAATGGTTTTGTCGTACGCGGTGCGGCCGACCAGCGACGGAAACAGGACGAACGGCTCATCCCGCAGGTCTCCCGCCGACAGGGTGCGGCGTTGCGCCAGCGGGTGCCGGACGGGCACTACCGCGACGAATGGTTCGGAGAAAACGACATCGACGTCCAGACCTTCAGTCGGGCCGCCATCGCGCAGAAAGCCCACGTCGATTGTGCCTTCCGCCAGCGCGCGCATCACGCCGGACGAGTAAAACTCGTTCAATAGCAAATTCACCTTGGGATATAGCCTTCGGTACCGGCCGAGCACCGACGGCAGAATGGTCAACATGCCCGACCCGATAAACCCGACTTTCAAAAAACCGACGCCGCCACGGCCGACGCTGCGCGCTTCCTCTACGTCCTCCTGCATCTTGCGCAGTGTGCGGCGCGTGCGTTCCAGAAACAACTCGCCGGCGCTCGTCAGCTTCACCACCCGTGACGTCCGGTGGAAGAGCGGGAAGCCCAGGATCTCTTCGAGCTTGCGGATCTGCTGCGAAAGCGGCGGCTGCGCAATATGGAGACGCTCGGCCGCCCGGCCGAAATGCAGTTCTTCGGCCACCGCCATAAAGTACCGCAAATGGCGGATCTCGATTTCTCGATCCATATCGAGCATATATTGATTAGGATAAACAAGATATTGGACATATGGAAGTACGCCGCGTACACTTTGGGAAAGGATCCGAGGATGACCAGTTTTCGACGTGCGGAGATCCCCATCCGGTTACGGCCCTTTGAGCCGGGCGATGAGGGCGATTTCCGGCGTCTCAACGAAGAGTGGATCGCCAAACACTTCGACATGGAAGAAAAGGATCGCAGCGCGCTCAGTGATCCGGTCGGCGAAATCCTTGAACCCGGCGGACAAATCTTCTTCGCGCTCGCCGGCGGGACGCGGATCGGCTGCTGCGCCCTGATCAAAATCGGACCGTGCGAATTCGAGGTGGCGAAGATGGCAGTCGCCGAACACCTCCGGGGCCAGGGCATCGGCCGCCGGCTGCTCGAATACACCGTGGCCCAGGCGAAGGCTCTAAACGCGCGGCGCCTCTACCTGGAGACCAACCGCAAACTCGGCAACGCCATCCACCTGTATGAATCAGTCGGTTTCCGTCATCTGCCGCCGGAGCGCATAACGCCGTCACCGTACGCGCGCGCCAATGTCTACATGGAGATGCTGCTCTGACCGCGGGAATGTCCCAAGCGCCGCCGGCTACAGGCCGCCGAACGCGATCAGCTTGGTCTCCAGGTACTCTTCCAGCCCTTCGGCGCCAGACTCGCGGCCGAGGCCGCTCTCCTTCCAGCCGGGGAACGGGACTTCGGTGCTTTGCGGGGCCCATTCATTGACGCCGACCATGCCGAACTCGAGCCGTTCGGCCGCCCGCATCGCCGTGCGCACATCGTTCGTCCACACATAAGCGCACAGCCCGTACCGGGTGCTGTTGGCCTGCTCGATGGCTTTATCGGTTTCGTCGAACGTGGCGATCGGCAGCACGGGCCCGAAGATCTCGTTTTGAAACAGCGGCGTTTCCAGAGGAAGATCGGTGACGACAGTCGGCTCGAAGAAGTAACCGCGCGGACGATCCGCCGGGCGCTTCCCGCCGACGGAGATGGCCGCGCCGGCGCTCCGCGCCGCTTCCACCATGC
Organism: uncultured Solibacteraceae bacterium; assembly: GCA_964438005.1. GTDB lineage: Bacteria > Acidobacteriota > Terriglobia > Bryobacterales > Bryobacteraceae > PSRJ01. Next base: position 48,283 of record CAYTJD010000048.1, on the reverse strand, counting down.
TCTCGACGCGGTCTCTCTGCCGGGCATTGATTAGCGGGCCGACGTTCGATTCCGGCTCCAGGCCGTTTCCCACGCGCAGCTTGGAAACCATCTGCGACACGCTGTCGGTAAACTTGGCGGCGATCGCGCCGTGCACAAAAAAGCGCTGCGGCGCAATACAGACCTGCCCGCCGTTACGGAATTTCGTAGCGACGGCGCCGGCCGTGACCGTGGCCAGATCGACGTCCGGAAAAATCAGCACGGGCGCGTTGCCGCCCAGTTCCAGAGACAGACGCGTTACGGTTTTTGAGGCGCCATCCATCAGCAGTTTGCCGACGCGCTGGCTGCCGGTGAAGTGCAGCTTGGCGCATTGAGGATGGCGCAACATCTCTTGGCCCATGCTCTCCGGCTCGCCGTTGATCAGGTTCACCTCGCCGTTGGTCAGGCCCGCCTCGAACAGGATGTTCACCATTTCCATGGCCGTGCAGGGCGTGAACTCAGACGGCCGCATGACCACCGTGCAGCCGGCCGCCAGCGCCGCCGCGGCCGCGCGCGCGACATTGTAGGCGGGGAAATTCCACGCCGTGATCATACCGACGACTCCCACCGGCTGCTTGATCACCAGTTGGCGTTTGCCGGGGAAGCGCGCCGGCACCCACCGGCCATACGAACGCTTGGTCTCTTCCGCGTACCACTCGAACAGATCGGCCGCGACGTGCCATTCTCCTTTGGCCTGGTTCAGCGGCTTGCCGCACTCTTGCACCGTGGTGCGCGCGAGATCGCCGGCGCGCTCGCGCATCAAGGCGGAGGCGCGTTTCAGAATCGCGGCACGCTCATAGGCGGTTTTCTGAGACCAGCGCGGGAAGGCGGCATCCGCGGCCTCAATTGCCATACGGCAGTCTTCTCCATTGCCGAACGGCACGGTCCGGATGACTTCTTCAGTGGCGGGGTTGAGCACGTCCCACGTGCCTCCGTTGGAGGCGGCGCGCCACTGGCCGCCAATCAGTTGTTGATAGGTGTAGGTCATCGTAAAGTTCAACTCTACCGCGCGGCGAGAATCTGCAGAGCTTTCGCCAGCGCCGGATCCTTCCCGGCTTTCACGTCGGTGGCGGTGAAGACCGGCACCTCGATGTCGGGCGGGATACCGGCGCCGTCAAACGCTTTCTCTTCCGGTGTCAGATAGACTTCGTTCGGGAGACCGAAAGTCCAACCGTTGGGGAGCCGGCGGCCGAGGACATCGGAGAATACGCCTTGCGTGTTCTCGCCAATCCGCTGCACGCGCGGGGTTCGGCCCATGAGCGCCTGCGTAAATGTCTCGCCTGCGCTGATGGTAAACGGGCCGATTAGCTCAACCACGGGTCCGTGAAAGCCGGGGCGCGAACTGGGCCGGACAATGCTCGGGTCGCGGGCGGTCCACTTGTTGTGGTCGGCCGGATCCGATCGTGCCTGCTTGGTGTACGCGAGGTACTCGGCGGTGGCGAGGCGCGCGGCAATGTCGATGCCGTACGGATCATCGCCGCCGAAATTAACGCGCACATCGATGACGAGCGCCCGGAGCGCGGAGTCAGAAAAGATTTCATCGAGCGCCGACTGCAGAGCCGCCGATCCCGAGGCGAAGTCACCTTGTTTGGAGTAGCCCGAAAACGAGATGATGCGGAGATACCCGGTTGCCGGATCGATGTGCCCGTACTCAACCTGGCCGTTGCAGAATTTCTTCAGCGGGCCGTGGAGGTAGGCGCGCTCGGTGACCCGGAACAGTGCGCGTATCCCGCCGGCGGGGCGATCGGTGCCGGGACGAAGCCCATGGAACCCGCGTTTCAGTTTCGGCGCGTTCAGAGAAGTGTGGGCGTCGCCGAACGGCTTGATCATCGATTCGAGCACGCCGAATAGCTGGGTGGGCGAGAGATCCGGCGTGATCTTCGCGCGGTTCTCTGCTACGACTTTGTCCCAATCGACGTGTTTGAGATCGAACGAAATATAATTTTCCGCCCAGGTGCGCGTGAAGGTTTCGAAGTTATCAAGCGGCGTGTTGGCCGTGGGGGAATCGCAAATCGACGGAAGGCGCGGCAACCGATCGATGCGCATGTCGGAGACCGAACCCTCGAGGTGGAGCAGCTTGTGATCCGGGCTGCCCCCGGTTCTGACGAAGAATACGTCTTTGTCGCGAGTCGTAAAAGTCTCTTCGCGATCGGGCGCGGCGTTCGCGGACCGCGTAGCGGTCAGGCTGGGCACGCAGGTGGTCGTGGTTACTTCGAATGCCTTGAGCCCGGATGGCTGCACGTCGATGACGAAACCGTAGCCTTGACTCCGCCAGAAGCCTTCAATGGTTTGCTGGGCGGATGCGAGCGGGAGAAGCGCGCCGAACAAAATGAAGGTCCAAGCGATGTTCCGGCTCGCCCGCGTTTGCATTTCTCCGATCGTATCAGCATGGACCGGGAGTTGGCGGTGGCGAACGGCGCCCGTTCATTATAGGATTGGACGCATGCGGACGAGATGGATTGCGGTTGCGGCCGCTCTGGCGGGGTCCTGTCTGTACGGCGAGCCCACCGCGCAGAGCGAAGCGGCGGCGTTGAGCGGGGTAGTGCGGTCGGGCGAAGAAGGGCCGATGGGAGGCGTGCTGGTCAGCGCCAAACGGGCCGGCTCGACGATCACCACCACCGTGGTGACGGACGCGGCGGGACAGTATCGCTTTCCACGGAACCGGCTGGCGGCGGGGCCGTATACGCTGCGCATCCGGGCTGTGGGGTATGAACTCGATGACCCGGGAACCGTCGAGATCAAAGAGAGCCAGCCGGTCACCGCCGAACTGAATCTGCATAAAGCGAAGAACCTGGCGCCGCAGCTCACCAACGCGGAATGGATCACGAGCGTACAGGCGACCGACGAACAGAAGGCGTCGCTGCTCAACTGCGTGAACTGCCACACGCTGCAGTTCATCGTGAATTCGCATCACGACGCCGGCGAGTTTCTGAAGGTGCTCGACCGGATGGGCACTTACGCCAACCAGGCGTTTCCGCCGCATCCGCAGAAGCGGCTGGCCGACCGCGTCATGGAACTGCACGGCGACGCCCGCGAACAGGCCCGGCGGAAGCAGGCTGAGTTTCTGAGCAGCATCAACTTGAGCTCGGGTTCGCCGTGGCCGTATGCGCTGCGGACGCTGGCGCGTCCGGCGGGCCGCGGCACGCGCGTCATCATTACCGAATACGACTTGCCGCGCAGAACCATCGAGCCGCACGACGCGATTGTCGATTCGCAAGGCATGGTCTGGTACTCGAATTTCGGCGAAGCCAATATCGGGAAACTGGATCCGCGGACGGGTAAAGTTACCGAGTATCAGATTCCCGAATTGAAGCACGGTTCGCCGGTCGGGTCGCTCAGCATGCGCTTTGACGCCGATCAGAATCTTTGGTTGGGCATGATGTTTCAGGGGGGGATCGCGAAGTTCGACCGGAAGACGGAAAAATTTCAGACCTGGAGTGTGCCGGCGGAATTCAACAAAGATATGACGCAGGTCAACATGGCGAGCCCCGAGCGCAGCTCGGTCGACGGCAAAGTCTGGACGCAAAACAACGGGTTTTGCGATCATCCACCGCGTGGACCTGGCGACCGGCCAGTTCGAGACGTTCCAGCCATTCCAGGATGCCAAACCGGGCGAGACGCACAACATCTACGACGTGATTCCGGATTCGCACAATAATGCGTATTTCACCGATTTTTCGCGCGAGCACATCGGGCGCGTGGACGCGAAGACGGGAAAGATCTCGCTGTGGCCGACGCCGACCCGCAACTCGGCGCCGCGCCGCGGGCAAATCGACGCGCAGGACCGGGTCTGGTTCGGCGAGTACCGCGGCAATCGCATCGGCATGTTCGACCCGAAGACCGAGCGATTCCAGGAATGGGAAGCGCCGAGCCCCTGGTCGGCGCCGTACGATGTGCAGCTCGACAAAAACGGCGATGCGTGGACCGGTTCGATGACCAACGACCGCGTGCTGCGGCTGAATCCGAAGAGCGGCGAGATGACCGAGTACCTGCTGCCGCGCTCGACGAACATTCGCCGCGTGTTTATCGACAATTCGACAACACCTCCGACATTCTGGGTCGGCAACAATCACGGGGCTTCGATCGTGAAGGTGGAGCCGCTGGACTAAGCGTACTTCGGCAAAAATTTCGCGGCGTTGCCGCGCTCGATAGCGGCTAGTTCTTCGGCGTTGAGGCCCGAGCTTTCGAGGCCTTGGCGGTGCTTGGCGGCATCGCCGCCGAAGGGGTAGTCGGTGCCGAACACGATTTGCGACACGCCGGCGATCGTCTTCAATGCCTGCATCTGGATCACGTTCGACGACATCGCGGTGTCGTAGTAGAAGCGGCGCAACTGGTGTAAGCGCGAGTTGGGTTCGGCGGGGCGGCTCAAAACACTATTTAATGTGTCGGCGCCGCCAATTCCCAAACGGCCGATGACGGCCGGCATGGTGCCGCCGCCGTGCGAAAAGATGAAGCGGATGTCCGGATGACGCGCGGCTTCGTTGGTGGAGAGCAGGCTCAGAATCGAGCGGGCGGTATCGGTCGGAAACTCCAGCGTTGTGGGATTCAAGTCCGGCCAGAGATCCTGGCAGCAGGGCGCGTCGATGGGATGCGTGTAGACCACCGCTTTGCGGCGGTTCAGTTCGTCGAGCACGGGTTGGAACAGCGCATCACCCAGCCAGTGGTTGCCGTAGCTGGTCAGGATGCCCACGCCGTCCGCCTTCAACGTGTCGAACGCGTATTCAATTTCGCGGAGGCTTTCGTCGATCAGAGGCAGCGGAAGCAGCGCGAACAGGCCGAAGCGGCCTTTGTAATCTGCTGCCATCTTCGCGCCGTACTCGTTCATTTCGCGCGCGAGGCCGCGGGCTTCGTCGCGATCACCAAAATAGACGCCCGGCGAAGTCACCGAGAGCAGGGCCGTCGCGACGCCCTGTTTGTCCAGGAGTTCGACGTCGCGCGCCGGAGAGTAGTTCTGCCATAATCCCAGTGGAAAAAAGTTGGTGAAGCCGGGAATTTTGTGTCCCTGCTTCGAGGTCAGCGCCCTGAGGTACGCCGGAGACACGAAATGGTGATGGCAGTCGATGAGGCGCGAGCCGGCGGATTGCGCCCGCAAACATGCGCCTGCGCTCCAGGCGGCCAGCCCGCCAAGCAGATTGCGTCTAGAAATCATGGACTGTCTCCAGCGAATGAGAATAGCATCGAAGCCGGGCCGAATTGACACCGCATGGCGGAATGGTAGAATGAGAGAGCACTCAACAGACAGTAATTCCTTTAGTTGCAGGAACATGCGAAGTTTGAATCGCTGCGGCAGGGGGGCGAATCCAAAAGGTAACCATGGCGCAGGTGCTTCCTGTTCCCAATCCACACCGGCCCGATGCCGAGCCGCTGCTAGCGACTATCGGCAATACGCCCTTGGTGCGACTGGAAAAAATCTCGCGCGCGTTTCCCAACATCGAGATTTTCGGAAAGGCGGAATTCTTCAATCCGGGCGGATCGGTGAAAGATCGCGCCGCGCTCAACATGATTCTGGATGGAGAGCGCTCCGGCAAGTTGAACCACAACCGAATCATTTTGGATTCCACCAGCGGGAACACCGGCATCGCGTATGCCATGATCGGCGCAGTGAAGGGGTACAAGGTCAAACTGGTGCTGCCGGCCAACGCGTCGATGGAGCGGAAACGCATTCTGAAAGCGTACGGCGCGGAGATGATTTTCAGCGACGCCGGCGAAGGCTCCGACGGTGCCATCCGCGTGTGCCGCCGGATTTATGACTCCGATCCGGACATCTATTTTTATCCGGACCAGTACAGCAATCCGGCCAATTGGAAAGCGCATTTCGAGCATACGGGACTGGAGATCATCCAGCAGACCGGCGGACGCATCACGCACTTCATCACGGCGATGGGGACCAGCGGCACGTTCACCGGCGTGAGCCGGCGATTGCGGCGCGACCTGCCGCACGTGAAGGTTTATTCGGCGCAGCCGTCGAGCGGATTTCATGGGCTCGAAGGGTTGAAGCATATGCCGACGGCGATCGTGCCCGCCATCTACGACGATAAAATCGCCGACGGCAATTACTGGATTGAGACCGAGGACGCCTACGCCATGGTGCGGCGCCTGGCGCGGGAAGAAGGCCTGCTGGTGGGGATTTCTTCCGGCTGCAACGTGCACGCGGCGACGGTGCTGGCGGGCGAATTGGCGGAACACGGCGAGGCGGCCACCATCGTCACATTCCTGTGCGACAGCGCGGAAAAATATTTGAGTGAGCATTTCTGGGACGAGGAATGATTCGGATCGAAGCGGAACCCTGGGCGGAGATGGTCGCGCACGCCCGGAAGACCTACCCAAACGAGTGTTGCGGCGCGATGCTGGGCTCGGCGGACGACGGAACCAAGCTGGTGCGCGCCGCGATGCCGCTGGAAAATGCGTTCGCCGGTGCGCAGGCGGCGCGCTACGAGTTGCGGCCCGAAGATCTGCTGGCGGCCGACAAAGCGGCGCGCGAGCGGAAGATGGATCTGATCGGCATCTACCATTCGCATCCCGACTGCGACGCCTATTTTTCAGCCACCGATTTGAAGAATTCCTGTCCGTGGTATTCGTTCGTGGTGCTCTCCATTCAGAAGGGCGAGTTTCACCACGCCAATAGCTGGCTGCCGAATTTCGAACAAACCGAGGCGGCCAAAGAGGAGTTGATCTACTAGTATGGCCAAAGTTTTGATTCCCACGCCGCTGCGCCAATTCACGGCCAAGCAGGACGCGGTGACCGCGCCGGGCGGCACTGTCGGCGAAGTGCTCAAGGCGTTGACGACCGAATACCCGGATCTCCGCAAACAGATCTTCACCGAGGAAGGCAAGCTGCGCAGCTTCGTCAACGTGTACCTGAACGACGAAGATATCCGGTACCTGAGCAAGGATGCGACTGCGGCGAAGGACGCCGACACGATATCGCTGGTGCCATCGATCGCCGGTGGCTCAACCGTCGCGACGCCGCCCGAGACGGCCGAGCTGACCAAGGATGAAATCCTGCGCTACAGCCGGCACCTGATCATCCCCGAAGTCGGGATGGAAGGCCAGCAGAAGCTGAAGGCCGCGAAAGTCCTGCTGGTGGGCGCGGGCGGGCTCGGCGCGCCGCTCGGCCTGTACCTCGCCGCGGCAGGAATCGGCAAAATCGGAATTGTCGATTTCGACGTGGTTGACTTCACGAATCTGCAGCGGCAAGTGATCCACTCGACCAACGACGTGGGCCGCAAGAAGCTCGATTCCGCCGCGGAGAAGATGCAGGGGATCAACCCGCATCTGAAGATCGTCAAGCACGAGACGGCGCTTTCGAGCGAGAACGCGCTGGAGATATTTAAGGACTACGACCTGATCGTCGACGGCACCGACAACTTCCCGACGCGGTATTTGGTGAACGACGCCTGCGTGCTGCTGGGCAAGCCGAACGTGTACGGTTCGATTTTCCGGTTCGAAGGACAATCGACGGTGTTCGCCTACGAAGGCGGGCCGTGCTACCGCTGCTTGTATCCGGAGCCACCCCCTCCGGGCCTGGTGCCGAGCTGCGCCGAAGGTGGCGTGCTCGGGATTCTGCCGGGCACGATTGGCCTGATCCAGGCCACCGAAACCGTGAAGCTGATCCTGGGTATCGGCGAGCCGCTGGTGGGCCGCCTGCTGCTCTATGACGCGCTCGGCATGCGCTTCCGCGAACTGAAGCTGCGCAAGAACCCCGAGTGCCCGGTCTGCGGCGAGCACCGGACCATCACCAAGCTCATCGACTATCACCAGTTCTGTGGCGTGCCGAGCCCCTCGGCCGCCGCGCCCGTTGAGGAGACAAAGGTGAACGAAGGCGAAATCGAAGTAACCGAAGTGAAAACGATGCTCGATCGCGGCGACAATTTTGTGCTGATCGATGTGCGCGAACCGCACGAATACAAGATCTGCAACATCCCGGCCGCCAAACTGATTCCGCTGGGAGAAGTGCCGCGCCGGCTGCATGAGCTCGATCAGAATGCCGATATCGTCATCCACTGCAAGAGCGGAATGCGCAGCGCCAAAGCGTGCGGCATTTTGAAGCAGGCCGGCTTTCAGCACGTCCGCAACATGAAGGGCGGCATCCTGGCCTGGAGCGATAAGGTGGATCCCAGCGTGCCGAAGTATTAAGAACGCTGGCCGAGGGCCGGCGTCCGTTTTCATGTATGCTAGCGGGAATGAGATCTTCTCTCTCTTTCCTGTTAGTGGCTCTGCCCTTGTGCGCGCAGGACGGTGCGGCTCTGTTCCAGCAGCGGTGCGCGAGCTGTCATGATGGCGGCGTCAACCGCGCTCCCGTCACCGCGGCGCTCAAGCAGATGTCCGCGGAGAACGTTTTGAATGCCCTGAAAAGCGGCGTCATGACGCAGCAGGCTGCGGGAATGAGCGAGGCGGAACTTCGAGCTGTCAGCGAGTTCGTGAGCGGCAAGAAAATCGGCGAGTCTCCGTTCCCGAAACAGGCGTTCTGTTCGGACGCGCCGGCGCTTCCCGACCGCGCGCTTGCCGATCCGCATTGGAATGGATGGGGTGTCGATGCGACCAACCACCGCTTCCAACCGGCCGCCATGGCGCGACTGACCGCCGCCGACGTGCCGCGCCTCAAACTGAAATGGGCCTTTGCATTTCCCGGTGACGCGCGCGCTTTCGCGCAGCCGACGGTACTGGGCGGGCGTCTGTTTGTCGGCAGCGCGGGCCGGCGCGTGTACTCGCTGAATGCGGCGAGCGGATGTATTTACTGGACGGCCGATACCGACGCACCGGTACGCTCGGCGATTACAGTGGCGCGCCGCGGCCGCCAGTGGTTCGCCTACTTCGGAGACCAGCGCGCCAACGCCTACGCGATCGATGCCATGACGGGAAAGGTGATCTGGAAGGTGCGGGTCGACGAACACCCGCTCGCCATGATCACAGGAGCGCCCACGCTCTACGAAGACCGGCTCTACGTTCCGACTTCCTCCAGCGAAGAGGTGGCCGGCTCCGATGCGAAGTATTCCTGTTGCACGTTTCGCGGCAGCATCACGGCGCTCGACGCGGCGAACGGCAAGACCATCTGGAAGAGCTACAGCATTACCGATGCGCCGCAGCCCACCAAGAAGAACGCGCAAGGCGTCCAACTCTACGGCCCTTCCGGCGCCGGTATCTGGTCGGCGCCCACGATTGACGCCAAGAAGCGGGTGCTGTACGTAAACACGGGCGACAATTATTCCGATCCTCCGGCCCGCACGTCGGACGCGTTTCTCGCGATGGATTTGGCCACCGGAAAAATTCTGTGGTCCCGCCAGATGACGGAGAACGACGCATTCGTTGTGTCGTGCAGCGTGCCCGGCGCTCCCACGTGTCCGGAGGCCAACGGGCCCGACTTCGATTTTGGCCAATCGCCGATGTTGGTCGATTTACCGAACGGCCGGCGGGCGCTGATCGCGGGGCAGAAATCCGGAATGGTGCACGCGGTCAATCCCGATCAGCAGGGCGAAGTTCTGTGGCAGGCTCGCGTCGGCCGCGGCTCGGCGCTGGGCGGCGTCCAGTGGGGATCGGCGGTGGATGACGCCAATGTCTACGCCGCGGTTTCGGACGTGGCGGCCCGCCCGCCGGCCGCGGGGTCGGCCGCCGCGGAGCCGAAGACCGGACCGGGTTTGTATGCCCTGAAACTGACGACCGGCGAGCGGGTCTGGGCCACGCCGCATCCGCCCTGCGGGCAACCCGGTTGCCGCGCGGCGCAGTCGGCCGCGGTCACCGCGATTCCGGGCGTGGTCTTTTCCGGTTCCATGGACGGCCACTTGCGCGCTTACGCGGCCGCCGACGGCAAAATCATTTGGGATGTCAACACGGCGCAGACGTATCAGACGGTCAACGGGGTAACCGGAAAGGGCGGCGCCATCGACGGGCCAGGCGCCGTGGTCACCGGCGGCTTGCTTTATGTCAATTCTGGAAACGGGTTTTTCGGGGCCGCCCCCGGTAATGTGCTGCTGGCCTTTTCGGTAGACGGGAAATAAGCGCGGCGTTACGCGTAGATGCCCGGGGCTTCGTGGCCTAGTTTCTGCACGTACTCGATGTAAGAGCCGGGATAGACAACCGGGGTGCGGTCGATGCCGCTGTCGCCGCCCAATTCCAGAACCCGTGAGCCGAGGCCGCGCAGGAACGTGCGGTCGTGCGAAACGAAAATCATCGTGCCTTCGAAATCCTGGAGCGCTTCGACCAGCATCTCTTTCGTGGCTAAGTCGAGGTGGTTGGTCGGTTCGTCGAGCACCAGAAAATTGGGCGGGTTGTACAGCATCCGCGCCATCGCCAGCCGCGATTTTTCGCCGCCCGAGAGCGCGCGAATGCGCTTGTCCACATCCTCGCCGGAGAATTGAAAGGCGCCGGCGAGCGTCCGCAGCGCGCCCAACCCGTCTTGCGGGAAGTCTTTCTGCAGTTGGTCGATGATCGTTAAATCCGGGTCGAGCACGTCGAGCGATTGCTGCGCGAAGTAACCCATCGTCAGGCTGGCGCCGAGCCGCACGCAGCCGGAATCGGGCTCGGTGGCGCCGGCGATCATCTTGAGCAGCGTGGTCTTGCCCGCGCCGTTCTTCCCCATCACCGCCCAGCGCTCGCCGCGCCGGATGATGAGGTCGAAGCCGTCATAGAGGACGCGGGGGCCGTAGCGCTTGTGCAAGTCTTCGAGCACGACCACCTGGTCGCCCGAGCGCGGCGGCACACGAAACTCGAACTTGACCACCTGGCGCTTCTTCGGCAACTCGATCTTCTCGATCTTATCCAGCGCCTTGATGCGGCTTTGAACCTGAGCGGCCTTAGCAGCGTGCGTCTTGAAGCGCTCGATGAAACGCTGCTCCTTGGCGAACATGGCTTGCTGCCGCGCGAAGGCGGCCTGCAGATTGCTCTCGCGGATGGCGCGCTCACGCTCATAAAAATCGTAATCGCCCGAATAAGCGGTAATCTCGCCGGCATCGATTTCCGCAATCCGCGAAACGATGCGGTTCATGAACTCGCGGTCGTGCGAGGTCATCAGGAGCGCGCCCTCGAACGATTGCAGGAAGTGTTCCAGCCAGATGATGGATTCGATGTCAAGGTGGTTGGTCGGCTCGTCCATCAGCAGCACGTCCGGCCGGCCGAGCAGCACGCGCGCCAGCGCGACGCGCATTTTCCATCCGCCGGAAAGCGCGCCGACGTCGCCATCGATCTGGTCGTCGGCGAATCCGAGCCCATGCAACACCTCTCGCGCCTGCGCTTCGAGCGCGTAGCCGCCGAGGTGGTCATACTCTTCCTGGACTTCGCCGTAATGGGCCAGGATGCGGTCGAGATCGTCCGCCTGCGCGGGATCCTCCATGGCGTGCTGCAGGGCTTCCAACTCATGATGCAGATCTCCGGCGCGGCCGCTGCCGGCGATCGCCTCGTCGAGCACCGAGCGCCCTTGCATCTCTTCCACGTCCTGACGGAAGTAGCCGATGGTGAGCCGCTTGGGAACCGACACTTCGCCTTCGTCCGCGGCTTCCTCGCCGACGATCATACGGAACAACGTGGTCTTGCCGGAGCCATTGGGCCCGACCAGCCCCACCTTTTCGCCCGGATTCAGCTGAAACGAGGCGTCGACAAACAGCAGTTGCTTGCCATACTGCTTATGAATGTTTGAGAACGAAATCATCCGAAGAACCAAGGTAGCAGGGCCGGCGGTTGTGCCGCCCATGGAGGACGCCCTGGCTCCGCGCGTCCGGCTGCGATATTCTCGGTCGCATGCAGCACGTGATCGTTCTGGGAGCCGGCGCTTCCAGGGCGGATGGGGCGCCGTTGCAGTACGACCTATTGCGCGAGTACTTTCTGTCGGAGAAGAAGAACTCCGGAACTCCCATGAACAAGGAACTACGGTCGTTCTTCCTGGCATTTTACGGTATCGATACAGCCGCTATCGGCAAGACCGCCGATTTTCCGACGTTTGAAGAAGTGCTGGGAACCCTGGAGCTGGCGCTGGCGCGCAACGAGGACTTCCGAGTTCCGCAGCAACCCGCGCCCGAAATCTGGGACCAGCGCCGAATCCAGGAGTGCCGCTCGCACGTCGTGGGGCTCATCTGCACGATCCTGGCAAAGAAACTGGGAGCGGCTCCCGGCAGCAGCAAGCAGGCCCACCTGCTGCTGGTCAAGAACTTGCCCCGCACTTCGGCGAATTTTTCCTTTCTCTCCTTCAATTACGATTTGCTCATCGACAATGCGCTAGCCAACCACAACTACAGCGTCGATTACGGCACGAGTTTCGCGAACCCGCCCCAAAATGGCGGCCCGTCCGTCGGGCTCTACAAGCTGCACGGCTCTCTCAACTGGCTGCGTTGCCCGATCTGCGGCGCTCTGACCAATACCGGAGACGTGAAGGGCGCGAGTTACCCGACGGAGCAGCGGCAGCGCTGTAAAACGCTCAACTGCAATGCAGCCACGACTCCCATCGTGATTCCCCCGACCTTCTTCAAGGTGATGTCAGATTTCCATCTGCAGCAGATCTGGCACGTGGCCGAGCGTAAACTCGCGGCTGCGGACCGCATTTACTTTTGCGGATACTCGCTGCCCGATGCCGATATGCACATTCGGTACCTACTAAAACGGGCCGAGGTGAATCGCGGGTCCACCCCCGAGGTCTTCGTGATTACGAATCACATAGAGAAGAGCGACGCCGATCGGGAGCAGGAACGAAAGCGGTACACTCGCCTCTATCGCGACCCGTCCAAGGTGATCTATACATCTTTGGGGTTTAAGGACTTCGCCGAGGATCCCTTTGGGATCGGCGCAAAACGAAGGAAAGAGATTGAGTGGCGGCCCGCAAAGGCGTAGCTCAGACAGTCAGCGGGTATGGATCTGCACCAACCCGGCGGTCATGCCGCAGTGTCTATCGACCGCCTGGCTCAGGGCTGCCTGGAACTTGGCGAAGTCTACCTGCTTGAGACGGCACGCCTGCTCCAGACTGATCGACCGCGCAAAAATGCGCTGCGCCACGGGATTCTGAATCATGGTGAATCCGAATTCGAGGAACACGGGAGCCGTCTCCGGGTGGCCGTGGATGACGTCGAAGACTTTCGTCTCCGGCTCGATGGTCACATGTCCGCCGGCCGTCTCGAGCGTGGGGCGGCGCGCCATAGCGCGCCAGAGATCGACCGCCCACAGAATCAGCCCGCTCACTTCCAACCATGCGCTGATGCCCATCAGCGGGTAGGCCCACGAATAGGTGTCGGTGAGGATCTGGAAAACGACACGCATCGAGTTTCCGATGTTGACCAGCCAGAACGTGGCGCGCAACGAACTCAGGCGGCGCGGATCGAGACCGCCCAGGACCGGGACCACTTTACTGGACACGCCCAGGATCATCATGCTGATGAATCCTACTGTGAAGGCATGGCGGTATCCGCCGAAGTAGGCGTGCGAAAAACCGATGCCGAGGAGCGCGTCGTAGACCGGGGCGAGCGCCAGCATCGCGATCGCAACCAGCGCCCAGAAGTAGGCCGCGCGGAGGAAGGGCAGGGAGCGGTCGCGCTCCACCTTGACGGAAAACAGGCCGAAGCTGCGAACCAGCAGGAAGACGGCCGCGAACATTGCCAGAATGCAAAGCTCGAACACGAGCCCCCAGGCGGCCTCGCCTGTGCGGACAAGCATCGAATAGGCCACTACGTTTCCGGCTACGCCGAGGTTCCACAAATAGAGGACGGTGCGCGCCATGCGGCGCGGCACTTCACGAAAACCGTAGATGAAGGGAAGAAATCTCTGGCTGACGCCGAGAATCATGCCGCCCGCAAAGCCCGCCAGCTGCAGGTCGCGCCAGGGCGCATCATAGAGCGCGATGAACCGCACCCAGGCGTCCGCGCCGCTCAACGTGGCGGAAGTGGCGAAGATCCACCAGTCGAAGGCAAAGGCCGCGACCATCCAACCGAGCGCGGCGAACAGAAATTCCTCGTACGGCTCGATCGGGTTCTTTGACAGGCGGATGGTCTGCGCGATGATCACGACGAATGTGAGGACCACCGCGAATTCGCCGGCGCCGGCGATCTTGCCGGCCAGCGCCCAGGCCGGGTTGGCGACCCAGAGATCGGCGAGCGTCCGGACCGTTAGCGCGACGGCCATCCCGAAAAGGCTGCGGGACGCGATCACCGGCTGCCACAACGTAGTGAACTTGAAGCGGGGAAGCGCCTGATAGGCGAAGCCCATCACGAAGAAGGTAACCCATCCCGCCACTTGCGCATGCGCGTGGGCCCAAGTGATGGCGCGCATATCGAGCGACGCCAGCTGGCCGCGCGCCGCCAGGATCGCGAGATTGATCGCACCCAGCACGCACCCGAACGTGAACATGGTCAGGATGCCGGCGCGGAAAAAGCGGCGGTAGATCAGATCGCCGGGGCCCGGCTTGTATTCGGCGGCGATTGTGCCGAGCTGGGCGGCCTCTTCCAACTCCCGCAGAAGGCGCGTCTCGTCGACCCGGTGGGCGCGCGCGAAGAAGGCCAGCGACTCCTGCGGTCCGAGCGGCCCGCCGCATCCCACCAACCCGTACCGGTCGAAGACCTGCCGGCAGGCCGGATACTGCGCCAGGATCTCCGGCAACGCCATTTCGCGCGAAATCTGCGGCATCGCGAAACGCCCTCCCCAAATCCAGGTTAGGCTCTGCCGCTGAGAAAGGCTGTGACCATGGTCACTCGGGGTGAATTCACCAGATCGCAATTGCCAGGACGAGAAGCAACCCGAACAGGCAGGCATAGGCCAGCTCGCTCTTTCCCAAGGCGTAGATCGCCAGCGGCTGCGGCTCGGCCGCAAACCAGGCAAATCCTCGAAACAAGACCGGCAGAAAGGCGACCGCTCCATACGAGGGAAAGACGTGAAGGCTACAAGCCGCGGCAAGCAGCGCGATCAGGAGGCATTGTCCCGCCAGGAATCCGCGGCCTAGAGACAGCTTCTCGGTCCGGCTCGCCGCGCGCGCGGCGTGGAGGCGGAGCTGCACGAAGTGAATCTGGTTCACGGCGAAGAAGAAATTGGCGGCCCAGAGGGCAAGGGCGGCGCTGCTCCAGCCGCCTGTAATCGCGCAATAGGCAGCCGGAGCAGTGGACGTCAGCCCGGCTGCTCCGATCATTTGCGCGGCCGTGCGGGCGCTGCGCCAGGTTCGTTTCACGGCTACCTGGGCGAGGAAGGCCGCTGCCGCGCCGGCGCCGATCGTCAGAAGCGCCGGATTCCTTTCACCCCAGAACAGCCAGAGCAACGCCCCAATCGAAATGGCAGCCAGAGCGAGCGTCGCGTTTCGGACGAGCCGGATTTCGCTGTGGGCGCGCGCGCGAATCGGAGTCGTTCCCATCCAGCTTTCCACCGGCGTGCGCAGCCAGAACAAGGCGAGGGCGGCGACGGCGAGCGGCGGCAGGCTCGCGGCGCTTCCGCCCGCCAGCAGCCCGGCACCGGCGCCGGTCACGAGCGGGACCAGCAGGATTCCCCAGGCGCCGTGTTCGCGCGGAATGACCAGCGATTTCTGCCGAGCCGCCGCGGTCATGGTAGCCGGCGCGCGCCACGCCGCGCTGCCATTTCGCTGCCCATCGCGGCGCGCTCGGATTGTGCCAGAACCGCCGCGGCCACAGGAAACACCTCGTTCTCCTCCACGGCGATATGAGCGCGATAGAGATCGGCCAAGCCTTGGACCAACTCCGAAAACCGCGCCGCATCAGCCGAAGCCAGCGAACCTACGGCCAGCCAGGCTTGCCCCAGGCGGTGCAACTCGCTGTGATGTTGGTCAGCGAGGGCGTGGTCGTTTTCCAGCGAGTCCACTCTTTCGAGCAAGGCCCCGAGTTCGGGGCGATTCAGGGAACGGAGGCGCGGAAACAGCGTCTGCTCTTCGTCCGCAGTGTGCTTGGGCGCGGCCTCGCGAAAATACCGAAGGGCCGATTCCAGAGAGGCGCGCTCCGCGTCTGTCAGCGCGCCTCCATGCGCTTGTGCACCTACCTGCACCAGTACGCCGAGGAATCGTTCAATCCGCCGGTGGCAATCGCTCAGCAACCCGATCGGGTCTGCGAACGTGCTTTCGGGCTTGCCGCCAATGGTGACAGGCATCGTGTCTCCACAGTTATTCTCGCGCGGAGCGGCGGCGCCTGCAGTGACCGAGGTCACATGGCGCCGGACGGGCTTGAAACCCGATCCGCCGGGGGCTACCGTGGAGTCGGTACTTCAGACGGCCTGGCGCCGGGGGGGTACATATGAAGATCACCATCGTCTTTCCCGGGCGGAGCCTGGAGACGGCGAAGGCCACGGCATCGGTCATGCCGCTGGCACCGTGTTTGCTCGCGGCGTTGACGCCGGACCATCACGAAGTCTCCATCATCGACATGTTTTACGGCGACCGGGTCGACTACGAATCCGCAGTCGATGTGGTCGCCCTCACGGTACGCACTCCGCTGGCGCCGATCGCCTACGGCATCGCCGACCAGTTTCTCCAGCGCGGCAAGAAAGTCGTTCTCGGAGGCCCGCACGTCTTCGCGTTTCCGGAAGAGGCCAAGCAGCATGCCACTGCTGTAGCCATCGGCGAAGGCGAAGACCTCTGGCCGCAGATTCTCGAAGATCTCGAAGGGAACGACGCCAAACAATTCTACGTCTGCGGCCCGTATGCCACCGAGACGCTGCGCGGCCCGCTCTTTCACATCAAGATGCGTCCCGCTCTCGACAAGCCGTCGCGGCTGCGGCGCGACCTGCTGCCGCGACAGCGGTATCTGATGGATTCCATCTTCACCACGCGCGGCTGCCCCAACCACTGCCGGTTCTGCCCGGTCACCGATATTTTCGGAGCCCGCATCCGGCACCGGCCGCTCGACAACGTGGTGGCCGAAATCTCCACGCTGGGTCCGCGCTACTACAACTTCGATGACAGCGTGTTCGGGCATCCGCAGATAGCCGACCGGCCGGAAGAGAACCGGTACTACCTCGATCTGTACAGCGAGTTGGCGCGCTTGCGCCCCAAACACAGATGGAGCGGCGCCGGGGGCCTCTCAGCCGTGAATTACAGGGATGGCCGCCGAATCCTGGAACTCGCCGCCGAGAGCGGCCTCTCGAGCATTGCCGCCGGCCTCGAGTCTATATCACCACAAGGCCAGCACCAATCCGGGGCGTGGAAGAAGCTGCATTACACGTCGCCCGATGCTTTCGATCTCCGGCAGATGAAGGAGAACATCCGAACCATTCAGAGCCTGGGCATCGAGGTGCGCGGCTTCTTCGTGATCGGCTGGGATGAGGACACCGCCGAAACCTATCGCCGCACGCTCGACTTCTGCGACGAATGCGGCGTCACGCCCTTCATCTTTACGCTCACGCCGATGCCCGGCAGCCAGATCTACCGCGAGTACCGGGAGGAGGGACGGATCATTCGCGACCGCCCGTGGGACCAATACGGCACCGGCCCGATCGTGTACCGTCATCCGGCGATGTCGGAGCAGGAAATGTTCGCGGAAAATGCGGAAGTGATGACCGAGGGCTACAGCCTGCCTCGAATATTCAAGCGCACGCTCCGCGCCTTCCGGAACCACCCCTCGCTCGACTGTGTGGCGGACTCGTTGTTCACACAACTCGGTGTGCGGCGAGCTTACCGCCAGCTCTACGCGCAGCTTCCGAAGCCGGGCGTGGCGTAGAACCCCCGCCCGTCCCCTGCGCGTATACTGGTGGGACAGCGCAGCCGCGCTCGGAGGCCGTTTATGACGCTTCGCCTGACCCGGGCTATCCTTCTTCTGACGCTCAGTTCGGCGCCTCTTGCCTTTGCCGACGACGGGAGCCGGCTGTTGCGCGTGGACCACTACGTCCGCGTGCGTTCCACGGTCCCTGCGATCTCCGGCCAGGACACCGAGATCTACGTCCGCGAAGTGGCCGAAGCGGGGATTGTCTTACGCAGCGCCCTGGCGTCGGACCGCGTGGCGCTGTTCATCCATGGCGCCGGCACTCCGGCGGAAGTTTCTTTCGATGTGCCGTACCAGGATTACAGCTGGATGGCCTACCTGGCGCGCGCCGGCTTCGACGTATTCTCGATGGACATGACCGGCTACGGCCGTTCCACGCGTCCGGCGGCGATGAACGATCCATGCAATCTGAGCAGCCAGCAGCAGCCTGCGTTTGTGCCCGAGCTGATCGCCGGCCCGTGCGGTCCCAGCTACGGGCATCAAATGACGACGCTCGCTTCCGACTGGCACGATATCGATACGGTGGTGGATCACATTCGCGCGCTGCGCCATGTAGACAAGCTGAACCTGCTGGCCTGGTCGCTGGGCGGGCCGCGCGCGGGCGGATACGCCGCGCAGCATGCGGATAAAGTCGCCAAGCTGATTCTGCTCGCGCCCGCCTACAATCGCGGCGCGCGCGCCGAGGCTCCGGAGCAGGTGCCGGCCAACGGCGCTGCCATGAATACGCAGTCGCGCGCCGAATTCATCGCCAATTGGGACCGGCAAGTCGGCTGCGCCGAGCAATATGAAGCCGCGGCCCGCGACTCGGTGTGGTCGGAGATGATCGCATCCGATCCCGTGGGCGCGACCTGGGGCACGGGCGTGCGGCGCGCCCCGCAGGTCACCAGCTGGGGGTGGACGCAAGCCGCGGTCCTGAAGACACAGATTCCGACGCTGATGGTTTCCGGTGTGCACGACAAACAGGTGAATCCCGACCGCGTGCGCGAGCTTTACACCGACCTGGGGTCTCCGAAGAAGGTGTTCGTCGACCTGGCGTGCTCCTCGCACAACGCCATGTGGGAGAAGAACCACCTGCTGCTCTTCCGCGCTTCTCTGGAATGGCTGACGCAAAGCACGGTGGAAGGGAAGCCGGAAGGGATGCTGCGCTTGGGCTACTGAGCGCCGCGGCGCGCCGCCGTTTCTTGACCCCCCGACTTCGCGCGGGATATAATTCCCGCAGTTCAATGCATGCAAACGCGGTGCTGGTTTGCCTGGGGTTTGAAGCACGAAGTTCAAGGCTGGTCAACGGTAGCAGGCCCAAAATCAACCTCGCAGGATTGGGAGTTTATGAAACGGATTTCGACAACCTTTTTCGTTCCGGTATTTCTTTGTCTGGTCTTCGGTCTGGCACTCTTCGCACAGTCGGTTTCGCAGATCTCGGGGACCGTCAAGGACGCCACGGGACTGGCCGTTCCGGAAGCGCAGGTGACCGTTACGCAAACCGATACGGGAGTCACGCGTACGGGCGTCAGTGGCGCCAACGGGGCATATTCGCTGCCGAGTCTGCCCATCGGTCCATACCGGATGGAGGTGAAGAAAGAGGGCTTTGCCACCTTCGTGCAAACCGGAATCGTGTTGCAGGTCGACACCTCTCCCACGATTGACCCGGTGTTGACGGTCGGCGCGGTTTCCCAGGCCGTCGAAGTGGAGGCGGCGGCGTCGATGGTGGAAAGCCGCAGTAGCGGCGTTGGCCAGGTCGTGAATCAGCAGCAGGTAGTCGACCTGCCGCTCAATGGCCGGCAGGTCACGCAGCTCATCACTCTCGCCGGCGGATCGAATACGGTCGCGTCCGGCTTCGGCCAGGCGCCGGCAGTTGGCAATCTGATGTCCAGCAAGAATTACCCCAACGAGGCGCTGGTGAGCGTGGCCGGAGGGATGCTCAACGGGACCACATACTTGATGGACGGCGGAACGCACAACGATGTGTTCAACAATCTGAACCTGCCGCTGCCGTTCCCCGACGCCGTACAGGAGTTCAAAGTGGAGACCAGCGCGCTGCCAGCGGAATACGGGCAGCACTCGGCGGGCGCGGTCAACGTGGTCACGAAGTCGGGCGGCAACCAGATTCACGGCGACGCCTTCGAATTCGTGCGCAACGGCGATTTCAACGCGCGGGATTTCTTCGCGCCGGTGAGCGACAATTTGAAACGCAACCAGTTTGGCGGCACGGTGGGCGGGCCGATCAAGAAAAATAAGCTTTTCTTCTTTTTCGGCTACCAGGGCACGCTCATCCGGTCCGCGCCAGCGGCCACGCCGGCCGTGATTCCGACCCCATCGGAGCTGGCAGGCGATTTCCGGGCATATGAATCGCAATGCTTTGCCTCTCCCCGGACATTGGCCGCGCCGTTCGTGAACAACGTAATTCCTCAATCCCTGGTCAGCCAGCAAGCGTTGGCCATGGCCAGTCACTTTCCGGTAGGCCCGGAGCCGTGCGGCAACACGACGTACACGATGATCGCCAACCAGAACGAGCACATGGGCCTGGGCAAAATCGACTACCAGATCAATTCCAAGCAGTCGTTCTTCGGCCGCTATTTCGTGACACACAGCCTGGTGCCGTCGAGCTTCACGGGCACCGAATTATCGGTTCAGAACGCGGGCACCGACGACGAAGTCAATTCGCTGGTGTTGGGCCATACCTACATCCTGGGGCCGGGTGCTCTGAACACCTTCCGCGCCACGCTCGACCGCGACGGCATCACGAAATTTCAGGTGCCGATCATTACGCCGAGCAGAATCGGGGTTCAGAACATTTACCAGCCGCTGCCCAACTACTCGAATATCAACATCACTGGCGATTTCGTGAGCGCCGGCGGCTTTGCCACTCCGGGCCTGGTCAATACGACGACGTACCAGTTCAGCGACGACTTCAGCCTGATCAAGAGCTCGCATGAGATGAAATTCGGAGCCAATTATATCCGGCCGATGCAGGCCACGACTTTTTGCGTGTACTGCAACGGGCTGTTCACCTTCAATGGCACGGACACCGGCAGCGCCATGGCGGACTTTGTCTCGGGATCGCTCGACTCCTTCACGCAGTTGAACATCACCCACGATAACGAGAAGTGGCAATATATCGGGCTCTATGCACAAGACAACTGGAAGGTGAACTCGCGTCTCACCGTGAATTACGGGATCCGCTGGGAGCCGTATCTTAACGGCCGCCTGCTGAACGGCCAGGTGACGCACTTCAACATGGCGGATTTCCTTGGTAACGTGCACTCCACCGTGTTCCCGAACGCGCCCGCCGGCACGCTCTATCCCGGCGACGCGGGCTTCGATACCGGCGGCCGGCCGAACCAGACGAGCTGGCTGAACTTCGCGCCGCGTCTGGGTGTGGCATTCGATCCCAAGGGCGACGGCAAGACGCTGATCCGGGCGTCGTGGGGCATCTTCTATGACATGCCGCACACGCTGTTCTACTACAACTATTCATCCGAGCCGCTGTGGGGGTCGTCGGTCACTATCATCAATCCACAGGGCGGGTTTGCTAATCCCTGGCTGGGGTACCCGGGAGGAAATCCATTCCCGACGCACCAGAACAGCAGCACAACCTACCCGACCGCCGGATATTACGAGAGCGTTCCGCTGAGCGTTAAGAACACCTACGTCGAACAGTGGAACCTCACGCTCCAGAAGCAGATGGGGGGCAGCTGGCTGATGAAGGCGAGCTACATCGGCAACAATACGGTTCACCTGTGGACGGACCAGGAGCTCAATCCCGCTCTCTACATTCCGGGCAATTGCGTGACGGGGCAATACGGACTGCGGGCGCCGGGCCTCTGCTCCACCACTTCGAACACGCAGAACCGGCGTTTACTGACGCAGTTGAATCCGGCGCAAGGACCGTACTACGGGCAGCTCGAATACCTGGACGACGGAGGGACCGCCAGCTACAATGCGCTGATTGTTTCGGCCGAACACCGCTTCGCGAAGAACTTCTCGATGCTGGCGAACTATACCTGGGCGCACTGCATCGGCGACCCGCAAACCACCGAACTCTCGGGGCCCATTTACACCAACCCCGCCAATCGCCGCTATGACCGGGGAAACTGCGGCTACGTCGACGTGCGGAACAACTTCAATCTGTCGGCTGTTTTGCAGTCGCCACACTACCAGTCGCGCGCGCTGCAGGTGATCGCGGGCGGTTGGCAGCTGGCCCCAATCGTCGGGGCCCACACGTCCAGCTACTATTCCATCACCACCGGTGTAGACAACGCGCTCAACGGCATCGGTACACAGCGTCCCAACCTGTTGCAGGCGAATCCGTATTGCGCCGTCCGCAGCATCAATTGCTGGCTGAACGCGAACGCGTTTGGATCGCCCGCGCCGGGGACGTTCGGCAATCTGGGCGTCAACAACCTGACCGGGCCGGGGTATTTCGATCTCGACCTGGCGCTCTCGCGGCGTTTCCGGATCCGGGAACGGCAAACCATCGAGATTCGCGCGGAGTCCTTTAACCTCGAGAACCGGGCCAACTTCCTGAGCCCGGCGGCCGCCAGCCTGGTCGGCGGTATCGTGAACAACTCCCTGACCGGCAGCACATTCGGCAAGATTCAGGCCGATGTCAGCCCGCGCATTATGCAGTTCGCGGTCAAGTACGCGTTCTGAGCCATGAGAATCAGCCGGCGCGATTGCGGAAAGGGTTTGCTGAGCCTGGCGGCGTTGGCGCGAGGCCGGGCGCCGGCGCTCGGGCAAGAGGCGGCCATTCCGCCGCAAGGCGTCGGCAAGCGCTTCCGGCATCTGGGTTACAGCGATCTCGGCG
This sequence comes from uncultured Solibacteraceae bacterium, assembly GCA_964438005.1. Classification (GTDB taxonomy): domain Bacteria; phylum Acidobacteriota; class Terriglobia; order Bryobacterales; family Bryobacteraceae; genus PSRJ01. The sequence goes on along the minus strand of CAYTJD010000048.1, from coordinate 25,801 downwards.
GACGCCCGGACAGCGTGCAGGTCATGCGCAATCGCGGCCATCTGTACGTGGGCCATATGTTCAGCAACGGCGTCACCATCCTGGATGCCGCCGACCCGCGCAAGCTGAAGCCGGTCGGCTTCTTCACCGGCGGCGATTTTACGCGCACGCATCACCTGCAGGTTTCCGGCGATCTGCTTCTGCTGGCCAATGGCGCGAATATCGTCGCCATGCAATCGTACGACAGTATTCGCGGCTATTTCGAGAATGCGCTGGCCGATAGCATCACCAACCGCAAGAAATTCCGGTCGGGCCTGAGCATTCACGATATTTCCAAGCCGGCTGAGATGCGGGAGATCGCGTTTCTCGAAATGCCGGGTTTGGGAATCAATCGCCTGTTTTGGACCGGCGGACGGTACGCCGCGGTGGCGACGCACTTAGATGGCTTCACGGATCATTTCCTGGTAATGGTCGATCTGCAAAACATCACCAAGCCGGAAATTGTGGGCCGCTGGTGGATGCCCGGGATGAACCGCGCGGCGGGCGAACCATCGACTTTGGCGCCCGGCCGCCGCGTGGCGTTGCATCACATGATCACGGCCGGCAATCGCGGCTACGGCGCCTGGCGCGATGGCGGCTTCACTGTCCACGATCTGAGCGATCCCACGAAACCGAAGCTGATTTCACACATCAACTGGTGTCCGCCGTATCCCGGCGGCACGCACACGCCGCTCCCGCTGCCGGGCCGCCAACTCGCCGTCGTCGCGGACGAGGCCAACGCCGAAAAATGTGCGAAAGGCCTCTTCCACACGTTCGTCCTGGACTTGCGCGCCGAAGAGAACCCGGTGCCGATCTCCACCTTGCCGACGCCTCAGGAAAAAGACTTCTGCGGCTTTGGCACTTTCGGCCCGCACAACCTGCACGAAAACCGCCCCGGCACGTTCCAGAGTGAAGAAACGATCTTCGCGACTTACAACATCGCCGGCGTCCGTGTCTTCGACATCAAGGATCAATTCGCGCCCAAGGAACTCGGCTACTGGGTGCCGCCGACGCCGAAGAAGCTGATCGATCCGCGTCCCAACGTGGCACTCGCCGCTAAGACCGCCGACATCCTGGTCACGACGGACGGCATGGTGTTCGCGACCGACTGGAACGCGGGCTTGAACGTCCTGCAATACGAAGGCTGAGATCTCGCGCACAAACCAGCCCATGGTGTGACATCCGGCGACAACCGTGATTGACGAATCACAGCCCGAATTGGCTACTCCAGCCGCGTTCGAATCGGTAACCCGTCGCGCCTGAATTCCCTCCAACGGTTTAACAAGTCTCTGTGGGGAGGTTATTGCAGTGAAGACCAGGTTGGTGGTTGTGTCTCTGGCCGGAATTGTGTGCGCGGCGCAGGTGTGGGCGCAGGCTTCAGCCGGGTTCGGCTCGGTATCCGGCGTGGTAATTCAAGCGGGGGCGGAAGGCCTGCCCGAAGCGAGCGTCACTCTCTCCAATACGGCTCTCGGCACCCAGATCACGCTGATCAGCTCAGACGATGGAGTCTTCCACTTTGCGGCCGTGGTGCCGGCAGCAGGATACACGCTCAAAGTCACACGGAAGGATTTCGAAAGTTGGGAGTCCGGTGCGTTTTCGGTGGCCACGGGACAGACGGTGAGTTTTCAGATCCCGCTCGATGCGGCAGGCACGGCGGCCAAGGACAAACCCGTCCCGGCCGGGTCGTCGCACATGGAGATGAATCAGACCGGCACCGCAGAAGGCGTGACAGCGGCGGAGGTCGACTTGTTGCCGGCGAGCGGACGGCGCGTCGATGACCTCATCGATGTGGCGCCATTGGTGACATCCGCGGAATCGAAGCCCGGACTGCTCGTTACTCGCTCCTTGCCCTTCACCAATGCGCTTCTGGCCGATGGCGTCCTCGCGGCTAACACCTACTTTACGCAGCAGCCGGGAGCCGGCCGCGCGGTTTCTCAGGATGCGGTGCAGGATTTCCAGGTTCTGGCCAGCGCGGCTCCCGCGGAATACGGCGGGGCCATGGGCGGCATAGTTAACCTCGCCAGCCGCAGCGGGACCAAGAGCTATCATGGCTCCGCTTACGAATATTTCCGCCCTCGTGGGCTGGGCGCGTACGACGCCTACGCTGCCGGTTTCGACACGCGCCAGCGGCAACACGAGTTCGGCGCCGATATGGGCGGACCCATCTATGGCGATCGCCTGTTCTTCTTCGCCAATTTGGAAGCGCAAGACCGCAGCGGGCAAGGGTTAAACCGAATCACGAATCCCTTGATTGCCGACCCGACCGGCCGCACGGTTCTGGCCTCCAACTGCACGGCCTCGGCGGCGCAGTGCGCGGCCGCGATCCGATTCTTGCAACCGCAGATGAACGTGCTCGAACCGGTCGGGCAACACTCGGTAACGGGTTCGGCCAAAATCGACTACCGGCGCAGCGAGCGCAATAGCCTGAGTTTCGAAGTCAACGCCATGCATGACCGCGCCCCGAGCCTGGCCGAGACGGGAGACGTGGCGCCCAATGGCGGCTTGCTCGGCGACCCGACGATGCGCGACGAGACCCGCTACGGCCGGGTGGATTGGATCGGCATGGTGAGCCCGGATACGGTGAATGATCTGCGTCTCGGTTGGTACCAGGACCGGATCTCCGAGTATCCCAATCCGGCGCACCTGTCGACGGGTTTGCTGGGAATTTCGATCGCAGGGACCTCCGTAGGCCAGCCCCAACCCTTCGTCTCCATTCTGCCAAGCGAACATCGCTTCCAGCTTGTGGACAACTTCCACCGCACGTACAACTCGCACTTGTTCCAGGTCGGCTTCGACTGGTCCAGGACTCGCGATCTCACCAGTTGGCTGGCGAACCCGGCCGGCACGTATACTTATCCGTCGCTCACGGCATTCGCGCAGGACTTTACCGCCGCGACATCCAAGAATTACACCAACTTCACCCAGACTCTGGGAAGTCCGCTCACGATTCTGCACACGCGCGAAATCAACCTGTATGCGCAGGACACCTGGAAACCGTCGTCGCGGTTGACCCTGGAATTTGGCCTCCGGTATGAGCGACCGTTCCTGCCTCAGCCGACGGCCGTCAATCCCGTGTTTTATCAGACCTCAACCATTTCAACTCCGTGGCTGAACCTGGCGCCCCGCTTCGGTCTCGCGTACATGGTCGATGACAAGACCGTCTTTCGCGCGGGGTTCGGGTGGCTTTACCAGCCTTTCTCCGGTCAATTGCTGAGCACGCTCTTTCTCGGAAACGGCTTATATCAACCGAGCATTTCCGTGAATCCGAACCAGGTGGGCGCGCCGGCTTTTCCCAACGCGATTCCGTACGTCAACAAGATTCCGGTGGGGAGCGAAATGGTGGCCTACGCGAATTCCAAGCTGCGCAACCCTTATGCGGAGGACATCAATCTGGCGGTGGAACGGAGCATCCTTAAGGACTCGACCGTGACTGTCAGTTACATCCGGACGCGCGGCTACCGGATGTGGACAGCATCGGACACAAACCTGGCAGCGCCGACGATCACGGAGACATACAAAGTCGACAACGCGGCCGGACAAGCGGTGAACACCTTTACCACACCGTATTACACCAGCATGGCGAATCCAAACTATTCCCACGTCTACCAGATCAACAACAACGGCTCATTCTGGTACAACGCGCTGGCGGTGCAAGGGCGCACGCGCTTCTCGCGCGGCTTCAGCCTGTGGGCATCGTACACGTGGGCGCACGCAATCGACGATCTAGGTGTGAATTCCGGGCTGGGTTTCTCGCTGGTCCCGGCTTCGACGGGCGATGTGAATTCCGACCGGGGCCGCTCGGCACTGGACCAGCGTCAACGCGCCGTCGTGCGCTGGACTTGGGAGCCCCAACTGGCCGGAGGTCAGGATGCGGTGCTGCGCCACCTGGTGAACGGATGGGCGCTTTCCGGAATCGCCACGCTCGCCTCCGCGCAACCGGTGACACCGCTGGTCCTGGTTCAGGGACAGCAATTCTCGGCCGTTACGATGGCGTTCACCAGTTCGCTGAATGGCAGCGGCGGCTGGAGCCGCGTACCTTTCGACGCGGTGAACAGCCTGTCGGCGGGCGCTCCATATTCGATCAACGCGCGCTTGGCGCGCACCTTCACTATTCGGGAGCGGATCAAAGGAATCGTGGGGTTTGAGGCGTTCAACCTCTTGAACCGGCAGTATGCGACGACCGTGAATGCGATCGCGTATCTGTCGGTGTCACCGCTGGCGCCAGGGCTGATCAATGGGCCGCACACCGGTTCGCTTTTGCCGGTCTCCGGTCTCGGCGCCGGCGTCGCGGCGCAAGGCTTTCCGGATGGAACCAACGCCCGACGCGCGGAGGTCGCATTCCGTGTGGCGTTCTGAGCGGCCAGGCTGCTACGCCTGGAGGTTCACGGAGCCGGGAGTGTTCGTTCCTGTGGTGCCTCCGGTCGTGGAATCGGTGGTGGTGTTCGAATCCTGGCTGCTCGATACTTCGGAATGCTGGTGGTGATGGTGGCCATGGTGAGCGCGGTTTGCTCCTTGCGCTCCTGACCCATTCTGAAACGCACTCTTGATGTCGGTTTGGAGCTGCGCAAAATCGCTCTGCGCCTGGCTGAGATTGCCGGATGACAGCGCCTGGCCGAGCGCGGCCCAATCATTGGCGATCGGATTTCCGCTGGAATTGGAATTCGTGTTCGTCCCGGTCTGAGTGTTTGACCGCAAGTTCTGCAGGTCGGAGAACGCCTGCTGCGCCCCAGCCAGATCTCCGGACTGCAGGGCCTGGGCCAACTGGCCGAAATCCTGCCTTCGCTGCTGAAAGACGTTTTGCCAGGTCTGCGGCAGGGCCGTGTTCGGGGTGATGCTCGAAATCGACATTCAAAAAGGCCTCCTTGATTCAGAGTCTCCGGAAGTGGGATCGGCCGACAAGCCTTCTTTCGATATAGCTCCGTCGGGCTGTGACTGCCCGGCACAATGTGCCGCGCCGTATGGCGAGTTCCATTATTTTTGGACTTTTTGGCTCGTGCCCACGGCCCGCGGGTTGTAACCTGAACGCGGCCTGCCCCGTGTATAGGTACAGAGGTCAACCATCGAAATGATTCTCAAGCTGCCTCTCATCGTGTTGCTTGCAAGTCTCGTCAATCTTCGCGCCGAGGACGCGGCGTGGAAGAGCAAGCCGGTGCCGGAATGGACGGCGGCCGACGCCGAGCAGGTTCTGACCGATTCGCCGTGGACGAGAACCGTCACGCCGACGGTGGAGCGCCAGTCTCAAGACCGCCAGCCCGGCTCGGGCGGGGGCCGGCGCGGCGGTATCGGCATAGGTGGTGTCGGGTTTCCGGGCGGCATGGGCCGTCGCGGGGGGTATCCCGGCGGAGGATACCCGGGTGGGGGCCGTTCCGGTAGAACCGATGAAGGCGGTGACCGGCGCGACGCCGGTTCCCCGCCGGCACTCAAGGTTCGTTGGGAGAGCGCGCTTCCGGTTCGCGAAGCGGAATTGAAGGCGCGCGACACAGACGCGCCCACTCTCGCGGAAGGCCAGTATGCGATTGCGGTTTATGGCGTGCCCGGCCGCATGGTGAACTCCGACACGAAGTCGTTTGCCGATCAGCTGAAAAAGGCGGCCACGCTCAAGCGGGATGGCAAGAAGGACCTGAAACCGTCCAGGGTCGAAGTGCTGCAGAGGGAAGATGGGCCGGTTATTCTTTACCAGTTTCCGCGAACGAAGGAGATCACGCAGCCAGACCGGCGCGTAGAATTCGCTGCCCATATCGGGCGCCTGCAGTTCGCGCAATCCTTCTATCTGGAGGACATGGTTTACCTGGGACAATTGGAGCTTTGAAAGAGAACAGCGAGCCCGGGAAGAATCCCGTCAGGTGATCCCACCACAATGGCTTCAATTCGGCAGTAAAGAGGCCGACACCTCCGTACAGGCGCGTGCTATTTCACAACGGGAAAGGCCTTTCCTTGATGTCTTCTGTGTAACTTGAATTGCGAAGGTAGCAAATGTAACGTCGCTTCCAGCGCCACAAAACCCGGAGGAAACGATGCGACGTTCAGACGCCAGACAGACGCTCCAGTGTGCACTGCCGGTTTCCGCTTTCTTGCTCCTCGCCTGGACTCCCTTGACCGCGCAGGTCGACCCTGGGCCCCGTCCGGGGCCTGCCAACGCAGGCGGGCCGCTTACTGGTTTAAGCACGAACGAAGGAACCTTCTTCAGCAGCGGCCAGGACGACTTTGCCCAGCCTCAATCGGTGCAGGGGCAGCTCGCCGGTCAGCCCGACACCAACAACACTGGCGGCGGCCTGGGACCCAGATTCAACTCCGATAGCTGCGGCAGCTGCCACGCGCAGCCCGCCATGGGCGGCAGCAGCCCCTCCCCCGCGTCTCCCCAGGCTACCGGCAACAATCCGCAATTCACCGTCGGCCAGAAAAACGGTGGAACCAACGTGATTCCTTCGTTCGTGCATGTCGACGGTCCGGTTCGCGAGGCGCGCTTCAAATACAATGCGGACGGTACGCGCGACGGCGGCGTCCATGACTTGTTCGTCATCACGGGCCGCAAAGACGCAGGCGGCTGCACGATCAAGCAACCCGACTTTACCGCGGCGGCCGCGCACAACAACCTCATCTTCCGCATCCCGACCCCGGTTTTCGGGGCGGGGCTGGTGGAGGCAATCACCGACTCCACGATAGTGGCCAACATGAATGCGAACCTCCCGCTCAAACGTGGGCTGGGGATTTCCGGACACCCCAACCACAACGGCAATGACGGCACGATCACGCGATTTGGATGGAAAGCCCAGAACAAGTCTCTCGAGCTGTTCGCCGGCGAAGCGTACAACGTCGAACAGGGCGTGACCAACGAGATTTTCACTACCGAGCGTGATGAGACGCCGGGATGCCTTTTTAACGGAACGCCGGAAGATCATACGAATTTCGACGCCGCCACTCCCGTCGACACGGTGAGCGACATCGTGAAATTTGTGAACTTCATGCGGTTCCTCGCTCCACCGGCGCCCGTGACTTCCTATGGCAGTGTCAGCGCCTCATCGATTGCCAACGGGCAGAAGCTGTTCACGTCCAGCGCCGTGGGCTGCGCCATGTGTCACACGCCGTCGCTGGCGGTGGGGACTTCGTCGAGCCAGGCGATTACCAAACAGGTACAAGCCAACCTTTTCTCCGATCTGTTGGTCCATCACATGGGAGGCCAAATGGCCGATAACATTCTGCAAGGACAGGCCGGGCCGGATGAATTTCGTACGGCGCCGCTGTGGGGGCTGGGCCAGCGAATCTTCTTCCTCCACGATGGCCGCACGTCCGACTTGCTCGAAGCGATCCATGCCCACGCGGACGGTCCGGGCTGCGTTGAGGAGAACCGGTTCGGTTTTTCGCTAGGGTTTCACAGCGGGTGTGGCTCGGAGGCGGACAAAGTCATCTCCAACTTCAATGCGCTCTCCAATTCGGATAAGCAGGACATCCTGAATTTTCTCCGGTCTCTGTAGGAGATCGGAGGCGGCGAGGCAGGTTAGAAGATCAGCTTCAAACCGAACTGGACCTGCCGGGGCGTGGTCGCCAAGGTGGTGATCAGCCCCGCAGAGGCGCTGACGGCGGTGCCCGAGAAAACGGTTGCGTTGGGCGTGCCCAGGTTGGTCCGGTTCAGGAGATTGAAAAGCTCCGCCCGCAACTGCAGGTTTACCTTCTCTGAGAGGGCCGTGGTCTTGGCAGCGGACAGGTCCACATCGGCCAGCCGCGGTCCGGTATACGTTCCGCGGCCGAGCGTTCCAAAGGTTCCGACGGCCGGCGCGGCGAACGCATTGGGGTTGAACCATTGGGTTTGCGTTCCTTCGATAATGGGGCCGGTGAACGAGGGATTGAGCGAAGGCCGGTCGGGATTTCTGGTGTTGCCGTCGCCGGAGCGGTTCGACCCCAGCTGCGGCGTGAACGGGAACCCGCTCAACAAGGTGGTGATCGCGTTCACTTGCCAGCCCCGCACCAGCTTCCCAGCCACGCCCGAGGTACTCTTGCCGAAAGGCAGATCGTAGGTCATCGACAGGCTGGCCTGGCTGGCGACGTTCAGAGCCGATGGTCCCCAGTCCAGGCGCGGATCGTTGCGATTCAAAATCATCTGTGGCTGATTTTGCGCCTGAGCTACGGTCAGCCCCGAGTTCATATCCAGATTCTTTGACCACGTGTAATCGGCGCGGAATTGCAGGCCTCGGCTGAGGCGGCGCACGACGTCGACTTGTAGCGCGTTGTAACTGGTGTTGCCTTCCGTGAGCCAGAAGAAGCCGGCAGTCAAGTAAGGGTTCGGCCGCAGGTTCACCGTGGAGGTCGCGAACGCCGGCCCACCCGGAATAAACCGCGCGCCTTGTGGCACGGTGCAGGCCGCCGGCGTCGGACAATTGGCTGCTGTGTACGCCGAGCCACCGGCCAGGCATCCGCTCGCATTGGCGCAGATCCCGGCCGGAATGGTGTTCGGATCGACGCTCAAGAGCCCGTGGTACCCATGCGACCCCAGGTAGGCCACGGTTAAAGACATGTTGCGGCTGAGCTGACGCTCCACCGAGAGTCTCCACTCTTCCACGGTCGGCGTTTTCGCGTTGGCTTGCACGCCCTGCGGCGCGTACATCGTGCAGCGGGGAGGCGCCGGAACACCCGGTCCGCAAGATGGCGGAACGGGCACGTTCGGAGTGATGGGCAGCAGCGAGGGCAGCGATCCGGTGAACGCAGCCGAACCGTTGTAAGGCGGCAGCGAGTTCAACAGGAAGGTCAGCACATCGATCAAGGAATAATAGGTGCCGAACCCCGCGCGGATCGCCGTCTTCTGATCGCCCGTAGGGTCCCACGCCAGTCCCACGCGCGGGCTGAACAGACGCTTCGCATTATTCCGGGTGTAGACCGAATCTCCCACCAGCGGAGCGGTCAACAGCACGCCGTCCGACCCGGTAATGTAATTCGAAGCTCTTCCCGACAGCTCGTTCCAGCCGGTGGTGAATTCGTGCCGCAGTCCGGCCTGCAGCGTCAGGTTGGTACGGAGCTTGATCGAGTCTTGCACGTACCACGCGCCGAAGAAGCTTCTCCAACCCAGCTCGTTGTGGTTGGGCACAACCTGGAAATTGGTCAACGTCCCTTGCAGGAAGGTGGTCAAGGTGCTGAAGGTGGCCATCCCGAGACGCCGCGACGCGGTGTCCTCGTTCTCCTGGACGCGCTGAAACCATGCGCCCGCGCTGACCGAGTGCCGGCCTCTGACGATCTCGATGTCATCGGAGTAGCTGAACAGGTTGCGGCGATCCCACACGCCGGCGTTCACATTTCCACCGGCCGCGGTGATCCCACTGTTGATCGTAATCGCTCCGGGTTGGCCGCCCGCGACGAATGAAAGTCCTGGACTGAAGTTCGCGAACGTGGCGGCATCGTAATTGAACGCCCCGCGCGAAAAACCCACACGCACGGTGTTGAGGATCGCGGGCGATACCACGTGGGTCTCCTCGATACTGGCCACTTGCGCACCAAGGCCCAGCCCCGAGGCAAACAGGGGATCAGCCAGCGGAATAATGCTCCGGCCCGTGTCGATCAAATACGAGATCGAAAACCGATCCGCTGCGCGCACGTTGTAATCGGCTCGCAGTGTGCCAAAGTCTTCGCGAATCGAATTCTTGGGGTTGTAATAGGCCAGTGCGCTGCCCGAGGGCAGCCCGTTGGCCAGCAGCTCCGGACCGTTGGGCTGCGGCCACAGAGCGGTGAAGGGAAGCATCCTCTGATCCAGGTTCGGAACCGTCGTGTAGACGCCGGAAGCGTTCGGCAACGAGCCGGAGCGCGCCTGCTGGTCAGGAACCACGCTCACACTGCTCACGGCGAGCGACTGCCGGTAGCCTTCGTAATTGCCGAAGAGGAAGAGGCGGTCTTTCTGAAGCGGCCCGCCGAGCGCCGCGCCGAATTGGTTTCTGCGGAAGGCGGGCACCTTTCCCTGGTCGAATATGCCCGGCTCATCGAGAGCGCTGTTGCGGAGAAATTCGAACAGCGACCCATGCAGGCTGTTCGTGCCCGATTGCGTCACCACGACCACCTGGCCGCCCGCGCGCTTGCCATATTCGGCGCCGTAGGTGTCGGTGAGGACGTTGAACTCGCGGATCGCGTCGATTCCCAGCAGGTCGCCGCTGACGCCGCCGGGCGTGACGGCAAGCTGGCTGGCGCCGGTGTATTCGATGCCGTTCCAGAGGAAGAGATTGTCACCCGGCCGGCGGCCCGCCACCGAGAAGCTGTTCCCATTGCTCGTGGTGGTGTTGGCGCTCTTCATGGCGGTGTAGTTGATGGCGCCCGGATTGAGGGTAATCAGGTTGTCGAAGCTGCGGCCGTTGAGCGGCAAATCCTTGACGTTTTCCTCGCCGATCATTCCGGAAACCGAAGACGGCGTGGTATTCACGACCGGAGCATCGGCCAGGACTGTCACCACCTGGCTGACTTCGCCCACCTCGAGTTGCAAGCTCAGAGCCGCTTCCTGGCCGACCTCCAGATTGATCCCGGTCCGAATGGCCGCCTTGAAGCCGGTCTTTTCGATGCGGACCTCTTGCGGACCGAGCGGCAGCGACGGGACGCGGAAGTTCCCCAACGAATCGGTGATCGCGGAGCGGGTGGCTCCCGTCTCCAGGCTTTTGACCCGGACAGTGGCGCCGCCGATCGCGCCGCCCGATCCGTCTTCGACGTGCCCGGAGAGCGCCGCCGTTACTTGCGCCCGGAGGATTCCGAAACAGGCTGGAAAGACCAGGGCCCCGGCGAGAAAAGCTCCCCGGAGCCGCACAGGAAATCGTGGTGTCATGGCGCGTCCTTCCCGACTAGCTTATTCGATTCGGCGCAGCTTTGCGCGCGCCGAAGGCGGTGCGTATTACTCTGAATCGGCCGGTGAGGGACGGGCCCAGCTTGCTCGCCGTCACGGCAACCGCGTCATCCCGGTTTTGATGCCGAGTTAACCAGGACGATTCACCGTCTCGGAACGGCTTAGGCCAAGTCCGACAGTTCCTTGAACTGACCGTTGCTGTCGCCCAGCTTTTCGGCCGGTACGCCGAGCTTATTCAGTAAAGTGAGCTGCAGGTTCGTCAGCGGCGTGTGCTCGGGATAGACGATGTGGCGCCCACCCTTCAGGGTGCCGGCGCCTCCGCCGGCGAGGAAGGCCGGCAGCGGGCCGTGAGTGTGGCGATCGCTGTTACTGATGCCTGCGCCAAAGAGCAGAATCACGTGGTCCAGAAGCGAACCGTCGCCATCGGGTGTGTCGCGGAGTTTGCCGAGATAGTCGGCAAAGAGCGCGATGTGATAGCGCTGGATCTTTGCGCACTTTTCCATCTTCTCGGCCTGGCCCTGGTGGTGTGTGAGCGGATGGTGCGGCTCGGGAATGCCGATCTGGGGATACGGCCGGCCGGTCTGCTCGCGGCCGTACATGAAGGTGATCACCCGCGTCAGGTCGGCCTGGAATGCGAGCAGTTGCAGGTCATACAAGAGCCGGACGTGATCGTCGAAATTCGCGGGGACTCCGGAAGGCTGAGTCACTTCGGGCAATTGCCTGGAACTCTGCTCTTCGGCCTTCTGAATTCGCCGCTCCACGTCGCGCAGCGATGCCAGGTAATCGTTCATCTTGCGATTGTCAGCGGCGCCGAGCCGGCGCTGCAGTTGATTGACGCGCTGGTTCACCGAATCGAGGAGGCTGTGGTCCTGCTGGAGGCGCGCGGCCCGCACGCGCGGATCGGTGCTGTCACTCGATCCGAACATCCGCTCGAACAGCACGCGCGGATTATTCTCGGCCATCAGCGGCAGCGTCGGTGTCAGCCACGAGACGGTGCTGCTGTACGCGCAACTGTAGCCCAGGTCGCAAGATCCGAGCAGGCTGTTCTCATCGGCGGTCATCTGCAGCGACGAAAGCTGCGTCTCGCGCTCGAACGCCTTGGCGGCGATCTGATCCATCGAGACGGCATTCTCGAGACTCGTATCCGACTTCTTGACGTGGACGCCGGTGAGGTAAGAGCCGCAGGCGCGCGAATGATCGCCGCCGCCATCGCCGTTGGCCTCCGCTTGATCGCTGAACAGGCCCGTGACGACAATCAACCTGTCCTTGAACGGTTCGAGTCCTTTCAGCGTTGGCGACAGCTCAAACGCCGCGCCCGCGCCCTTCGGCAGCCACTGATCGTAGATGACGCCGTTCGGATGGTATACCACGCCGAAACGCCGGACGGGCGCCGTGGTCGCGGCCGGCGCGAAGGCGGGAATCATGGCGTCGAGCAGTGGTAACGCCACCGCCGTCCCCATTCCCCGGAGCACGGTGCGGCGCGAAAGAACCTTCTTCGTTACGAACATGGTCGACTCCTTACAAGGTTCCCGCGGTTCGCATTTGAAACGGCGCGCTCTTGACGATTCCCAAGATCAGCGAGGACCAGCGGTATTCGCCGGCCGCCGCGGCGCGGTCGATCGCCCGCACCGTGGGCGCGTCGTAATACTGCAGCCCACGGCCCAACGCGTATGTCAGTAATTTTTCGGTCACGGCTTTGACGAACTGCGTCTTTTGCGCGAGCAGCGCCTGCCGCAACTCGAGCGGCCCGTTGACCTTGGTGCCGTCCAGCAGCACGCCGGAGGCATCGATCGGGTTGCCGCTATCGGCGGCGCGCCACTGTCCGATAGCGTCGAAATTTTCCAGGCTCAATCCCATGGGGTCCATGCGCGCGTGACAACTGGCGCACACCGGATTGGCACGATGCATTTCCAGCATCTGGCGCACGGATAACGGCTTGTTGTCCTTGTTACTCGCCTCAAGCGCGGGCACATTGGGCGGCGGCGCCGGAGGTGGCGCGGCCAGAATATTTTCGAGAAGCCATTTTCCGCGAATCGTGGGCGATGTCCTTGTGGTGTACGAGGTCACGGCCAAAACGCTGGCCTTACCCAGCAGTCCGAACCGGTTCGGGTCGGTGAGGGTAACGCGCCGGAAGTGGCTGCCATACACGCCGGGAACCCCGTAATGCCGGGCCAGTTGCTCGTTGAGGAAGGTCTGGTTCGAGGTCAGCAAGTCGAGAACGCCGCGGTCCTGCTGCAATTGCGCGTTGAGGAAGAGTTCGGTCTCGGTGACGAACGCCGACCGCAGATTGTCGTCGAACCAGGGAAACCGGGTGCCGTCCGGATTGAGCAGCCAGACATTGCGCGTTTGCAGCCAGTCTTCGAAGAAATTCTGAACCAGCGTCGTCCGCGCGCGTGGATCGGCGAACATGCGCGCGACCTGTTGCTCCAGCACCGCCGGCTCATGCAATTTGCCGGAGATCGCGAGATCGAGCAGCGTCTCGTCGGGAATGCTGCTCCACAAAAAGAACGAGAGCCGGGAAGCCAGCTCGATGTCCGGAATGCGGTACGGGCTGCCAGGCGCCGCGCCCGCGGGATCGGCTTCGATCCGGAACAGAAAATCGGGGCTAACCAGCAGGCGCTCGAGCGCGGCGCGGACGCCGTCGTCAAAGGTTCCGGCCGCCCGCCCTTGTTTGTAGAAGGCAAGCAGCGTCTGCACATCCTCATCGGTCGCCGCGCGGCGATACGCCCGGCGGGCCAGCTGCGAGACAATCTTCGCGGCGCACGGAAGTTCGCCGGTTGGGTTCGCGGGGCGGCAGGTGAAAACCAGCCGCCGGCTCGGCGAATCGGCCGGGGTTTGCGCGCCATACGGGCCTCCGATCAACAACGCCGCAATCGCAATCGGCGAAGTCGGATTGTCAGAGGCGCGGCTGAACAGCGGCAGGCGGTCGGGCCCCACGCCTTCCGGCTCCGCGTCGTCCGCCTTGAGCATGGTCGCCATGACTTCATGCAGCCCGGCCCGTACCGGTGTGCGCACCTGCAGCGGCTCGTCCCCGTCGAACTGAAACGTCTTTGTGGGCGCCTTGTCGCCGCCGAGCGTGGCTTGCCACACGCGTTTGCCGTCGAGGCGGATTTCGAATTCGGTCGCCACATTCAGCCCGCGGATGACGCTGTCCCACGCCCGCTGCAGCCGAATCTTCAACACATATTCGCCATCGACCGGAAAATAGTGCCGCGCCGCGACGCCACCTTTCGATCCGAGAGGAAAATCTTCGCCGAGGCGGTCCGTCTGCCGGAGATACGTCTGGTCGTTGGCGTTGTCCTTCAGAGCGCCGTAGCGCGTGAAACCCGCCGGCAGCGTCGGGTCGCCCACCGCGCGCCGCGCAATTGCCGCCGCCGCGGAGACGTACCGGTCGAGCAAGGCCGGCTGCATGGAAAGCGCCTCGGCATTGTTCTCGAATCCGAAGGCCTGCTCATCGGGCGGCAGCAGGGCCTTGCCATCGACTTCGATGGCGAGCAAGTCGCGCACTGCGTTCGCATATTCGGCGCGATTCAGCCGGTGAAGGGCCGCGGACCGGCCGGGGTTGGCGTGCGCCGCGGCGGCGCGGTCGAGTTCCCCTTCCAACCACCCGGCGACGCGATCGTACTCGGCGTTATCGGGGCGCCGAAGGCCCGGCGGCGGCATCGCACGGCTGCGCAGCTTGGCGATCACCTTTTCCCACGTTTCTGCCGCGTTGGAAACGCGCTCGGCATCGGCGCGATCCAGCAAAAGGCCGGCCGTCTTCAACTTTTCGTTGTGACAGGAGACACAGTATTTCGAGACCAGTTCGCTTGCCGGAGAACCAAGGGCCGTGGAAGCCGCGAAACAGAACGCGCCGAGGAGGAGTGCGGATTTGGTCATGCCCGGAATCTCACTGCTCCGCGCGGCACTTGTTTTGGGCTTCGCACGGATGCCCTAATGACGGGTCGGCTCCATGCTTCCGCAGCAACTCCGCGCCTTCCTTGTTGTACAGAACGCCGCCGAGCCGGTCGCCGCTGCCACTCGCGGCCAGCCACGGAGTGACGCCCGCTTTGCTGACGGCGTTCACATTGACGCCGAGATCGATCAACTCCGCCAGCAGGGTATTCCAGCCGCGATACGCCGGTCCGAACAGCGCGTTTTCGCCGAACGTGGTCTCGCCCTTGGGCTCGACACCGAGCTTCAGCAGGAAATTCACGGTTTCGGTCGCCTGCGCTTCGGTGACGGTGTCTTCGCCGATCGAATGGTTCAGCCCGGCCGCCGCCATAATGGCCGAGCCATTGGTTGCGGTCCGAATCTTCGGATCGGCCCCCGCCGCCAGCAGAAGGCGCATCATTTCCAGATCGTTGGCCGAGGCGGCCAGCAGGAATGGCGTCGCGCCGACGGCATCGAGATATCCGCCCGCAAAGTTCGGCTGCGGTTTCGTCATGCGCGCGTTCACGTTGGCGCCGTGCGCCAGCAGCGCCTTGACGAATCGCATTTTGGTTTGGCGGTCCGGAATGCCGGACATGGGGTCGGTGAACCCATACACCGGGTTTGCCGTGAAACTTTCCCACTGCGAGGAGGCCCAGTGCAGGGGCGTAAAGCCCGCAGCCAGGATATTGGGATCGGCACCGTGGTCGAGCAAATAGAGCGCGAGATCGATCTGTCCCCGCACGACCGCCACCAGCAACGGCGTGTAGCCGATGGTCCCAATTGTCTTCGGAATCCCGAGTTGCGCGGTGACGCGGTTGGCGGCGCCTTCCGCCTGGGTCTGGATATTGATGTCCACACCCGCGGCCAGCAGCAATTTCAAGCTCTCGAGATCGCCGACGCGCGCAGCGAAATGTGCCGCGGTGAATCCCTGCTTGCTGTTTGCTTTGAGATCGGCATGGGTGTCGATGAGAGCTTGGACCACGTCCGGGTGACGCTCCGCCGCGGCCCACATCACCGCGGTCTGGTTCTGCTTGGGTTCTTTCGCGTTGACTACCGCGCCATATTCAACGAGCAGCCGAACCGCGTCGGCGGCGCCACTCCGCGCGCACGTCATCAACGGAGTCTCGCCGGTGGCAATCGCCGTATTCGCGTTGGCGCCGGCCTTCAACAGCGACCGCACCAGGGCCGAATTGCCATTAATGCAGGCTTCGTTGAGGGGCGTCGTCCGAAAGTCGTTGGCCAGGTTTGCATCCGCGCCCGCGCGCAACAGCAGATCGGCGGTGCCGGCGTCACTCCAATGAGCCGCCCAAAGGAGCGCGGTCGACCCATCGGTCGCGCGGGCGTTGACGTCCGCCTTCTGATCGAGCAGGGCCCGGACGGCTTTCTGATCCTGGCTCCGGGCGGCCTCGGCCAACTGTAAGCCGCCGATTTCCGCGGCGTTCGCCGCAGGGCCGAGACCCAACGCAACAGCCAGGGCCAGCGCCTTTTTGTGTCCGTTGAACATGCGGTTCGCGGCCATTATACGAAATTTGAATGGCGCATGAGGTTCTCGCGCCGGTCCCGGACGTAAGCTAACAACATGTCCTCGCAATCGTTTTTCTCGCGCAGAGCCTTACTGGCGGCCGGTGGCGGCATAGCCATGTCGGCGGCGGGTTCGGCGGAGTCCCAGGATCTCACCGCCTGGACGCTCAAGAAGGCGTCAGAGATGCTGCGGCGCAAGGCCGTGTCGCCGGTGGATCTCACGCAGGCCTGCTTGAAGCGGATTGAACGGTACAACCGGCCGGTGAATGCGTTTATTACGATCAGCGGCGAATCCGCCTTGGCCGCCGCCCGGGACCGGGAGGCCGAAATGCAGCGCGGAAAATGGCGAGGGCCGCTCCACGGCATTCCGATCGCGCTGAAGGACAATATCGATACCGCCGGGCTCCGCACCACGGGCGCGAGCGAGCTGTTCAAGGACCGAGTGCCCACAGAAGACGCGGAGGTGGTCCGACGGCTGAAGAACGCCGGAGCCGTGATCCTGGGCAAACTGAACATGCACGAGTTTGCCTACGGCGCCACCTCGGCGGTGACCTACTTCGGCGCGGTCCACAATCCTTGGGCGCTCGATCACATTTCGGGCGGATCCTCGGGCGGTTCGGCAGCCGCGATCGCGGCCGACCTGTGCTACGGCACATTGGGCACCGACACCGGCGGATCGATCCGTATTCCGAGCTCCGACTGCGGCACGGTCGGCCTGATGGCCAGCTATGGCCGCGTCAGCAATCGCGGAGTTATCCCGATGGCATGGACGCTCGACCACGTCGGCCCGATCTGCAAAACCGTCGAGGATGCGGCGTTCATGCTGGGCGCGATCGCCGGCTATGACGAACTCGACCCGACGACGGCCGATGTGCCCGTTCCCGACTACAGCCGCGCGTTCAAGATGCCGGTTTCGAAACTTCGAATCGGTCTGCCGCGGGCACTTTTCTACGAGAACCTGGACCCGGAATTCGCCCAGGCGGCCGATGCCGCGATCGACGTGCTTGGTAAGCTCACCGGCGGCGTGACCGACGTGCAACTGCCGCCGGCCGTCGCGGCGCCGGTGATCTGGGGGCCGGAAACCTACGCCTATCACGCCAAGTGGCTGACGGAGTCGCCGGAAAAATATCAGACCGCGACGCGGACGCAGATGATCCGGTCGAATGACGTGAAACCGGACGTCTACGCCGAGGCCCGGCGGCGCGTGGATCTGGCGCGTCGCGAGATCCGTAAAGTGTTCACGATGGTGGATGTGTTGGCGACGCCAACATTGAAAGTGCCGCCCGGCACCATCGCGGGTGCTCTCAATCCGCCGGCGCCCAATCCCGCGCCGAACCCGGGAGCCGGGGGCGGGAACCCGTGGGCCTTCGACGTGTACGGAATCCCGGCCATCACGGTGCCTTGCGGCTTCACGAAATCCGGTTTGCCGATCGGCCTTCAAATTAGCGCCGCACCGTTTGCCGAAACGACAATGCTGGCCGTGGCGCATGCTTATGAGCAGGCGACGGCGTGGCACACGCGGCGCCCGAGCTTGGGCGGCGGTGCCTGAAACGAGTTACCGCGGGCGATAGGCTTCGCGGGCGACTTCCGCGTACGGGATGGGCGCGACGGTGGCGCGAAACTCGGTCTGGACGTGCGGCTCGACGGTGGCTTTGGTTCCGGAGCCCGGCTGTTCGCCCCACACCAGAGTGACGTCGTTGCCATTGTGGGCGTGTTCGTTGTCGAGCATCGCCAGGGTCAGCATCTTGCCCTCATTGGAGCTATAGCCAATCCAGGTGGAAATGCCGATGGTCTTGCCATTCTTGACGACCTTATCGTACGGCCACGTGGCGTAGACAGCGGACGGGAAATCGATGTACTTGGCGCGGTTGTCTTTTTGGAACATCGTGCCGACAGCCTTCAGGACGTCGTCGTTGTTGAGCGCCAGGGTGACTTTGGTCCGCTTCGGGTTTTTGGAAATCTTCTCGAGCGCTTCGCGGCCAACAAAATCGTGGTCGAATTTGACGGTGGCTCCGTAGCCGAGATCGTAGGGTGTCAGGTAATAATCCTCGATGTTTTCGGAGTAGAAGCTGCCGCCGAGGGAGCCGATGCCTTCGTAGCTGTTGGAGGGCAGCCACTCGCGGTAGGCCTTCATTTTCGGACTGGTGTAGATGGCGGGAAGCGGAGACGGGATCCATCCCGACTCCAGAGTGTTTGAGGAATAGGCGCGCGCGCCCGATAAACGCATGCCGAACTCACGGCCGGCCTCGACGAGCGCGTCCTTCACGGCGTCGCCATCGGCGGCGGGACCGAACAGCTCGAAGCCGGGCTGGCCGACCATGCCGTGACGCAGCGCGCGCACCGCTTTGCCGGCGATGGTGAAGTTCGCCATCTGGAAGAATTTCACGTCGGGCACAGGCCCACGAAGCACTTTCTCCATCACTTTCAGCGCAGTCGGGCCCTGGATCTGATAGCGATAGGTCTTGCGGACAACGGGACCTTTCTGCGCAGCCGCCCGTTCATCACGCGTCACCTTGGCTTTGAAGCCGCCGGTTTCACAGTGGTATTGGACCCAGTTGTGGACCGAGGGGCGCCCGACGAGGTTCAGGAGACCCTCTTCGAGGTGGAAGAGGATGACGTCGCCGATGATATATCCTTCCGGATTGCATGCAATATACTGTTTCGCCTTGTTCGGCGTGAAGTTCTTGAAGGTGTTGACGCCGAGGCCCTCGAGGAGTTTCAGCGCGTCGGGACCTTCGACGTACATGTCGGTCATGTGATACGTTTGGTTGAACAAGATGCAGGTCTTCTGCCAAGCCTGCTGTTCATCGCGCCAGTTGGTGTACTCGCTGGCAACGACCGGATAGACGTAGGGTCCGAGGGCCGAATTCCGCAACAATTTCACGGGGCCGGTCTTTTGTAAAAGGGCGTCCAAACTCTGCTGGCTCATAGATTTTTCAGAATGTCTTTATCGATCTGCTTGATGTTTGTGTGTTGACCCAAGACGGTTTAGTGTATCACCGCGGCGGCCAATTCGCGATGGATCGTGGAAAGGCCGGGTGCGAGGCCAGCGAACCGGGAGGGCAGCTCGGTTCTCTTTGTTTTTGCATGCAACGGAGAGGAGAGCGATGATCGTTCTCGATGCCTCCGTCGTGGTCGAACTCCTTGCCAATGGGACGCTGGCCGAAGAGACCGGCTCCGTCCTCTACACTTGTGATGAAACGCTGAGGAGCGGGCACCGCGCCCGAGTTAAGCGATTCACTCGCTAGTCGAGACACTTCTCCGAGGCGCGCGAATCCAGCGAGCGGAGCCAGCCGGGTGCGATAGAATTTCATTTCGAGAAAGGGACTTCTAAAATTGCACAGGCAATTGACCCTCACGATCATGATGGCAGGGGCGATTTGGCTCGCCGCGAGCGCAGCGCCGGCGCAGCAGCTGAACCGGCCAGCTATGATTTCGGGGCATCCGAACCTGAACGGGATTTGGCAGGCACTCAACAACGCGTATTGGAACCTGGAAGGACATTCCGTTGAGGGGTTCCCGAAAGAGTTCGGGCAACTCGGCGCGATTGGAGTGATTCCGGCCGGGAAGAGCGTTCTAAAGGGTGGAGGGACGATTCCCTACCTGCCGGATGCGCTGAAGAAGCGCGACGAGAACCGGGCCCACTGGCCGGAAGCCGATCCCGAAGCGAAGTGTTTTATGCTGGGCGTGCCGCGCGTCACCTATCAAAACCGGCCGTTCCAGATTTTCCAGGGCGATGGCGATCTGCTGATGGTCTATCCGTTCGCTGCGACGAACCGCATCATTTACATGAAGAATCACGAGGACCTGCCGGTGGATTCGTGGATGGGGCGGTCGAACGGGGACTGGGACAAAGACACGTTGGTGGTGGTGACGACGTCGCAAAACGGCAAGTCCTGGCTGGACCGCGCCGGGAACTTCGCCACCAACCAGTTGAAAGTGACCGAGCGCTTCAAGCTTCTGGACGTCAATCACATCTCGTATGAGGCCTCGCTGGAGGATCCGCAGACGTTCGCGAGGCCATGGACGATCGAGATGCCGTTGTACCGGCTGATCGACAACAACGCGCAATTGCTGGAGCTGAAGTGCGTGCCGTACGCCGATTCCGTGCTCTACCGCGATCTTCTGCAACCGAAGCCGTGAGTTCGGCCGAGCATGCATGCCATAATGGCTGAGGATAAGGGAGTCAGGCCCATGTACAGCAGACTGCGAAATTTGGTAGCGAGCGCCGGACTGTTGGTGGCGGCGGTATTGCCTGCCGCGGCGCACCATTCGTTCGCGGCGGAGTTCGACCGGAACAAGCAGGTGACTCTCGAAGGGAAAGTGGTCGAGATGGAATGGGTGAATCCGCATTCCTGGCTGGTGATCGACGTGCCGAAAGCGGATGGGACCATGGACCGGTGGCGGATTGAAGGCGGCTCTCCTTCGGTGTTGCTGCGCCTGGGATGGAACCGGAATTCGCTGCCTCCCGGCACCAAGATCAAAGTGGTCGCCTACCAGGCGAAGGACGGAGCGCTGCGGGCAAGCTCGCAATCGATCGAGTTTCCGGACGGACGCAAGATCGGCATGGGCGGCTCGGGCGAAACCGAAGAGGGCCGGCAGAAATAGGCGCCGGAATCTGGCAGCGCCGGCCGTCTATGGGCGTGCTGACCGAATGTTCCCGAGAGATCGGGTTGGCGATCCGGCAGCTTCGCAAGGCACCCGGAATCACCGCGGCCGCCGTACTCTCGCTGGCGCTTGGAATCGGCGCCAACACCGCCGTATTTACGCTGATTGAATCGACGCTGTTGCGGCCGATTCCGGTGAAGCACTCGGAGCGGCTACGCCTGCTGACCTGGCTCGAGCCGCCTGGCGGTTGGGTGGCGCCCCGGCTCGGATATCGTTCTCCCACTTTCGGCACCGTTTATGAGCAGCGGGAGGCTCCGGGCGGAGGACTGCTCCACACCGACTTCACGCCGCCTTTATACCGGCAATTCGCGCGGGATCGCGCGATCTTCTCGAGTCTGTTCGCATTCAAAGAACTGGGCCGTGTCACGGCGGTAGTGGACGGAAACGCCGAACCGGCGAATTGTTTTCTGGTTTCCGGGGAGTTCTACAGCGGTCTGGAGATCCATCCGGCGATCGGCCGTGCGATCCGGATAGAAGATGACGCGGCGGCGCAGCAGAACCAGGTGGCGCTGATCAGCTACGACTACTGGAGCCGCCGCTTCGGACGCAGCCCTGCGGTAATCGGCAAGACAATCCGGCTCAACGATGTTCCCGTGACCATCATCGGAGTGAACCCGGAATACTTCACGGGAATCGAGCCGGGCGCGCACTTCGAAATCTGGGCGCCGCTGAACCTGTCCTCTGCGATCTATGGCCGTTTACAGCAAGGCGCGGATCTGCTGCCTCCCGAGCAGCGCGCGCTGCTGGAGGCCGACAAACTGTGGTCCGTGCCGATGATGGGCCGTTTACAGCCGGGCATCTCGGACGCGCAAGCCGAGAGGGCGCTGGACGCGCAATTCCAGGCAGCAGTCGATGCCAATCCAGGTCCGCTCGCGAGCTTTTTGAAGGAACCGGCAAAACGGCCGCGATTCCTGCTGCAACCGGCCGCGCGCGGCTTGGATTACCTGACGGCCCGATATGACAAGCTGCTGCTGGCAGTGCTGCTGTTGGCGGGAATGGTGCTGCTGATCGCATGCGCCAATGTGGCCAACCTGCTGCTGGCGAAATCGGCGGTACGGCGGCGCGAGATCAGCTTGCGGCTGGCGTTGGGTGCCGGGCGTTGGCGCATTGCGCGGCAGTTGCTAACCGAAGGCTTATTGCTCGCGGCTGTGGGCGGGGCCGCCGGCCTGCTGTTGGCGTTTTGGACCCGGAACGGGATTCCGGCGCTGCTGGCAACGCCGTGGCGGCCGAGTCCGTTCGACGCAGCGCTCGATCTCAATGTGCTGCTGCTCTCGACCGGCGTTACTCTTCTGACCGGCGTGTTGTTCAGCCTCGCGCCCGTGTGGCAGTCGCGGCGCGTGGAGGTGAATGAGGCATTAAAGGACGGCGGGCGCGGCACCTCCGGGCTTTCCAGGCTTAGGATGGGGCGGTTGCTGGTGGTGTTGCAGGTGGCGCTTTCGGTGGTGTTGCTGGTGGGAGCGGGCCTGTGCATGGGGACGCTCGCGAATCTGAAAAAGCTTCCGCTGGGATTCCAGCCGCGGAGTGTGCTGGTGTTCAGTGTCGACGCTCCCCTTCGCCGTTACCCGGCGGCTCGAATGCCTGCATTGCTCGTGCAATTGCGGCAAAGGCTCGACGCCATACCCGGGGTTCAATCGGCCGCGTTCTCCGGCGGCCGCACCGGAACTGTCGTTTCCGTGGACAACCGGGAGCGCGATCGAAATTTTGACGCGTATGCGCGCGCCACCGATGTGGGAAGCGGCTTTTTCGAGACCATGGGTGTCCGGATTCTCAATGGCCGCGCGATCGGGCCGCAAGATCGGTCCGGCGGCCGGCGCGTCGTGGTGGTGAACGAAGCGTTCCGGCAGCATTTCTTTCCTGGTGAGAATTCACTCGGCCGAACGTTTCATGGATCGAACCACGAGTCGTATGAGATTGTCGGCGTTTGCGCCGATTGGCGCACCGAGCAATTTCGCGACCCGGTACGACCTGCCATTTACGGCGCCCTGATGCAAGACCCGCAGCCGGGGACGGTCGAATTCGAGCTAAGGATCGCGGGGAACCAAGCCTCGGTGGTGCGGCAGATTCGCGAGACCGTTCGCGCGGTGGATCCAAATCTCGCGATTGCCGACGTGCACACGATCGAGGAACAGATCGAAAACGCCCTCGCCCAGGAGCGTCTGATGGCGTCGCTGGCGGCTGTATTCGGCGCGCTCGCGCTGTTGCTGGCCTCGATCGGGATTTACGGCGTGATGGCGTACGCGGTGACCCGCCGCACCAGCGAGATTGGCATCCGCGTGGCGTTGGGAGCGCATCCGCGGGGCGTCGCGTGGATCGTGCTCGGCGAAACTTTGCGGCTGGCCGCGGCAGGGGCGGCACTGGGTCTTCCGGCGGTCTGGAGCGCTGGCCCGGTGCTGGACCATTTTCTGGAGCAAGGCTGGCAGAGCAATTTCGCGTACGGCCTGAAGGCGAACGACCCGATGCTGTTCTCAGCGGCCGTGCTGGCCCTGGGGGCGATGGCCTTCTGTGCCGGCTATTTCCCAGCGCGCCGCGCTGCGCGAATCGACCCGATGGTCGCACTGCGGCACGAGTGAGCGAATTCGGAACGGGGCCGCCACACGGCTGGCGGCGCCACCTTTTCCCGTTTCAATAGTGCGCGAGCGGTTCGCGATTCAAGGCGGCCTGGATCAGTGCAGCGGCATACGCGTGGCCGGCGGCGAGGGGAGTGCGGAAAGTCAGGCCCCGCCGCCAGTTCTCCGGGGCTTCGGGGTGAACTCCGGTTAGCAGCACCCACCCGCTTCCGAACGTTCCTTCCGCGACAGCCGGCGTTCCGTCGGGATACTTCGCGACAACCGAACCCCAGCCGGTGAGTTGCGGGCCATCCTCCCAATACTGGTCGAGCGGGGGTGATCCGGCCGCGGCGATCGCCACCGCGGCCTTTCGGACTCCCCGCGATTCGGCGGCGTAGAAACGGAACATCACACCGGAGGTGAGGTTCAGGCCGTTATAGGGAGAGTTCCCGGCGAAGAAGGCGCCCGCACAGATGCCGAGGTAGTTCAAGCCATGCTTGACGGCGTTGCGAATGTTCGCGGTTGTGCTCGCTGTAAGACTGTTGCCCATGGTCACGAAGTTTCCGCCCGGAACAATCAGCAGGCGCTGTCGTTGGATCTGTTGCTCGGTCATCCCGTTGAGCTGCTGAGAATTCACCGTTGCATAACGCAGGTGGGCGCCGTCGAGGATGGATTCGAGGGCGGCCCCGTCGTCCCCAGAAGTTCCCTTTCCATTGAACAGGAGGATCGACGCAGCACTGTTCACCTCCGGACGGATCTGGCAAGCGCTACCGGTGGCCGCAATCAGCACCAGCAGAGAAGTCCGGCGCAGCCGGTTACTGCTGAGGGGGCTCACCCGCACGCCGGTCCTGTTTCGGCGCTGCCGCTTTGGGGTGTGTCCGCTCGAAGCGGGAATTCACGATGTAGCCGCGAATGGCCTCGTTGCCTTCGTGGCAGGCGTACTCGAACATCTGATACTTGTTGTCGAGCTTCATCGGATATTCGACGGTGAAGGGGCTGACGATGATGTCGGGGTCCTCGACCCGAATTTGAAATTCGATGGTGTCGGCGCTCGTGCGGGTGAAGCGCTCGGTGATCCGCTCCTGTTCCGAGTTGGGCGTCAGCGGCGGCGACCCAGGCACGCCGGCGTTAGTCAGGTCGCCTTTGCCGTTGAAGTTGGTGGTTTCGACAACCAGCGTATTGCCCTCCCAGTGGCCGCGCGACACGCCCAGCCAGGTCTTGATGTCTGAGTCCGGCGGTGGCTGTGGGGTGGTGGGAATGACGCGGACCTCGTGGGCCATTTCCAGCACGATCAGCACATAGCCGGGAGACTGCATGATGCGGATGCCGTTGTTGTAATTGCGCGGCTCCATCGAGACGGGCATGCCGCGGGTGATGCAGCGGTCCCATTCGTCGAAATCGGCAGGGCTGTCGAAGACGGTTTGGCCGGGCTTGTAGCTGCCGTGCATGCTGGCGTACTTGTCCTTGCCCTGGGGTGTTAGGGCAGGGAAGCGGCCATCCGCCGGCTCGCTCAGCAGCGAGGTGAGGCGCAGCACGGCTGTTCCGGAATCGGCTTGCGGAATGGCGCCGGACTCGAAGCGCTTGTTGCGGCCTTCGGCGCTTTTCTGGGCGGCGGCGTATTCTTCGTCGGTCATCAAACGGCGGTCGCCAAACTTCTGCTGGCGTTGGAACGGTGTCGCGATCAGATGATTGAGCGGCCAGATGCCTTGCAGGTCGGGCTCTCCCCAAGGGGTTTTGGGAGGCGCATAGGTCTTGGCGGCAGCGCGCGCTGACGTTTGTTGCGCGGACACCGGGCACAGAACCAGGCTGAGGCTGATGCCACCCAAGGCCAGAATCTGTTTGATCATCTGAGGACTCCTCGCCAATATTGTGGATCATAGCATGGGGGCTTGCGCAGGTCGGCGCCGGCGCCCCGACTACAATGAGTTCAATGCGCATTGTGTTGGGGTTGGTGTTGGCTGCCGCCGTTTTGACGGCTCAGGATAGTGCGGAGTCACACATCGCCGCCGCGAAAGCGGCGGCCGGTGACGATTTTCAAAATCTGCTCCAGTTTCAATGCTACGGGCCGGGGCCGGGAGGCAACCGCGGAGCGGCGGGAGTACCGCGCGGCGGCGGGCAGCGCGCCGGAGGGCCGAGGCGGTCGGGGCCGCCAGAGCGGTCGACCTGGCATGCCGAACCGGTGAAGGTGTTTGACAACCTCTACTTTTTCGGCCAGTCGGAATATTCGGTGTGGGCGCTTACGACGTCAGAAGGCATCATCGTGCTCGACACGATTTTTGACTATTCGGTGGAAGACGAAGTGGCCGAGGGAATGAAGACTCTGGGGCTGGAT